>JAJZPQ010000040.1 GCA_021811085.1 Pseudomonadota bacterium | reverse complement strand
ACGCCGTGCTCGCGGCTTCAGCCGCCTGTCTACCATCAAGACAGTCATCTTCCTGATTGCCGGCAAACTCGACTTCCATGCGATCAATCCTCATGCTCAGCAACCCACTTGAATTTCAACAGAGCCACATTTATACACGCTGAATTCCACTCGGCCGTGACTCCCAACCTCCTCAACTACGACGCCGCGCAGCTGACCGGCTTTTTCGCCGATATCGGCGAGAAACCTTTTCGCGCCAAGCAACTGCTGCGCTGGATGCACCAATGCGGGGAGGCGGATTTTTCGAACATGAGCGATCTGGCGAAGTCGCTGCGGGAAAAGCTTGCCGCGTGCGCCCGTATCGAGGCGCCGCGAATCGCCTCCGATGCCACGGCCGCCGATGGCACGCGCAAATGGCTGATCGATGTAGGCAACGGCAACGCGGTCGAGTCGGTATTCATCCCCGAGGCGAACAGAGGCACGCTGTGCGTTTCGTCGCAGGCCGGTTGCGCCCTGGACTGCAAATTCTGCTCCACCGGCAAACAGGGCTTCAACCGCAATCTGACTACCGCCGAGATCATCGGCCAGCTGTGGATCGCGAATAAAGCGCTCGGTGCCACTTCCAAGGGGGAGCGCGTGGTGAGCAATGTGGTCATGATGGGCATGGGCGAGCCGCTGGCGAATTTCGACAATGTGGTTGCGGCCATGCGCCTGATGCTGGACGACAACGCTTATGGTTTGTCGCGCCGGCGCGTGACGCTTTCGACGTCGGGCATCGTGCCGGCAATCGACCGGCTGCGCGATGCCTGTCCGGTGGCGCTGGCGGTATCGCTGCATGCGCCGAACGATGCGCTGCGCGACGTGCTGGTGCCGATCAACCGGAAATACCCGCTGGCCGAACTGCTGGCAGCCTGCCGGCGCTATCTGGACAAGGCGCCGCGCGATTTCATCACGTTCGAATATGTCATGCTCGACGGCGTCAACGATAGCGTGGAACAGGCACGCGAATTGATCGCGCTGGTGCGCGACGTCCCGTGCAAATTCAACCTGATTCCGTTCAACCCGTTCCCCCAATCCGGTTTCAAGCGCTCGCCGCGCGAGGCCATCCGCCGTTTTGCCGAAACCCTGCTTGCGGCGGGGCTGGTGGTGACGACGCGCAAGACGCGCGGCGACGATATCGATGCAGCCTGCGGGCAACTCGCCGGCAAGGTGGACGACAAGACCCGGCGCACGCGCCGCGTGGTGGAGATACAGCCATGCTGAAATCGAAATTTCTGCTTGCGGCGCTCGTTCTCGCAGGGGCGCTGGGCGGCTGCGCCCAGGCGCCGCTGTCTTCGTCGAGCCAGGATACGGTCGATACCGGCACCATGACCGGCGAGGCGGGCGATCCGCGCAACCGCGCGCGCATACATACCGAACTCGGCTCGGCATATTTTGAACATGGCAACATCGGTGTCGCGCTGGAGGAGCTGCACACGGCAATCAAGGCCGACCCGAATTATGCCTCGGCCTACAGCGTGCTCGGGCTGGTGCACATGGACCTGCGCGAAAACGACGCCGCGCAGAAAAATTTCGAACGCGCGCTGGCGCTGGCGCCGAACGATCCGGACATCAACAACAATTACGGCTGGTTCCTGTGCCGCACCGGGCGCGAGGACCAGTCGATTGCCTACTTCTTCGCCGCGCTGAAAAATCCCCTGTACAAGACACCGGCGCGCTCCTATGTCAACGCCGGATTGTGCTCGCTCAAGAAGAACGACGGACGCGATTCGGTCGACTATTTCGAACGCGCGCTGCGCAGCGATCCGGATAACCTGCTCGCGCTGCTCAATCTCGCTTCGATCGAGTACAAGCACGGCCAGCTGGAAAAAGCGCGCAGTCTGATCGAGCGCTTCAATCGGCTGGTCGAGCCTACGGCGGAATCGCTGTGGCTGGCGCTGCGTATACAGCGCAAGCTGGGTGACCGGGGCGCGGAAAATTTGCTGGCCGCCCAGCTGCGGCAGCGCTTTTCCGGGTCGCCTGAGTATCAGGACTTGCTCAAGGGTCGATTTGAATGAGCGACGCGGCGCCAGCGACCGAGCAGCTGAGTCCGGGGCAGACGCTCGCTGCGGCGCGCGCCGAGCTGAAGCTCAGCGTGGCCGACGTGTCGCAGCAAATCAAGTATGGGGTGAAGCAGATCGCGGCTATCGAAGCCGACGACTACGCCAAGCTGCCCGGCACGACTTTTGTGCGCGGCATGATCCGCAGTTATGCCAAGCTGGTGCAGATCGATCCGGCGCCGCTGCTCACGGATCTCGCCCGGCGCGATATTCCCGGCAGCGTTACCGTCGATCTGCGCACCAGCGGTCAGGAGCCCTTCATCGAGGGCGGCGAAAAGTCGTCCAACCGCCTGTATGTCCTGTTGTCGGTCGCGGCTCTGGTGGCGGTGGCGATCGTGGCCTACGAATGGCGGTTGAGCCCGCTGGACACGGGTGAGGTTGTGACGATCAAGCCCAAGGCTGCCGCCGTCGATGCACGTTCGGTGGTGCCGGTGCAGGCAGCTGCGCCCGCGCCGTTGCCGCCGGCGGAGCCTGTGGCGCCGGCGAGCGTGACGCGAGCTGCGCCAGCGGTCGAAGCGCGGACTGCGGAACCCGTTGCACCCGCCGTTGCGGCGGCTGCACCGGCTGCTGCTGCAGCGGTCAGCGTCAGCGGGCAAAAGCGCATCGAGCTCGAGTTCGACCAGCTGTCCTGGGTCGAAATCAAGCAGGCGGACGGCAAAGTGCTGCTGTCCCAGCTCAATCAGCCCGGCACGCGTCAGTCTATCGACGGGGTGCCGCCTTTCGATGTCGTCATCGGCAACGCCGCCAAAGTGCGGCTGCAGTACAACGACGCACCCGTCGATCTGCGGCCTTATTTCAAGGTCGATGTCGCGCGCCTGAAGCTCGAATAGCGACGATGTCGGCGAATACGCGCAAGTTCACGCGCCAAGTGCGCATCGGCGACGTCGTCATCGGCGGCGGCGCGCCCATCGTGGTGCAGTCCATGACCAACACCGACACGGCCGACGCGCTGGCCACGGCGCAGCAGGTGCACGATCTCGCGCGCGCGGGATCCGAACTGGTGCGCATCACCGTCAACACGGCGGAGGCGGCAGCGCAGGTCGCGCACATCCGCGACGAGCTCGCGCGCAGGAACTGCAGCGTGCCTTTGGTCGGAGATTTCCATTTCAACGGCCACCGCCTGCTCAGCCAGTATCCGGAGTGTGCCGAGGCGCTGGCCAAGTACCGCATCAACCCCGGCAACGTCGGCAAAGGCTCTAAACGCGACGAGCAGTTCGCGACCATGATCGAAATGGCCTGCAACTACGGCAAGCCGGTGCGCATCGGCGTGAATTGGGGCAGCCTGGACCAGGCGCTGCTTGCGCGCCTGATGGACGAGAACGGCGCGCGCGCGCAGCCGCTCGCGGCCGATGCCGTGATGCGCGAGGCGCTGGTGGTGTCGGCCCTGGAGTCGGCGGCGCAGGCCGAGAAATGGGGACTTCCGGCGGACCGGATCGTCCTGTCGTGCAAAGTCAGCGGGGTGCAGGATTTGATTTCGGTCTATCGTGATCTGGCGGCGCGCTGCGACTACCCGCTGCACCTGGGACTCACCGAGGCCGGCATGGGGTCCAAGGGCATCGTCGCCTCGACCGCGGCGCTGTCGGTGCTGCTGCAGGAAGGCATCGGCGACACCATTCGCATATCGCTCACGCCGGAGCCGGGCGGCGACCGTACGCGCGAAGTCGTGGTGGCGCAGGAAATCCTGCAGACCATGGGGCTGAGATCGTTTGCGCCGCTGGTCATCAGTTGCCCCGGTTGCGGCCGCACCACCAGTACCTATTTCCAGGAGCTCGCCGCCGACATTCAGGCCTACCTGCGCCGCCAGATGCCGCTGTGGCGCGGGCAATATCCGGGCGTGGAAGACATGCACGTGGCAGTGATGGGCTGCGTCGTCAACGGCCCGGGCGAATCCAAGCATTCCAATATCGGCATCAGCCTGCCGGGTTCGGGCGAGCATCCGGTGGCGCCGGTATTCGTCGACGGCGAGAAGACGGTGACGCTCAAAGGGGAGAATATCGCGCGCGACTTCCAGAAGATCGTGGACGATTACGTGCGCAGCCACTACGGCGCCGGCGGCGCAGCCGCGGCCAGAACGACCATTTCGATCAAGGCCTCGGCCTAGGTCCATCCATACTCGACGCGAACATGAGTCATACCATACAAGCAGTCCGCGGGATGAACGACATCCTGCCGGACGAGGCAGCCCTGTGGGAGGAATTGGAGGAGACGCTGCGCTCCTGGTTCCGCAGCTACGGCTATCGCAACCTGCGCACGCCGCTGCTCGAGCCGACCGGGCTGTTTCGTCGCGCCATCGGCGAAGCCACCGACATCGTCGAAAGGGAAATGTACAGTTTCGTCGACGAGTTGAACGGGGAAGCGCTGACGCTGCGGCCGGAAGCCACCGCCTCGACGGTACGCGCTGCGATTCAGCACAATCTGCTCTACGGCAGCCCGCAGCGCCTGTATTACATGGGGCCGATGTACCGGCACGAGCGGCCGCAGAAGGGGCGCTATCGCCAGTTTCATCAGGTCGGCGCGGAAGCCCTGGGTTACGCCGGACCGGACGTGGATGCGGAGTTGCTGCTGATGTGCGCGCGGCTGTGGGACGACCTCGGCCTCGCCGATATCAAGCTGCAGCTCAATTCTCTCGGCAGCCCGGAAGAACGCGCGCGCCATCGCACGCAGCTGGTGCAGTATCTGCAGGCGAACGAGGACGCGCTGGACGCGGACGCAAAGCGCCGCATGCACACCAATCCGCTGCGCGTGCTCGACAGCAAGAATCCGCTGATGCAGCCGCTGATCGAAGCCGCGCCGCGGCTGCTCGATCATCTGGGCGAGGCCTCGCTGGCGCATTTCGAGGGTGTGCAGCAGGTGCTGAAGGATGTCGGCATCCCCTACAGCATCAATCCGCGCATGGTGCGCGGTCTGGACTATTACAATCTGACCGTGTTCGAGTGGGTCACCGACCGCCTCGGCGCGCAGGGTACGGTGTGCGGCGGCGGGCGCTATGACGGCCTGTTCGAGCAGATCGGCGGCAAGCCGACGCCCGCCTGCGGTTTTGCCATGGGGCTGGAGCGGCTGCTTGCGCTGATGCAGGAGGCGCGCACGCTGGAACCCGCGGCCCAGTGCGAGGTCTATGTCGTGCACCAGGGCAGCGCGGCCGATCGCATGGCCTTCGGCGTTGCCGAAGAACTGCGCAACCACGGCCTGTCGGTGCTGCAACACTGCGGCGGCGGCAGTTTCAAAGCGCAGATGAAAAAAGCCGACGCCAGCGGCGCCGTGCTCGCGGTGATCCTGGGCGAGGACGAAGCGGCCAACGACGAGGCCAGCGTGAAACACCTGCGCCAGGAGCGCGCGCAAGTGCGCGTGGCGCGCGCCACGCTGCCCGACACCGTGACCAATTTGCTGTTTACCACAGACGAAGAAGGATTAAAGGACTAAGCATGGCTGCATATGATCTGGAAGAACAAGAACAACTGGCTTCGCTGAAGGCGTGGTGGCAGGAGAACGGCAATCTGGTGCTTACCGTCGTTACCCTGGTGCTGTTTGCGTTCGCCGCGTGGCAGGGCTGGAATTATTATCAGCGCAATCAGGCGGTGCAGGCCTCCGGCATGTACGACGCGGTGCAGAAAGCTGCGCACGCGGGCGACCTGAAACTGGTGCGCGAGAGCGCCGGCGCGGTGATGGAACACTATCCGCGCACGGCGTACGCCGCGATGGCAGCGCTGGTGTCGGCCAAGGCACACTTCCAGGCCGGTGACTTGAAGACTGCGCACGCTCAGCTTGCCTGGGTGGCCGAGAACGCCAAGGACGAGGGCCTGCAGGATATCGCGCGCCTGCGCCTTGCCAGCGTAATGCTTGACGAAAAAGCCTACGACGAGGCGCTGAAGACGCTGGACGCAAAACACGGCGCCGCATTCGACGCGCTGTTCCTCGCATCCAAGGGCGATGTTCTGGTCGCGCAGGCCAAGCCGGACGAGGCGCGCACCGCGTACAAGTCTGCGCTGGACAAGGCGGATTCCAAGGACGCCGCGCTGCGTGCATCGATCCAGCTGCGCCTGGACGCGCTGGGAAGCGCCAAATGAAGCGCACCTGGGCATTTGCGGCGATGCTGGGCGCGACGCTGCTGCTCGCGGGGTGCGGCGGCGGCAGCACGGTCAGCAATGTGATCGATACCATCAATCCGCTGAACTGGTTCGGCAGCCGCAGTGCCGCGCCGAACATGGCAGCGCTGCCCGAGCTGAAGCAATCGATCAAGGTCGGCACCCTGTGGCAGGCGAACGTGGGCGACTCGCGCCGGGACATATTCAGTCCGGCGCTCGCCGGCGACAGCGTCTATGCGGCCGCCCAGGACGGCACGATCACGCGCCTGGACGTCGGCAGCGGCAAACAGCTGTGGCGCATCAGCGCCGGGGAGCCTCTGACTGGCGGCGTCGGCGCCGGCTCCGGTTTGGTCGTGGTGGGCACCGGCAAGGGCGAGGTGCTGGCGTACGACAGCAGCGGCACCGCGCTGTGGAAAACGCTGGTCAGCAGCGAAGTGCTGGCGGCACCGCAGATCGCGCAGGGCGTGGTCGTGGTGCGCAGCGCCGACAGCCGCATTTTCGGATTGGACGCCAAGGACGGCAAACGCAAGTGGTACTACCAGCGCGCGACGCCCGCGCTTACCGTGCGCTCGCCCGTGGGGATCAGCATAGCCGGGGGCGTGGTCTACGCCGGATTTGCGGGCGGCAAACTGGCGGCGATCGATCTCGCCAACGGTGCGGTGCGCTGGGAGGCAACCGTGTCGCTGCCGCGCGGCACGACGGAATTGGAGCGTGTCACCGACGTGATCGGCTTGCCGGTGGTCGACGGACGCGAGGTCTGCGCCGTGGCCTATCAGGGCCGCATCGGCTGCTTTGACCGCGCCAGCGGCCAGGCTTTATGGGGACGGGAAATGTCGAGCACGTCGGGTCTGGCGCTGGATGCGGGTTACGCTTTCGTCAGCGACGACAAGGGTGTGGTGCAGGCGTTGGATCGCTCCAGCGGGACCAGCGTATGGCGTCAGGACAAGCTCGCCCTGCGCAACCTGTCGGCGCCGCTCGCGCTGGGCCACCAGATCGTGGTCGCCGACATTCAGGGTTTCGTGCATTTTCTCGCGCGCGATTCCGGCGCTTTCACCGGCCGCGTGGCGACCGACGGCAGTCCGGTCAGCACCAATCCGATTGCTCTCCCCAACGGCGGTTTTCTGATACAGACCCGCAATGGCGGGCTGTATGCCTTCAGCATCCCGCAATAAGCCCGCACCGGGCGCAGGCGCGGCGCGCGCGGGAAGACTTGATTTCTTTCCGGCCGGCGCGCGTACGCGCCGGATAGCGCACTCATGAAACCCACCCTCGTCATCGTCGGCCGGCCCAACGTCGGCAAATCCACGCTGTTCAACCGGCTCACGCGCAGCCGCGACGCGCTCGTCGCCGACATGCCCGGGCTGACGCGCGACCGCCATTACGGCGAAGGCAGGGTGGGCACGACGCCATTCTTGGTGGTCGACACCGGCGGCTTCGAGCCGGTGGCGAAAGACGGCATTCTGCACGAGATGGCGAAACAGACGCTGCAGGCCATCGCCGAAGCCGACGTCATCCTGTTCATGGTCGACGTGCGCCAGGGGCTGGCGCCGCAGGACCGCAACATTGCCGCGCTGCTGCGCAAGACCGGACGGCGGGTCTTGCTCACCGTGAACAAGGCCGAGGGCATGAATACCGGCGTGGTCACCGCCGAGTTCCACGAGCTCGCCCTGGGTCAGCCCTACGCGATCTCGGCCGCGCACGGCGAAGGTGTGAACGACCTGGTCGAGCTGGCGCTCGAGGGATTCGAGCGCGAACCCGCAGAAGAGCCGGCGCCCGATCATCCGCGCATTGCCATCATCGGCCGGCCCAACGTCGGCAAGTCGACCCTGATCAACGCCCTGCTGGGCGAGAACCGGGTCATCGCTTTCGACCAGCCGGGCACCACGCGCGACAGCATCGACGTCCCGTTCGAGCGCGACGGCAGGCGCTATACGCTGGTCGATACGGCGGGTTTGCGCCGCCGCGGCCAGGTGTTCGAGTCGGTGGAAAAGTTTTCCGTGATCAAGACGCTGCAATCGGTGGATCAGGCGAACGTGGTGGTGCTGGTGCTCGATGCGCAGGCGGAGATTTCCGACCAGGACGCGCATATCGCCGGCTACGTCGTGGAGAAGGGGCGCGCGCTGGTGGTGGCGGTCAATAAATGGGATGGCGTGGACGAGTATCAGCGCGAGTGCGTAAAGCGCGATCTTGGACGCAAGCTCGGTTTTCTCGGCTTCGCGCGCTTTCATTTCATTTCTGCGCTGCAGGGCAGCGGCCTCGCCGGCTTGCTGCCTTCGATCGACGACGCCTACCGCGCCGCCATGATGAAGCTTTCGACGCCGCGCCTGACGCGTGTGCTGATCGAGTCGGTCGAGCGCCAGCAGCCGCCGCGCAAAGGGCTGACCCGGCCCAAGCTGCGCTACGCCCACCAGGGCGGCATGAACCCGCCGCTGATCGTCATTCACGGCAATGCGCTCAATGCCGTGCCCGAGAGCTACCGGCGCTATCTGGAGGGACGCTTTCGGGAGGCGTTCTCGCTGCAGGGAACGCCGCTCAAGGTGCAGTTCAAAACTTCGACCAACCCCTACTTGAAAAAGCAGTAGGACACCCCCATGTGCAGCAGACAGTGGAAAATGACAGAGAAATCAATTACAGTGGCAGTTCAACAACAATGTTGTGGGAGGCACGATGAGCACTAAAGGGCAGTTGTTACAAGACCCGTTTCTAAACACGCTGCGCAAGGAGCACGTGCCGGTCTCGATCTATCTGGTCAATGGCATCAAGCTGCAAGGCCAGGTGGAATCCTTCGACCAGTATGTGGTGCTGCTGAAGAACACCGTCACGCAGATGGTGTACAAGCACGCGATCTCCACCGTCGTGCCGGCGCGCGCTGTCACCATTTCCTACGAACACGCTGCTTCCGACTGAGGCCGGTACCTTCGGCGCGCGCGATGTCTGAGCGCGCAGGGCGCGCGAACGCGGCTGTGTTGGTCGGCCTGGATTTTGGCGCCGACGGCTATAGCGAAAGCCTGGAAGAGCTGCGGCTGCTCGTAGAGAGTTCCGGCCTGGCGCCGCGTGCCCTGATCGAGGGCAAGCGGCAGCGGCCCGACCCTGCGCTCTACGCCGGTTCGGGCAAGGCGGAAGAGATCGCCGAGGCGGTGCGCGAGCACGAGGCTGCAGTGGTCGTGTTCAATCACGAATTGTCCCCGGCGCAGCAGCGCAATCTGGAAAAAAAACTGCAATGTCCGGTGCTCGACCGCACCGGCTTGATACTCGGCATTTTCGCCCGGCGCGCGCGCAGCCACGAGGGCAAGCTGCAGGTGGAACTGGCGCAGCTCGAATATGCGTCCACGCGCCTGGTGCGCGGCTGGACCCACCTTGAGCGCCAGCGCGGCGGGCGCGGTTTTCTCGGCGGCATGGGCGAGACGCAGATCGAGGTCGACCGGCGCCTGATCGGCAACCGGGTCAAGGTACTCAAGGACAAGCTCGCGCAGTTCAAGCGCCGCCGCGACGTGCAGCGTCGCGCGCGGGTGCGCGGCGAAGTGCTGTCGGTATCGCTGGTCGGTTACACCAATGCGGGCAAGTCCACGCTGTTCAACGCGCTTACCCATGCCGGCAGCTATACCGCCGACCAGCTGTTCGCCACGCTAGACACCACCACGCGGCGGCTGTACCTGGAGGGCACGGGCAATCTGGTGCTGTCCGACACCGTCGGTTTCATCCGCGATCTGCCGCACGGCCTGGTGGCGTCGTTTCGCGCGACGCTGGAGGAAACCGTGCATGCCGATCTGCTGCTGCATGTGGTCGACGCTTCGAGCAGCGTGCGCACGCAGCAAATCGAGGCCGTCAATGCGGTGCTCGCGGAGATCGGCGCCGATGCGATTCCGCAGGTGCTGGTGTGGAACAAGATAGACTTGACCCCGCTCCTGCCGGACTTGGAGCGTGACGAGTATGGTAAAATCAACCGCGTCAGCCTGAGCGCGAGGACCGGCGCCGGCCTGGATTTGCTCAGGACAGCTTTGGCCGAATTCGCGGCCGCGAAAAAGTCCGCAGCGGGCAATCTCGAAATGGAGCAGCATCATAGGGATTCGTATGTCACTTAATGACCCGCAGTGGGGCAAGAAGGGCGGGGGCAACGGTCCGCCGGACTTGGACGAGCTGTGGCGCAACTTCAACCAGAAGCTGAACGGCCTGTTCGGCCGGCGCGGAGGGGGCGGCGGCTCCTCGATGCAGCCGCCGAGCATGCGCCAGATCGGCGGCGGTGCCGGCATGCTGGTCGCGCTGGTGCTGGTCGTCTGGCTGGCGAGCGGCTTCTACACCGTCGACGAAAAGCAGCGCGGCGTGGTGTTTACATTCGGCAAGTATACCGAGCTCACCAGCCCCGGGCTGCGCTGGCACTTCCCGTTCCCGTTCCAGTCGCAGGAGATCGTCAACCTGTCCCAGGTGCGCACGGTCGAGATCGGCTACCGCAACAACGTCAAGACCAAAGTGCTCAAAGAATCGATCATGCTCACCGGCGACGAGAACATCATCGATATCCAGTTTGCGGTGCAGTACACGTTGAAGGATCCGCTCGCCTACTTGTTCAACAACAAACGGCCCGACGACACCGTGCTGCAGGCGGGCGAAGCGGCATTTCGCGAGGTGGTCGGCGCGAGCAAAATGGACTTCGTGCTGTACGAAGGGCGCGAGCAGGTAGCGACCGAGGCGCAGAAGCTGATTCAGCAGATCCTCGACCGTTACAAGACCGGCATCCTGATCAGCAACGTGACCATGCAGAACGCGCAGCCGCCGGAACAGGTGCAGGCCGCGTTCGACGACGCAGTCAAGGCCAAGCAGGACCTGGAGCGGCAGAAGAACGAGGGCCAGGCGTATTTCAACGATGTGGTGCCGAAGGCGCAGGGTGCCGCCTCGCGCCTGAAGGAAGAAGCGCAGGGCTATCGCCAGCGCGTGGTGGCGAACGCCGAGGGCGAAACGAGCCGCTTCAAGCAGGTGCTTGCCGAGTACAACAAGGCGCCGCAGGTGACGCGCGACCGCATGTACATCGAGACGGTGCAGCAGATCATGAGCAGCACCAGCAAGATCCTGCTCGATGCGAAAAGCGGCGGCAACCTGCTGTACCTGCCGCTGGACAAGATCATGCAAATGACGGCAGGTGGCCTGCCGGAAACGACGACTACGGCGCCGTCCAAGCAGACGATGGTCGATCCCACGCCCAATCCGGATCCGGTCACGCGCTCGCGCGACGCGTTCCGCGCGCGCGAGCGGGAGAACCGGCCATGAACAATCGCATCGGACTCCTGCTCGCCGGTGTTCTGGCCGGCGTAATGCTGGCGAGCTTGTCCATGTTCACCGTGGACCAGCGCGAGCGCGCCATCGTGTTCCAGTTGGGCGAGGTAAAGGAAGTCATCACCACACCCGGGCTGCATTTCAAGTGGCCGTTGATTCAGAACGTACGCTACTTCGACGCGCGCATCCTCACGCTCGACACGCCCGACACCGAGCGCTACATCACCTCGGAGAAGAAAAACCTGCTGGTCGACACGTTCGTGAAATGGAAAATCAACGACGCGCGCCAGTACTACATCAGCGTCGGCGACGAGGCGCAGGCGCAGACGCGCATTTCGCAGACCGTGAATGCCACGCTGCGCGAGGAATTCGGCAAGCACACGGTGCAGGAAGTGATATCGAAGGACCGCGACGAAATCATGAAAATCGTGCGCGAGCGCGCGAATCAGGACGCGAACAAGATCGGCGTCGAGATCATCGATGTGCGCCTGAAGCGGGTGGACCTGCCGCAGGAAGTGAGCGAGTCGGTGTACAAGCGCATGGACGCGGAAAGAAAGAGCGTGGCGAACCAGCTGCGTTCGGAAGGTTCGAGCGAGGCCGAGCGCATCCGCGCCGAGGCGGACAAGGAGCGCGAGGTGATCATCGCCAACGCCTACAAGGAAGCGCAGCGCATCAAGGGCGAGGGCGATGCCAAGGCGGCGGGGATTTACGCGCAGGCGTTCGGGCAGAATCCGGAGTTTTACTCGTTCTACCGCAGCCTCGAAGCCTACCGCTCGAGCTTCAAGAACCGCAGCGATGTGCTGGTGCTGGAACCCAATTCGGAGTTCTTCAAGTATCTCAAGGGCCCCGGCAAAGGCACAAAGTAGCGGTCAGGGGAGAGCGGGGATGGGGACCACTTTCCTCATGGCGTTTGCGCTGATGCTGGTGATCGAGGGCGTCCTGCCGTTCCTGTTCCCGGCGCAGTGGCGCGAGACCTTTCGCCGCATCACCCAGTTCAGCGACGGACAGATCCGGTTTTTCGGACTGACATCGATGCTCGCGGGTTTGTTGCTGCTGTTGTTGGCGAAGTAAGGAGCGAAGGGTGACGAGCGAACGCAGGGCCGGAATTTCCGCGCGCGCCGCTTGCTTTGCATGCACCGCGATTTTTCATGCGTAACTGGGTCCTGCCCGAATTTATCGAGGACATCCTGCCGCCGCAGGCGCGCGGGATAGAGTCGCTGCGCGCGCAGCTGCTGGAGCTGTTCCGCGTGCACGGCTACGAGCTGGTAATGCCGCCGCTGCTGGAGTACCTGGAATCGCTGCTGACCGGCACCGGCCACGACATGGACCTGCGCACGTTCAAGCTGGTGGATCAGCTGTCCGGACGCACCATGGGCGTGCGAGCCGACATCACGCCGCAGGTGGCGCGCATCGATGCGCATCTGCTCAACCGCAAGGGCGTGACGCGGCTGTGCTATTGCGGTTCGGTGCTGCACACGCTGCCGGCCGGACTCACCTCGACGCGCGAGCCGCTGCAGATCGGCGCCGAAGTCTACGGCCACGCCGGCATCGACAGCGACCTGGAAATCCAGCGTCTGCTGACGCAGGCGCTCAAGCTGTGCAAGCTGCCCGACGTGCGCCTGGACCTTGGCCACGTGGCCGTGTTTCGCGCGCTGGCGCAGCGCGGCGGCGTGGGCTCCGCACTGGAAGCTGAACTGTTCGCCGCGCTGCAGGCAAAGGACGTCGCTGCGCTGCGTAGCCTGAGCAAGAGCCTGAAGCCTGCGACCCGCGACGCGATCCTGCTGTTGCCGGAGCTGTACGGCGGGCGCGAAGTGATCGCGCGCGCGCGGCGCAAACTGCCCAGGCACGCCGAGATCGCGCGTGCGCTCTCCGACCTGCAACGCCTCACCGCGACCGAGGACATTCCGGTCAGCATCGACCTCGCGGACCTGCGCGGCTATCACTATCACAGCGGCGTCACGTTCGCCGCCTATTGCGCCCGGCTGCCCAACGCGATCGCGCTGGGCGGGCGCTACGACGGCGTCGGCAAGGCTTTCGGCCGTGCCCGGCCGGCGACCGGGTTCACCCTGTATCTGCTGGAACTCGCGCGTCTGGCGCCGGCAGCGCCCGCACCGGGCGGTATCCGCGCGCCGCGCACGGCCGATGCGGCGCTCGCGGCCGCGATCGCGCGCCTGCGCGCAGGCGGCGAGGTGGTGATTCAGGATCTGCCGGGGCACGAACACGATGGCGGGGAGGAGCGCTGCACGCGCAAACTGGTTAAGCTGAAAGGCAAATGGCAGGTCAGAAAAATATGATCCCGCGCTTGGGCGCAACGGCCTGCGTCGCGGTATTCCCAATTCACTTTTCTTGGATCGAGCATGGCAAAGAACGTAGTGGTGATCGGCACCCAATGGGGTGACGAAGGCAAGGGCAAGGTCGTAGACTGGCTCACCGACCATGCCCAGGGCGTGGTGCGCTTCCAGGGCGGCCACAACGCCGGCCACACGCTGGTGATCAACGGCAAGAAGACCATACTGCGCCTGATACCCTCGGGCATCCTGCGCGAAGGTGTCGCCTGCTATATCGGCAACGGCGTGGTGCTTTCGCCTTCCGCCCTGCTGCAGGAGATCGACGAGCTCGAAGCGGCCGGCGTCGCGGTCGCGAGCCGGCTGCGCATTTCCGGCGCCTGCCCGCTGATCCTGCCCTACCACGTGGCTATCGACCAGGCGCGCGAAGCGGCCAAAGGCGAAGGCAAGATCGGCACCACCGGGCGCGGCATCGGTCCGGCCTACGAGGACAAGGTCGCGCGGCGCGCGATCCGCCTGCAGGACCTGTTCAATCCGCAGCGCTTTGCCGAGAAGCTGCGCGAGGTGCTCGATTACCACAATTTCGTGCTGCAGCATTATCTCAAGGCGCCGACTGTCGATTATCAGAAGACGCACGACGAAGCGCTCGCGTTTGCGCCGCGCCTCGCGCCGATGGTGGCCGACGTGTCCTCGGAACTCTATCGCGCGGCGGCTGCGGGAAAACACCTGCTGTTCGAAGGGGCGCAGGGTTCCTTGCTCGACATCGATCACGGCACCTATCCGTTCGTCACTTCCAGCAGCTGCGTGGCCGGGTCCGCGGCCGGCGGCGCCGGCGTCGGTCCGCAGATGCTGCACTATGTGCTGGGCATCGCCAAGGCCTATTCGACGCGCGTCGGAAGCGGTCCGTTTCCGACCGAGCTCGAGGATGCCGTGGGCGAGCGGCTGCGCAAGAACGGCAATGAATTTGGCTCGGTCACGGGCCGGCCGCGGCGCTGCGGCTGGTTCGATGCCGCCGTGCTCAAGCGCTCGATCCAGATCAACGGCATCTCCGGCCTGTGCATCACCAAGCTCGACGTGCTCGACGGCATGGAGCGGATCAAACTCGGGGTCGGCTACCGCGTTGGCAGCACGACCCTGGACATTTTTCCCGCGGGCGCCGACGCGTCCAGCCAGTGCGTGCCGATTTACGAAGAAATGCCCGGCTGGTCCGAAAGCACCGTGGGGATCAGCGATTACACAGCGCTGCCGGCCAACGCGCGCGCCTACCTGTCGCGGCTGGAACAGATCTGCGGCGTCCCGGTGGACATGATTTCCACCGGTCCCGACCGCAACGAGACCATCGTCCTAAGGCATCCGTTCAAGTAGCAGCAGCCAGGCGCACGACAGCATGCTGCCGCTCGATCAGTTGCCGCACAAGGCGGGGTCGGACGAGAAAGCGATCCGCCTGCTCGAGGGCGTGCGCGTGCTCGACCTCACCACTTCGATTGCCGGACCTTACGCGACGCTGCTGCTCGCCGATTTCGGCGCGAGCGTGATCAAGATCGAACGCCGCGAAGGCGACGACGCCCGCGGCTGGGGCCCGCCGTTCCTGGCGCAGCAGTCGCTGTGGTTCCTGTCGGTCAACCGCAACAAACGCAGCGTTACGCTGGACTTCAGCACCGCGCGCGGGCGCGAACTGCTGCACGCGCTGGTGCGCGAACACGACGTGGTCGTGACCAACCAGGTCGGGCGCAGCCAGAAGAAGCTCGGCATAGACCACGCCACGCTGTCCGCGCTGCACCCCGGCCTGGTGCATGTATCGATCACCGGCTTCGGCGTGCAGGGCACGCGCAGCGAACTGCCGAGCTACGACCTGATCGCGGAGGGCTACAGCGGGGTCATGGACCTCACCGGCGAGGCGGGCGCACCGCCGCAGAAGGTGGGCACGCCTGCGGCGGATCTGCTCACGGGCATGGATGCGGCAATGGCCGTCGCTGCCGCGCTGTACCGGCGCCGCGCCGACGGCAAGGGCTGCGCGATCGACATCTCGATGGTCGAGAGCATGACGCGTTTCATGGCGCCGCGCCTGATGTCTTATCTCGGCTCGGGCGAACTGCCGCGGCGCTCCGGCGCGCGCGACAGCGTGATCGCCGTCTATCAGGCATTCGACACCGCGGATGAGCCGCTGACGCTGGGCCTGGGCAACGACGGCATCTGGCGCCGCTTCTGGAGCGCGGTGGGCGAGCCGGAGTACGGCGCCGACGCGCGCTTTCGCAGCAACAAGGATCGGCGCGCCGCGCGCAGCGAGATCGTCGAGCATATCCAGGCGCTGTTGCGGCGGCGCCCGCGCGCGCAATGGCTCGCGCTGTTTGCCGAACACCGCATTCCCGCCGGACCGATCAACCGCCTGGACGAGGTCGCGGCCGACCGCGAACTGCATGCGCGCGGGATGCTATATTCGGTCGCGGCATTCGACGCGCGCATTCCGCAGGTCGGCTTGGGGATAGGCGTGGACGATTCGGCGCAGACTTACCGCACGCCGCCGCCGGCCCTGGGGCAACATACGCACGAAGTGCTGCGCGAGCTGCTCCACCTCGGCGCAGCGGAAATCGCAGAATTGCACCAACAGAACATCATTTGAGGACATAAGCCATGGCATACCAGGAAATCCTTTATGCGGAAGACGGACCCGTAGGCACGATCACGCTCAACCGCCCGGACGACGGCAACATGTTTACACCGCGCATGTGCCACGAAATACGCGACTGCATCAATGACATCCGGCGCGAGACGCGCACCCGGGTGATCGTGCTCACCGGCGCGGGCGAGCGTTTCTTCTGCATCGGCGGGCGCAAGGAAGGCATGGAGGACACCACGCTCTATGCCGGCACCCTGCCCACGCTCGAAATGTACGAGAGCATAGACCGGCTGCAAAAGCCGGTGATCGCCTCGGTCAACGGCTTCGCCGTGGGCGGGGGCAATGTGCTGCAGATGGTGTGCGACCTCACCATCGCCAAGGAGAGCGCGGTGTTCCGCCAGGTCGGTCCGATGATGGGCAGCTTCGACGCCGGCTACGGCACCTGGTACCTGGAAGACCTGGTCGGAAAGAAGCGCGCCAAGGACATCTGGTACCGCAATCCGAAAATGAGCGCGGCCGAGGCGCTGCAGCTCGGGCTGATCAACAAGGTCGTGCCCGACGCGGAACTCGCCAGCGCGACGCGCGCGATGGCGCTGGAGGTGGCCGAGCGCGGCCCGTTTGCGCTCGCTTCGGTCAAGGCGGCATTCAATGCGCGCCACGGCGGCGTGTCCGGCCTCGCGCGCATGGCGCATGATCTGCTGCTGCGCGGCTATCTGCACAGCGAGGAATCGCAGGAGCTGTCGCAGGCGTTTGGAGAGCGGCGCAAGCCCGACCCGGACAAGTTCGGACATTAGCCGGCGCGGGGAGGGAGCGGTGAGTACCAACACGATTCTGAGCCTGCACGACCCGCAGGCGGCGCGCGGCTATTACGCCGAGCGGCTTTGGCGCGAGGACACGATGTATTCGCTGTTGCGCGGCCATGCGCGCACGCGGCCCGCGGCCTATGCATTGCGCGACAGCGTGCAGCGGCTTACCTGGGCGCAGCTGCTTGCATGGACCGATGCCCTGGCCGAGGATCTGCGCGCCGCAGGGGTGAAGCGCGGCCAGCGCGTCTCGGTGTGGCTGCCGAGCCGTGCCGAGGCCATCGTCACGCTGCTCGCGTGCTCGCGCAACGGCTATGTGTGCAATCCTTCGCTGCACCAGAATTACACCACGCAGGAAGTGCTGGACCTGCTGGCGCGCATCGAGTGCGCGGCACTGGTGGCGCAGGCCGGCTACGGCGCCGATGCGGCCAAGCGCGACATTTTCGCCGAGGCGGGTCTGCTGCTGGACATGAAGCGCGTCTACCGCCTCGCCCCGCGCGCCAACCCGGACACGGGCGGCGGCGGGCAGGCGTTTCCGTCGCAGGGGGCGTCGCCGAGCGCCGCGCCCGAACCCGATCTGAACCCGGACAAGATCATTTATCTCGCCTTCACCTCGGGCACGACGGGCACGCCCAAGGGCGTGATGCATTCGGACAACACGCTGCTCGCCAACGGACGCGCCATGGTGCGCGACTGGGGGCATGACGCGAGCTCGGTGCTGCTGAGCCTGTCCCCGACCTCGCATCACATCGCCAATGTCGGGCTGGCGCAGGCGCTCGTGGCCGGATTCGAGATGGTGCTGAATGATCTGCCGCCGGGCGTGGACGTGATCGACTGGATTAACGAAACCGGCGCGACCTATGTCATGGGCGTGCCTACGCATGCGATCGACACGCTCGCCTTGATGCGAAAACGCGTGCAGGCGGCGCTGGGCCGGGTCAAAGTATTCTACATGGCGGGTGCGACCATACCGCGCGACCTGGCGGCGAATTTCCTCGACATTGGAATCAAGCCGCAGAACGTCTACGGCATGACCGAGAACGGCTCGCACCAGTACACCCTGCCCGGCGATGACGCCGACACCATCGTCTCGACTTGCGGCAAGGCCTGTGCTGGATATGAGATCAAGCTGTGGCGCCAGGACAATCCGGACGTCGAAGTTGCGCCGGGAGAGATCGGCGAGATCGGCGGACGCGGCGCGCTGCTGACCCTGGGCTATTTCGGCAATCAGCATGCGACCGAAACGTCCTTCAACGCGCACGGCTGGTTCATGAGCGGCGACCTCGGGCGTTTCGACGCGAACGGCAACCTGCAGGTGGTCGGGCGCATGAAGGACCTGATCATCCGCGGCGGCCACAATATCTATCCGGCGCGCATCGAAGACCTTGCGCATCGCCATCCGGGCGTGTCCAAGGCGGTCGCGTTCCCGATCGCCGATGCGCGCCTGGGCGAACGCGTCTGCCTTGCGATTATCGCGCGCAGCTCGCCCGCCCCGAGCGCCGAGGACCTGCTCGCGCATCTGGATGCCGCCGGCTTGTCCAAGTACGACATGCCCGAGTACTACCTGGTGTTGCCGGAATTTCCGATGACGGCTTCGGGCAAGACGCTCAAGCGCGAACTCGTCGCCTGGGCCAGGGAAAGCCGCATTCAACCCACGCCCTGCCGCTTCGGCGGCGCCGGCCCATCCGCATAAGAACGATCGAGGCGACCATGAGCGTAGAGCTGACCCGGCAGGACGAATTCGCTGTTGTAACGCTAAACCGGCCCGAGGCCCTCAACGCGCTGTCCGCGGCAGTGCTGCGCGAGCTCGATCAGGCATTCGATGCGGTCGCCGCGGGCGATGCGCGCGCGCTGATCGTGACCGGCGCCGGGGCGAAGGCATTTTGCGCCGGCGCCGATATCAAGGAGTTGACCGGCCGCAGCCTGTCCGCGCAGAGGCGCGACGCGGCCTACGGCCAGGCGGTGCTCGCGCGCCTGGACGAACTGCCCATGCCATCGGTTGCGGCGATCAACGGCTATGCCTTCGGCGGCGGACTGGAGCTCGCGCTTGCCTGCACCTTCCGCCTCGCCGTGCCCACGGCGAAAATGGCGCTGCCCGAAATCAAGCTCGGCTTGATCCCGGGCTACGGCGGTACGCAGCGCCTGCCGCGCGTGGTAGGGGAGGCGCGCGCGCTGGAGCTGATCCTGAGCGGGCGCACGCTCGACGCGGAAGAGGCTTTGCGCATCGGCCTGGTGCACCGCATCGCCGAGGGCGATCCGGTGGCGGCCGCGATCGCCTACGCGCGCACGTTCAGCGTCCACGGCCTGCCGGCATTGAAGCTTGCGCGCGACGCGGTCAAGCGCGCGCTCGACGTGCCGCTGCACGAAGGCCTGAAGCTCGAAGCGGACCTGAACACGCTCGCGTTCCAGACGCGCGATGCCGCTGAAGGCATGAGCGCGTTCATGGAAAAGCGCAAACCCAAGTTCACCGACCGCTGAGCCGACCATGGCCAACGCGAAAGGATGCATCGCCGTCACCGGCGCCAACCGCGGCATCGGCGCGGCGATCGCGCTGGCGCTCGCGCGCGAAGGCTATCGCGTCGCCTGCCTCACCCGTGGCGGCGGGACGCCCGATACTGGAGATGCGGTGCTGGCTGAGCGCCTGCTGACGCTGCGGTGCGACGTGCTGGACGAACAATCGGTGCGCGCGGCGCTCGCGTGCGCTGCCGAGGAAGGCGGCGGGCTGGTGGGCCTGGTCAACAATGCCGGGTTGCATACCACGGCGAAAAGCGCCGAACTCGCGACCGCGGAATTCGAGCGCCTCATGGCGATCAATGCGACCGCGGTGTTCGCGGCCGCGCGCGAGGCGCATCCGCATCTTGTGCGCGCCGGCGGCGGCCTGATCGTCAACATCGGCTCCTTCTTCGACAAGCTCGGGGTCAAGCGCAATCTGGCCTACTGCGCGTCGAAAGCGGCAGTCGGCGCAATCACGCGCTGCCTTGCGGTCGAGTGGGCGCGCGACAACATCCGCGTGGTCGACGTCGCCCCTGGCTATATCCTTACCGACCTCAACCGCGAAGTCATGGCTTCGGGGCCGCTGCGCAGCTACCTCGAAGGCCGCATTCCGCGCGGCGAACCCGGGACAGCGGACGAGGTTGCGCGCCTGGTGGCAGCGCTGTACCGCGAGGACCTGCGCTTCCTCTCCGGCGAGACGATTTACATCGACGGGGCGCAGGGCATCGCGCATTAAATGTGAGGCGGTAAATGCCTTCGCATGCCATGAAGGGATTTGCGCGCTGCGCGCGCCAACCGTGTTTTTGGTACGGATAAAAGGCATCCGTACCAAAAACACGGTTATGGTTAAGACCAAGGACAGCACGGGTGTTTATACAAGATCGCTGATCGTGCACGGATTGCTTTTTATCCGTGCACAATCAGCGATCCGCGCGGACGGCTTTTCGTCCGCTCCAAATGGAGACGTTGCAACAACGGGGACGCGAATTGAGTCACCACTTATACAAGTGAGAAAGCATGAATACGTTTGAACGCCTGGACGCCTCGCTCTCGCTGCCCGAAGACGAGCGCATGCTGCTCGCGAGCGTGCAGGCGCTCGCGCGCGACCAGTTTGCGCCGCGCGCCGAACACTACGATCGCAGCGCCGAATTTCCCTGGGATAACGTGCGCGCGATCAACGCGCTCGGCCTGAACGCGATGTTTATTCCGGAAGCCTACGGCGGCGCGCCGCTGTCCTACAGCGCCTATCTCGCCTGCGTGCGCGAAATCAGCAAGGCCTGCGCCGCCACCGGCATTATCTGGGCCACCAATTTCCACGGCATCAAGCCGGTGATTTCTTTCGGCAGCGAGGAACAGAAGGCGCGCCTGCTGCCGCGCGTGGCCGCAGGCGGACTGGTGTCGCTGGTGATCACCGAGGCCTCGGCCGGCAGCGACGCGACCGGCATGAAGACACGCTTCGAGCCGCAGGGCGAGGACATCGTGGTCAACGGCAGCAAGATTTTCATCACCAGCGGCGACGCGGCCGATCTGCTGCTGGTGTTCGGCAAGTGGAGCGAAATCGCGGACGCGAAAGGCGCGATTTCGGCGCTGGTGGTGGAGAAGGGCACGCCCGGCCTGTCCGTGCTGCGCACCGAGGACAAGCTCGGACTGCGCGCCTCCAGCACGGCGGCATTGTCGTTCGATAACTGCCGCGTGCCGCGCGCGAATCTGCTCGGCAAGCCCGGCGACGGTTTGAAAATCCTGCTCGCCTCGCTCAACAAGTCGCGCCCGAGCGTGGCCGCGCATGCGCTCGGCATCGCGCGTGCCGCGTTCGAGGACGCGATTGCCTATATCAACGAGCGGCGCCAGTCGGGGCGGCGCATCATTGAGTTTCAGGGCATACAGTTCATGCTCGCCGATCTCGCCTCCGAACTTGCACTTTGCGAACGCTGGCTATGGCACGTGGGCGCGCTGGTCGATGCCGGCGAAGACGACATCGGCATCGAGGCTTCGATGCTGAAGCTGCGCGCGAGCGACCTCGCGATGCGCATGGCCACCGAGGCGGTGCAGCTCTACGGCGGCTACGGCTATTGCAAGGACTATCGCGTCGAGCGCCTGATGCGCGACGCCAAGATCACCCAGATCTGGGAGGGCACCAACCAGATTCATCGCCAGCTGATCGGGCGAAGTTTTATGAGGAAGACATGAGCCAGCCGCTGGCAGGCGTGTGCGTGCTCGACTTCAGCACGCTGCTGCCCGGACCGCTGGCGACGCTGCTGCTGGCCGAGGCCGGGGCCGAGGTCATCAAGATCGAGCGCCCGGGCAAAGGGGATGAAATGCGCAGCTACGAGCCGAAGTTCGGGCCGGCCAGCGTGAACTTTGCGCTGCTGAACCGCGGCAAGCGCTCGGTCGCGATCGATCTCAAGGCGCCGGACGCGGTGGAGCGGCTGCAGCCGCTGATCGCGCGCGCGGATGTGGTGGTCGAGCAATTCCGGCCCGGGGTAATGGACCGGCTGGGCCTGGGCTACGCCGCCATGGCCGCGATCAACCCGCGCATCGTCTATTGCGCCATCACCGGTTACGGGCAAGGCGGTCCCAAGGCACAGGTGGCGGCGCACGATCTCAACTATCAGGCCGAATCAGGCCTGCTCGGGCTTGCAGCGGGTGCGGACGGGGCGCCGGTGGTGCCGTCCGCGCTGATTGCCGACATCGCCGGCGGCAGCTATCCGGCCATGATCAACATCCTGCTCGCGCTGCGCGAACGCGATGCGAGCGGGCGCGGTTGCAAGCTCGACATCGCCATGGCGGACAATCTGTTCACGTTCATGTACTGGGCGCTGGGCAATGGGCTTGCAACCGGAAAGTGGCCGCATCCGGGCGGCGAACTGGTGACGGGCGGCTCGCCGCGCTATCAGATCTACCGCACCGAGGACGGCCGCTTCCTTGCCGCGGCGCCGCTGGAGCAGAAGTTCTGGGAGAATTTCTGCGATGCAATCGGGCTCGCGCCCGAGTGGAGCGACGATGCAATCGATGCGCGCGGCACGCGCGCGGCGGTTGCGCGCATCGTTGCGGCCAGGACTGCGGCGCAATGGCGCGCGGCGCTCGCCGGCAAAGACGTCTGCTGCACCGTCGTTGCCAGCGTCGAGGAGGCGCTGGCCGATGCGCATTTCCAGGCGCGCGGGCTGTTCGCGCAGCGACTCGCCGCGGCGGGGCGCGCGATCACCGCGCTGCCGCTGCCGGTCGATCCCGCGTTCCGCCGTGACGCCGCGCTCGGCTATCCGGCGCTGGGCGAACACAACGATCTTTTAGGTGATTGAGGTGGATGATGAACGAAACCCGCATATTGGCTGAATTCGTCGCGCGCCTGCGCTACGAGGATCTGCCGCAGGCCGTGGTCGAGCAGGCCTGTGGCATTGTTGTCGACACCGTGGGCTGCGCGCTCAGCGCCTGGGTCGAAGACCCGGAAAAATCGCGCATCGCGCTGGAAATCGCGCAGCTTTACCGCAGCGACCAGGGCGCTTCGGTGATCGGCGTCGCCGGCGCCAGATCGCAGCCGGCGTTCGCCGCGCTCGCGAACGGCATCCTCGCCAACGCCGCCGACAACGACGACACGCATAAGCGCGCGCTGCTGCACACGGGTTCGGTGGTGGTGCCGCCGGCCCTGGCATTGGCCGAAACGCAAGGATTGACGGGGCGCGCGCTGATACTGGCGCTGGTCGCCGGCTACGAAGTGGCGGTGCGCGTCGGCATGGCGGTGATGCCGACGCACTACCGTTTCTGGCATTCGACCGCGACCAACGGCACGTTCGGCGCCGCAGCCTGCGCGGCGAAGGCGCTCGGCCTGGACGCCGACGGCGTGCAGCGCGCGTTGGGGCTTGCCGGTACGCAGGCGGCCGGGCTCAATACCTTTTTCGAATCGGGCGACATGACCAAGAGCATTCATCCGGGCAAAGCGGCGTTCAACGGCATCCTGTCGGCGCAGCTCGCGCGTATGGGCGCGACCAGCCCGCCCGGCATCCTCGAACATCCCAAGGGCTATCTCAACGCCTACTCCAGCGAACCGAAGCCGCAAAAGCTCACCGAAGGGCTGGGGTCGACCTGGGAAATCCTGCAAAACGGCGTCAAGTACTTTCCCTCGATACTCGCGAGCCACTCGCCGATCCAGGCCACGCTCGCGCTGGTGCAGAAACATGCGATCGATCCGGCGCAGATCGAGCGCATCACCAATGAAACCTACAACACGGTGAAAAGCCACTTCTCCAACAAGGACGTGTCCACGGTGATGGCGGCGCGCGTGTCGGTGCCGTACTGCATCGCGATCGCTGCCGTCGACGGCAAGCTGACCCAGGCGCAGTTCGCGCCGTCGCGCATCAACGATCCGCTGCTGCGCCAAGTGCTGGCCAATACCGAAATCATCGCGGACGCAGAACTCAACAAACTCTATCCGGACAAATTTCCGGCGCGCGTGACCATCACCCTGAAAAACGGGACATCGTTCCGGGAAACGGTGCTGTTTCCCAAGGGCGACCCGCAGGATCCGCTGAGCGCGGATGAGATCGCAGCGAAATTCCGCGACAACGCGGGCGCGCGGCTGGGCGCGGCGCGTGCGGATGAATTGCTGCAGGCGATGTACGCCCTGCCCCAGGCGGAGAACGTCGCGCGCATGAGCGCCTTGCTGCACGCCTGAGCCGTTTGGACCGGGGAGAGCTGCATGTGCGATAGCGACCAAAGCAGAGCCGGGACCGGCTGGCGCGGCTGGATGCCGCTGCCCGCACCGCGCCCGTGCAAGCCGGCTGGGGACTGGATCGACCTCACCTGGCCCCTATCGCCGACGGTGCCGCGCATCGCCTCGTTCCCGCCGCCGCGCCTGGAGCGCATCGCCTCGATTCCGGATAGGCCGCTGAATATCACCGAACTGCAGATGGTCGTGCATACCGGCACGCATGTGGATTCGCCGCGCCACTTCTACAACGACGGTCCTGCGTTCCAGGACATACCGCTGGATCGCCTGATGGGGCAGGGCGTGGTGTGGCGCCTCGAGCTGGCGCTGTATGGCCTGATCGAGCCGGCGGACCTCGAACGCATGCGGCCCGCGCTCGAGCCGGGCGACATATTGGCGATCGACACCGGCGTGGCCGAACGCGTGGGCACGCCCGATTACGACCGCCACGCCTCGCTTTCGGTCGCGGCAGCCGAATGGCTGGTCGCGCGCAGGCTCAAGCTGCTGGCGGTAGACATGCCGACGCCGGACATTGCGATCGATAAGCGCCCGGAAGGTTTCATCTGGCCGGTGCACCGCGTGCTGCTCGCCGACGGCGTGCTGATCGCGGAGCAGGTCGCCAACCTGCGCGCGCTCGCGGGCAGGCGCGTCGAGTTCATGTTCTGTCCGCTCAACATCGCCGATTGCGACGGCGCGCCGGCGCGGGTGCTGGCGCGCACGCTCGCGGTTTGAGTTGTCGCACGCTGGGAACCAGGCGTCCCAATGCGTAGATCGCGCTGCCGCAATAATGAAGTAAGCCTTGAGAATAGACCCGTAATAACTTGATTTTTATTGTGAAATAGTGTATGTTTTTCAAACGGTTTCGATGACGCCTGTAGTAACGGGGGTTTGATGCGAGTTCCGCAGGAATGATGAAGCAGTTTCCGCGCGCAGCATTCTTCCCCATTGCCCCGCCTGGCTGTCCGCATGACGGCAATTCCTTCGGGCGGGGAGAGCCGATATGAAAGCTGAATTCGAAACGCCCGCGCAGATGCAGGCGATCGCCTCGTGGCGCGTGGCCGTGACCCAGGGCCTGACCTTGCTCGGCTTCAAAGAATGGGTAATGGAGTGTGCGCACTACCCGGGCGCAGTGTGCAGCAAGGGCGAACACGATCTGGTTGCCCGCGTTGGCAGCGACGAGTTCGTGGTCGTGCTGACTATCGATGCGAGCCAGCACGAAGCGGCCAGGTGCGTCGCCAGTTCGATCATTGCCAGTAGCGAAAACGCGCTGCAGGAGCCGGACCTCGGCCGTGCGCTTTCGGGCAGTCTGGGTATTGCCCTTTTTCCGAACCACGCCGCCGATGCCGCTTCGCTGTTGCTCGCGGCCGACCGCCAGCGATACGAGGCCAGGCGCCAAGGCAAGGGAACCATCAGCTTCGCGCACGGCTGATCTGGGGCATGAGACTTACTTTCCCAAAGCCGCGGCAAGGCTTCGGCGTGCGCCGGTTTCGGCTGTTACGCGTTGCGTGAAAATCCGAAGGAGCGAAGGACATGACTGCCTATTTCATCGTGCGTGCCCAGGTCGTCGATGCGACGGTGAAGGATAAATTCGACCGCTGGTACCAGAACGAGCACCTGCCCGATGCGCTCAAGGCGTTCGGCGCGCGGCGCGCGTGGCGCGGCTGGAGCGGAGTGGACCCGACCGTACATTACGCCTGCTACGAATTCGACAGCCTGGCGCAAGCACAGGCGATCCAGGGTTCCGTTGCGCTGGCGAGCCTGGTGGCCGAGTTCGATCGTGCCTGGGGCGACAAGGTTACGCGCAGCCGCGACTTCGCCGAGGTTGTCCAGGCCATAGCCGCCTGACTTGCGCCCGGATGTCGCATTAGTCCAAGCGCGATAGCAAAAGCCTGCCTAGACTTGGCGGCAAACGTTCTTCTTGTAATGCAACGTTGCCGCGATCTTTATCCACAGGCAGGGAGGCCACGATCATGAAAAGACTATGCTGCGCGCTGCTGATTTTTTTCTTCAGCGTTCTTTCCGTCAGCCCGGCCGTCGCACAAAAGAAAGACGCCGCAAACTGCAAGGACCACCCGCTTCTCACCAGGCTGCCCGATTACTGGATCGAATCCTGCGTGCAAAAGCAGTTCGACGCCTACAAGTTCGCTGTCGGCAAGGGGCAGGAGACGGTGGAGGGACAGTTCTGGAACATCCGCTATCAGCCGCCGGCGGGGCTCAGCAGCAAACCGAGCACGCTGCAGGTGCTGAGGAACGTCGAAAACGCCATCAAGAAGGTCGGCGGGACGGTGCTGGCCAGCGACAGTTCCAAGGAAACGCTCAAGCTCGAAAGCGGTGGAAAGGAGCTGTGGGTGGAGGTCTGGGCCGACTACACCGGCAAGTACATCCTAACCGTCGTCGAGAAAGCGGCGATGGCGCAGGAACTCACCGCCAGCGCGGACGCGTTTGCGAGCGGCCTCAAGGCGACGGGACACATCGCGGTTGACGGGATTCTGTTCGAGACCGGCAAGGCCGAGCTCAAGGCCGAATCGCAGAAAGCCATCGGCGAGGTCGTAAAGTTGTTGAAGGCCGACACGCACCTCAAGGTATTCGTCGTGGGACACACCGATAACGTCGGCTCGGTAGACTCGAACATGAAGCTCTCCCAGGAGCGCGCCCAAGCGGTGGTGTAGGCGCTGGTAAAGAGCGGCATCGACGCCTCGCGTCTCAAGGGCTTCGGCAACGGCCCCTACGCGCCCGTCGCCTCTAACGATGCGGATGCCGGGCGGGCCAAGAACCGGCGCGTCGAACTCGTGAAGCAATGATCAGGCGAATCGCTGTCTGCCTAATCGGCGTGGCGTACGCTGCCGCGCTGCACGCCCAGACACCGAAGCGCCTGCCTGTTATCTTCGGCGAGATGGGCCTGCACTGGATCGTTGAAGTGGACGGGACAGTGAAGGTGTGGGGCGCGCCGACGCCTGACGGCTCGTATTTCGGAGACGGCACCAACGATGGCAAGCAGCGCAAGACACCGGTCGCGATTCCGGGGTTGAGCGACATTGCCGGCGGCGCCGCAGCGCGATCGCACACGCTGCTCGTGAAGCGCGACGGCACGGTGCTCGCGTGGGGCCGCAACGAAGGCAACTGCGAGCTTGGCGTCAAGGACGATCGCAAGCGCCTGTCGCCCATTCCCGTGAACGGCATTCGCGACGCCGTGCAGGTGGCGGCGAACGAGACGATGTCGGCCGCCGTCCTGGCCGATGGCACGGTGAGCGTCTGGGGCTCGCCCGCGGACGGCATGTTCGCGAACGGCAAAGCGGGGCGCGACCAGGACTGCGTGTCCACCCCCGTCGCCATCGAGGGACTCACCGGCGTGAAGAAGCTCGTTCTCGACACCTCCGCGCTCGTGCTCAAGCAAGACGGCACTGTCTGGGGTTGGGGCAACAACGACGGCGGCCAACTCTGCGACGGCACGACGGAGCGGCGGCTGCGGCCGGTGCAGATGAAGGGGATAACGAACGCAGTGGATATCTTCATCGATGCGCGCAACTCGCTCGTGGTGCTCGCCGATGGCAGCGTGCGCATGTGCGGCACGAACATCGAGGGTGCCATGTCCACGGCGCCGAAGGGCATTAAGCACGTTACGCCGTTCATGCTGCCTGGCATCAAGACCGCCGTCGCCGCGGCGAGCACGAGTATGGTGCGCCTCAAGGACGGCACGCTGCTCGGCTGGGGCTATGGCGTACATGGTTCCCTCGGCGACGGCTTCGTCGACAAGGTCCTGCCTAAGCCGCACGCGCCGATCGGACTCGGTCCGGTGCTGGCGAATTTCTACGCTAGCAATGAGGGCTATGCAATTCGCGCCGATGGCACGGTGATGGCATGGGGCTTTTACACCGGCGGCGCCAAGGAATGGGCGCTGATCCCGGTGCCGGTGTTCAAAACGAAGCTCGCCGACTGACCGATTCGGGTTGCCAGATCCGCAGTCCGAAAAATACTCGGCGGCAGATTTGAGTCTGCAGCGGACCTGGCGGCTACGATGCGCCAAGTTTGACGCTCCGTATGATATTTCCCCTCATGTCCTGTCGGGGTGTTGTGGAAAACCCCTATCGGGCACCGCTAAGGCATCATTTATGAAAAAATGCGAGGCGGATGCCAAAGGCGCGCCAACAGCGTCAGGCTGCGCTGAGAAAGCCATCGGCAAGAATGGTAAACCGCCCGCGGGTGCGAGCGAAGGCTTCGCATATAGTTACTGCGTTGGCTAAGCAACACAACGATGAGGTGCCCGCCCCAATCTGGCAGGCTTATTTTGCGAATCTGGAATATGCATCAGAAGGCATTGAAAACGGCTGTGCTGAATCTTGCTCTGCGACCCGCCGGCATTCATTTCGTCGCAGATGCCGGAACTGCGCGGAGCAAAGCGCTCGCCTGGCTCGAGGGCCTGGCGCTGCTGGATTGCATTCAGTGTCGCGCGGAGCGGGGTAGCGTCGCCATATCGCTCCGGGACAAGCTGGCTGAGGACTGGGCGCCATCGTTCGATACCACCCGCCTAGGCGAGCGTCTCGGTCTCAAGGCGGACGATGCCGAAGATATCGAACGTGAAATCATTCTGGCACTGCTCGCAGCACCCAGGCCGTTCGAGTACCGAAGCTTCGAGGAATTTGCCGCGGCGGTGCGCATTCGGCGCAACATCGTAGTTGCGGCGCGCAAGACGCAGTTGGCCTTCGATACCAGTGCAGCGGAGCGTCCAGCAGCCTATTGGACCTACAGCGACGCCCGGGGTTTCACGATACTACCCGGGAAATCCTTGATCGCGGCCTTGGGAAAGGCCACCCAACCAGATACATCGGGAAAGCTATATTCATTTTCTTGTTACCGCGCGACCGAGTACGTCATCCTGCTGGGCATGGCGCAGGAACTGGAACGAAGCAATCCGCCCTTGCTGCAGCGCTTGCAGATCCAATGGGAGACGCGGGCGATCAAGTCCGGAGCGTTTCACGACATCTTTCTTTGCGAGTTCGGCTCCATGGATGAGCCGTTGCCTGCAGCCTATTGTGTTCCGGGCGACCGCCTCTGGTTTCGCAATCCCGATGCCCGGTCGTCCGACATAGAGGGATATGAAGGATCCTGGGTTTTCTACTTGGGCGGCGGCTTGTTTTCGAATTTTTGGAAAAGAAACCAGCCCTATACATTTACCACCAAGGCTTTGGAGATATTCCACTGGCGCCATGGCGCCCGGCTCAACGACCGCGGCCAACTGGTAATGGACGAGGCGGTAGTAGAGGCCCGCGTGCACGAATCTCTCGCAGATCCAGTAAAGGTACAGCGAATTCTTGATCGAATGCTCCGCTTGCGCGATCCCCAAGGAGTCTATGACGCAGGCGGCTGCATCGATGCGTCGCGCGAGTTCCAGCGTTGTGTCTGTCCGGGGACAGCCGACCTGGTATTGCCGGTCCTCTAGATCGCGGCGAGAATCCGCCGCCGCGCTGGTGCGCCGGGGCCTCGGCTTCGCGCCGCCGCTTCGGCCGCATCGAGGGTCTGCGGAGCGAGCATCTTCTTCTCCACCAGCTGGCGCGACCTGCGCGCCGGCCTGGCCGGTCTGTCCTTCCTTGCCGGCGTCGGCGATGGCGAGCTGCAGATCGGCCTCGGCCTGCGCCAGCCTGAATAGCGGCGTTAACTTTTCCCGCTGTTTGGCGCGGCGGCGTCGGCCGCCAGTATCGCACGCAGTTCCGCGGCCTTGAGATCCTCGCTGAGCGTCAGGTCGCTGCACAAGAGCACGATCATCTGCAACTTTCCGCTTTCGCCGCGCACCGGGTTGCCCTCGATCTTGACCATGCGCGCAGGCGCTCCGGCCAGCATCAGCCGCAGGCGGGTGTGCTGGCTGTGCGGCGATGCGCTCAGCGCATCGAGGAAGGCCAGCGCGCCGGGCCGATCCTCCGGGTGCACGAGCGCGAGCCAATCCGCGCCGTCGGCGAACTGCGCCGAATCGAAATACCTGTCGTGCGACAGGCTGGCATAGCGGAAGCGATACTCCGGCGTCAGCACCGATACCAGATCGCCGGCGTGCGCGGCGATAAAACGGAACTGCTCCTCGCTCGTGCGCAGCACATTGCGTGTACGCATCAGGCGGCTGTTCTGGCTATGAAAGAAAACCGCCAGCCCGCCCGCATAGCCGACGATACCGACGAAGCAAAGCACGGTGACGACCGGTCCGGTGGAAGGCTCGAGTGGAACTCCCTGTATGATCGCCCAGAGCAAAGCCGCGGCCGCAAAGGACAGCAGGCCGGTGAGGAAACGCGTGATGCCGCCGCACACACCGTTATTCATGCACACCCCGACCAGCGCGCCGCAAACCGGCCAGAGCGCGAAATGCAGCTGCGCCGCCCAAACGCCCATCAGTATGGAGTCGACGCTCAGATTGCGAAATTCGGCGCGCTTGGAATCGACCGCGACGCGGGCGTGCAGATAGGCGAGATGCGGGTAAATCAGCAGCGTGACGACGCCCAACGCCAGAGTTTCGGCGCTGAATCCGCGCTCGGCCATGACGGCGACAACGACCAGGAAAGAGAACGCGAACGAGCCCGTTCGCGTCGGGTAATTGATCCGCGCCAGGCGATGCGCCCAAGGAAGCTGTAATCGCATGCTGTTACCTCCGACGTCGATATGCTCACTTAGGGCATGCTTAGCTAGGGTGCGCTGCGAGTCGGCTTGGCTTAATGCGGAATGACGGTCTTCGACCGGCAACCCCGCTGCCATGCGCTCCTGTCGAGCGTTTAGGCCGGTAGCTTTGCGCAGCTGCTTTTCAGCGGCTTTGCCCTTGGCCGCAATTAGACCTTTGCGTCCGGCCTGTGTCAATAGGCCGAATGAACAAAAGAATCAGCGAGTTCGAGGCCTAGGCGCGGGATGCCTGCGCTTTCGCCAGCGCGGGCTGCGCGAGCAATCCCGCTGCAATCAGTGCTTGGCGTATGCGTTCGATTTCGCCCGCGGGGAGTTTCGCCAGCGGCGGGCGCACCACCGCGCGCGGCAGCCTGCCGAGCAGCACCAGCGCTTCCTTCATGCGGTTGTGCATGTCGACCCAGGGTTCGCTGTAGAACACTTCGGCGGTCGGCCAGATGCGATCGTTCAACTTGCGCGCAGTGGCGAGGTCGTTGGCCTGCACCGCGCGGAACAGCTGCGCCTGCAAGTCGGCAATGACCGAGCCGCTGCCCGAGAGCAGGCCCTTGCAGCCGAGCACGAGCGAGGAGAGCAGCCAGGCGCTGTGGGTGCTGAGCACCACGACTTCGGGCTTGCGCGCCTGCAGCACGCGAATCTGGCGCTCGTGCAACTGTGGATTGGCGCACCAGTCCTTGATCGCGCGCACGCTCGGCACCGCATCCATGATCCGGGTGAGCGTGGCGAGCGGATAGCCCTGTCCGCCCGCGAGCGGATACTGGAACAGGATCAGCGGCAGGTCGGTCACATCGGCGATGCGCTTGAAATAATCGACCGCCATCTCCGGCCGCTGGCCGAAGGTGTAGACCCCGGTGGGGAACACGAGCAATGCGGAAGCGCCGCCCGCGTGCGCCATTTTTGCCAGGCGCGCCGCTTCGAACGGGCCTTCGCTGTAAATGCCGTTGACGATCGGCAGGCCTGCGCCGATTTCATCCTGGGTGAGCGCGAGCACGTGCTGCTGCTCGTCGAAACTGCAGGAGGCCACTTCCGAGGCATGCGCGTTGATGGTGACGGCGGAAATGCCTTGCACTGCGGCGATATCGCGCAGATGCGAGCGGTATGAAACCTCGTCGATGGACAGGTCCTCGTTGAACGGCAGCAGCGCCGCCGGAATAACGCCGTGCGGCAGATAGCTCTTGTGTTGTGGCATGTGTGTCCTCCGCTTCAGTGGGCAGCGCCGCTGTAGTCCTGGGGAATGCGGCACTCGGCGACGCGTACGCTGCGCATCGGCGCCGGGGTGTTGCGGCTGCGTCCGACGAAGCGCGGCACGCCATCGGTGACGACCGCGGCGACCGCAGGAATGTCGCCGTTGCGCAAGGCGTCGAGCGCGTTGTCTTTCGAGCCGCCGACGCAGGCGTCGAGCAGCACCACATCGGCATCGCGCCCGGCTTGGATGAAACCGGAGTTCAGGCGGTACACGCGCGCGTTGTTCCCGGTGGCGGCGGAGATCGCCCATTCCACCGGCATGTCCGACAGGCTGGCGAGATGGCCGATGGTGTAGAGCATGCCCAGCGGCATGATGCCGCTGCCGGTGGGCGTATCGGTCGCGATGAGGAAGCGGTCGAACTGCTCGGCCTTGCGCACGAGGTCGCCGAGCAGCAGTGTCGTGCGCAGATTGCCCGCGGTGCACACCTGCAGCGCCATCTTGCTTTCATGCACCACGCGCGGAAAGTCGGCATCGGGCATTGCCACCGGGCCGCCGTTGACATGGAAGGATACGTCGGGCTGAATCGCGAGCAGATGATCGGCCCAGATGCCCGACGAGCCCGGGATGGACGAGCCGCCGGTATGCACCATGGTCACCATGCCGTGCTTTTTTGCCCAGGCGATCATAGGACCGTATTCGTACGGTGTCTTTACCGCGCCGAAGCCCGCTTTGGCGAGCCACACGCCTTTGGCGGCGATTTCGGCGAAATCCGCTTCGGTGAGGCCAGGTTCCATGATGACGGAGCCGGCCCAGACGCGCATGCC
>JAJZPQ010000039.1 GCA_021811085.1 Pseudomonadota bacterium | reverse complement strand
CCGATCTCTCGTTGGCGAGGTGTTCCGTCGCCAGGGCTATGGCGTTGAGGAGCGTGGCGGCAGCGCGCCCGATGGCGGGTTGGACTTGGTACTTCGCAAGAGCGGCAAAACCACAGTGGTCCAATGCAAGCGCTGGCGAGAGGTTCAAGTCAGCGTTCAGCCCGTACGTGAGCTCCTCGGCGTGATGCATGCGGCTGGCGCGGACGCGGCTATATTTGTCAGCAGCGGCACGTACACATCGGATGCAGTGCAGTTCGTGAGGGGACAACCGATTAGGCTAATCGACGGCGCCGAACTGGCCGACATGGTGGTGGCCATCCAGGACGGCCGAGCAATTGAGGGTCAGCTGGCAAAAGCGTTAGCGCATTCGCAGAGCACCCCACTAGCCGCTCAAACTTGCCCGACTTGTGGAAACTTCATGGTTCAGCGGATTGCGAGGAAGGGCCGCAGCGCGGGCCAACCCTTCTGGGGTTGCTCGCGGTTCCCGACCTGCAAAGGCACTCGGCCGATGTAGGCGCGGACGGCTGGGAGCACTGGGTAGCTCAGTTAGTTTGTGGAAGTGGTCACGCTAGCGGGCCGAGGGAACAACCTTGGCGGCTGCCAGCTGCTTCTTCTTTTACAAAATTTTGCACAACTCAATACACTGCTCCACTTTTTAGGCGTAGGTTAACGCATTGACATACGAAACGAGTCCACATCGTGTATCCAGATAACATCCTCGTTTGGCCAGACGGTTTTTGGTGTTTTCGGGAAGAATTCAGCCCGGAATTCCTGCGCGATAACAACTACCGCGTAGTCGAGCACAGCGCCGACGAATGGTTACGGATACTTTCAAAGCGCCCCAATCCCAGCGCCTCAGCCCCACCAAACCCGATAAAAATTTGCATTAAAGGAGCCGAATAATTTTCGGTTAGGTAAACCGGGGGGCTACTTTCCGATTGCTGCTGTCGACGCCCCGGGCCTCCGGCCGGCGTCCGCTATGGGGCGAGAGCGCAAATGGCCGGTCATGGCCGAAAGTGTGAGTCCAGCAGCACGCTCGTAAGCGGCTTTTCGGAAGCACAGTGGCGCCTGCCGATGACTACGTTGTGCCGTTTAGCCCGATATGCATTTCGGGCCAAGAGCAGCAATTGAGATACTGAGGGTAGCGCATTGCTACTGGCTGCTTGCCAGGCAAACAGCCTTAGTGGTCGATGATAAGGCTGATCGGCGCCGGGACCTGGATGCCGAACCCCTGGGCGTAATCGACGCCGGCTTCGCGCAGATCGGCGAGAGTCTCATTCGTTTCGACGCCTTCTCCGATCAGGGCGAATCCGGTTACCTTCGCCACGCTCACCATGGCGCCCAATTTTTTGCGTGAGGACTGGCCGATGCGGAGACTGCGCACGATCCCGCCGTCAGCTTTGACGAAGTCGGGCCGCATTGTCGTAAGCGCGGTAAGCGACACTGAACGACGGCCGAATCCGCTGATCGCAAGCTGGCAACCGATTCCTCTTATGGAAGCGAAGAACGCATCAACATCATTCGGATGCTCTAGCAGGTCATGCTCGCTGATTTCGATGACGAGCGATCCGGGCGGCACTTTGGAACGCGCGAGTTCCGACGCAAGCTCCGGGACGAACTCCAGGTCGCTGAGCGTCTGCGACGAAATTTTGACGCACAGGCGCGGCACGCGCGGCAATCGGGCCAGGAGCGCTACGGACTGGCGCACGACCCAGCGGTCGAGCTGCGGCAGCAGTCGAAAATGCTCGAATAGGGGCAGGAAGCCCCCAGGGGGCAGAAATACCGCGTCGTCGTCCTGCAGTCGCACCAGCACCTCCGCCATGGGGAAGGTCGGCGCGTCCTTAAGCGCAAGAATGGGTTGCGCATAGAGCGCAAGCTCATCGCGCTTTAGCGCCCGCAACAGGCGGTTGGGCGGGTCATCCCATCCCATGAAATCCTGATTCAATTGGCGTAACAGGACTTCTACGTCATGAGGAACATTGAGTGGCGGCATGAATGAGATTCTAGCGCTTTTGGCTAACTTAAACCTTCCATTCCCCCGCCTGCAGGCGCGGAATGAGCCCACGCAGGATCCTGAACGTCAGGCCCCACAACTGGTCATCGCCCACGCGATAATAGGGCGTGCGCCGCGGCACCGATGCATCAGCCTGCATTGCATCATCTTCGTTCGAGACTTCGGCGTCGGCAAGTTCCGCCAAGGACAGATCCATGATCTCGGCGACCTCGCGTTCATTTCTTTGCCAGGCTACCGGCTGGATGAGGCGACCGAGAAAAGGGTGGACGCGAAAACCTGAGGCCCGCGTTTCGGCAAGCGGCAGTTCAGCCAGAATTTCGATCTGATCCTCCCGGAGCCCGATTTCTTCGCGTGCTTCTCGCAAAGCCGTATCGAGCATGGAGCGGTCGCAGGGGTCGCGCTTGCCGCCCGGAAAAGCGAGGTGACCCGCGTGCGCGCCGTTGTCGCTGCGTCTGATCAGGATCAATCGCAGCTCGCCGCCGGCCTTGCGATATACCGGCACCAAAACACTTGCCTCGATCACGGCCTCATTCGCCGAACGCATGCCGGGAGATCAGCCCGCGCACGGTATCGTGATGCCTTCGGGGCCGAACAATTCATCCTGCAGCATGGTGCTGCGCACGGTGCCGGAAGTCGCGTCGAACAGAACGTAAAGGCGCTGGAGGTTCAGGTTATTGATGCAGGTGCGCCAGTCCCACACCAGTTCGTCGCGCGCCTTGAAATAGACCGTTCGGCTATAGTTCGGCGGACCGAGGACGCGCAGCACCTGTTCCTGCGTCATGCCGGGGCGGATCTTTGCCAGCCCGGCTGCGTCCAGCGCATTGACCTTGCTTAGCAATCGTCCGTCCGGTGCGAGCCTCACCATGTACGTGTGAAACCCCTCCGGGCCGCGCGGATACGCCAGCTGAATCGAACCGTCGGGATCCTGCCAGCGCATCGCCGGCTGTCCCATCAACCGCTCTACGTCTTCCAGACGCGCTTCACCGGGTCGAAGGCCGGCCCCGCTGTAGGAAGCGCAGGCAGTCAGGGCCAAGGTGAGCAGGAGTACGATCAAGCGCATGACGGACTCGAATAATTAACTTCGACTAATTATGACGCACCGATCCCATTATGTCAGGGACAATGCCAAAATATGAGCCATAGCTTGCCTGGCGCATAGCATTTCCCATCGCTCGAAACGTTAAGGAGGATTTAATCGTGAAACCCGTCGTCCTTGTTACCCGCAAGCTGCCGCATGCCGTCGAGGATCGCCTGCGCCGGGATTACAGCCCGATTCTGAATCCGGACGATACCCTGTATTCCGCCGAGGACATCCTCAAGCGCGCCGAGGGGGCCGATGCGATCATGCCCTGCCATACCGAGAAATTCGGCGCCGACGTGATCGCCCGACTGCCCAAGCGCGTGCGCGTGATTGCGAATTTCTCCGTCGGCTACGACCACGTGGACACGGCAGCCGCCAAGGCGCGCGGACTGATCGTGACGAACACGCCCGAGGTGCTGTCCGACGCCACGGCGGAGCTGACCATCATGCTGATGCTCGGTGCCGCGCGCCGCGCGAGCGAAGGCGAGCGCCTGGTGCGCACGCGCGAGTGGAAGGACTGGAGCCCGAGTTTCATGGTGGGCACGCAGATGACGGGCAAGCGCCTGGGCATACTCGGTTTCGGGCGCGTCGGACGCGTCGTCGCCAAACGCGCGCGCGGCTTCGACATGGAAATCCATTACAACGACCTCGACCGGGCGCCGCCCGAGCTGGAGCAAGGCGCGATCTTTCATAAGACGCCGGCGGAACTGATGCCGCATTGCGATTTTCTCGCGCTGCATTGCGTGGCTTCGCCGCAGACCGTCAAGCTGCTGAACGCAGATCTCATTGCGCGCCTGCCCGACGGTGCGATCGTGGTCAATGCGAGCCGCGGCGTGGTGATCGACGACGACGCGCTGATCGCGGCGCTCAAGTCGGGCAAGCTCACCGCCGCCGGCCTGGACGTCTACAACAACGAACCCAACATCCACCCGGAATACCGGCAGCTGCGCAACGTGTTCCTGATGCCCCACATCGGCAGCGCGACGAAGGAAACGCGGGACGCGATGGGATTTCGCGCGCTCGACAATCTGGATGCGGTCTTCGCCGGTAAAGAGCCGCGCGATCGCGTCGCCTAATCCGTTTTTAACCGGTGATGCCGATCTGCCAGGGCACGAACTCGTGATCGCCCAGGCCGAAGAGCTCGCTCTTGGTCTTTTCCCCCGAGGCGGTGCGCAGGATCAGCCGGAAGATCTGCTCGCCCATCTCGTCCATGCTCGCCGTGCCGTCGAGGATCTGGCCGCAGTTGATGTCCATGTCCTCCTCGAGTCTTGAGTACATCGGCGTGTTGGTGGCGAGCTTGATCGAGGGCGCGGGCTTGCTGCCGAAGGCCGAGCCGCGTCCGGTGGTGAAGCACACGATATTGGCGCCGCCCGCGATCTGCCCCGTGGCCGAAACCGGATCGAAGCCCGGCGTGTCCATGAACACGAAGCCCTTCTGCTTCACCGCCTCGGCGTATTTGTAGACCTCCATCAGCGGCCCGGTGCCGCCTTTCATCGCCGAGCCCAGCGATTTTTCGAGGATGTTCGCGAGTCCGCCCATCTGGTTGCCCGGACTCACCACGCCGTTGATCTGCACGTCGCGCCCCAGCGCATAGACGTCTTTCCACCAGCGGATGCGCTCGATCAGCTTCTCGCCGACTTCGCGCGAGACCGCGCGCCGCGTGAGCGTATGCTCGACGCCGTAGATCTCCGGCGTTTCCGACAGCACCGCGGTGCCGCCGTGGCGCACCAGGATGTCCATGGCCGCGCCGAGCGCCGGATTCGCCGTGATCGAGGAAAAGCTGTCGGAGCCGCCGCATTGCAGACCGACCGTGATATGGCTCGCCGGCACCGGCACACGCACGACGCGGTTCGCCTCGGGCAGCAGTTCCTGCACCGCGGCGACGCCGGCCTCTATGGTCTTGCGCGTGCCGCCCGTATCCTGCATTACGAACGTGCGCAGTTTCGTGCCGCTCGTGAGCTTCTCGGCCTCGAACAGCTTGTCGATCTGGTTGCGCTCGCAGCCCAAGCCCACCACCAGCACCGCGGCAAAGTTGGCATGGCGTATGTATCCGGCGGTAGTGCGACGCAGCAGATCCATGGGTTCACCCGACAGTTCCATGCCGCAGCCGCTGGCATGCGCAAACGCGGCGACGCCGTCGATATTCGGAAATTCGGCCAGCCGCTCCGGCGTGAACCATTCGGCGATGCGGTGCGAAACCGTGGCCGAACAATTCACGGTCGAGACGATGCCGATGTAATTGCGTGTGGCCACGCGCCCGTCTGCGCGCACGATGCCCATGAAGCTCGCGCGCTCGGCCTCGGGCACCATGGCCACGGGCCGATAGTCGCGCGCATAGGCGTAGTCGCGGTCGAACTCGCGGAACTCCAGATTCAGCCGGTGCAGCAGCGTCCCCGGCGCGATGTCGACCGAGGCGAAGCCGATAATGGTGTTGTACTTGAGCACCGGCTCGCCTTTGGCGAGCGCGCACGCAGCGAGCTTGTGTCCGGCCGGGATGCGGTTGAGGCAAGTCAGGTTCTCGTCGGCCAGGACGGTTCCTTGCGCCAGATCCTGGCGCGCGACGAGCACGTTGTCATTCGCGTGCAGCCGGATGGCCGGCGCCGCGAGATTCTTTACCGCAACGGTATTCATGTTCCTGGCTCCTTAAGCGGGCGTGCGCGACACCCAGTCCTTGAAATCCTGGCGCAGTTTGGTCTTCATGAACTTGCCGGTCGAGGTGCGCGGCAAGGCGTCGATAAACGCGAAATCGTCCGGCACCTGCCACTTGGCGAAGTGCGCGAGCAGCAATTCGCGCAATTCCTGCGGCGTCACCTCCTTGCCCGGCTTCTTTACCACCACCGCGAGCGGCCGTTCGTCCCACTTCGGATGCTTGACCGCGATCACCGCGGCCTCGGCCACCGCCGGATGCCCCATGATCGCGTTTTCCAGATCGACCGAGCTGATCCACTCCCCGCCCGACTTGATCAGGTCCTTGGTGCGGTCGGCGATGCGCAGGTAGCCGTCCGGGTCGATGGTGGCGACGTCGCCGGTGCGCAGCCAGCCGTCTGCGGTGAATTTCTCCGGGTCGGTAGGCTGGTTGTGATAGCCGCCCGCAACCCAGGGCCCGCGGCATTGCAGCTCGCCCGTGGTCTCCCCGTCCCAGGGCAGCAGCTTGCCGTCGAAATCGACGATGCGCAGCTGCACCAGCGGCACCTGCAAGCCGGCGCGCGCGCGTATGCCGTAGAGCTTGTCGGCCGGCGCGTCGAGCAGGTCGGGCTTGATCGAGGTAAACGAACCCAGCGGCGAGGTCTCGGTCATGCCCCAGCCCTGCTTGATCGTGAGCCCATACTGGTCGAAGGCCTCGATCAGCGCACGCGGCACGGCCGCGCCCCCGACCGACATGCGCATGCCCGGCATCAGCTTCCAGCTGCGTTTGCCCGACTGCAGCGCCTGCAGCACCATGAGCCAGATCGTGGGCACACCCAGCGACAGCGTGATGTGTTCGCCCTCCATCAAATCGAGCAGGTCTTCGCCCGCCATATGCGGACCCGGGAACACCTGCTTCGCGCCGAGCATGAGCGCCGAAAACGGCATGGCCCAGGCATTGGCGTGGAACATCGGCGTGATCACCAGCACGTTGTCGCGCGAGGACGCGGCGAGCACGTCGGGCAGCGCGCCGACGATCGCATGCAGCACCATCGAGCGGTGGGAATAGACCACGCCCTTCGGCCGTCCGGTGGTGCCGGAGGTGTAGCACATGCCCATCGCCTCGTTCTCGTCCTGCTCCGGATAACGGTAGCCGCTGGCGTCGGCGGCGATGAAATCGTCGTAGCTCTCGTAGCCCGCCGGCACAGGCGCGCCGCTGAACGCGAACGCGATCACCCGCGGCGCCTGCGCCAGCAGCGGCTTCACCTTTTCCCAGACCGGCAGCAGCACGTCGTCGATCAGGATCATTTTGTCGTCGGCGTCGCCGACGATGTAAGCGAGATCCTCCGGCGACAGGCGCAGGTTGAGCGTATGCAGCACCGCGCCGGCGGCGGGAATGCCGAAATAGGCTTCGAGGTGCGCCCAGTGGTTCCACATCAGCGTGCCGACCGCGTCGCCGCGGCCGACGCCGGCGCCTTGCACGGCTTGCGCCAGCTGGCGTACGCGCCGATAGATGGCGCCGTAATTGCAGCGATGCAGCGATTTATCCGGCCGGCGCGACACCACCTCGCGGCTCGCGTAAAGCGCGTTGGCGTGTTCGAGCAGCTGATTCAGGCTCAGCGGCATCTGCATCATGGTGGACCGCATATTCCTCCTCCCGGCTGGATCTTGCGCTTGGCGCATCCTAGCAAACTTCGGCGAAAACCGGCCGCCGCATTTCGCACCCGCCGGGCCTATCTTTCCGGACCCGCCGCAGCGCAGTAGCAAGCCGCAGCCCATTGGATTAGACTGTTTCCCTATTGACTTGGACTGAACCGCTGCCCGGGTTGATATTCGACTAAATTTCTATGTGGAGATACTCGTGGCGACTGGAACAGTGAAATGGTTCAATGCAAGCAAGGGATTCGGCTTTATCCAGGCCGATGACGGCTCTAAAGACGTGTTCGTGCATATTTCGGCCGTGGAAAAAGCCGGCCTGCCGGGCTTGAACGAAGGCCAGAAAATTCAATACGAATTGGTCAGAGGCAAGGACGGAAAAACGTCGGCCGGCGATCTGAAGGCGATCTGATCCCGCGTCCGATTTAGGACGGCCCCGGCGCCCGCTGCGAGCGTCGGGGATTACAAACCCACGCTCGGCGGTGGCCTAGCCGCGAGCATCCGGGCTGGCCCGACCCGGGTCAGACGTTTTTGTCGAGCGCATCCTTCCAGTTCAGGCATTGCCTCTGTTCGTAGGGACGGTCCCACCGGCTGCAGTTGGCGCGATCGACGATCTGCACCGGCAGCATGATCTCCTGCGGCACCGATTCGCCGCGCAGGTGGCGGATTGCGCACTCGGCTGCGAGGCTGGCCATGCTCATGGCATCGAAATCGGCAGTAGCGAGCATGTCGCCGCGCTTGATCGCCGCGATCGCTTCGGGAATCGCATTGACGCCGACCAGCAGCGCGCCGCGTCCGGCCGCGCGCAAGGCCTCGATCGCGCCGACCGCCATGATGTCGTTTGCCGCCAGGACGGCGTCGATGCGCGGCGTGGCAGCGAGCGTGCGCGCCATGGCCGCACGCGCCGGTTGCTGCAGGTAATAACCGCTGCACGCGGCGACCACGCGCACGCCGGGATATGCGGCAGCAGCGGCGCGAAATGCGCGCACGCGCTCGATGCTGGTCACCGATTCCGGCGGGCCCTCGAGGATCACGACCGCGCCCTTTCCCGCGAGACGCTCGAACAGATAGCGCGCAAGTGCGAATGCGAGCGCGTAGTCGTCCGATCCGATGAAGGAGACGCACTGCCCTTCGCTGAGCCGGCTGATGTAGCCGACGAGCGGAATATGCGCCGCATTCACTTTGCGGATGGCCGCGTTTACCCCCGTCGGGTGCACCGGCGCCAGCAGCACTGCGTCGGGCTGCCCGGCCAGCGCCTGCTCGATCAGCGCGCTCTGCTCGGCCGCATCGTCCGGTGTTTCGGGAACGTAATGCACGACGCTTGCGCCCAGGCGCGCCGCGGCATAGGCCGGGTTGCTGCGGTTCTTGGTGAATACTGCAAGCTTCATTGGCAGGTGGCGCCCGGACCCGGCGCGCACCGGGCTCCTGCGGCGGGGTGAACCGCTTTTCCCGTGGCCTCGCTGCGCTGATGCGACAGCAAGTCTAGGCGGGCGACGCGGCCGGTTCCCGCTCCGGCTGATACCCGAGTTCGGCCGACAGTGCCACCGCGGCCGCGCTCACGTATTTCGATTTTTCCTGCAGCGCTTGCAGCGAAAGCCGCCACATCGGGCCGGACACGCCGATGGCGCCGGCCACCCGCCCGGTAAAGTCGCGCACCGGCACTGCGACGCAGCGCGCTTCCGAGTCGAATTCGCCGTCGTCGAAGGCGATGCCCTTGCGCCGGACTTCATCGATCTCGCGCACCAATGCGTCGCGCTCGACGATGGTCTTGGGCGTGAACGCACGCAACTCGCAGGTTTCCAGATAGCGTTCCAGCTGGACCGGCGACAGCGCCGCGAGCAGGACCTTGCCCAGCGCGGTGGCGTGCCCGGGACGCACCGCGCCGGTGCGGTCGACCATCTGAAAGATGCCGGTGCCCGCCGTCTTGGCCACAACCACGATTTGATCGCCCGAGCGGATCGCGAAATGGCTGTATTCGCCGGTTTCCGCGGTCAACTTCTCGAGCACCGGGGTAGCGACGCTGACCAGTTCGATTTCGTCCAGCGCGCCAGCCGCAAGCGTAAACATGCGCCGCCCGATGCGGTACTTCCTCGATTCCGGCAGCTGGCTCACATAGCCGAGCTGCACCATGGTCTTGACCAGGTGAAACGTGGTGCTGTTGTGCAATCCGACGTGCTTGCTCAGTTCGGCCAGGCTGATGCCTTCGCGATTGCGCGCAATTTCCTCGGCGATCGCGAAAGCGCGCGCGATCGACTGTACGCCGCCATGCTCCTTGGCGGCATTTTCCTCCTGCGGCGGCGAAGTTTTGCTGCGTACTGGTTTTTTCATGTCGGTCGCTCGTTTCATCGCATTATAAATTGAACAGTACCAGCCGCTCCTCGGTCATGTCGCGCATGGCATAGCGCGGCCCTTCGCGCCCGATGCCGCTCGCCTTGATGCCGCCGTAGGCGAGCTGGTCGGTGCGCCAGGTCGAGGTGCCGTTGACGATCACGCCGCCCACGCGCAGCGCGCGAATCGCGTCGAATGCGACCTGCAGCGATTTCGTGAAAATTCCGCAATGCAATCCATACTCCGCGGCGCTGATCCGCTCGAACAGCGGCGGCAAGTCGGTGTAGCGCTGCACCGTCACCACCGGCCCGAAGATTTCCTCGCATACCACGCGCATCTCGGGCTGCACGTCGACGAGGACGGTCGGCTCGTAGGCCGCGCCATGGCGCTTGGCGCCGGTCAGCGCGCGCGCACCCTTGGCGATCGCCTCATCCACCCAGCTCTCTACCCGCTTCGCCGCCGCCTCGTCGATCAGGGTACCGACATCGGTCGCCGCATCGAGCGGATCGCCCAGGCGCAAGGTCTTCACCTCGCGCACCATGCGCTCGACGAATTGTTCATACAGGCTCGCGTGCACATAGACGTTCTGCACCGAAATGCAGCTCTGACCGGCAAGGCGCATCGAATTGCGCGCGCATAGCGGCGCGGCTTCCTCCACCGACGCATCCGCGTGCACGATGGTGGTGCCGTTGCCGCCGAGCTCGAGCGCGACGCGCCGCAGCCCGCTCGCCGCCTTGATCTCCGCCCCCACCCGGCTCGATCCGGTAAAGGTCACGAAATCCACGCGCGCATCGCGCACCAGCGCCGGCCCGACGGTGTTGCCATAGAGCAGGTTGACGAAGCCCGGCGGCGTGCCGGCATCGGCAAACAGTTCGACCAGTTTGCTCACCACGCCGGGAGATTGCGGCGGGGCCTTGAGCACGATGGTATTGCCGGCGGCGATGGCCGGCGCGATTTTGTGGCAGGCAAGATTGAACGGCGCATTGAACGGCGTGATGCCTGCCACCACGCCTACCGGAAAGCGCAGCAGAAACGCGAGTTTGCCCGCGCCCATGGGCGAGCCGTCCAGCGGCACCTGTTCCCCCTGGATGCGGATCGCCTCCTCCGCCGACAGCAGAATGGTGTCCTGCGAGCGTATCACCTCGGCCCTGGCATCCTTGAGCGCCTTGCCGGTTTCGCGCGACATGATCTCGGCGATGCTCTCCGCGCGCTCGACCAGCAGCGCCCCGACACGGCGCAACAGCGCCGCGCGCTCATAGCCCGGCATCGCGGCAGCCTTGGCTTTCGCGGCGGTAGCGGCCGCGAGCGCGTCGTCCAGATCCTGCAGGCTGGATTCCGGGCAAAGCGCCACACGCTCACCGCGATAGGGATCGAAAACCGCGCGTTCGTCCGTTCCGTCGCGCCATTGACCGCCGATATACATGCGCAAGCGCGTCACGCCTGTTTCGGTGGCAATATTGCTATTAGCGTGCGCTACGGACATACCGGCCTCGAGTGACGTATCTGTGGGTAATTGCGACTCAGTGTCAATAAATTATACCCCAGGACGGCCCAACATCAGCAATATGAAGTGCGGTTTGTCATTGTGAAAGTTTAGCCCGGCCGATTACAATAGCACTGTCCACCCACCAGCAAGGCTTTGGCCCGATGACCAAGCAAGACTACGACGTAATTGTAATAGGCGGGGGCAACGCCGCCCTGTGCGCGGCGCTGACCGCGCGTGAAGGCGGCGCGAGCGTGCTGCTGCTGGAGGCCGCGCCGCGCGCATGGCGCGGCGGGAATTCGCAGCACACGCGCAATCTGCGCTGCATGCACGACGCCCCGCAGGACGTGCTCACCGAATCCTATCCGGAGGAGGAATACTGGCAGGACTTGAAGAAAGTCACCGGCGGCCTCACCAACGAGGCCCTCGCGCGCCTCGCCATTCGCGCCTCCGCCCACTGCCGCGACTGGATGCGCCGCCACGGCGTGCATTTCCAGCCTTCGCTTTCGGGCACCTTGCAGCTCTCGCGCACCAACGCGTTCTTCCTCGGCGGCGGCAAGGCGCTGCTCAACGCCTACTACCGCAGCGCCGAGGCGCTCGGCGTGCACATCCGCTATGAGGCGCCGGTGGAGCGGCTGGAACTGGATCACGGCCGTTTTGTCGCAGTCTACGTCGGCGACGAGCGCATCGCGGCCAAGGCCTGCGTGGTCGCGAGCGGCGGCTTCGAATCGAACCGCGAATGGATGCGCGAAGCCTGGGGCCAAATCAACGGCGAATGGGTTGCCGACAATTTCCTGATCCGGGGCACGCGCTTCAATATGGGCGTGCTGCTGAAGTTCCTGCTCGGCGCCGGCGCCGATGCCATCGGCGATCCCACCCAATCGCATTGCGTGGCGATCGATGCGCGCGCGCCCCTGTACGACGGCGGCATCTGCACCCGCGTGGACAGCGTTTCGCTGGGCATCGTCGTGAACAGGAACGCCGAGCGCTTCTATGACGAAGGCGAGGATTTCTGGCCCAAGCGCTACGCCATCTGGGGCCGGCTGGTGGCGGGCCAGCCGGGACAGATCGCCTATTCGGTGATAGACGCCAAGGCGATCGGACGCTTCATGCCGCCGGTGTTTCCCCCGGAGAAGGCGCCGACCCTGCCCGAACTCGCGCGCAAGCTCGGCCTGGACGCGCAGATGCTAGTGCGCACCATGGCTGCCTACAACGCGGCCTGCCGCCCGGGGAGCTTCGACCACACGGCGCTCGACGACTGCGCCACCTCCGGCCTCGCGCCGCCGAAAACGCACTGGGCGCGCCCGCTCGATACCGCACCCTACTATGCGTACCCGCTGCGGCCCGGCATCACCTTCACCTACCTCGGCGTAAAGGTGGACGCGCAGGCCGCGGTGCATTTTGCGGGCCAGCCCAGCCCCAACCTGTTCGCCGCCGGCGAAATCATGGCCGGCAACGTGCTCGGCAAAGGCTATACCGCCGGGGTGGGCATGACCATAGGCACCGCGTTCGGGCGCATCGCCGGCACCCAGGCCGCGGCCGCCGCACTGAATCAAGGAGCAGCGCGTGCAGCCGCTTGATCTGCCCACCCGCGGCACGGACGAAGCGGCGACCGAGGCCGCCGCCGTCGAGGCCGCGCGGCAACTGCAAATCTGCAATGCCTGCCGCTATTGCGAAGGCTTTTGCGCAGTATTTCCTGCGATGACGCGCCGGCTCGAATTCGGCAAACCCGAGGTCGACTACCTGGCGAATCTGTGCCACAACTGCGGTGCCTGCCTGCACGCCTGCCAATTCGCGCCGCCGCATGAATTCGCGGTCAATATTCCGCAGGCCATGGCCAGGGTGCGCGTGCACAGCTACGCCGACTACGCCTGGCCGCAGTCGCTCGGACGCCTGTACCGGCACAACGGTCTCGCGCTCGCACTGGCGCTGGCCGCAGGCCTCGCGCTGTTCCTGCTGCTGGCGCTCGCACTCAACGGCACTCTGGCGCAGGGGCCGCTGGCCGGGAACTTCTACCGCGTGTTTCCGCATAACCTGATCGTATCCCTGTTCGCCCCGATCTTTGTGTTCGCGTTGCTGGCGCTGGCGCTGGGCGTACGCCGATTCTGGAACGATATATCGCCGCAGGATCGGGCGCGCGACGCGCCGGGTGCGGCCGCCGCCGAGGCGACGCGCGACGTGCTGCGCCTGAAGTATCTCGACGGCGGCCACGGACTGGGCTGCAACGAGGCCGACGACGAATTCACCTTGTGGCGGCGGCGTTTTCATCACTTTACTTTCTACGGCTTCCTGCTGTGCTTCGCCGCGACCTCGGTGGCGACGCTGTACCACTACCTGTTCCGCTGGCACGCACCCTATGCGCTGACCAGCCTGCCGGTGCTGCTCGGCACCGCGGGCGGCATCGGCTTGCTGTTCGGGCCGGCTGGGCTGATGTGGCTGAACCTGCGGCGCCACGCGCTGCACGGCGACGCGGCGCAAAAGACCATGGACCGCGGTTTTATCGCGCTGCTGTTTTTCACCAGCGCAAGCGGCCTCGCCTTGCTCGCCTGGCGCGACGGCGGCGCGATGGCGCTGCTGCTGGCGCTGCACCTCGCCTGCGTCATGGCCTTGTTCCTGACGCTGCCCTACGGCAAGTCCGCCCACGGCATTTTCCGCGCGGCCGCTCTGCTCAAGTGGGCGATCGAAAAGCGGCAGCTGAACCGGCTGCAACTCGGATCCGAATGAATTCCGGCCATCGCGCCGCTTGCAGCGCCTGAACCGCCACGGCATGAGCAACGGCGCAGGCGTCTATGACGTAGTGGTCGTCGGCGGCGTCAAGCAGACGGCGGCCAGCGGGCAGTCTCGAAGAAATGCGGCCGGCGCGGGGTCGCCCCGGCCTATTCGTCGTCTACGGGGGTGGTGGCGACGATGAACGTCAGGTCGGAAAGGCCGGTGTTGTAAATTGCGTGCTCGACGCCCGGCGGAATGTCGATGACATCGTGCTTGCGCACCACCTGGCGCTTGCCGTCCATTTCCATCGTGCCCTCGCCGTCGAGCACGTGGTACACCTGCTCCTGTACCTTATGCGTGTGCAGCGCCACATAGGCCATGGGTTGATAGCAGGAGATGCGATAGTCGATCAGGCGCGAGCCGGCCGTCTCCGGCCGCACCAGGGGCTTGGACAGCGCGCTGCCGAAATGCCCCGGGAACTGCTGCCAGGGCACTTCGACCACATTGCGTATCAGCGCTGCCGGTTTCGCTTTTTTCTTCGCCACGGCCTAGTTCCCCTGTATGTACTTCGCGCCGAACACCGGCTCCTTGTGCGGGATCGGCGGCAAAGCCCAGGCGCCGGTGCCGGGCGGACGGATATTGGCGTCCACACGCACGTCGATCAGGCAAGGCTTGTTCAGCGCGATCGCATGGGCGAGCGCGCCCTTGAAGTCCTCGGATTTCGTGACGGTAAAGCCTTCGACGCCGGCAGCGCGTGCCCAGGCGGCGAAGTCGGGGTTATACGGTTTCTTCTCCGCCCCTTGATAAAAGCCGGTGCCGATCTCGCGCCCGTCGAAATAGGCGTACTGCAAATCGCGGATCGCGGCCCAGGAAAAATTGTTCCACACGACCCACACCGCGGGAATGTTGTATTCCACCGCGGTGCAAAGCACGTGCGGCACCATGGTGAATCCGCCGTCGCCGCAGATCGATACGCAGGGACGGTCGGGTACCGCAAGCTTCGCCCCGAGGATAGAGCTCGGACCGAAGCCCATACCGGAATAGCCCCAAGTATTGAGCATGGTCTGCGGCCGGCGCGCGTTCCAGAACTGCATGAACCAGTTGTGATGGATGCCCGAATCGAGCGAAATGACGGCATCGTCCGGCAGCACCGCGCGGCAGTCGGCGACGATGCGCTCGGGGCGCAGGGGCGAAGCGTGAATTTCGAAATTGGGTTTGATATAGGCGTCCCACTCGGCACGCCACTTGGCGATGTCCGCGAGCCAGGCCTTGAGGCGTCCGGCCTTGTCCACCTTGCGCCGGGACAGTTCTCCCAGAAGCTGGACGAGGAAGGTGCGGGCATCGGCCAGCAGGCCGAGGTCGGGGGCGTAGTTGCGTCCGATTTCGGCGTGATCGACGTCGACGTGGATGAGCTTGGACTGCGGAAAGTTCCAGGAATAGCCGGGCATCCACGACGAGGAGGAGCGGTCGTCGAAGCGCGCGCCGATCGCCAGCACCAGGTCCGCATGGCGGCCGGCCTGATTGGCCGGATACGCGCCGTTCCTGCCGATGAAGCCGAGCGACAGCGGATCGGTCATGTCGAGGCAGCCCATGCCGTTGGGGGAACTGATCACGGGAATTTGCAGCGCGTGCGCAAACTCGGTGAGTTCATTGCTCGCCTCGGACAGCGTGACCCCGTGACCGATGAATATCACCGGCTGCTTCGCCTGCAGCAGCATATCCAGCGCCTTGTGCACATCGTCGGGCGATGCGCCGCTGCGGCGCAGCGGGAAACCGTCCCAGGCGGGCTCGAGCTTGACCTCGGCCTCCTCCTGGAACAGATTGAACGGAATGTCCACGTTGACCGGACCGGGCCGACCGCTGGTCATGGTGGTCACCGCCTGGCGCAAGGCGAGCGGCAGCATTTCGACGCGGCTAGGCTGGAAACTGCGCTTCACCACCGGACGAATCACATTCGGGAAGTCGGCCTGGTTATGCCGGTTGAGCTCCTGGAACGGCCCGCGATTGAACTGCGAGGTCGGTACGTTCGCGGTCAGCGCGAGTACCGCCGAGGAATCCGTCTGCGCCACGGCGAGCGCCATGATCACGTTGGCCGAGCCGGGTCCGGTCGAGGTCAGCGTGGCGGCCGGCTGATGTTTCACGCGGAAATAACCGTCCGCCATATGGGCTGCAACCTGCTCGTGGCGCGGCGAAACCAGTTTCACCTTGTCGCGCACTTCATACAGGCCGTCGAGCAGGCCGACGTTGCCGTGGCCGCAGATGCCGAACACATACGGAATTTTCTCTTGGACCAGAAACTCCGAAATGAGAGTCGCGCCCTTCATTTTTGCCATGATGCTGATGACCTTCCCAAAGTTAGGATTCCGAGCCCCATCGCGCTGGCCGCAGGCGCTGCCGCGGCGACGCCCCTCCGGGTGCAAACGGGCTCTGGAGCGAGCGAAAAGGGTATTTTACGTTGTTCACATAGTCGCATGTCAACCGACATGGTAAAATAAATTCAAATTTCGCCCTGAGCCGAGAAATTGAGGCGGTCGCGCCCGCTCATCCCGAGCGCAAGCCCCCACCTAGGAGACAGACCAAAATGTCGATGAAACTCTGGTATTCCCCCGCGTCGCCGTTCGTGCGCAAGGTCATGGTGTTCGCCCATGAAGTCGGCCTGGCCGACTCCCTGGTTCTCGTCACCGGCGACGTGTGGGCCGCCGACCCGGAGATCAACCAGGAAAACCCCTTGGGCAAGGTGCCTGCACTGATCAGTGCCGACGGCGTGTTCGCCGGGTCCTATCTTTGCTGCGAATACCTCGATTCCCTGCACGCCGGCCCGCGCTTGATCCCGTCCGAGCCGCGCCAGCGCTGGCCGCTGCTGCAGATGCATGCGTTTGCGGACGGCATGATCGAGGCCGCAGTCGCCAGCGTCGTCGAACAGCTGCGCCGCCCCAAGGAATTCGTCTACCAGGGCATGCTCGACCGGCAGCGCGCAAAGATCGAACGCACGCTCGACAAAATCGGCTCGATGGCGCTGCCCCAGGCCGACCTCGCCGGCGTCACGCTCGGCTGCGCCCTGGGCTATCTCGACTTTCGCATGCCGCAATTGCAATGGCGCAACGGCCGCACAGCCTTGAGCCAATGGTATGAGGCGTTCTCTGCGCGCAAATCGATGCAGGCGACTGTGCCGCATACCTAGCATTTGAGCGCGCGCGTCACGTCGTCGAACAGCTCGTCCACCGCGAAGCGCCTGGGGATGAGTCCCTGCCGATAGCAGCAATCGAGCGCAAGCTCGAGGTTGCGCCGGTTGGCCGCGACGCCGAAGGGATTCATGTCGATGCCGTCCGCGGCCGGCAAACCCGCCGCCTGCTTGCTCTGCAGCAACAGCCGAAATATCTCCCGCACCGCCCGGGGATGGGACTGCGACAGGGTATCGCGCACGACCACCATGTGGTTGATCTGGATCGCCCGGTTGCGCTGGTACCACTCCTTGGCTTTCGCCGCAGCATCTGGAATCACCGGCTTCAGCCGCGCATCCGCAGGCAAGGGACTGGCCAATACGGCCGCATCGAGTTCTCCGGCAAGCAGCATGGCCAACATCTCTTTGCCGGCCGCTGCGCGTTCGAGCGTCGGCGGATCGCGGTACTCGGCCACATGCGCATCCTCGAAGCCGACCCAGCGCACCCGCTCCGGTTCGACACCGTAGTCATCGGCGAGGATGCCGCGTACCCAGGCGGCTGTAGTCACCGAATAGGAGCGGATGCCGACGCGCCGTCCGGCAAGATCTGCCGGGGCCAGGTGACCGTGCTCGGCGTTATACACCAGGTAAGGATGCTGAAAGCGCGCGGATATGACTGCGGGCAGCAGGACCAAAGGCTTGCCGCTGGCCTTCGCCATGAGGAAAGTCACGAGCGCGAGTTCCGCCACGTCGAATTCGAGCTCGCGCACGACGCGTTTGAACGCCGTGTGCGCGACCTTCACGTCGGCGAAATCGAATGCGAGCGACGCGGAGCGCAGCGCGCCCGACTTCAGCGCGAGCGTCTGGGGATAACCCCCGAACAGCGCGCGCAGCCTCAATGGCTCGGCAAGCCCCATTGCAGACGCCGTGTGTGTTTCAGACCAGCAGGCCGCCGCCGTCGATATAGACCACGCTGCCGGTCATGAAGGTATTGCGCAGCATGAGCAGGATCTGATCGGCGCAATCCTCGGCCAAGCCCACGCGCTTCACCGGAAGCGACTTGGCGACGTTTTCGAGCATGGCCTTGCGCGCCTCGGCCGGCATCGCCGCCCGCGTCGGCGTGTCGATGATCCCGGGCGACACCACGTTGAACCGGATCGGCGCCATCTCCAGCGCGAGCCCCTGGGCCAGCGTCTCCAGGGCGGCGTTGATCGCGCCGACCAGCACCATATTGGGTTTGGGCCGCCGGCTCAGGAATCCGGACACGAACACGAAGGATCCGTCTGCAGCGACGCGCGCCTTGCGCGCCACGCGGTAGGCGCCCCAGAACTTGACGTTCATGGCGGCAAACGCATCGTCGATGTTTTGATCGCGCACCGTGCCGAATTTGAACGCAGCGCCGCTGACCACGATGTGATCATAGGTCGGCGCCGCATTGAAAAACGCTTCGACCGATGCAGAGTCGGCGACATCGAGTGCGCGCGCCTCCACTTTCCCCGGCAGCGAAGCCTGGGCCGCGCGCAGCTTTTCTTCCGAACGGCTGGCTATGGTCACGTGCGCCCCTTGCGCGAGAGCACCGGCCGCGGTCGCATAACCAATGCCGGAACTGCCGCCGATGACCAATACGTTCTTTCCGCTCAGAGTAGCCAAATGTTTCTCCTGATTGATTGATGGTTGCCGCTAATTGTTCCAAAGCCGCAGGCGCGAACGCCAGACGCTGCGCCGCTTTCAGCGCTTTTTCCCCTTGGCCGGCTTTGCGCTGCCGGTCAGTTCGAGCAGGGCATCCAGGCCCATCAGATACGAATTCAGACCGAAACCGGCGATGACGCCGCGCGCCGTCTCCGCGGTGACCGAATGCAGCCCGCGTTTGTCGATGTTGCTCATATGGACTTCGACGTAGGGAAAAGTCATCGAACGCAGACAATCGCGCAGCGCATAGCCGGCATGAATGAACCCGGCCGGATTCATCAACAGGCCGTCCACGCCTTCATCCGCCGCGCGATAGACGCGGCCGATCGCCTCGCCCTCGAGGTGGGTGTAGTAGATGTCGAGCTTGAAGCCGCGCGCACGCGCGTGGCTCTGCAGCATCTGGTCGAGCTCAGCCGCCGTGGTGGAGCCGTAGATCTCGGGTTCCCGCTTGCCCAGATACGCCATGTTGGCGCCTTGAATGAGCAGTATCTTCTTCATCTTGAATGACCTCGGTTGAATAAGCGACGTCGGGGGTGCAGCACGCACGACGGATGGCTACCAGCCTCGTTCTTGCCGATCACGTCAACTCCTCCGGTTTGGCTTGGAACTGGTGAATTGCCCGGCCTTATGCCTGAGATCTTATGGCTAAGGCTTTTTTTCATAATGCCAAATGTCATACCATAATGTCAATTTTTTCTACCCAGGCTGGCGGGCCAAACATGCCAAACATCATTAATGGGCTGGGGCCAGAACGCAATGCGCCGAAACACCGGGCACACTCTAGGGTCTGTTGACATCCAGCACATGAACGCAAGCGCGCACAGCAGTGCGGGCGCACCGCGGCAGTCAGGCGCTGCGGTGTACTGTATTTGCTGCTTAGATGTCCGACAGAGGCGTCGAATGCGCTTCGTCATCCTTGAACTTCATCACCTGGATGACTTCGCCGAGGTCAGCGTGCAGAGTATCCAGCCGCGACTGCGGAAGATCGGCCAGGGCCTGTTGCAGAATCCCGGCCAGCGGACGCGGCGCCATGCTTAGGATGCTCTCGCCCTTGGCGGTAAGTTCGAGTTGAACCACGCGGTGGTCCTCGCCGATGCGCATCCTTCGGACCAGTTCCAGAGCCTCGAGGCGCCGCAGCATATTGCTCGCAGTCGACAGGTGCACCCCGAGTTGCTGGGCAAACTCGCTCACTTTTATGCCGGGGGCGTCCGCGATTTCCGCCAGCGCCCACACCTGCGCGCCGCTCAAACCGCACTGCTCCTCCACCCGCTGGTAATGCCGTTTGATCGAGCGCAATAACACGCGGAACTGCTGCAGTACCTCGAGCCGTTTCTTTTCGTTGCCCGCGGCGGCCGAGGGTGAAGTATTCGGCCGTTTCTGGCCTTTGTCGGAGCCAGCTTGGGTGCGTAGGTCCATTTTTCCGAGCTGTTATAGTTGCGGAATCAAACCCCGAGGTTGCCGCCTCGCTTCATATTTGACATTTTTCAGCAATAGGTATTTACCCTTATAGTATTGCACGAAATCGGTTCTTAGAATACCCTGCACTAAGTTCGCGCACGCCTGATGACAATTCCCATTTAAACAAAGGGATACAAGCGCCCGCATTCGAGGAGGAGGAGGAGGAGGCCGCAGCTATCAAGGCCGTATCGCGCAAGCGACCCAAAAACGTCGCGCGCAACGAGTCCTGGCGGCAAGGGCGGTCCGCCGGCAGCATTGCCGGCCAGCCGTTGTTCACGGGCCGGCGAACATGGTTCGCCGGCCTTTTTTTTACGGGCCGAGCCTCCGATCTAGCGTGCCCGCCCGGCCCCGGAGAAGTAGCGCCAGACACCCAGGGCGTACATCGCCCCAAATACCAGCAAAGCTGCCGCGGTCACAGCGAACAGGCTAGCCAGCCCGAGTCCGAACGCATGCGTCGCGAGCGTGCAGCCTGCAGCAATCGTCACAATTCGAATCGCGACGCACAGCAGCGGCCACAGCATGCGTCCTGTGCCCTGAAATGAAAAGTACAAAGCCATGCCCAGGCCGAGAAAGGCATAGCTCGGCCCCGCGATATGAAAATACTGCGTGGCGATAGCCAGCACTTCGGCATCACGCGTAAACATCCCGGCCCATAGCCAGGGAACCACGGCCACCAGCGCGCCGATGGCGCCGCATACGGACGCCGCGAACAGTCCGCCGATCCAGGCGATGCGGCGCGCCCGCTGCAATTGGCCGGCGCCGACGTTGGTGCCGACCATGGGAACCAGCGTCGCCCCCAGGCCGAATACGATCGGGATTTGCAGGTACTCGAGGCGCGCGCCTATGCCGTATCCCGCCAGGGCCGCGGTGCCGTAGACGCCGACGAAGCCCGTGGTCACGCCGACCGCGGCATTGATCAGCGCCGCATGCACGCAGGCCGGTACGCCGACTTTCAGGATCTCGGCGAAGTAACGCCAGGCGGCGCGCCGCGGCCGAATCGAAACCAGCGTGGCGCCGCGCAGGGTGCGCCAGCCGAGGATCGCGCAGCCGGCGCAATAATAGATGACCAGCGCCAACGCCGCGCCGCGCAGCCCCAGACCCGAGAAATTCCCGAAGCCGAAAATGAGCAGGGGCGAGGCCGCGATCATGATCAGCGCGCCCGCCACCGTCACCACCGCGGGCGTGCGCATGTCGCCGCTGCCGCGCAGCACATTGGCCAGACTGTTCATGAGCCAGACGAACGCCGCTCCCCCGAACACGATGTTCGAATACTCCAGCGCGTTTGCGAGGCTCTGCCCCTGCCCGCCCAGGAGGCGATACAGCGCAGGCCCGAAAACCAGCGCGGCCAGAGTGAAACTGCCGCCCAGCACCAGCGCGATCAGTACCGCGTGCCAGGCGAGCGCGTCGGCGTCGGCTTGGCGGTGGCCGCCCAGCGCCCTGGCGATCGCCGAGGAGATGCCCCCGCCCATGGCCCCGGCCGACATCATCTGCATCAGCATCACGATCGGGAATACGAGCGTCACACCGGCGAGAGCATCGGTGCCCAAGCGCCCGACGAAATAGGTCTCGGCGACGTTGACCGCAGCCTGCGCGCACACCAGCGCGACATTGGGCACCGAGAGGCGCAGCATGGTCGCCAGGATCGGCCCGCTAAGCAGCTGCGTGCGCGTGTCAGGCGGCGCAGCGCGCGTAGCGTTGCGGTTTGGCGGCTGGGGCATGGGCGGCATTATCGCAGGGACGGCGCCGGCGCAGAAAAAGGCGCAAAATCGCCATGCCGGCGCAGCCGCGCGCGCCGCGATTCCTAAGCGCCCGTAACAAGAATTTTTTGTTGCGGCCGACATAGGCGAGCACGAGGGGACCTATCTCCTCGTTTCGTTACAGCCTCTCAGGAGACCCGCATGACCAACCACGTCTACAAGCATATCGAACTCACCGGATCGTCGACCAAGACCATCGAGGACGCCGTCAGCGGCGCCATCGCCAAGGCATCCAAGTCCGTGCGCAACATCCATTGGTTCGAGGTGGTGGAGACGCGCGGCCACGTCGAAAACGGAAAAGTGGCCCACTGGCAAGTGACGATCAAGGTGGGCTTCACACTGGAAGATTAAGCAAGCCCTGCCTTAGAGTTTATCCCAATATGAGGGGATAGCTCCCCTCATGCTCCCCTAAATCAGAGGCCATTACATCCGATGCCAGGTTTCTCGCCGCCCTACGTGCCGTAGCGCACCCGAGAATTGAATTGTTTGAACGCGGCGAGCGCGCTGTAGCAGGCGAGCATGGACGTCTTGGGATTGTCGGGGAAGGGGACGCTCTCCAACTTGATGCTGATGCTGCCGGTCTTGCCGCGGATGTTGATGTAATGCGTGTTGTAGATCAGCGCCGGGTCGGCCACGACTTTCAGTCGCGTGCGGTCGAAACCGATGCCAGCCAGGGCGAGCGCCGCGGCGATGTTCACATTGGCCGGGAAATGCGGCACGCCGGCGCGCGCCGTGCCCTCGAACAGGGTTACCGGACCGGTCAAATAATCGAGGTCGAGCTTCAGCCGTTCGACATAGGGAATGCCCTTCCACGCCGCCGGCGGTTTGGTCACGGCGATTTCGACCGACTCGGCGCCGGCCACGCACACTGCCTTCAACGCGTCCAGGCCGCCGATGCCGCCCGATGGCAGGTAGAGCAGGGCCTTGTGCTTCGCCGCTGCGGCTTCCAGCCGCGCGCGCAGGGCGTCGTCGCACAGCGCGCCGCCGGAGAGGATGATGAGCGGAATGCCGCGCTCGAGCAGCGGCCGCGCGAATTCGCGTACCGCGTCGTGCGAGGCCGCTTCGATCACCACCTCCGGGCGCTCGGTGAGCAGCGCGTTCAGACTGGTGACGAAAGGCAGGCCGTATTGCTCGGCCAGAGGCTTGCCGCGCGAGGCTGCGCTTCGGCCCTGGATCGCGACCACGCGCGCCTCGCCCATGTCGCCGCGCGCGATGTGTTCCAGAAACAGGCGCGCGATGACGCCGCCGCCGATGATGCCGATGCGCATGCTGGAATACTCCGTCGAAGTCAGGGCGGGATCTGCTGAATTTTCGATTCGCTCAAATTTGTCGCGGCGCGATCCCGCTTGTCAAGCGCCAAATAGTCGCGAAGCGCACATCAGCAATCTCATGGCCTCAAGCGTAGTTAATGACGAGATGCTTGATATCCGACATCTCCTCCATGGCATAACGTGTGCCCTCGCGCCCGAAGCCGGATTCTTTCCAGCCGCCAAACGGCATACTGTCGACCCTGTAAATCGGCACATCGTTGATCATCAATCCCCCGACATCCCAATCCTCCAGCGCCTGAAAGGCGCGGCGCAGATCGTTGGTAAACATCCCGCCCTGCAATCCGTAGCGGGAATCGCCCGCCCGTTTGATCGCCTCCTCGAATGTCCGATAGCTATTGACGGTGAGTACGGGTCCGAATACTTCCTCGTCCTCGATCTTCATGCCTTTCACCGTATCGGTCAGCACGGTTGGCTGCACCACCGCCTTCGATCTGGAGCCGCCGGTCAGAATGCGGGCACCGGCTCCTACCGCCTCATCAACCCAAGTCTGAATTCTGATCGCCGAGCCCTCGTCGATCACCGGGCCGACATCGATGCCTTCCTGCATCGGGTCGCCGACGCGACAGGCGCGCACCCGCTCGACCAGTTTGCGCGTGAACGCTTCTGCCACCGACTCATGCACGAGAATCCGCTGGACACCAATGCAATACTGGCCGCCATATACGACACCGCCTCGGACACAACGCGCTGCCGCAAGATCAAGATCCGCATCCTCACAAACGACAACCGCGCCGTTTCCTCCAAGCTCCAGCGCCACTTTCTTGCGACCCGCTATTTCCTTAATGTGCCAGCCGACGCGGGCACTACCGGTAAAACTGACCATCGCGAACCGCTCGTCGCGCACCATCGACTCGGCCAGCGAAACCGGGCAGTGGCAAATTTCGAGTGCTCCCGTCGGCAGACCGGCGTCGGTCATGACCTGCTGAAGAAGCAATGAGGTAAGCGGCGTCTGGGGTGCCGGCTTAAGCACCACGCTGTTACCGACGGCAATCGCCGGGGCCACCTTGTGCAAGACGAGGTTCAGTGGAAAGTTGAACGGCGCGATCGCCAGAATCGGGCCAATCGGGAAACGCCGCGCGATGCCAATCCTGCGCCGCATCCGATTCAAGGCATCCGCGTCGAGATCGCAAAGCTGAATCGAACGGCCCTGGCTATCCGTGGTCTGGTATTCGAATACGCCGGCATCCATGTCGAGCGGGACTTCCTCGCCGCCGAAGCGGCGCGCTTCGGCAGCCGCATTCGTCAGGTTGAAAAGGGCGCGCGACACCTCGCCGCGCGCGTCGTACAACGGCTTCCCAGCCTCGGCGGCGATGGTCGTAACGAACTCATCGCGCCGTCTGCGAATGCCATCGGCGGTTCGCTCCAGAATGTCTGCGCGGACGAATCGCGGTAGCTTGCGCATTGTCTGAAATGCCTGCTGCGACCGCACAATCGCTTTCTCGATGTCCTCAGCCGTGGACACGTGCATTTCGCCCACTACCCTGCCGTCGAACGGCGAAAGAATTTTGTCAATAGCCATTTGCGCCCCCATGAATTGGAATCGGGTCTGAATTACAGCGTCAGACGGCGAGCACTCGTTCGAAGTGGACGCCGCGGCAATCCATTTCGTACTCGAGTTCGACGATCGGGGGACGATTCAAATGCCAGGTCAGCCCGCCGCGCATTGCTCCGCGCCGCCCAATCTCCTCGGCTATGAACGGATGGATGTTGTGCACGGTATAGAGCTGCGTAGCAGTCGTGTCCGGCCAATCAAAACCGAGGGCGTGCATCCTGTTCTCCATTTCCGCGAGCACATAACGCGCCTTGCTCCGCATTCCTTCGATCGATACGTCTCCGCGGCTGATTACGTGCTCCTTATAGCTACCCTTGCCTTCCGGCGCTTCCCCACTGCCGGCGACGACGAAGGAAGGCACTGCAGATGGTGCAGCCACAGTATAGGAAAACGCATAAACACTCGGAACCTTGGGTGGATCGACTTCCGGGCAAACATTGCTGCGTGCAACCGGGTTAACGGTGCCGTCGAAGATGCCCCAATGCGCGAGCGTCCCAACGTATTCCTTGTTGAACGCCTCGAACCCGGCCTCATCGAACGGCGCCGGTGAACGCAATTCACAGGCGCAAAACGCGGCGAGCGGCCGGCCTGCGGCCTGTAGCGTCCGTTCGATCAGCCGGAATCCGTCGGCAAGCGGAACCGGCTTGAGCAAGCGGACACGTTCTATCCGGAAACCGGCCTCGGCCGCGACACCTGCGGAATATTGAAAAACGCCGGGAATGAATCGATAGTTCCCAGGCGCATAGACTTTTGTGCTGGACATAGAACGGCTTTCACAAACGGGTTGGAGGGAAAAGGTATTTGTTCCGATACGCTGTGGGACTAAGCGGCCAGCGCGCCGAGATAGGCGCTTCTGATCGCGGGATCGTGCATAAGCTCCGCGCTGCGCCCGCTTTGGACGATGCGCCCCATATCCATCACGAAAGCGCTGGTCGATAGTTCGAGTGCGGTAATGACATCCTGTTCGACCACCAGAATCGACAGGCCCTCGCGATTGAGGGAGCGCAAGGCCTCGACCAGTTGCTCGACCAGAAGAGGCGACAAGCCCAGCGACAGCTCGTCGATGATCAACAAACGTGGAGCGCTCATCATCCCGCGGCCGATCGCGCACATCTGCTGTTCGCCGCCGGAGAGCGTGCCGGCGGCCTGGCCGAGTCGTTCGTGCAGCTTGGGAAAGGTCGCATAGACGCGATCGAGGTCGCGTCGGATGGCGGCGCGCGGTTCCTTGCGCGCGTAGGCCCCCATCAGGAGATTGTCCTCGACGTTCATCGAGCTGAACAGGCGCCTGCCTTCCGGCACGTGCGCAATGCCGCGCGCGAGGATCTGCGCGGGCGACTGGCCGCAAAGATCCTCGCCTGCCCAATCGATCCGCCCGGCCGTCGGCACGATCAAACCAGACAGGGTCCGCATCAGCGTCGATTTTCCGGCGCCGTTGGAGCCGACCAGCGCGGTGATCTCCCCCCGGGCGAGCGTGAGGTCGACGCCCCACAATACATTGATCTCGCCATAACCGGCCTGAATCCCGGTCAAGTTGAGCAACGGTGCTGATGGAATCGTCATCTTGTCAGCCCCTGGCGGCACTCAGTTGCGCGTACTTCTTGCCCAAATAGGCCTCCACTACACGCCGGTCGTTGACGATATCCTGTGGTGTGCCGTCCGCGATGAGCGCTCCATTCTGAAGTACGACGATGCGGCTGCACACGGTCAATACGACTTTCATCAGGTGTTCGATCAGTACGATCGTGATTCCGCGCTTCGCGATCTGGCGGATCAAGACCATCGCATGGTCGACCTCCGATGCGTTCAGACCAGCGTTGACCTCATCGAGAAACAGCAATTTCGGTTTCATCGCCACGGCTTTTGCCAACTCCAGGCGTTTGCGCATTGCCAGCGTGAGTGTGTGCGCAGACTTGGCGGCAAATTGGCCCAGACCGACAAATTCGAGTTGCTCCGCCGCGAACTCACGCGCCTCCGACAGCCGCGTGCCCCGCTGCGAGAACAGCGCGGCCGCGGCGACGTTGTCGAGTACAGTCAAGTCGGGAAAGGGCTGCACGATCTGAAAGGTTCGGGCCAGGCCGATACGCGCCGTCTGGAACGGCTGCAGGCGGGTGATATTCCTCCCCTCGAACAGCACGCGTCCTGCGGACGCACTGCGGACACCGGTTACGACGTTGACCAGTGTCGTCTTCCCTGCTCCATTTGGCCCGATCAGGCCGAGAACTTCGCCGCTACCGACCGACAGGCTGACGCCCTGCAGCGCCTGCACGCCCCCAAACCGGCGTGACACCTTCTCCAGCACCAGCACCTCAGCCACGACGTCCCCCAAGCTGCGACAGGCGCTTTGAAATAGACATCATTCCGTCAGGCAGAAAGAGCAGGAGCACGACGACCAGCAAGCCGAGAACTCCGGAATGTATTTGCAGATAATTGCGCCAGACCGCTTCTTCGATGCCGAGGAAGGCGAACGCCCCGAGCAGGGCGCCAGCCGGGGATCCAAGGCCACCGAGCAGTGCCATCACGATAGGCTTGACCGCAAACAGGACGTCGAACACGTCAGGTGGCTCGATGTAATGCACCCACGCCGCATAGAGTGCGCCCGCCATGGCGACAAACACTCCGGAAAAAGCGAACGCAAGGCTCTTGTAGATCGTGGCGTTGACGCCAATCATGTCGGCCGCCGATTCGTTCTGCTTGATGCAGACCAGGCCGAAGCCAAGCTTCGACTCCTGGATCAGACGGACCACGATGAATGTCAGCAGCAGCAATGCCCACATCGCCCAGAAGAAAAACGAAGCCTCGCCCATCACGCTGCTGGAGCCGGTGACGGAAACCGGAATGTTCAGTCCCATTCCGCCGCCGGTCAATTCGGTTGCCGTATTGGTCAATTCGCGCAACACTTCGGCGACAGCCAGGCTGGCGATCGCAAAATAGTGTCCGCGCAGCCGCAGCAGCACCAGGCCCAAAGCGAGTGCGCCGGCAAAGGCGACTACGCCGGCTGCGCCTGCGGCCGCAAACAACGGCCAGCCCTTGTTGATCAACACGCCGCCGCAATAGGCACCGAGGCCGAAAAACGCGGCCGTTGCGAACGAAGGGTATCCGGTGAAGCCGCCGATCACGGTCCAGGAAACGGACATGATTGCATACATACAGGCGAAGGTGCCGATACGCAGTGCATACGAGCTGTCCAGAAATGGAAGGCACCCCAACAGAACCAGCAAAGCGAGTGCGCCGTAATAGACTCGCTGTTTCATTCGAAGCCGCGCTTGCCGAGCAGGCCCTGGGGGCGAACGATCAGGAACACGATGAGCAGGCCGAAGGATAGCGTGACCGCATTTTCAGGGCCCAGGACCAGAGACCCGAAGCTCTCCACAATCGCGAGAAATAGCCCTCCCACCACCGCGCCCGGTACGCTGCCCAGGCCACCCAGGACGCATACGACAAACGCCTTGCCCAGATACGACCCGGAAGCGATCGGGGAAATCGGAAAGATCATCGCCAGCAGCACACCGGCACAGCCGGCCATCGCAGTGCCAAGGCCGAAAGCAGTCGCATAGATGGAGGGCACATCCACGCCCATCAGCCGCGCCGCGTCCCGGTCCATCCTTACAGCCACGATTGCGCGTCCGACACGGGAACGGCGCAACACGAAAAACAGCGCCAGGGTCAGCAGCAAGGAAAAGATCATGGCGACGATGCGGTCGACCGGCACCACCAGCGAGCCGACCGAAAGCGAACCGAGTGATGGATCAAGGACCAACTGTCGATAGTCGGCCTTGAACGCAACCAGCATCGCGTTGTTGAGGATCAGGTCCAGCCCAAAAGTCAGCGTGAGCGTAACCAACACCGGCGCCGCGATGACACGGTTCAGAACGCCGCGCTGAATCCCGTAGCCCAGGATAAAGAATACCGGTGCGGCGATGAGGAGCGAAGTCCACGGTGCAACGCCGAGCGCCTTATAGGCGCCCCATGCGAGATACGAGCCCAGTACGATGAACGAACCATGCATCAGGTTGATCACGTTGAGCACACCCCACACCAGAGAAAACCCGGCGGCGATGCATGCATAGAGACTGCCCAACACGATTGCGTTGAGCAGTATCTGCAGAATCAGCATGAAGCTTGACTCACTTCACCCCTAGCCTGAAGTCGCCCTGTTTGATTGCGGCCGGATACACGACCACGGGCTGGCCGTTCTGGATCTGGAACACCGGCGGTTCGAGGGAGTTGATTTGTCCATTCGGTCCGAACTTCACCGGCCCGTAGAACGTCTGGACGCTCATGCCCGCGAGTTCGTCGCGGACTTTTTTGCGGTCGAGCGAGCCGGCTTTTTCGATTGCCATCTGAAACAATGCGCCGGAAACCGATGCCGACGCCTGGGCATAATCGGGCTCCGCCTTGTATTTCTCGCGGAACAGCTTGGTGTAGTTTTCAGTCGACCCGAAGATATCCTGGCCCTGGTAGCGTTCAGCCGGGTGCCACCACGCCGCGCTGCTTATGTTTTCGGAGGTCTTGCCGGTTGCGGTGACGAACTCCTTGTAAGCGGGACCGGCGATCATCGTCACCACCGGAGCCTGCATCTTCTGATCCTCCATCTGCTTCTTGATCAGCACCAGGTCGTTGATGTAGCCGGTAACAAATATCCACTGCGGTGCCTTTGCCTTGATTTGCGAAAGCGCAGATGAGTGGTCCATGGTGTTGATCGCATACTTCTCGAAAAACACCACGTCCAATCCGTACTGTTTGGCCGCCTTATCCATCTCCTGTGCAATAGCGAGCGGGAAAAGGTCGTTGCGCGCAAGGATCGCTACCCGCTTTACCTCCGGCGCTTTCTGCTTGACGATCTTCACCAGCGGAGTGGTCAATGTGTCATTTGGTGTAAACGTGCCAAACAGGAACTTGTAACCTTGATCGTAGACTTCAGCGGAGGACGCGGTCGACGCGATGGTCGGCACGCCATACTTTTCCGATACCGTACTCGCGGCTTTTGCGGCCCCCGAACCGAAAGGTGAAAACAGGAAATTGACCTTGTCCTGCGTGATCAGCTTTTCCGCGGTTTGAACGGCACGCGGCGTATTCGACTGGTAATCGGCGTAGACGATCTCGACCTTCATCTTCTTGCTACCGACTTTCATGCCCCCAGCCTGGTTAACCTGTTCGGCCCAGAGGTCGTAGCCCTGCTGCTGCTTCAGTGCTTCCGGGGCGAGTGGGCCGGTCAGTGGCAACGGTGCGCCAAACCGGATCACTTCCTGCGCCTGGACGGTCATTACGGTGAGTGTCGATGCGACAGCGCACGCAAACATGGACAACAAACGGACACTATGGGAGCGAAATCTTAAGCCGAGCATAGGAGATCCCCTCTAGAGGTGAGTGCGACGAAAATCGGAATGCCAGCACAGCGCTTTCATCGTAGCAGGTGCCTAGGCATCGGAGGGCCTCCGATTTTCGACACGAGCGTTCTAATAATTGGAACGCCGGTTTACGCTCTCAGCGACGCAGGCTGGCGCCGATACCCGGATGACTACGCATCACCGAATCGTTCGATCGCATGCGCTCGCTTAGATGCGTTGCAAGATGTCGCGCAGCCTGGGAAAGCTTACGCGTCGTGCCCGCGACGAGCGTTACGCGCGTTTTGCGCAAAGTGGAATCCGTCAGCGGGACGGCGACGAGCAAACCGGCGTCGATCTCCGGTAACACCATGTCTCCTGGAAGAAAAGTGACACGGCTCTGGCTTTGCATCACGAGGCGCTGCGCAAACGCGAGCGTGTTGGTTTCGACGGTGATTTTCAGTGCGAATTTCCGATTGGCGCTGACGCGATCGACCAATTGCCGTATACCGAACGAACGGTCGGGCAGGACCACCTGGTACGCCGCCACGTCAGCCAGGGCGCAACGGCTTTGTTTGGCCAGGGGATGACCGGCCGGGACAATGGCGCACAATGGCTGGCGCATTTGTGCGAGTTCCAGCAAATCCGTTCGGGGCGAACTTCCGAACACAACGCCGAGATCACAACGGTATTCGGCAATGGCCTCCGCCACGGCGTGCGAACCCATAGCGGCAACGCTGAACGTGATCCCAGGACATTCATCAGCGAAAATGCGCAGCGCTTCTGGCATGAAACGCGCGAGCACCCCCTCGACGCAGGCTATGTCGACATGCCCGCGCCGAAGGCTTCCGTACTCGTGCATCATTCCGCGCAGCTCTTCAAAGCGGCCGCGCATGTCGGTTGAATACGCGAGCAACAAACGTCCCGCTTCGGTCAACGTCATGCCGCGCGCATGGCGGTCGAACAAAGAGACGCCGAGTTCCTCTTCAAGCAACGCCACCTGGCGGCTGACCGCGCTCTGCGCCACGAACAGACGCTCCGCGGCATGGCGCACGGATCCCTGCGCCGCAACCTCGCGAAAATAACGTAGAGCTATTGGTTCCATTGTGTGCGATTTGCTGGTTTCCCGGCGACTTCAAAACGTGCAGTATCGTCGAAAATCGGGCGCGGCATCACCCTCCTCCGCAACTAATCCAGAGGAGACCGCTGCAACCTGGGGCGAGCCAACTAGCGCAATTCCGAATACTAACCATCGACAGCGGTAGAGTTCGCGGCTTTGCTACGGCGCCCCCCCCCACAACGGCAGCACCGCCGCTGCTATCGCGTCGATTGAGCGACACAGCGGCGATTGATGCGGCGGACGACGGCACAACGTAGGATCGCGACCGCTCGGCTGGCTGGTACACCATGACGCTAGCCCGCCAGAAAGGACAAGGGCCTAGGTTTCCCTAAGCCCTTGTTTGAATGGCGCGCCTGGCAGGATTCGAACCCACGACCCCTTGGTTCGTAGGGAGCCGTCCGTCAGTAAGCAATTGATTTAATGTAACTCAACTAGACCGTACGTCGCCAATATTGCCGGACTTGTCCAGACTTGTCCTAACAAAGTCACGCAAATCTCACGCAGCGCGTAAGCGCAGTGTGCAGCGTCATGTGTTTGTTATGGGCATTGAGGAAGAGACAAAAGATTGTCGTTCCATTTCCCGTCGGCGTATGTGCGCAGATATTCTCCCGTAGGGCCGGGATGAACACCTACCTCCGCCGTGTTGCCGCCAACTGACGTGTAAAAAGCATGAGTTTTCGCTTTAATGAAAATTACAACGTTCTCTCGTGTGTCCTTCCATCTACTTCCGTCCGCATCAGCAGTGCCGCCCACATGCGTTATGTGTTCGTGCTTGCTTTGCGCGTTAGGTTTTGTGATGCATGTAATCTTGTAACGTGCCATCGTTCTACCTCCTTCTTGCCTGAAATAGTAGCCTAAACGGTCAAGGCATTACCGACCCCAGCCGGGTGCTGTTGCGCTCGACAATCCTGTGCGATGTTCAGCACCAGTGGACGCGGCCGTTGCGAAGCCAGAAGTGGGAGCGGCAGCCCTTCCGCAGCCAGACCGACGGCGATAGCGTCGGCCTGCCCTTGGCGTCGACGGTGACGTCCCAACGCGGCTTCGCCTCCGCCACGACTAGGAGCTCGATCACATGACCGCATCCGCACGGACAGCGCATTCCCACGCACCAGTCTTCACCGTCGTCGCGCGCGAGGACAAGATCGCGCCTCGGCATACGAGACGGCAGGCTATCGCCTTCAATGATGTGCAGCCGCCGATGCAGGCCAAGCCGCGCCCAGACGTTGCGCCACCAGAGCGCAATCTGTGCCGAGATCGTCATCGCGCAGGCGCCTTGAGCATCGGCAAACCCAGCAGCGGCTCGCCATCACCGCGTGCAAGGAGGAGATTTGGCACGCGCGTGAAGACATCCTCGGCAAAGTACTCCTCTTCGCAAGCCGCGAGACTGAACTGCGTACGCGCATAGAGACGATTTGACTCCAGACGGAAGGGAAAGGCGCGCGCGATGAATTCGTTCACGCAGGCAGCCGCCGCGCGCATGTTGAGTGCTATCACTGCAGGTGCCTCCTCTACGAGCCCCTTGAGGTATCCGACCTTGAGTTCCTGCTGATGAGCCTCCGGCGCCACCTTGCGAAGGTATTCGCCGCGAAGGCTCTCCGGCGTATAGACGCCGCGGTCCTGCAGAGTCGAGCCGCCGGGGTGAACATAGTCAATGCGACCGCACACATCGGCGATCGCGAATGCGTCACCCTTCTTGCGAATTGGAATGACCACTCCGACATCTAGCAGCGGCAGCAGGAACGCCGCCGCGATCAGGTCGGCAATATGGCGAGCTTCGAGCGTATCAACACAGCAGAAGATGATGTCGCACTGGGCAGCGGCAAGTACGGCGTCGCGAGAT
>JAJZPQ010000038.1 GCA_021811085.1 Pseudomonadota bacterium | reverse complement strand
CCGGCGGAGCGCGCCGCCGCCGCAATTCGCGCCCTTACGGCTTGCAAGTTACTCTCGATTGTGGACATAATTTGGAGCGGGCGTGAACGCGGGAAACCGGCGACGAATCGCACCCACTCGGTCAGTTGCAGCCTCGCCTGGCGCGTCACTCAGCATGGAGCAATTATAAATGGATATCTCTGAACTGCTCGCCTTCGTCGTCAAGAACAAGGCGTCCGACCTGCATCTGTCTTCGGGTCTGCCGCCGATGATCCGCGTGCACGGCGACATCAAGCGCATCAACCTGCCGCCGATGGACCACAAAGACGTGCACGGCATGATCTATGACATCATGAACGACGGTCAGCGCAAGTTCTACGAGGAGAATCTGGAGTGCGACTTCTCCTTCGCCATCCCCGGCCTGGCGCGCTTTCGCGTGAATGCGTTCGTGCAGAACCGCGGCGCCGCAGCGGTGATGCGGACCATCCCGTCCAAGATCCTGTCGCTCGCCGACCTCAAGTGCCCGAAAATCTTCGAGCAGATCGCCGACCAGCCGCGCGGCGTGGTGCTGGTGACCGGCCCGACCGGTTCGGGCAAGTCCACCACGCTGGCGGCGATGGTCAACCACAAGAACGAGACCGAGGAAGGCCACATCCTTACAATCGAAGACCCGATCGAGTTCGTGCACGAGTCGAAGAAATGCCTGATCAACCAGCGTGAGGTCGGGCCGCACACCCTGTCGTTCAATAATGCGCTGCGCAGCGCCTTGCGCGAGGATCCGGATGTGATCCTGGTGGGGGAGATGCGCGACCTGGAGACCATACGCCTCGCGCTCTCGGGCGCGGAAACCGGCCACCTGGTGTTCGGCACCCTGCATACGAGTTCGGCGGCGAAGACGATCGACCGCATCGTCGACGTGTTTCCGGCGGCGGAGAAGGACATGATCCGCGCCATGATCTCCACCTCGCTGCGCGCGATCATTTCGCAGACGCTGCTCAAAACCAAGGACGGTTCCGGCCGCGTCGCCGCGCACGAGATCATGATCGGCACGCCCGCGATCAACAACCTGATCCGCGAGGCCAAGATCGCGCAGATGTACTCGGCGATCCAGACGGGTCAGCAGTTCGGCATGCAGACGCTGGACCAGAACCTGCAGGACCTGGTGAAGAAGAACGTAATCTCGGTCGCGGAAGCGCGCAGCAAGGCGGCGAACAAGGACACCTTCCCCGGCTAGGTGGGGAAATTGGCGCGGCAAAGCTGCTCGCCGCAGCTACAATTATTGCAAGCGAGAGGAACGCACCCGGGCCTCGGCGTGATTTCCGGGTACACATTTCGGACAAAACCGTCATTGAGGTGAAATATGGATAGCGGCCAGTCAACCAAGTTCATGTACGACCTGCTGCGGCTGATGCTGAGCAAAAAAGGCTCCGACCTGTTCATTACCGCCGACTTTCCGCCGGCGATGAAACTCGACGGCAAGATGACGCCGATCATGGACCAGAAGCTTACCGGCCAGCACACCGCCGACCTGGTGCGCGCGATGATGAATGACAAGCAGGCGGCCGAATTCGAGGCGACCAAGGAGTGCAACTTCGCCATCTCCCCCTCCGGCATCGGGCGCTTTCGCGTGAATTGCTTCGTGCAGCAGGGCAAGATCGGCATGGTGCTGCGCACGATCACCACGACCATACCCAAGTTCGAGGACCTGGGCTTGCCGATGGTGTTGAAAGATGTGGTCATGAACAAGCGCGGCCTCGTGATCATGGTGGGCGGGACCGGCTCGGGCAAATCGACCACGCTCGCGGCAATGATCGGCTACCGCAACCAGAACAGCTACGGCCACATCATCACCATCGAGGATCCGGTGGAGTACGTGCACCCGCACATCAACTGCCTCATCACCCAGCGCGAAGTGGGCGTGGATACCGCTTCCTGGGAGGCGGCGCTGCACAACACGCTGCGCCAGGCGCCGGACGTGATCCTGATCGGCGAGATCCGCTCGAAGGAAACCATGGAGCACGCCGTGGCCTTTGCCGAGACTGGCCACCTGTGCATGGGCACGCTGCATGCCAACAGCGCCAATCAGGCGCTGGACCGCATCATCAATTTCTTCCCCGAGGAGCGCCGGGCGCAGTTATTGATGGACCTGTCGCTCAATCTCAAGGCGCTGGTGTCGCAGCGCCTGATCCCGCTGAAAGAAGGCAAGGGGCGCGCCGCGGCGATCGAGATCATGCTCAACTCGCCACTGATCGCGGACCTGATTTTCAAGGGCGAAGTGCACGAAATCAAGGAAATCATGAAGAAGTCGCGCGAGCTCGGGATGCAGACCTTCGACCAGGCGCTGTTCGACCTGTACGAGGCGGGCAAGATCAGCTACGAGGATGCGCTCAGGAACGCCGACTCGGTCAACGATCTGCGTCTGAACATCAAGCTGCACGGCAAGGAATCGCAGAACCGCGACATCAGTGCGGGCATCGAGCACCTGAACATCGTTTGATCGCGGCCCGGCCGGCGCCGCAGCGCCCCGGGGCTGAAACAGCGCTTAAATGTCGAGCCGCGCGATCAGCGCGTTGGTCTCGATGAATGCCCGCCGCGGCTCGACGTCGTCGCCCATGAGCTTCGCGAAAATCTCGTCGGCGGCGATGCCGTCCTCGATCTGCACGCGCAACAAGCGCCGCTTGGTCGGGTCCATGGTGGTCTCCCACAGCTGCTCCGGATTCATTTCGCCCAGACCCTTATAGCGCTGCAGCGCGGCATTCTTCTCCACTTCCTGCAGCAGCCAGGCCATCGCTTCGCCGAAATCGGCAACTGCCTGGCGCTTTTCGCCGCGGCCGACAAAAGCGCCGGGGCCGATCAGGCCCTCGAGCAATTGCGCCGTGCCAAGCAGCTGCTGGTAGTCGCCCGAGAGCACAAAGTCTTCGTCGATGACGCACTTGCGGCTGTTGCCGTGCACGTTGCGCTCGATCAGCAGCCGGTGGCGCTCATGCTTTTCGTCGAAGCGCGGGCTCACCACCATTTCCTTGCCGGCAAGTGCGAGCTGCAGGCGCTCGGCGCTGGCGCGCGCGGCGTCGGCATCACGCAGGTCCAGCTTCAGTCCGCTGCCGAGGATCGCCACCAGCACGTCGCGGTCGATGAGCCGCGCGATGCGATCGATCACGGCGCGTGCGAGCAAATACGAGCTTGCCAGCTGCTGCAGCGCATCGCCCGAGATCGGCTGGCCATCCTGCCGCGGCAGCAGGGACGCGCCGACCAGGGCCTGCTTGAGCATGTATTGCGACAGTTCGTGCTCGTCCTTGAGATAGCGCTCTTCCTTGCCGATCTTGGCCTTGAACAGCGGCGGCTGGGCGATATAGATATGGCCGCGCTCCACCAGATCCGGCATCTGCCTGTAAAAAAAAGTCAGCAGCAGCGTGCGGATATGGGCGCCGTCTACGTCGGCGTCGGTCATGATGATAATGCGGTGATAGCGCAGCTTGGCGAGATTGTAGTCGTCCTTGATTCCCGTTCCGAGCGCCGTGATCAGGGTGGCTATTTCGGCGAAGGAGATGAGCTTGTCGAAGCGTGCCTTCTCCACGTTGAGTATCTTGCCCTTGAGCGGCAAGATCGCCTGGAACTTGCGGTCGCGCCCCTGCTTCGCCGAGCCGCCCGCGGAGTCGCCCTCCACCAGGTAGATCTCACAAAGCGCGGGATCCTTCTCCTGGCAATCGGCTAATTTGCCCGGCAGGCCCATGCCATCGAGCACGCCTTTGCGCCGCGTCATTTCGCGTGCCTTGCGCGCCGCCTCGCGCGCGCGTGCGGCGTCGACGATCTTGGCGGTGATGGTCTTGGCGTCGCCGGGGCGCTCGAGCAGGAATTCGGCGAGCTTGGCCGCGACCACCTCCTGCACCACCGGCTGCACCTCGGAGCTCACGAGTTTGTCCTTGGTCTGCGAGGAGAACTTCGGCTCCGGCACTTTCACCGACAGCACGCAACTCAGCCCCTCGCGCATATCCTCGCCGGTGGTCTCGACTTTGGCCTTCTTCGCCAGTTCCTGGCCCTCGATGTACTGGTTCAGCGTGCGCGTCATCGCCGCGCGCAGTCCGGTGAGGTGGGTGCCGCCATCACGCTGCGGAATGTTGTTGGTGAAACACAGCACCTGCTCCTGGTAGGAATCGTTCCATTGCATCGCGACTTCCACGATGATGCCTTCTTTCTCGCCGATGGCATGGAATATGTTGTTGTGCAGCACCGATTTGTTGCGGTTGATGAATTCGACAAAACCCTTCACGCCACCGGAAAAGGCAAAGTTCTCCTCCTTGCCCGCGAGCTGGTCGACCAGGCGGATCTTGACGCCGTTGTTGAGGAAGGACAGCTCGCGCAAGCGCTTCGCCAGGATGTCGTAGTGGTATTCGACTGTGCTGAACGTCTTGGCGCTCGCGAGGAAATGCACCTCGGTGCCGCGGCGCTCGGTGGCGCCGATCTCCTGCAGCGGCGCGGTGGCTACGCCGCTGCGGAACTCCATGCTGTAGGCCTTTCCGTCGCGGCGTATGGTCAGGCGCAGCCATTCCGACAGCGCGTTGACCACGGACACGCCGACGCCGTGCAGTCCGCCGGAAATCTTGTACGAATTATTGTCGAACTTGCCGCCGGCATGCAGTTCGGTCATGACGATTTCCGCGGTCGAGCGTCCCTGCTCGTCATCCGGGTGTGTTCCCGTCGGAATGCCGCGGCCGTTGTCGGTTACGCTGATCGAGTTGTCGGTATGAATGGTTACCGTGATGTCGTCGCAATAGCCGGCCAGGGCCTCGTCGATCGCGTTATCCACCACCTCGAACACCATGTGATGCAGGCCGGTGCCGTCCGAGGTGTCGCCGATATACATGCCGGGGCGCTTGCGCACCGCATCCAGGCCCTTGAGCACCTTGATGCTGCTTTCTTCGTAGTCGCCGTTGCCGATATGCTGCGGATTCGTCTTGTCGTTCAGTTCCATTCGTTTCCCAACCTGCGTTACAAACCTGTCTGGTGTTAAAGGTGTTGCGCCTGTACTTCGTCGTTACGCGTCAGATGCGCATCGGCATCACGACGTACTTGAAATTTTCGTTCCCCGGAACCGTGATCAGGGCGCTAGAATTCGCATCGCCCAAAGCGCACTCCACCTCGCTGCAGTCGAGATTGTTGAGCACGTCCTGCAGATAATTGACGTTGAAGCCTATGTCGAGGGCCTCGCCGGTATAGCTCACGTCGAGTTCCTCCTGCGCCTCTTCCTGCTCGTTGTTGCTGCAGATGATCTTGAGGCTGCCGTCGACCAGCACCCAGCGCACGCCTTTGAACTTCTCGTTGGTGAGAATCGCGGCGCGTTGTAGCGCCTGCAGCAGTATAACCCGGTTAAGCAGCAGTTTTTTGTTGTGCGTAGTGGGGATGACGCGGGTGTAATCGGGAAACTTGCCGTCGACCAGTTTGGAAATAAGAACGATGCCGCCAAACGTGAAGCGCGCTTGCGTCGGCGACAATTCCACCTCGACCGGGTCGTCGCTGTCGGACAGGAGCTTGGACAACTCGAGTATGGTTTTGCGCGGCAGGATCACTTCCTGCGAGCCCTCGATCTTGTGCGGCGCGCTTGCCAGCGCGAGCCGGTGGCCGTCGGTGGCTACGACCGTAATCTTGTCGCCTCCGGACACCAGCAGCAAACCGTTCAGGTAATAGCGGATGTCCTGCTGCGCCATGGCGTATTGCACCGACAGGAACAGCTGTTTCAGCACTTTTTGCGGCAGGCTCATTTTCGTGCTGGCGCCTTCAGCCAGCGACAATTTCGGAAAGTCCTCCGCGGGCAAAGTCTGCAGGTTGAAGCGGCTCTTGGCCGCCTTTACCTGCAGTTTCTTTTCCTGCAGCGCCAGAGTCACTTCGGCTTGTTCCGGCAACGCGCGCAGAATATCGAGCAGCTTGCGCGCCCCTACCGTGATCGATTTTGCTTCCCCGGGGTTGTCGCAAACGGCTCGGGCCGAGATCTGAATCTCGATGTCCGTAGCGACGATGGCTATTTCGTTGCCTTTGCGTTCCAACAAGACGTTGGAAAGAATAGGCAAGGTATGGCGGCGCTCGATGATGCCGGAAACGGCATACAGCGGCTCAAGCAAGGTCTCCCTATTTATCTTAATAGTATTCATTATATTTTCCTGGTAATGATGATAATGCCGCGCCTTTTCCGGAATAACTCCCTAATTTCCTTTGCATTCATGCTGCTGCGCTGTCGTTTTCCTATGTATAAGCCTGTGGATCAAATTTTATGGTTTGTGGGCAGAAAACCAGCCCGCACGAAAGCGCGATTAATCCACAGGAAACCATAAACTTGTCACCAGGGTACTTCATCCCTTCAGCACCTGTTCTAGGACGTGATAGTCGTGGTTGATCTCGGTATGCTTTTCCCGCAGCGACGCGATGGTGCGGCAGGCATGCAGCACGGTCGTATGATCGCGGTTGCCGAATGCATCGCCGATGTCGGGCAGGCTGTGTTGGGTGAGTTCCTTGGCCAGCGCCATGGCCATCTGCCGCGGCCGCGCGACGTTGCGACTGCGCTTTTTCGAGTGCATGTCGGAAATCTTGATCTTGTAGAACTCCGCCACCGTCTTTTGAATATTGTCGATGGAAATCTGGCGGTTCTGCACCGAAAGCAGGTCCTTGAGCGCTTCCTTGGCCAAGTCGAGCGAAATGTCCTTGCCGTTGAACCTGGAAAAAGCGATGACGCTTTTTAGCGCCCCCTCCAGTTCGCGCACGTTGGAGCGGATGTGCTTGGCGATGAAGAACGCGACTTCCTCGTCCAGGCGCACCGAGATGGCTTCCGCCTTCTTTTGCACGATTGCGACGCGCATCTCCTGCTCCGGCGGCTCGATACCGACCGAAAGGCCCCAGGAGAAGCGCGACTTGAGTCTTTCCTCGATGCCGCTGATGTCCTTGGGGTAGGTGTCGCAGGTGATGATGACCTGCTTATGCGCCTCGATCAGCGCATTGAACGCATAGAAGAACTCTTCCTGCGTGCGGTCCTTGCCGCTGAAAAACTGAATGTCGTCGATCAGCAGCAGATCGAGCGAATGATAATAGCGTTTGAATTCGTCGAAAGACTTCTGATGGTAGGCGCGCACCACATCCGAGATGTACTGCGCCGCATGCAAATAGCGTACCTTGGCCGTGGGGTGTTGCGCGAGCACGTTGTTGCCTACCGCGTGGATCAAGTGCGTCTTGCCCAGGCCGACCCCGCCGTAGACGAACAACGGGTTGTAGGACGTGCCGGGGTGCTCGGATACCTGCAGCCCGGCGGCGCGCGCAAGCTGGTTGGCCTTGCCGATAACAAAATTGTCAAAGGTAAACTCTGGGATCAGCCCCGCCTTCTCGTGACCCCCCGAACGCCGGCGCGCGGGTTCGGTGATAGAGGCCGGGGCGGGTTTGGCCGCCGCCTCGGTTTGCGCCATGGCCAGGCTTACGCGTATGGGCGATGAAAAATACTCGGCCGCCATTGCCTCGATGCGTGCGAGGTAGCGGTTCTTGATCCAGTCCAGGACGAAGCGGTTCGGCGCCAGGAGAGCAATTTGCCCGGAAGGCGTTTTGCTGTCGAGTCGGAGAGGCTTGATCCAGGTGTTGAACTGCTGTGCCGGGAGCTCATTTTCTAAGCGGCTCAGGCAGGAAAGCCAGAATCTTTCCATGGCCCTGTTTTAGTATGTATAGAAGCTTGGGATTGAGGACAAAAGCAAGGGCGTATTTTAGCCTTTCGCAGCGAAGTTATCCACAGGCATTTATTCCGATTGCCTGGAGGATGGCATTGACACTAAACGGCATTCTGGGGTTAAATGCCGGGTTCTGTCGTAAGCAAAAAGAGTCCTACCATGAAGCGCACCTATCAGCCCTCCGTAGTTCGCAGAAAACGTACCCACGGTTTTCTCGTGCGCATGCGCACCCGCGGCGGTCGTGCGGTCATTCGCGCACGCCGCGCCCGCGGCCGGGCACGCCTTTCGGTTTGAGGTCAAACTCCCGGTTCGGCTTCTCCAGTAAGCAAAGACTGCGCCGCAAGGCGCAAATCACGTCCGTGCTTGCGCGCGGCAAGGCGACTACTGGCGGTGTCGGCATGCAATTGCATTCCCTGCCCAGCACCAGTGGTCCGCGCCTTGGAGTGATCGCCGGCCGGCATGCATGGCCGCGCGCAGTGGACCGCAACCGCTTCCGGCGCCTGGTGCGCGAGACGTTCCGCGTGCTGCAGCACCGTTTGCAGCCGCGCGATTACCTGATCCGGGCGCGCAATCCCCAGCGCGGCGCGCCTGACGCTGTCGAAATCAAGAAACTGTTCAGCGTGTGGTGTGGGCCCGAGGGAGAGGGACAATCATGAGCAAGGTCCTGCTCCTCCTGATCAAGGCCTACCGTTACGGTATCAGCCCGCTACTCGGGCCCAGCTGCCGTTTTTTCCCCACCTGTTCCGAATATGCCGCGCAAGCAATCGAGAAGTACGGCGCCGGGCATGGCGGCTGGCTTGCACTCAAGCGCATCGCCCGCTGCCATCCTTGGCATCCCGGCGGTTATGACCCTATTCCCTGAGCCCAAATGGATACGCAACGACTAATACTGTTTTTCGTTTTTTCGTTCTCGCTTTTGCTGCTGTGGGATTCCTGGCAGAAGGAGCAGCACCCGCCGATCCCGGTCGTTGCGCAAAGCGGAAAATCCGCTTCCGCTCAAGCTACTGTTCCGGACCCCAGCGTGCCGACGCAGGCGACGCCGGCGGCGCAGCAAAAGCCCGGTGAGGCCATTCCGCCGGCCCAGGCCGCGCTGGCAAAGCACGAGCAGATCACTGTCCGGACCGATAATTTCATTGCAGACATCGACTTGCAGGGCGGAGATATCGTGCGCTTGGAATTGCCCAAGCAAAAGGACACGCTGGACGAGAACGCCAATTTCGTGCTGTTCACGCCGGCGCACCGCTATTTTGCGGAAAGCGGGTTGATCGGGCCCGGCCTGCCTACGCACAAAACGATGTATAGAGCGGAAGCGAAAGAGTACGCACTCACCCCGGGGCAGGACACGCTGCAGGTGAAATTGGAAGCGCCCGGCCCGGAAGGCGTGAAAACAGTGAAAACCATCACCTTCCATCGCGGCAGCTACGTGATCGACATCAGCCACGAAATCGTGAACGACAGCGCCGCGCCCCTGTCTCCTGCCCACGCCTACTTTCAGTTCCTGCGCGACGAGGCCCCCCCGGCCGGCGATCCTAAGATGGTGCACACCTATACCGGTCCAGCGATCTACACCGAGCAGGATAAATTCCATAAGCTGCCGTTCGCGGACCTGGACAAAGGCAAGGCCAGCTATCCCAAGTCCGCCGACAACGGCTGGATTGCCATGCTGCAGCATTATTTCGTCAGCGCCTGGCTGCCGAAGGAGGGAACGCCGCGCGAGTACTACGCCAAGCCGCTGGCAGACAAACTGTATTCGGTCGGCGTGATCCTGCCGGTGGCGGCGATTCCGCCCCACGCGAGCGGCAGCGTATCCGTTTCGCTCTATGCCGGACCGCAGGAACAAGCCGCGCTGAAGGATATCGCGCCCGGGCTCAATCTGACCGTCGATTACGGCTGGCTTACCATCATTGCGTCGCCGATATTCTCGCTGCTGCAGTTCCTGCACAAATGGGTGGGCAACTGGGGCGTGTCCATCATCCTGCTGACGGTGATGATCAAGGCGGTTTTCTTCCCGCTGTCGGCGGCGAGCTACAAGTCCATGGCCAAGATGAAGCTGGTGACGCCGCGCATGACCAAGCTGCGTGAGCAGTACGGCAACGACCGCGCGCGCCTGAATCAGGCGATGATGGAGTTGTACAAGACCGAGAAGATCAACCCGCTGGGCGGCTGCCTCCCGATCGTGGTGCAGATCCCGGTGTTCATTTCCCTGTATTGGGTGCTGCTCGCCAGTGTCGAGTTGCGCCACGCGCCGTTCTATCTGTGGATACACGACCTGTCGGCGCAGGATCCTTACTATGTGCTGCCGCTGCTGATGATGGGGTCGATGCTGATACAGACCAAACTCAACCCGGTGCCGCCCGATCCGGTGCAGGCCAAGGTCATGATGATCATGCCTTTCGCTTTCGGCATCATGTTCTTTTTCTTCCCCGCCGGCCTGGTGCTCTACTGGCTGGTCAACAATATTCTCTCGATCGCGCAGCAGTGGCAGATTTCGCGCATGATCGGCGGAGGCGATAAAGGCCGTGCGCGACGCTGAGATCAGGACCGACTGCGGCCGTCGCGGCTGACGCGGACCGCATTCCAGCAGCCTCGAATGGCCGAGCCGTGACCGCGCGCGACGACCCGATAGCGGCGATCGCAACCGCCCCCGGACGCGGCGGCATAGGCGTGGTGCGGGTGTCGGGGAAAAACCTGGCGCCCATGGCGCAGGCGCTGCTGGGCGAGCAGCCCGCTGCGCGGCTGGCCTTGAAAACGGCGTTCCGCGATGCGGACGGCGCTGCCATCGACGAGGGCATAGCGCTTTTTTTCCCCGCTCCGCGTTCCTATACCGGCGAAGATGTGCTCGAGCTGCAGGGCCATGGCGGTCCGGTGGTAATGCAGATGCTGCTGCAGCGTTGCCTCGGACTCGGCGCGCGCCTGGCCGAGCCGGGCGAATTCACCCGCCGCGCATTTCTCAATGACAAACTGGACCTGGCGCAGGCGGAGAGCGTGGCCGATTTGATCGAGGCCGCCACCGCCAGCGCCGCGCGCTGCGCGCTGCGTTCGCTGCGCGGGGAGTTCTCCGCCGCGATCGAAGAACTGCTGCGCCAGCTGATCGAGTTGCGCATGCTGGTCGAAGCGACGCTGGATTTTCCCGAAGAGGAACTCGATCCTTTGGACCGGGCTAACGCCAGGGAGCGCCACGCCAGGCTGGTCAAGGCAATAGATGGCGCGCTCGCGAAAAGCCGGCAGGGCAGCCTGTTGCGCAACGGTTTGCACGTGGTGCTGGCAGGCCAGCCGAACGTAGGCAAGTCGAGCTTGCTGAATCGCCTCGCGGGCGAAGAACTCGCCATCGTCACCGCCATTCCCGGCACCACCCGCGACAGCGTGCGCCAGGCGATACAAATCGACGGCGTGCCGCTCAACATTGTCGACACGGCGGGCTTGCGCGATACCCAGGACGAAGTCGAACGCCTGGGCATCGCGCGCACCTGGAGCGAAATCGGCAAGGCCGATGTGGTGCTGTTGCTAGTGGATGCGCGCGCCGGGGTGACGCGTGAAGACTTGGCACTGGTGGAACGCATACCTGCAGGCGTGAGACGCCTGTTCGTGCACAACAAGATAGATCTCGCGGGCAGTGCGCCGCTGGTGCAACGTGAACAGACTGCGACCAGCTTGCATCTATCGGCCAAGACCGGCGCGGGCATGGACTTGCTGCGCGCCGAGTTGCTGGCGGTTGCCGGCTGGCAGCAGGGTGCGGAAGACCTGTTCATGGCGCGCGAGCGCCATCTTGCCGCGCTACGCCTGGCGGCACAGCATGCAGCCCGGGCCGGCGGGCAATTTGATCGGCCGGAGCTGTTTGCCGAGGAACTGCGCCTGGCGCAGGAGCAGCTCAATAGCATTACCGGCGAATTCGCGGCCGATGATCTGCTGGGGGAAATCTTTTCCCGTTTCTGCATCGGCAAGTGAGCGCGCTTTCGGAGCCGAAGCGGCGACCCGCGGTGCCGCTGCGGGCCCTACGCCGGCAAAGTCGCGGCGTATTATGATGACGGTCATGTTGATTCCGTCTGCGCTCATTTTCCTTTGCCATTACAGGGCTGATGCGCCGCTGTTCGGCCCTGCGAGCTGCGCGAGCGCGGCATGAGCTGGGATCCGCAGCAATACGCGCGTTTCGCCGGACAGCGGCTGCGCCCGGCGCTGGATCTGCTCGCACGGATTCCGCTCGAACAGCCGCAAACGGTGGTCGACCTGGGCTGCGGTACGGGCAACGTCACCCGGATATTGCGCAGCCGCTGGCCCCAGGCGCGCGTGACAGGGGTCGATGGCTCGCCGCAGATGCTGGCCGAGGCGAGAGCAGCAGAGGCAGACATCGGCTGGGAACAATCCGACCTTGCGGCGTGGAACCCAGGGACAAGCTTCGATCTGGTCTATAGCAACGCGGCGCTGCACTGGCTGGACGATCACCCGGCGCTGTTTGCGCGGCTGTGCGGCAAAGTCGCTGCTGGCGGCGCGTTGGCGGTGCAAATGCCGCGCAATTTCGGCGCGCCCTCGCACACGCTCATGCACGACTTGGCATTCAGCCCGCCCTGGCGCGATGCCTTGGGCGCGCTGCTGCGGCCGCAGCCCGTGCTTGCGCCCGAGGCGTACTACGATCTGCTCGCGCCGCGAGCCCGTCACCTGGATATCTGGGAGAGCGAATACCTGCAAATCCTAGAAGGCGAGAATCCGGTGGCGGAGTGGACCAAGGGAACTTGGCTGGCGCCATTGCTCGCGGCGCTCGCGCCGCAGCCGCGCGCAGCCTTCGAGGCCGAATATCGACGCCGGGTTGCCGAAGCCTATCCGCGACGGTCCGATGGCAAGACGCTGTTTCCGTTCCGGCGCCTGTTTATCGTCGCGCTCATAGGCTGAACGTCAACAGACCCTGGCCCAGCGCGCGGGGGATCGTTGTAGAATGCAATGCTTTTTTTCCGGCAGTCCGCTGCGTCGTGGGAGCGCATGGCTGCCGGCTATATCCATAATAAGGCGGGCAAAATTATGAGCACAACCACGGCCAAGAACGCCGCGGCGGCAGGCGTACCCGATTGGGTCAGACACCAGGGCGTAAAGGAGTGGGTAGCGCAGATGGCGCAACTCGTCAAGCCGGATCGCATCGTCTGGTGCGACGGTTCGCAGGAAGAATACGAGCGCCTGTGCCAGGAAATGGTCGCCTCTGGAATGATGAAACGCCTCAATCCCAAGCTGCGCCCCAGCAGCTACCTTGCTTTGTCGGACCCGTCCGACGTCGCGCGGGTCGAGGAGCGCACCTTCATCTGCAGCGAAAAGCAGGAAGATGCGGGCCCGACCAACAACTGGATTGCGCCGGCGGAAATGCGCGGCACGCTAGGACGCCTGTTCGACGGCTGCATGCGCGGACGCACCATGTACGTAGTGCCGTTCTCCATGGGTCCGCTGGGGTCGCCCATCGCGCATATCGGCGTCGAGCTCTCAGACTCCCCCTATGTGGTCGTGAGCATGAAGATCATGACGCGCATGGGCAGGGCAGTGTTCGATGTGCTCGACAAGGACGGCAATTTCGTCCCTTGCATGCATTCCGTGGGCGCGCCGCTGGCAGCTGGCGAACGCTCCGCGCGCTGGCCCTGCAATGCGGAAAAATGGATCGTGCATTTTCCCGAGACGCGCGAAATCTGGTCCTATGGCTCGGGCTACGGCGGCAATGCGCTGCTGGGCAAGAAATGCCTGGCGCTGCGCATCGCCTCGGTCATGGCGCGCGACCAAGGCTGGCTGGCCGAGCATATGCTGATCCTGGGGATCACCAATCCGCAGGGACAAAAGAATTATGTCGCAGCCGCTTTTCCCAGCGCGTGCGGCAAGACCAATCTGGCGATGCTGGTCCCCCCCAAGGGCTTCGAAGGCTGGAAAGTGGAGACCGTGGGCGAGGACATAGCCTGGATCAAACCGCACGAGGACGGCAAGTTCTACGCGATCAATCCCGAGGCCGGGTATTTCGGCGTCGCGCCTGGCACCAATGTGCACAGCAATCCCAATTGCATGAAGTCGATCGAGCGCGACACGATTTTCACCAATGTCGCCGAGACGCCCGAAGGCGACGTGTGGTGGGAAGGCATGACCGATACGCCCCCGGCACGGCTCACCGACTGGACCGGCAAGGAATGGACTCCGGGCTGCGGACGCAATGCGGCGCATCCGAACTCGCGCTTTACCGTCCCGGCGACGAATTGCCCCTCGCTCGATCCGGCTTGGGATGACCCGGACGGCCTGCCGATCTCCGCCTTCCTGTTCGGCGGACGGCGCTCCGATACGGCGCCGCTGGTGGTCGAGGCCTTCAACTGGGAGGACGGGGTGTACAAAGCCGCAACCATGGGTTCGGAAACGACTGCAGCCATCGTCGGCCAGGTCGGCGTCGTGCGCCGCGACCCGTTTGCGATGATCGCTTTCTGCGGCTATCACATGGGCGATTATTTCCAGCACTGGCTCGCAGTGGGCAAGAAAGTGAGCCGGCCGCCGCACATATTCCAGGTCAACTGGTTTCGCAAGGACGCCAACGGCAAGTTCGTCTGGCCCGGCTTCGGCGAAAACATGCGTGTGCTGAGCTGGATCGTGGGGCGCTGCCAGGGGCACGCGCATGCGATCGAAACGCCGCTGGGCTGGATGCCGGAATTCGGGGATCTGCATTGGCAGGGACTGGAATTCGGCGCCGACAAATATGCAAGCGTCACCAACATCGATCGGGGTGCCTGGGAGCGCGAGCTGAAGCTGCATGACGAACTGTTCGCCAAGCTCGAGGACAAGCTGCCGCAAGCCCTGGTGCTGGAACGCCAGCTGCTGGAGACCAGGCTCGCGCCCTGAGATCGAGCTTTCATGGGTCAGGTTTTCCACCGCAATCCAAAACACAAATATCCGGTGGCCGTCAGTGGTGACGGGCCCTACATCATCGACCGCGACGGCAAGCGCTACCTGGATGCCTGCGGCGGTGCCGCCGTATCCTGCCTGGGGCACAACGATCGCGAGGTAATCGAGGCAATCAAAGCGCAGCTGGACCGGTTGCCGTTTGCACATACTTCGTTTTTCACCAACAAGCCCATGGAAGGGCTGTCCTGCGAACTGATAGAGCATGCGCCTGCGGGGATAGAGCGGGTGTATTTCTGCTCCGGCGGTTCGGAGGCGGTGGAGGCGGCGCTCAAGCTCGCGCGCCAGTATTTCGTCGAGATCGGTCAACCGCGACGCAGCCGGGTGATCGCGCGCCAGCAGAGTTACCACGGCAACACACTGGGCGCGCTCGCAACCGGCGGCAACACGCGGCGGCGCAAGCAGTTCGAGCCGCTGCCGCTGCAGGTCTCGTATGTCGCGCCCTGTTACAGCTATCGCGGCAAGCGGCAGGGTGAGGACGACGCGGCGTATGGACAGCGCTTGGTGCGCGAGCTGGAGCAGGAAGTGCGGCGACTGGGGCCGGAGCAGGTGCTTGCCTTTGTCGCGGAGACCGTGGCCGGAGCGACGCTGGGCTGCGTCACGCCGGTGCCGGGTTATTTTGCGGGCGTGCGCGCAGTTTGCGACAAGTACGGCATCTTGCTGATCCTGGACGAAGTGATGTGCGGCATGGGTCGCTGCGGCACGCTCTATGCCTGTGAGCAGGAGGCTGTGGCACCCGATCTCCTATGCATAGGCAAGAGCCTGGGCGCGGGCTATCAGCCCATAGGCGCGCTGCTTGCAAGCGCGAAAATCTATGACGCTGTGGTGAATGGCTCGGGTTTCTTCCAGCACGGCCACACTTATACCGGACACGCCACCGCCTGCGCCGGCGCGCTGGCGGTGCAGTGCGCAATCAAGCAGCGCGGGCTATTGGCCCAGGTGCGCGAACGCGGCGCCGGACTCGAAACGAGGTTGCGCGCACGCTTGGGCGCGCATGCGCACGTAGGCGAGATTCGCGGCCGCGGACTGTTCTGGGCGGTGGAACTGGTGGAAGAACGCGCGAGCAAACGGCCGTTCGATCCGCAACGCAGAATCAACACCCTGCTCACGCAGCGCGCGCTGGAAAACGGGTTGATGTGCTATCCGATGGGTGGTACGGCGGACGGAGTGGCAGGTGACCATGTGCTGCTCGCCCCGCCTTACATCATCAGCGAAGCGCAGCTGGACGAGGCCGTAGACAAGCTTGCGCGCTCGATCGATGAGGTTATTGCGGCCCAATAGCCAGGATCTGCACCCGTACAATGCGCGACGAGCATTTCCGTTAATGGTCAGGCCGTGATCTAAGCGCTCGCACCCCGCGCTGGCGCACATCAGCAGAGCATGGATGCCGGTCGGCAATACGATGCCGCTGCATCCTGGCGCAATTCCTTACTTCAGAGAATCGGGATTGATGAAATAATGTGCGCCAAAGCTCGAAACTGTTCCGGGCGATGCTGACTAAGCCGCAGATTTGAACACAGAGATTGCCCTTTTTCTGATTCAGGACGGCCTGACCAACGGCGCGATCTACGCGCTGCTCGCGCTCGCCTTGGTATTGGTGTTTGCGGTGACGCGGGTGATATTCATACCGCAGGGCGAGTTTGTCGCCTATGGCGCGCTCACCCTGGCCGGCCTGCAGCTGGGGAAGCTGCCCGGTACGGCCTGGCTGCTGCTGGGCGTCGGCTTGGCCGTCGCGGTCGTGGAGTTGGCGCAGGCTTTGCGCCTGGGCCTGGCACGGCGGATTCCGGCGATACTGTTCAAGTTCATCATTATTCCTGTGGCATTGCTTTCGCTTGCATGGTGGGCCGCTCCGCAGAAGCCAGCGCTCACACTACAAATATTGCTCACACTCGTGCTGGTCGTGCCGCTGGGCCCCATGGTCTACCGACTGGCCTACCAGCCGTTGGCCAATGCCTCGGTACTGGTGCTGCTGATTATCTCGGTCGCGGTGCATTTCGCCATGACCGGACTCGGCTTGGTATTCTTCGGCGCCGAGGGTTCGCGCACGCCGCCATTCTCCGACGCGCAGTGGAAGCTGGGCGTGCTCAACATTTCCGGGCAAAGCCTGTGGGTGATGGGCGCGAGCCTGGCCTTGATCGTCGCCCTGCTGTTGTTCTTCGAGCACACCATTTACGGCAAGGCGCTGCGCGCCACCGCCATCAACCGCGTCGGTGCACGTCTGGTGGGCGTATCTCCGGCCATGGCGGGCAAGCTGAGTTTCACCTTGGCGGCTCTGATCGGTGCGCTCTCCGGTATCCTGGTCGCGCCCATCACCACCATTTACTACGATTCGGGCTTCCTCGTCGGTTTGAAGGGCTTTGTAGGCGCGATCGTGGGCGGCCTGATGAGTTATCCGATTGCGGCCGCAGGCGCGCTGCTGGTTGGTTTGCTCGAAGCCTACGCTTCGTTCTGGGCCAGCGCGTACAAAGAGGTGATCGTGTTCACCTTGATCATCCCGGTACTGATCTGGCGCTCTTTTACTACCCATCATATCGAAGAGGAAGAGGAATGAGCCGGGCGCGCCTGGTCCTCGGCATGTTCGTCGCCTTCATGCTGGCGGCGCCGCTCGCGCTGCCCGAGTTCCATGTCACGCTGCTCAATTACATCGGCCTGTACAGTATCGTGACGCTGGGTCTGGTGCTGCTTACCGGCATAGGCGGACTTACGTCCTTCGGGCAGGCGGCCTTTGTCGGCATGGGTGCCTATACCACGGCCTTCCTGACCACGGCCTACGGCGTATCCCCTTGGCTGACGCTGCTGGCAGGGTTAGCGCTTACTTTCGCCGTATCCCTTTTCCTTGGTTTTATTACCTTGCGTCTTTCGGGGCATTATCTGCCGCTAGGAACCATAGCCTGGGGCATCAGCCTGTACTATCTGTTCAGCAATATCGAATTCTTGGGCGGCTATACCGGTCTTTCCAGCCTTCCAGAAATCAACGTCTTTGGTGTGGCGCTGGATACCGGCCGCAAATTCGATTATCTGATCTGGACGCTGGCTTTACTCGCGCTGCTGTCCATGCACAACCTTCTCGATTCACGCTCCGGCCGCGCCATCCGTGCGCTGAAGGGCGGAAGCATGATGGCTGAGAGCTTCGGCGTGGACACTGCGCGTCTGAAGACCATCATATTCATCCATGCGGCCTTGCTCGCCAGCCTGTCGGGCTGGCTCTACGCGCACCTGCTGCGTTTCGTGAATCCGACGCCATTTTCGATCAACGCGGGCATCGAGTACCTGTTCATGGCCGTGGTCGGAGGCGCCGCCTCGGTCTGGGGCGCCGTGGTGGGAGCGGGGATTCTGACCATACTCAAGCAGTGGCTGCAGGATCTGCTGCCCAGACTGCTGGGTCAAAACGGCAATTTTGAAATGATCGTCTTCGGCGTGCTGCTGGTGCTGCTGCTGCAGCGTGCGCGCGAAGGCATCATGCCGCTGGTCCTGCGCTATTTTCCCGCGCCGAAGAAACTGCCCCAGGCAGCGGCACAGGAACTGCCGCGGCGAGCGCAGCCTGCCTGCGGCGAAAGCTTGCTCGAGCTGACGCGGGTGCGCAAGGCCTTCGGCGGTCTGGTGGCGGTGAACGAGTTGTCCTTCGCCATGCGCAGCGGCGAAATCCTCGGCCTGATCGGACCCAATGGGGCCGGCAAGAGCACGGTGTTCAATCTGGTCACCGGCGTGCTGCCGCTGACCAGCGGCGAGGTGCGCTTCCGCGGCGAACGCATCGACACCTTGTCCGCGCGCGCCATCGTGCCCTACGGACTCGCGCGCACCTTCCAGCACGTGCACCTGTTGCCGACGATGAGCGTACTGGAAAACGTAGCTATCGGTGCGCACCTGCGCGGCAGCAAAGGCGTGATCAGCGCAGCCCTGCATCTGGAGCGTGCGGAGGAGGCCATGCTGCTGGCCGAGGCGGCGCGCCAGCTCGAGCGCGTGGGTCTGGGCCCCAGCATGCACGAGCAAGCCGGCAGCCTCGCGCTGGGCCAGCAGCGCATCCTCGAAATCGCGCGCGCGCTGTGCGCCGACCCGGTATTGCTGTTGCTGGACGAACCCGCGGCCGGCCTGCGCTATCAGGAAAAGCGCGCGCTGGCCGAGCTGCTGCGCAAGCTTAAGTCGGAGGGCATGAGCGTGCTGCTGGTCGAACACGACATGGATTTCGTCATGAAGCTGGTGGACCGGCTGGTGGTGATGGACTTCGGCGAAAAGCTGGCCGAAGGCCTGCCGCAGGAAATCCAGACCGACCCGGCGGTGCTCGAGGCCTATCTCGGGGGCGTCAAATGAGCGCGCTGCTGGAAGTGCGCGGCCTCAGCGTGGCCTACGGCAAGGTTGAAGCCGTGCATCAGGCGGCGCTGCGCCTGGAACAGGGCAGGATCGTGACGGTTATCGGTCCCAACGGCGCGGGCAAGACCACGCTGCTGGCCGCTTTGATGGGCATGCTGCCCGCGCGCGGCAGCATCAGCTATGCGGGCGAGGAAATCATGCGCTTCGAGCCGGAGCAACGGGTGAGCCGGGGGCTGTGCCTGGTACCGGAGCGGCGCGAGCTGTTTGCCGCGATGACGGTGGAAGACAATCTGGTGCTCGGCGCGTTTCACCGCTACCGCAAGCGCGACCAGACGATCGCCGCCGATTTCGACGAAGTGTATCGCCTGTTCCCGCGCCTGCAGGAACGGCGCAAGCAGCTCGCCGGGACGCTTTCCGGCGGCGAGCGCCAGATGCTCGCGCTCGGCCGCGCGCTGATGAGCCGTCCGCGCCTGCTGATGCTGGACGAACCCAGCCTCGGCCTGGCGCCGCTGATCGTGCGCGACATCTTTCGCGTCATCGCCGGATTGCGCGAGACCGGCGTGTCGATACTGCTGGTGGAGCAGAACGCCCGCGCCGCGCTGCAGGTGGCCGATTACGGCTACGTGCTGGAAACCGGCGAAATCGTGGTCGAAGGGCCCAGCGCGAATCTCGCCTCCGATCCGCGCGTGATCGAAAGCTATCTCGGCCTGGTTTCGAGCGGCGCCGGCTAGATCGGCGCGCCGCGGAGGGGCATGCCCGCGTCAGCTTGTTCCACGTGGAACAAACACGAGACGCGTCCTTCTCCGCAAATTCCGGCCGCCGCCGCCGCTCCCTGTCACCGGCCAGACCGCGCTCATTTTCACTTTGTTCCACGTGGAACAGCGCCTTACGGTTTAAGGGAAATCAGCGTAGAATCGCGCCTCTTTGGCAGCGCAGCGGACGTATGCAGTTCCCCAGCGAATTCGACGTGATTGTGGTTGGCGGCGGGCATGCCGGAACCGAAGCCGCGCTCGCTGCCGCCCGCGCCGGCTGCAATACGCTGCTGCTCACGCACAACATCGAGACGCTGGGGCAGATGTCCTGCAATCCGTCGATCGGCGGCATCGGCAAGGGGCATCTGGTCAAGGAGGTCGACGCGCTCGGCGGCGCCATGGCCATCGCCACGGACGAGGCCGGCATCCAGTTCCGCATCCTCAATTCGAGCAAGGGGGCGGCGGTGCGCGCCACGCGCGCCCAGGCCGACCGGCTGCTGTACAAGCAGGCAATCCGTGCGCGCCTGGAGAACCAGCCGCACCTGACCCTGTTCCAGCAGGCGGTGGACGATCTGGTGCTAGAAGGCGACCGGGTCAGCGGCGTGGTGACGCAGCTGGGTATCCGCTTCAGCGCGCGCGCCGTGGTCCTGACCACGGGCACGTTCCTGTCCGGGTTGATTCACGTCGGCATGAGCAATTTCCAGGCGGGCAGGGCGGGTGATCCGCCCTCGATCAGCCTGGCGGCGCGGCTGCGCGAACTGAAGCTTCCGGTAGGCCGGTTGAAAACCGGGACGCCGCCGCGCATCCACGGCCGTAGCATCGATTTCTCCTCGATGCAGGAGCAGCCGGGCGATGATCCGGCGCCGGTGTTTTCCTATATGGGCCGGCGTGAGCTGCACCCGCGGCAGCTGCCCTGTTGGATCACGCATACCAATGCGCGCACGCACGAAATCATCCGCGGCGGCCTGGACCGCTCGCCGATGTACACCGGCGTGATCGAAGGTGTGGGCCCGCGCTACTGTCCGTCGATCGAAGACAAGATACACCGCTTCGCCGGCAAGGCCAGCCACCAGATTTTCCTCGAGCCCGAAGGTCTCACGACCAACGAGTTCTATCCCAACGGCATTTCGACCAGCCTGCCGTTCGATGTGCAATTGAAACTGGTGCGCTCGATCAAGGGCCTGGAACGGGCGCATATCCTGCGCCCCGGCTACGCGATCGAGTACGACTACTTCGATCCGCGCGGACTCCGATCCACGCTGGAAACCAAGGCGATCGCCGGGCTGTTTTTCGCCGGCCAGATCAACGGCACCACCGGCTATGAGGAGGCGGCGGCCCAGGGGCTCCTCGCCGGGATTAACGCCGCCTTGCAGGCGCAGGGCCGGGAAGGCTGGTGTCCGCGCCGCGACCAGGCTTACATCGGCGTGCTGGTCGACGACCTCATCACGCGCGGCGTATCCGAGCCCTACCGCATGTTCACCAGCCGCGCCGAGTATCGCCTGATGCTGCGCGAAGACAATGCGGACATGCGCCTGACCGAAATCGGGCGCGGCCTGGGTTTGATCGACGACGCGCGCTGGGAGGCGTTCGAGCGCAAGCGCGAAGCCGTTGCGCGGGAGTTGGAGCGGCTCAAATCGACCTGGATCAATCCCAAGATCCTCCCGGAGGTCGACGCGGAGAGGGTTTTAGGTAAAGGGATAGAAAGAGAGTATGCACTCACTGATCTGTTGCGCCGCCCGGATGTGAGCTATGCCAGTCTGATGTCCCTGCCCGGTGCGGGCGAAGCCGTGCTTGATCCGGTGGTGGCCGAGCAAGTCGAGATCCAGGTCAAATACGACGGTTACATCGCGCGTCAGCGCGACGAGGTGCTGCGGCGCGAGCAATACGAGGCGACGGCGCTGCCGCGCGATCTCGACTATCGCACGGTGCGCGGCCTGTCCAAGGAAGTGCAGCAAAAACTCGAACAACACAAACCGGAAACCATAGGCCAGGCCTCGCGCATCTCGGGTCTGACCCCGGCCGCGATTTCCTTGCTGCTGGTCCATCTGAAGCGCGGCTTCGACACCGCGGCTAAGCCAGAATCGTCGGCCAAGTCGGCTGCCAGGACCGAGCGCCCCGCAGCATGAATACGGCCGATCAGCTGCAACGCGGGCTGCTTGCGCTGGGATTGACGCTCGCGCCCGAGATCCAGCAAAGCTTGCGCGATTACCTCGCGCTCATCGAAAAATGGAACCGGGTGTACAACCTCACCGCCATACGCGAACCGGGAAAAATGGTGAGCCATCACCTGCTCGACAGTCTGGCGGTGGCGCCGCATCTGCATGCTAAGCGCCTGCTCGATGTGGGCAGCGGCGCCGGATTGCCCGGCATTCCGCTCGCGCTCGCGCAGCCGGCCATGCAGGTGACCCTGCTCGACAGCAATCACAAGAAGGCGGCGTTCCTGAACCAGGCGGTGATGGAACTGAAGCTGAAGAATGTGGCGGTCTGCGCCGAGCGCGTGGAATCCTGGCACACGGACCAGCGCTTCGATGTAATCATTTCACGCGCGTTCTCCGACATGGGCGAGTTCGTGCGCATGACGCAGCATCTGCTCGCGCCGGGCGGGATGTTCGCGGCGATGAAGGGACTGCACCCGTATGAGGAAATCGACAAGCTGCCTCCAGGATTCAAAGTGAAACAGGTACTGCCGCTCGCGGTGCCGGGCTTGGATGGAGCGCGGCATCTGGCGCTGATCGAAATGGATGCGGCAAGCCTGCGGGAACGCGTGCTATGAGCGCACGCATCCTCGCGGTCGCGAACCAGAAAGGCGGCGTTGGCAAGACGACCACCAGCGTCAATCTCGCCGGCGGCCTCGCCACCGCCGGCAAGCGCGTGCTTCTGATCGATCTCGATCCGCAGGGCAACGCCACCATGGGCAGCGGCATCGACAAGCGCGGCTTGCAGAGCTCGGTGTATCAGGTGCTGCTCGGCCTCACCACCGTTCAGGCGGCGCGGCAGAAATCCGAAAGCGGCGGCTACGACTTGCTGCCGGCGAATCGCGAACTGGCCGGTGCCGAAGTCGAAATGGTGGGATTGGACAACCGCGAAACGCGGCTCAAGTCGGCGTTGACCGCGATTGCGTCGGACTACGATTTCATCCTGCTCGACTGCCCGCCCGCGCTCAACCTGCTCACGCTCAACGGGCTGGTCGCGGCCGACGCGGTGATGATCCCGATGCAGTGCGAGTATTACGCGCTGGAAGGCTTGAGCGATCTGGTCGAAACCATACGCAAGGTGCGCAAGCACCTCAATCCGCGGCTGGAGATCGAAGGCTTGCTGCGCACCATGTACGATCCGCGCAACTCGCTCGCGCAGCAGGTCTCGGCGCAGCTGCAGCAGCATTTCGGCGACAAGCTGTACGCAACCATCATTCCGCGCAACGTGCGTCTGGCCGAAGCGCCGAGCTATGGCGCACCCGCGGTGAATCTGGATAAGGCGTGCAAAGGCTCGCAGGCCTACATCGCGCTGGCCGACGAACTGCTGCTGCGTTCGGCCGCCGCGCTCGCCTAGATGAGGAAGCGACGATGAAAGGACTGGGACGCGGGCTGGACGCGCTGTTGGCCAAGGACGAGGAAGCAGGCGCCGGCGACGCGCTCAAGACGCTCAAGCTGGAAGAGCTGCAGCCGGGCAGGTATCAGCCGCGCACGCGCATGGACCAGGCCTCTCTGGAGGAGCTGGCGCGCTCGCTCAAGGCGCAGGGCGTGATGCAGCCGATCCTGGCGCGGCCGCTGGCCAAGGGGCGCTATGAAATCATCGCCGGCGAACGGCGCTGGCGCGCAGCGAAAATTGCGGGCCTGCGCGAAGTACCTGTGGTGGTGCGCGAGGTGCCCGATTCGGCCGCGCTCGCGATGGCACTGATCGAAAACATCCAGCGCGAGAACCTGAATCCGCTGGAAGAGGCCACCGGCATCCACCGCCTGATCAACGAATTCAAGATGACCCACCAGGAAGCGGCTGAAGCCGTGGGCCGCTCGCGCGCCGCGACCTCCAATCTGCTGCGCCTGCTGAACCTGCCGCAATCGGTGCAAGTATTGCTCTACGACAGCAAGATCGACATGGGCCATGCGCGCGCGTTGCTCGCGCTAGAAGGCCGGCGCCAGGAAGACCTCGCTTTGCGCGTGGCCGAACGCGGGCTGTCGGTGCGCGAAACCGAGAAGCTGGTGCAGGACCTTCTCCACCCGAAGCCGAAGAAATCGAGCCGGCTCAAGACCAGCCGCGACGTCCTGCGCTTCGAGGAAGAGTTGTCGGAAAAATTCGGCACCCAAGTCGAAATCAAACCCGGCAAGAAGGGCGCGGGCAAGCTGGTGATCAGCTACGTCAGCCACGAGCACCTCGACGACCTGCTGTCCAAGTTCAAGGGCTGAAGCGCGCGGCGTGAGCGCCGCTAGTCGTTGCGGGTGAGCGGCACGAAGCGCACCGGCAGGCTGCGCTGGTTCAGAATCGAACCGTCGGCCTGCTTCACCATCACGTGCAGGAATTGCACTTCGCTTTCCGCGCCGACCGGAATCACCATGCGTCCGCCGGGTTTCAATTGCGCGATCAGCGCCGGCGGAACCTGCGGCGCGGCGGCAGTGACGATAATCGCATCGAACGGCGCGCGCTGCGGCCAGCCCGCGTAGCCGTCGCCTATCCGGGTTTCGATATTCTTGTAGCCCAGTTGCTGCAGCAGGCTTGCGGCATTCTTTCCGATCGGCTCGAGGATTTCGATCGTATAGACCTTATGCGCGAGCTCGGCCAGGACTGCGGCCTGATAGCCGGAGCCGGTGCCGATTTCGAGCACCGCGTCGCCGGCTTTGAGGTCGAGCAGTTCGGTCATGAGCGCGACGATATAGGGCTGGGAGATGGTCTGGCCCTGTCCTATGGGCAGCGGCCGGTTGGCGTAGGACAGCGGCCCATAGGCCGCGGAGACGAAGCGATGGCGCGGCACCTTGGCTATGGCCGCCATCACGCGTGCGCTGAATACGGAGCGGCCGGTCTCGGCGCCGGTTTCGCGCGCCATGGCTTCGATCTCTTTCAGCAGCGCCTGGCGTTCGCGCGCATAGGGCTCCTGCGCTTGAGCGCAGCCGCCGGCGAGCGCCGCGATTAGTCCCAACGTAGACAGCATAGAACGCCGCTTGCCATCGTTAGCCATAATTTTCAGTCTAGTTTGTCCGTCCGCTGTTGTCATCCCGCGTAATCACGGCAGGGCCGATCTGACGTATGGTTGTCCGCGGAAGACGGCATAATACGGCCCCGGCCATGGGCCGCCGCGTAGGATATGTGCTTGCGCTGCAGTCTTCGCGCCTCGAATTTCATTAGCTGCGATACGGATATGACGCCTTCCCGTTTGGAAATTGTGGTCGATTTCGCCGATTGCGATCCGGCGCGCATCGTCTTTTACCCGCGCTATTTCGATTGGTTCGATCGCGCGACCGAAAGGATGTTCCGTTCCCGCGGCCTGCCCTGGGCGCAGATGTTCCCCGACTACCGCATGGCCGGGGTGGCGCTGGTCGACGCGAGCGCGAGCTTTCGCGGCCCGTCGCGCTTCGGCGACCAGATCGTCATCGAGAGCTGGGTCGGCGAATGGCGCAGCAAGGTATTCGTGGTCGAGCACCGGATACACAACAACGGTAATATCGTCGTCGAGGGGCGCGAAGTGAGGGTCTGGGGCTTGCGCGATCCGCATGATCCCGACGGGCTCAAGGCGGGCGTCATTCCGGCGGAAATCATCGCCCGCTTTCAGGATTAGCGCAGAAAGCTAACGCAGATACAGGACGGAGCCCGGCTCCGCCGCACAGGAGAGAGCAATGGAAAACGTCTGGAATGCCAAAATTCCGCGCATCAACGAACCGGCGCCGGATTTCAGCGCCAAGACCACGCACGGTCCGCGCGCGTTGAAGGACTACCGCGGGAAATGGCTGATTCTGTTTTCCCACCCGGCCGATTTCACGCCGGTGTGCACCACCGAGTTCCTCGCCTTCGCCGGCGCCTACGAGCGCTTCCGCAGGCTCGGCTGCGAACTGATGGGCCTGTCCATCGACAGCACCTATTCGCACCTCGCCTGGATCCGCAACATCAAGGAAAAATTCGGCGTGGAGATTCCGTTTCCGATCATCGACGACCTGTCGATGCGCATCGCGCACGATTACGGCATGATCCAGCCCGGGGCAAGCGATACTTCGACCGTGCGCGCTACCTTCTTCATCGATCCGGAAGGAAAGGTGCGGGCGATGATCTATTACCCCATGACCAATGGCCGCTCGGTCGAAGAGTTTCTGCGGCTGATCGAAGCCCTGCAAACCAGCGACCGGCACCGCGTAGCGACACCGGAGGGCTGGCGCCCCGGGGAAAAAGTCATCGTGCCGCCGCCGGCCACCGCCAAAGATGCGGACGCGAGAGCGCGCGCCGGCTACGAATACACCGACTGGTACTTTTCCAAGACCGACCTTCCCAAAGCGGCGGCCAAGCCGAAAAAACGCAGTCCGCGCTAACGCTGCTTGCGCGCCGCAACAAGCGCGCGAATACCTTGAAGCTCGGCCATACATATTGATGTGGATCAAGGCATTGCGCCGGATAATGGCCAATTGTGAATTGACCGTGCTTCGCTAAAGCCGCTATAATCTCGCCGTTTTGCAGCGAGGATAGCGGCGAGTGTGGCGAAAGTTCCGCCCGGTGTTCGGGTCGCAAGTACTGGCCACGATAATCATCGCATCGATTGCGGCCTGGTTCGAAGGCGTACACGGCGCGATTTCGGCGCTGCTGGGCGGCCTGATCGGCATCACCTCCGGGCTGGCGTTTGTGTTTCTGGCTGCAAAAAGCGCAGAAGAAAAAGGGAAATCCGCAGCGGAAGTCATCTTCGCCGCCCTCAAGGCCGAAGTGGTTAAGCTTTTCCTTGCCGGCTTGCTGCTTTGGCTGGTGCTGGCGCTCTACCAGGACGTGGTGGTAGTCGGGCTGTTGGGGTCGTTTGTCGTCTCGATCCTGATATTCAGTTTCGCACTGTTTGCCCGCGACGAAACTTAAGCTGTGTTTGTAGTTTGTAATTTGGACCTAACAGGCTAGTTAGAATGGCTTCCGAGCAAGAACTCAACGCAACCAGTTACATTCAGCACCACCTGAGCTTCAACGCCCAGTCGGTCGGCGACAGCTCTTTCTGGACGCTGCATGTCGATTCGCTGGTGACCGGCGCGATCCTCGGCGTGGTCGCCACTGCCTTGATGTGGTGGGTCGTGCGCGGCGCGACTTCGGGCGTGCCGAACAAGCGCCAGGCCTTCGTCGAACTCCTGTTCGGCTTCGTCGACGATCAGGTGAAAGGCATATTCCACGGCAAGCGCGACTTTGTCGCGCCGGCCGCGCTCACGGTGTTCGTGTGGGTGCTGCTGATGAACGCGATGGATTTTCTGCCGGTCGACATCATGGCCTGGATCCTGACGCATGTGTTCCACCAGCACGAATTCCGCATCGTTCCCACCGCCGACGTCAACACCACGTTCGCGCTGTCGCTGTCGGTGTTTCTGCTGATGATTTATTTTTCTATCGCGGTCAAGGGCCTCGGTGGCTGGATCCACGAGCTGTTCTGCGCGCCGTTCGGCTCGAATCCTCTGTTGTGGCCGTTCAATTTCCTGTTCAACATGGTCGAATACGTGTCCAAGCCGCTGTCGCACTCGCTGCGGCTGTACGGCAACATGTATGCCGGCGAAATCATTTTCCTGCTGTTGTGGCTGTGGGCGGCGACCAGCGTCAGCGGCGCGTTCTTCGGCGCCGTGCTCGGCGTCGGCTGGTCGATATTCCACATCCTGATCGTCGTGCTGCAGGCGTACATATTCATGATGCTCACGATCGTGTACATCTCGATGGCACACGAGAGCCATTAAATTTCCTAACCCCGTAACACTTTATTTCGTTCAAGAGAGGACACTACGATGGATAAAATTCAAGCATTGGCCATGATTCAGGCCTACACCGGCATCGGCATCGGCCTGATCGTCGGACTGGGCGCCATGGGCGCTTGTATCGGCGTGGCCTTGATGTGCAGCCGTTTCCTCGAAGGCGCGGCGCGCCAGCCCGAACTGATTCCGCAGCTGCAGGCAAAAGTATTCCTGTTGCTGGGCCTGATCGACGCCTCGTTCATTATCGGCGTCGGCATTGCGATGCTGTTCGCGTTCGGCAACCCGCTGCTCGCCGTCATCGCGAAGTAATTTGACCGCACCCGCCGGTCTTGCCGTGCGAGACCAGGCCCGCGAGGGAATTCGACCATGAACATCAACTTAACACTGTTCGCGCAGGCGGTTTCGTTCGCGCTTTTCATCCTGTTTACGGTCAAATTCGTCTGGCCGCCGCTGATGAAGGCGATCGAGGAACGGCAAAAGCAGATTGCCGACGGCCTCGCGGCCGGCGAACAGGGCAAGCAGCAGCTCGAGGCCTCGGGCAAGCTCGCCGCCGAAGAGACGGTCAAGGCGCGCGCACGCGCTGCCGAAATCATCGCCCACGCGGAAAAGCGCGGCTTGCAGATGATAGAGGAAGCCAAGAGCTCGGCCAAAGCCGAAGGCGAGCGGCTGCTTGCCGGCGCCAAATCCGAAATTCAGCAGGAAGTTTCCAGCGCCAAAGAGGTGCTGCGCGAACAAGTGGCCGCCCTTGCAGTCAGCGGCGCCGAGAAGATCCTGCAGCGCGAAGTCAATGCCCAGGCCCACGCCGAACTGCTCAACCAGCTGAAGCGGGAGCTGTAGACCCTTATGGCCGAGATCGCTACCTTAGCGCGGCCCTACGCCGAAGCGGTGTTCCGCCTCGCCGACGGTGCCGCGGCGCTTTCCGCCTGGTCGGGCACGCTGCGTACGCTGGCGCAGGTCGTCGCGCATCCCGATATGCAGGAATGCCTGGCCAAGTACGACCTCACCGCGGGCCAGCTGCGCGAGCTGTTCCTGTCCTTGTGCCCCGCCGACCTTTCGCCCGAGGCGAAGAACTTCATCGCTCTGTTGATCGAAAACGACCGCCTCACGCTGCTGCCTGAAATCCATGCCCAGTTCGATACGCTCAAGAACGAGCGCGAAGGCGTGGTCGACGCCCAGATCAGCACCGCGTTCGAACTGGACGCGGCGCAGCTCGCGAGTCTGGTGGCCGATCTGGAAAAACGCTTCAAACGCAAAATCAATCCCCGGGTGAGCGTCGAGCGCGAGCTCATCGGCGGCGTGCGCGTGGTGGTCGGCGATGAAGTCATCGACGGCTCGGTGCGCGGCAAGCTCAATGCGATGGCCGCCGGCCTGCTCGCGAGCTGAGAATATTTAAGGTTCAGGAGATAGCATGCAACAGTTGAATCCCTCCGAGATCAGCGAGCTGATCAAAAGCAAGATCCAGAATCTTGCATTGTCCGCCGACGTGCGCACCCAGGGCACGGTGGTGTCGGTGACCGACGGCATCTGCCGCATCCACGGCCTGTCGGACGTGATGGCCGGCGAAATGCTGGAATTCCCGCAGAACACGTTCGGCCTCGCGCTCAACCTCGAGCGCGACTCGGTCGGCGCGGTGGTACTGGGCGCGTACGAGCACATCTCCGAGGGCGACACGGTCAAGTGCACCGGCCGCATTCTCGACGTACCGGTCGGCCCCGAGCTCATCGGCCGCGTGGTCAATTCGCTCGGCCAGCCGATCGACGGCAAGGGCCCGGTCAATGCCAAGCTCACCGACGTCATCGAGAAGGTCGCGCCGGGCGTGATCGAGCGCCAGTCCGTGTCGCAGCCGGTGCAGACCGGCCTCAAATCGATCGACTCCATGGTGCCGATCGGCCGCGGCCAGCGCGAGCTGATCATCGGCGACCGCCAGACCGGCAAGACCGCAGTCGCGATCGACACCATCATCAACCAGAAAGGCAAGGACCTGATCTGCATCTACGTCGCGATCGGGCAGAAGGCTTCTTCCGTCGTCAACGTGGTGCGCCGCCTGGAAGAGCACGGCGCGATGGCCTATACGATCGTCGTCGCCGCCACCGCCTCGGAGTCCGCGGCGATGCAGTACATCGCGCCCTACTCCGGCTGCACCATGGGCGAATATTTCCGCGACCGCGGCCAGGACGCGCTGATCATTTATGACGATTTGACCAAGCAGGCCTGGGCCTACCGCCAGGTGTCGCTGCTCTTGCGCCGCCCGCCGGGCCGCGAAGCCTATCCCGGCGACGTGTTCTATCTGCACTCGCGCCTGCTCGAGCGCGCCGCGCGCGTGAATCCCGAATACGTGGAGAAATTCACCAAGGGCGAAGTCAAGGGCAAGACCGGCTCGCTCACCGCGCTGCCGGTGATCGAAACCCAGGCGGGCGACGTGACTGCCTTCGTTCCGACCAACGTGATCTCGATTACCGACGGCCAGATCTTCCTTGAGACCGACCTGTTCAACGCCGGTATCCGCCCCGCGATCAACGCCGGCATCTCGGTGTCGCGCGTAGGCGGCGCGGCGCAGACCAAGGTGATCAAGAAGCTTGGCGGCGGCGTGCGCCTGTCGCTGGCGCAATACCGCGAACTCGCCGCGTTCGCCCAGTTCGCCTCCGACCTCGACGAAGCCACGAGAAAGCAGCTCGAGCGCGGGCGCATGGTGACCGAACTCATGAAGCAGCCGCAGTACGAGCCGCTGCAGGTGTGGGAAATGGCGCTGACGCTGTTCGCGGTGAACAACGCCTACTTCGACGACATCCCGGTGGCCAAGGCGCTCGCCGCCGAGCGCGCGCTGCGCGCCTACATCAAGGACAAGTACGCCACGCTGGTCGAGCGGATAGAGTCGAGCAAGGACCTGTCCAAGGACGACGAAGCCACGCTGCACGAAGCGGTCAAGGACTTCAAACAGAACGGAACGTACTAAGCGAGCAGTGCATCGTTCCCGTGCGAGCGGGCATGAACTAGCGAGAGACAGGCAATGGCAGGTTCCAGGGAAATCAAGACCAAGATCAAGAGCGTGCAAAACACGCGCAAGATCACCAAGGCGATGGAAATGGTCGCCGCATCCAAGATGCGCAAAGCGCAGGAGCGCACGCGCTCGGCGCGGCCCTATGCCGACAAGATACGCAACGTCGCAGCCCACCTGTCGCACGCGAATCCGGAGTACCGCCACCCCTATTTGGTGACGCGCGACACGGTCAAGCGGGTCGGCATCATCGTCGTCACCGCAGACAAAGGCCTGTGCGGCGGCCTGAACACCAACATCCTGCGCATGGCGCTTGCGAAAATGCGCGAGTGGGAGTCCCAGGGCGAGAGCTTCGAAGTCTGCTGCATCGGCAACAAGGGCCTGGGCTTCATGCAGCGCCTGGGAGCGAACGTGGTGTCGCAGGTGGTCGGCATGGGTGACAAGCCGCACATGGAAAAGCTGATCGGCGCGCTCAAGATCATGCTCGACGGCTATATCGAAGACCGCTTCGACCGGCTGGAGATCTTCTACACCAGGTTCATCAACACGATGAAGCAGGAGCCGGTGATGGAGCAGCTGCTGCCGCTGTCGGGCGAGAAGCTGGGCGCACCCGAAGGCTCGTGGGACTACATCTACGAGCCGGACGCGAAATCCGTGCTCGACCAGACGCTCACGCGCTACATCGAGGCGCTGATCTTCCAGGCGGTGACCGAGAACATGGCCTCCGAGCAGAGCGCGCGCATGGTGGCGATGAAGGCTGCAAGCGACAACGCCGGCAACGTCATCGACGAGCTGACGCTGATTTACAACAAGACGCGCCAGGCGGGCATCACCAAGGAGCTGTCCGAGATCGTCGCCGGCGCGGCCGCAGTATGACGTCGCGGTTAGCCAACGACCAACCGAATTTGAATTTGAAGACTTAGGAAACGACGATGAACGAAGGAACGATCGTACAGTGCATAGGCGCGGTGGTGGACGTGGAGTTCCCGCGCGACCAGATGCCGAACATCTATGACGCACTGAAAATGGACGACATCGGGCTGACGCTGGAAGTCGAGCAGCAGCTGGGCGACGGCATCGTGCGCACGATTGCGCTGGGCTCCTCCGACGGCCTGCGCCGCGGCATGAAAGTGGTCAACACCAAGGCCCCGATCTCGGTGCCGATCGGTCCGAAGACTCTGGGACGCATCATGGACGTACTCGGCCGGCCGATCGACGAAATGGGTCCGATTGGCGCGGAAAAGCTCGCGTCGATTCACCGCACCCCGCCCCGCTACGACGAGCTCTCGCCGAGCCAGGAACTGCTCGAGACCGGCATCAAGGTTATCGACCTGGTCTGCCCGTTTGCGAAAGGCGGCAAGGTCGGCCTGTTCGGCGGCGCCGGCGTGGGCAAGACCGTGAACATGATGGAGCTGATCCGCAACATCGCAATCGAGCACTCCGGCTACTCCGTGTTCGCCGGCGTGGGCGAGCGCACGCGCGAGGGCAACGACTTCTATCACGAAATGAAGGACTCCAACGTTCTGGACAAGGTGGCCCTGGTCTATGGCCAGATGAACGAGCCGCCCGGCAACCGCCTGCGCGTGGCGCTGACCGGACTCACCATGGCCGAAGCGTTCCGCGACGAGGGCCGCGACGTGCTATTTTTCGTCGACAACATCTACCGCTTCACGCTCGCCGGTACCGAAGTGTCGGCGCTGCTGGGCCGCATGCCTTCCGCGGTGGGTTATCAGCCGACGCTGGCCGAAGAGATGGGCCGGCTGCAGGAGCGCATCACCTCGACCAAAACCGGCTCGATCACCTCGATCCAGGCGGTGTACGTGCCTGCCGACGACCTGACCGACCCCTCGCCCGCAACGACCTTCGGCCACCTCGATTCGACCGTGGTGCTGTCGCGCGACATCGCTTCGCTCGGAATTTATCCCGCGGTGGACCCGCTCGACTCGACCTCGCGCCAGATGGACCCGCACGTCGTCGGCGAAGAGCACTACAACACGGCGCGCGCGGTGCAGCAGACGCTGCAACGCTATAAGGAGCTGCGCGACATCATCGCGATTCTGGGCATGGACGAGCTCTCGCCCGAGGACAAGCTGGCCGTGGCGCGCGCGCGCAAGATCCAGCGCTTCCTGTCGCAGCCGTTCAACGTGGCCGAAGTGTTTACCGGCCAGAAGGGCAAATACGTGCCGCTGAAGGAAACGATCAAGGGCTTCAAGGGCATCGTCAACGGCGACTACGACCACCTGCCGGAGCAGGCCTTCTACATGGTGGGCGGCATCGAAGAAGCAGTGGAGAAGGCGAAGACCCTGCAGTAAAAAGGCGACCCCCGGCGTGCCGGGGGTCGGGAAAAAAAGGTTCTAAGTCATATGGCACATACAATTCACGTGGACGTCGTCAGCGCCGAAGAAGCCATCTACTCCGGCGAGGCCGAGTTCGTGGTGCTGCCGGGCGAAGAGGGCGAGCTCGGCATCTATCCCAAGCACACGTCGCTGATCACGCGCATCAAGCCGGGCACCGTGCGCATCAAGCCTGCGGACGGCGCCGAGGAGCAATTGATCTTCGTCGCCGGCGGCATACTCGAAGTGCAGCCCAACGTGGTTACCGTGCTCGCAGACACCGCCATCCGCGGCCACGATCTGGACGAAGCCAAGGCGCTGGAAGCGCACAAGCTCGCGCAGGAAAACCTCGCCAACCGCAGCGGCAAAATGGAATATGCCGAAGCGCTGGCCGAGCTTGCGCAAGCAGCGGCCCAGATCGCAGCGATCCGCAAACTGCGCCAGCGCAAGTAACGCGTCTCGCGCAAGAAAAAAAGGCGGCTGCGGCCGCCTTTTTCTTTTTCGCTCAATCGGTCCGAGAGGCAGTATTCATGCGCTTCTCCGCCAATTCGCCTCTCCTGCGCAGCGGCCCCGGCCGTACGGCCTAC
>JAJZPQ010000037.1 GCA_021811085.1 Pseudomonadota bacterium | reverse complement strand
CTAGCTGGTTCCCGCTGAGGCGCTTAAAATTACTCATTCTTACTCAATTACTTATAGGTACGTTCTTGAGAGCGTCGTCGCCGAGGTGACCGCCGGGCCGGGACGCATCGAATACGACGGCCGCGTCCCGCTCGCGCGTCCGCGCGAGGTATCCGCGATCGACTTCAATCAGGTGAGGCGCGACATGTCTCAGCGACTGAGCAGCCACGTTGGCAGAAACGTGGCCGCTGCGGCATAAGCATGTGATGAGCGTATGTCTCTCGGGTATACTTATTTCCGAAGCTGGTGCGCTTATATTCAACCCCTTCCTTTTCCTGGAACCCCATGCTCAACTCAATCCGAGGCACGCGCGGCATGGCTGTCGCGCCGCATGCGCTCGCGGCGCAGGCCGCTCTCGCCGTGCTGCGCGAAGGCGGCAATGCGATCGAGGCCATGATCGCCGCCGCGGCGAACATCGCCGTGGTCTATCCGCACATGAATTCCATCGGCGGCGACGCGTTCTGGCTGGTCCACGTACCCGGACAGGCGCCGCGCGCCATCGACGCTTGCGGCGCCGCCGCGGCAGCCGCCTCCATCCCCTGGTACGCCGAGCGCGGGATTAGCCAGAGCATCCCGTTTCGCGGCGGTGTGGCGGCCAGCACCGTGGCCGGGACGATTTCCGGCTGGCAGGCTGCCTACGAATTCAGCAGCAAGGAACTCGGCGGCAAGCTGCCGCTGACCCGTCTGTTCGCCGATGCGATCCATTACGCCGAGAACGGCATCGCCGTCACACGCAGCCAGAACGCGACCACGGCGGCCAAGCTCGCCGGCCTCAAAGGCGTGCATGGCTTCGACGCAACTTATCTGGTCGACGGGGCGCCGCCTGCTATCGGCAGCCTGTTCCTGCAGCCGCGCCTGGGCAGCACTTTGCGGCAACTGGCCCAGGCGGGGCTGGACGACTTCTACCGCGGCGAATTGGCCGCATCGCTCGCGCGTGACCTTGCGGCGGCCGGCAGTCCGCTCGCGCTCCCTGATCTGCGCGAGCATCAGGCGCAATGGCGCACGCCGCTGGCGCTGAAGCACTCTCTGGGCAGGCTGTATAACATGACGCCGCCGACGCAAGGGCTGGTGTCGCTGTTGATACTCGGCATTCTCGACGTGCTCGAAGTCGGCAAGCTCGATCCTGCGGGCGCGGATTACGTGCACCTGTGCGTGGAAGCCACGAAGCAGGCTTTCGCGATCCGCGATCGCTGCATCACCGATCCGGCCTACATGACGGTCGATGCGCAAAGCTTCCTCGAACCCGAGCATGTGCGCGCGCTTGCGGCCAACATCGACCGCAGGCGGGCTGCACCCTGGGGCGCAGGCAAAGGCCCGGGCGATACGGTGTGGATGGGCGTAATCGACGCTGAGGGGCGCGCGGTAACGTTCATTCAAAGCACGTATCACGAGTACGGCAGCGGCGTGGTATTGAAAGACAGCGGCATCGTCTGGCAGAACCGCGGCTGCAGCTTCTCGCTCGACGAGCGGGCGCTGAATGCGCTGCGGCCGATGCGCAAACCGTTTCACACGCTCAACCCGGCGCTGGCGCTGTTCGACGACGGCCGCAGCATGGTCTACGGCAACATGGGCGGCGACGGCCAGCCGCAGAGCCAGAGCGCGGTATTCACGCGCTATGCCTGCTTCGGCATGAATCCGCAGGCGGCGGTGAGCGCGCCGCGCTGGCTGCTCGGCCGCACCTGGGGACAGGTGAGCGACACGCTCAAGCTGGAAGCGCGTTTCCCGTCCGGCGTAATCGAGCAGCTCAGGCGCTACGGCCACGAGGTGGATGTACTGCAGGACTGGGACGAGACCATGGGCCATGCCGGCGCGGTCGTGCGCCATGCGAACGGCGTGCTCGAAGGCGGCGCCGACCCGCGCTCCGACGGCTCGGTTGCAGCGTTCTAGCGCGGGCGCAGCCTTGCCCCCCGGCGGCGGCCGGGATCCAAGCAATTAATGCGCGGTCCAGTCCACCATGCCGGAGTAGGCGGTGCCCAGCACCACCAGCCCGAATGCGATGCGGTACCAGGCGAAAGGCGTGAAATCGTGATGCGAGATGTAGCGCAGCAGCCAGCGCACGCATAGGAACGCGGACACGAAGGCAGCGACAAACCCCACGGCCCACATGCCCCAGTCGTCAAACGAAAGCAGCGCGCGCTCCTTGTACAGCTCGTAGCCCGATGCGGCGAACAGCGTCGGGATCGCCAGAAAAAACGAGAACTCGGTCGCCGCCTTGCGCGACAGGCCGAAGAACAAGCCGCCGATGATGGTCGCACCGGAACGCGAGGTTCCCGGGATCAACGCGAACGCCTGGGCGAAGCCCAGTTTGAGCGCGTCGGTCCAGCGCAAGTCCTCCACCTCCTGGATGCGCACCGTGTGCTTGCGCCGCTCCGCCCACAGGATGACAACGCCGCCGATGATGAATGCCAACGCGACCGGCAGCGGCTGGAACAGCTGCGCCTTGATCGCGTTGGCGAACGCGAGGCCGAGCACCGCAGCCGGAATGAAGGCGATCACCAGGTTGAGGGCGAAGCGCTGCGCCGCGCGCTCCGAGCCCAGGCCGGCGATCACCGCGCTTATCTTGGCCCGGTACTCCCAGCACACCGCGAGGATCGCGCCGCACTGGATCACGATCTCGAACAGCTTGCCCTTCTCGTCGTTGAAATGCAGCAGGTCGCCGGCGAGGATCAGATGGCCGGTGCTGGATACCGGCAGGAATTCGGTGAGGCCTTCGACCACCCCGAGTATCAGCGCTTTGATGAGTATGATTTGGTCCACGGGCTGGATTGTAAGCGCTGCCGGCGCCGCAAATGCATCGGAGCAGAAATTTTTTGCTTCCTAAATTCGCATCACCGCTCGCGCGCGGCCGACAGCAACGGCGCGGGAACGCGCCGTTGCTGTCGCGCCAGGAAAACGCTCAGGCCTTGGAATAGATCTGCGCGCCTTTTTTCACGAACTCCACCGCCTTCTGCTCCATCCCCTTGGCCAATGCGGCCTGCTCGTCCACGCCCTGGGCCGCGGCGTAGTCGCGCACGTCCTGGGTGATTTTCATGGAGCAGAAATGCGGGCCGCACATGGAGCAGAAATGCGCGACCTTGGCGCTGTCGCGCGGCAAGGTCTCGTCGTGGAACTCGCGCGCCTTGTCCGGATCGAGGCCGAGGTTGAACTGGTCCTCCCAACGGAACTCGAAGCGCGCCTTGGACAGCGCGTTGTCGCGGATCTGCGCGCCGGGATGGCCCTTGGCGAGGTCGGCCGCGTGCGCCGCAATCTTGTAGGTGATGATGCCGTCCTTGACATCGGCCTTGTTCGGCAGGCCCAGGTGTTCTTTCGGCGTGACGTAGCAAAGCATCGCCGTGCCGTACCAGCCTATCATCGCCGCGCCTATGCCCGAGGTGATGTGGTCGTAGCCGGGCGCGATGTCGGTGGTAAGCGGCCCGAGCGTATAGAACGGCGCCTCCTTGCAGTCGCGCAGCTGCAGCTCCATGTTCTCGCGGATCATGTGCATCGGCACGTGGCCCGGCCCTTCTATCATCACCTGCACGTCGTGCTTCCAGGCGATGTCGGTCAATTCCCCGAGCGTCTTCAGCTCGCCCAGCTGCGCTTCGTCGTTGGCATCGTAGATCGAGCCCGGGCGCAGGCCGTCGCCCAGCGAAAACGCTACGTCGTAAGCCTTCATGATGTCGCAGATGTCCTCGAAATGGGTGTAGAGGAAGCTCTCCTTGTGGTGCGCCAGACACCACTTGGCCATGATCGAGCCGCCGCGGCTGACGATGCCCGTCATGCGCTTGGCCGTCAGCGGCACATAGCGCAGCAGCACGCCGGCATGGATGGTGAAATAGTCCACGCCCTGTTCGGCCTGCTCGATCAGCGTGTCGCGGAAGATTTCCCAGGTCAGTTCCTCGGCCTTGCCGTCGACTTTTTCCAGAGCCTGGTAGATCGGCACCGTGCCGATCGGAACGGGTGCATTGCGGATGATCCATTCGCGCGTCTCATGGATATGCTTGCCGGTGGACAGATCCATGACGGTATCGCCGCCCCAGCGTATCGACCAGGTCATTTTCTCGACTTCCTCGCCGATCGAGGAACCCAGCGCCGAATTGCCGATGTTGGCGTTGATTTTGACGAGGAAATTGCGGCCGATGATCATCGGCTCGGATTCCGGGTGGTTGATGTTGGCGGGGATGATCGCTCGGCCGCGCGCGACCTCGTCGCGCACGAATTCGGGCGTGATCTCCTGCGGAATCGCTGCACCGAAATTCTGCCCCGGGTGCTGGCGCCCCATCAGTTCGGCCAGCTTGGCTCCCATGGGCCCGGAAGTACGCAGGCTCTCGATGTATTGCCGGCGCTGCAGATTCTCGCGGATGGCGATGAATTCCATTTCCGGCGTGACCATGCCGCGGCGCGCATAGTGCATTTGCGACACGTTCATGCCGGATCTGGCCCGCCGCGGCTTGCGCTGCAGGTTGAAGCGCAGTTCGGCCAGCATGGGATCCGCTAGGCGCTCGACGCCGAACCTGGACGTCGGACCCGCTAGTTCCTCGGTGTCACCGCGCTCCTCTATCCATTTGGCCCGCAGCGGCGCAAGGCCGTTGCGAATATCGATTTTCGCGGCCGGGTCGGTGTAGGGGCCGGAAGTGTCGTACACGTAGATCGGCGGGTTGTGCTCGGCGCCGAAGGAGGCGGGGGTGTCGGCCTGGCTGATTTCGCGCATCGGTACGCGCACGTCGGGCCGGCTGCCCTGCACGTAGATCTTGCGCGAGTTCGGCAGCGGCTGCACCGCCGCGTCGTCCACATGCGCGGTCGCGGCGATAAATTTGGGATTGGCGTTCATGCTTCGCTCCTAGTGACCGCAGGGGCGAAGGCAGGAGGGAGGTCTGCTCACGCTTCCCTGCGGCGGCATTATCCGCATCAGGTTCTAAGGGACTCTCTCACCCGCGCCGCAGCTTTCAAACCCGCGCGCAGGACCCCTAACGTCAGACAGGGAAGGTACCGCAATCGCCCCCGCTTTGCAATCCGCGCCTGCCTGGACCATCGCGCGCGCCGGCCCTGGCTATGTGACAAGGGTCACAAGGAAGCCGTGCAAACGATGCTAAAATGCCCCTCCGTCAAACTACCTGCGCGAGCCGATCTGCCATGTCCACAATGAACGTCGAACAAGCCCGTTGGAACATGATCGAGCATCAAATCCGTCCGTGGGAAGTGCTGGACCAGGACGTGCTGGACCTGCTGTACGCGGTCAAGCGCGAAGACTTCGTCCCCGCCGCCTACCGCATGCTCGCATTCTCCGACCTCGAAATCCCGATCGGCCAGGGCGAGCACATGTGGCCGCCGAAGCTGGAGGCGCGCGTAATGCAGGAGCTGTCGCTCAAGGCGACCGATCAGGTACTGGAAGTCGGCACCGGCTCCGGCTACTTCACGGCGCTGCTTGCACGTCTGGCACAGCATGTCTACAGCGTGGAAATCCAGCCGGAACTCAAAGCCCTGGCCGAGTCCAACCTGCGCCGTGCCGGCGTGGCCAATGTGACGCTGGAGCTCGGCGACGCCGCGCTCGGGTGGACCAAGCACGCGCCTTATGACGTCATCGTGCTGACCGGCTCGACGCCGGCGCTGCCGCAACAGCTGCTGCAGCAATTGAAGCCCGGCGGGCGCCTGTTCGCCGTTGTCGGCGAGCCGCCAGTGATGGCCGCGCGCCTGGTCACCTGCACCGGCGAGGGCAGCTACAGCTCCATCGATTTTCTCGAAACGAGCATCGCACCGCTCACGAACGCGCTCGCGGGTGAGCGCTTCAGCTTCTGACCATGACGCAAATCACGCCGCAGGCGCTGCAGCAATGGCTCACCGATAGCGGGCGTAAGCCGCCGGTGCTGCTGGACGTGCGCGAACCCTGGGAATACCGCACCTGCCGCATCGAAGGATCGATGCTGGCACCGATAAACACCATTCCCGCACGCGTGCAGGACCTCGATCCGGAGACCGAGACGGTGGTGATCTGCCATCACGGCGTGCGCAGCTACCAGGTGGGCCTGTTTCTGGAGCGCAACGGCTTCTCCAATTTGTATAACCTGAAGGGCGGGGTGAACGCCTGGGCCGACCAGGTCGAACCCACCATGCCCAGATATTGAGCCCGACATGAAACGACACGCGATATTCCTCGCCATAGTTGCGTTCAGCCAGCCGCTCGCCGCCGCAGACCTGCTGCAGACCTACCGCGAGGCGCGCGCCAACGACCCGGTCTATGCTTCGGCGCGGGCGGCGCGCGATGCGGGCCGCGAGAACCTGCCCCAGGGGCTGGCCCAGTTGCTGCCGACCATAGGCGCCACCGGCTTCACCCAGATGAACAACGTGGACATCGACTTCCGCGGCGTGGCGCCGCCTTCCAGCCGCGATGGCAACACCAACGGCTACGGCGTGTCGCTGACGCAGCCCTTGTTCAATTGGCAAAGCATCATGGCGTACAAGGAAGCCGGTTTCAAGGTAGCCCAGGCGGAAGCCGTGTTCGGACAGGCGGCACAGGACCTGATCGTGCGCGTGGCCCAGGCATATTTCGATGTGCTGGCGTCGCAAGATACGCTGGCTTTCATCCAGGCGCAGAAGGCCGCCATTTCCGAACAACTGGCGCAGGCCAAGCGCAACTTCGAGGTCGGCACCGCCACCATCACCGACACGCACGAGGCTCAGGCGCGTTTCGACCTGGCCGTCAGCCAGGAAATCGCCGCCCAAAGCGACATCGAGATCAAGAAGCGCGCGCTGCAGCAGATCATAGGCAAACTCCCGGAAGGGCTGGCCCCGCTCAAACCCTCGACCGTGCTCAGCCCGCCCCAGCCCAATGCGATGGAGCAATGGGTAGCCGGCGCCGAAGACCAGAATTTCGCCGTGCGCGTGCAGCAGGCTACGCTGGAAATCGCGGCCCGCGAAATCGAGCGTGCCCGCGCCGGGCACTATCCGACACTCAACATGGTGGGCAGCTACGGCAAGAATTCCGCCAGCATCAGCACGATCGGCACCGTGAGCATGGGCACCGACAGCACCAGCCGCACCATCGGCCTGCAGCTTGCCATTCCGCTGTATGCAGGCGGCGGCGTCAACTCGCTGGTGCGTCAGGCCATAGCGAACGAGGAGAAGGCGCGCCAGGATCTGGAGAACGCGCGCCGCAGCGCCGCGCTGGCGGTGCGCCAGGCCTACCTCGGCGTCACCAACGGCATGGCGCAAGTGCGCGCGCTGGAGCAGGCGCTCGTTTCCAGCCAAAGCGCGCTCGATTCGAACAAGCTGGGTTACGAGGTCGGCGTGCGCATCAATATAGACGTGCTCAACGCGCAGCAGCAGGTGTTCTCGACCATGCGCGACCTCGCGAAGGCGCGCTACGACACCCTGGTGAACGGGCTCAAGCTCAAGGCCGCAGCGGGTACGCTGACCGAGGCAGACCTGGAAACGGTCAACCGCCTGCTCGGCACCAACTAGGCTCGCATTACCTATGCGGGGATAAATCCCCGCATACTCTCCAATCGATGCTCAACCTCGATTTTCAAGCAAACGCTCGCACAGAGCTAGATTGCGCGCAGTCGCGCCCTGATGCGCGCGGCTGAACGCGAGCGCCGCCTGCGACATGCGTGCGAGCGCCGCCGGGTCCGCGAGCAGGCGTCCCGCCCGCTCTCCCAGCATGACCGCATCGGCGACCTCGAGCGCGGCCCCGTCAGCCAGAGCCAGGCGCGAGGCCTCGGCAAAGTTGTACATATGCGGCCCGAACAGCAGCGGCCGGCCCACGGCGCAGGCCTCGATCAGGTTCTGTCCGCCATAAGGCAGCAGACTGCCGCCGATGAACGCCAGATCGCAGGCCGCGTAGTAAGCCGCCATTTCCCCCATGCTGTCGCCCAGCAAGACGCGGCAATCTGCCGGAACGGTCCGGTTGTCGCTGCGACGCGCATAGGCGAGCCCGCGCTTTTCGAGCAGCGCCGCGACCGCGTCGAAGCGCTGCGGATGTCGCGGCACCAGCAGCAGCAACAACCCTTCGACGCGTAGGTGCGCGAGCGCATCGAGCACCAGGTCCTCTTCGCCCTCGCGCGTGCTCGCGGCGAGCAATACCGGACGCGGGCCAATGCGCCGCTTCAGCTCGGCGCCGAGCTCGAGCAGTCGCGGCGCCAGCGCGACGTCGAACTTGAGGTTGCCTGCGACCTCGACGCCGCGCGCACCGAGCCGCTCCAGGCGCGCCGCATCCTCGCGCGTCTGGGCGCTGATCGCGGCCAGGCGGCCCAGCGCAGCGCGCGTCAGCGGCGCCACCCGCGCGTAGCCGCGCGCCGATTTATCCGACAGGCGCGCATTCGCGAGCAGCAGCGGCACATGCTGCCGCGCGCAGGCTTCGACCAGATTGAACCAGATTTCGGTTTCCATGAGGATGCCCAGGCGCGGTTGGAAGCGCGCGAGAAAACGCGCCACCGCGCCGTGATAGTCGTAGGGCAGATAGACAATGGTCGCCGCATCGCCGAACAGCTGCTGCGCGGTCTCGCGCCCGGTGGGCGTCATATGCGTGAGCAGCAGTTCATGCCCGGGATAGCGCGCGGCGAGCGCGCGCACGAGCGGCTCGGCCGCGCGCGTCTCGCCCACCGACACCGCGTGCAGCCAGATGACCGGCCGCGCCGGTCGGGCCCGGTACCAGCCGAAGCGCTCGGCGATGTGCTCGCGGTAGGCAGGCTGGCGCCGTCCACGCCACCATAGGTGCAGAAGAGCCCAGGGAAACAGCAGCCACAGCAACAGCCGATAGCCGAGCCGCCAGATCATGCCCGGTCTTTCCACGCGATCTCATGCAAGGCGCCAAGCACCTCGGCTACCTCGGGCACGACACCGGTGTCGCCCAGATTGCGCACCTGTCCTTCCCGACCGGTGTACACGCCGTACAGCCGCGGTGGCGTGCCACAGTAAAGCGCAATGACCGGACATCCCAGTGCAGCCGCGAGATGACTCAGGCCGGTATCGACGCCGATCACTGCCTGCGCGCCCGCAAGCAAGCCGACGATGCCCCGGATGTCGAGCGCGGGCGGCACAACCGCATTCGGCAGCGCACGCGCGATGCGCTCGCTACGGGCGCGTTCTGCGGCATTGCCCCAAGGCAGAATCGAGGCATAGCCCTCCCGAGCGAGCTCGCTCCCGAGCCGCTCCCACGCCGACTCTGGCCACAGTTTCTCCGGGCGCCCGGTCGCATGCAACAACACGCAATAGGGCTTGCCTGCGGTCGGCTCAGCCGCCGCCGGCGCGGCAATACCGTAGTCGAGCACGGCCGGCAAGGCATAGTCCAGCGCCAGCGCGGCGAGGCGCCGGTTGCGCACAACCGCATGCAGATCGCGCGCCACCACGTGCGTCACGTCATAAAACCTCGCCGCCAGCGGTTCGCGCGCGCTTGCTGCGGCATAACCGTGGCGCGTGCCCGAGGCAGCCCGCGCCAGCAGCGCGCTCTTGATCAAACCCTGGGTGTCGATGACATAGTCGTAGCGCATGCCGGAGAGCGCATGGCGAAACTGCCCGAATTCGCGCCAGTGCGCCGGCTTGAGCACATTGCCGCGCCAGCGCCGCAGCGCCACCGGAATCGCGCGGTGCACGCCGGGATGCATGCCGACGATGTCGCGGTAGCCTTCCTCCACCACCCAATCGATGCGCGCGCCCGGAAAACGCGCGCGGATGTCGCTCACCACCGGCAGATTGTGCACCACGTCGCCGAGCGAGGACGTCTTGATGAGCAGGATATTGGGCATGCGAGGGAAAGAGAGGCCGGCCTTGTTAGAATAGGCGCGAGGGATTATATGCCCTGTTCCGAGGCGGCAGACTATTGCCTGTAATGCGGGCCATGCTTGGCGTGTTCCGAATTAATCGTTGGGGTGGACACATTATATGTGCGGCATTATAGGCATCGCTTCGCTCTCTCCCGTATCCGAGCGCGGATGGTTGGCGCATGGGCGCGACGCCTTGCGTCACCGCGGACCGGACGCGGCCGGCGAGTGGTGGTCGGCGGATGCTTGCGTCGGCCTCGGGCATAGGCGGCTCGCCATCATCGATCTTTCCGCGAGCGCGCACCAGCCGATGCAGGACGCACGCGGCGACCTGTGCATCGTGTTCAACGGGGAAATCTACAACTACATCGATTTGCGCGGCGAACTGGCTGCGAAAGGGCATACCTTCCGCAGCCAGAGCGATACCGAAGTGATTCTGGCGGCCTATCGCGAATGGGGCAAGGATTGCCTTGAGCGCCTGAACGGCGCATTTGCATTCGCTCTTTACGACTGCCGACAGCGGCTATTGTTCATGGCGCGCGATCGGGCCGGGGAAAAACCTTTGTTCTATGCACCGGCCCAAGGCGACCTGCGCTTCGCCTCCGAGCTCAAGGGCTTGATGGCCGACCCCGGTCTAGCGCGCCGCGTTGATGCGCAGGCACTGGATTGCTACCTCGCCATGGGCTATGTACCGGGCGAGCGCTGCATGCTGCAAGGGGTAAAAAAGCTGCCCCCCGCGCATGCACTGCTGTTCGATCTGCGCAGCGGGCAAACACGGCTTTGGCGCTACTGGCAGCTGCCTGAGCCGAATCCTGCCGCCGTCAGCCAAGCAGACGCCGCTCCGCTGCTGAACGATTTGGAGGCATTGCTCGAAGACGCAGTGCGCCGGCAGCTGGTCGCCGACGTACCGGTGGGCATTCTGCTCAGCGGAGGGGTCGACTCGAGCCTGATCGCGGCCATGGCGGCGCGCGCTGCGCCCAGGGTAAAGACCTTCACCATCCGCTTTCCCGGTTACGGCCAGTACGACGAAACCGAACATGCGCGTTTGATCGCCCGGCATTTCGGCACCGAGCACGTCGAGCTTGCCGCCGCCGAGTCCAGCGTCGATCTGCTGCCGCTCGTCGCGCGGGGGTTCGACGAGCCGATGGTGGATTCGTCCATGATTCCGACTTACCTCGTCAGCCGGCTGGTGCGCGAGCATTGCACGGTCGCGCTGGGCGGCGATGGCGGGGACGAGTTGTTTGCCGGATATCCCCATTACAACCGCCTGCTCTGGCTGCAGCAAAGATTCGGCGCGGTTCCACTGCGCTTGCGGCAGGCCGCAGCCCACGCGGCCTTGGCCTTGCTGCCGCCAGGCTTCAAGGGCCGCAACTGGCTGCAGGCGCTGGGCACCGACTTCGGCACCGGGGTGCCGCTGATATTCTCCTTGTTCGACCGCGGCATGCGGCGACGGCTGATGGCGCCGCAGCGCAACTGGAAACTGGCTGCGGAGGACATCCGCACTGCGCGCATTCCCAAGTCGGCGGATCTACTGCAACGGGCCACGCGCATGGATTTCGGCAATTATCTCGCCGAAGACATCCTGGTGAAGGTGGACCGCGCCAGCATGCTCAATTCACTGGAGGTGCGCGCACCCCTGCTCGACCACCGCCTGATCGAATTCGCCTACCGCGAGGTGCCCAGCCGGCTGAAGGCGACGTCCGATAGCCGCAAGATACTGCTGAAAATGCTGGCCCGGCGCGTACTGCCGCCGGAATTCGATCAGCAACGCAAGCAGGGATTTTCGATTCCGCTGGCAAGCTGGCTGCGCTCGGGGCCGTGGAAAACATTTTTCCGCGAGACCCTGCTCGGTTCGGACAGCACCCTGTTCAGCCGCCAGGCGGTAAGCGAGCTTCTTGCCGGGCAAGCCAAGGGCCGCTTGCATGGCGAACGCCTGTTTGCGCTGGTGTTATTCGAGCTGTGGCGGCGCGAATACCGGATCTCCATGTAACATTCGCCGCATGCGCACTGATACGCAAGAATCACCTCCAAAGGAATCCGGCCCTTTGTCGCGCCGGCCGCTTTCCGTCGTTGTCATCACCAAGAATGCGGCCGCGCAGCTCGCGGCCTGCCTCGACAGCGCCGCCTTTGCCGAGGAGATACTGGTAGTCGACTCGGGCTCCAGCGACGGCACCGCCGAACTCGCGGCGCGGCGCGGCGCGCGCGTGATGCAGAAGGAATGGCTGGGCTTCGGTGCGCAAAAACATTTCGCGGTAGAAGCGGCGCAACACGACTGGGTGCTGTGCCTGGATGCCGACGAGCGCGTGAGCGAGGCCTTGCGCGCGAGCATTCTCGCGGTGCTTAGCGCGCCCGCGGCGCAGGTCTATGCCATGCCGCGCTGCAATCGCTTCATGGGACGCTGGCTCCGGCACGGCGAGGGCTACCCGGACTGGAGCCTGCGCCTGTTCGACCGGCGCCATGCGCGCTGGAGCGCTGATCCGGTGCACGAGAAAGTCCTTACCGACGCGCCGGTCGCGCGCCTCACGGGAGACCTGCTGCACGACTCGGCCGAGACCCTGGCCGGCTACCTGGACAAGCAGAACCGCTATACCAGCATGCAGGCCGAGACCTTGTTCAACGCGGGCAAGCGCGCCGGCTTGGCGCAGCTGCTGCTTTCGCCCTTGCTGCGCTTCGTCAAATTCTATTTCTTGCGCCTGGGTTTTCTCGACGGAACGGCCGGCCTGGTGCATATCGTCATCGGTTGCTGCAACAGCTTCCACAAATACGCCAAGCTGATGGCGCTGCAGCGGGGCGTTTGACGCATGCCGGATATCGTTGCCTCGGATCTAAAACGCTTGCGTCGCCTCTCAAAGGAAGGGGCTTGGATTGTCCTCGGCCAAGCCAGCGCGGTACTCGGATCGCTGGCCAGTGTCCGCTTGCTCACTGAATTGCTCGATCCCGCAGCGTACGGTGAGTTGGCACTGGGCATGACCGTGGCCACGGTGGTCAATCAAACCGTGATCGGGCCTTTGAGTAACGGGGTTACCCGATTCTACGCACCAGCACAGGAGCGCGGCGATCTCGGCGGCTATTTGCATGCCGTGTACCGCTCGGTATCTATCGCGACCGTCATCATTATTCTCATGATTTTGCTCATGATCGCGGGTCTGGTCGTCGCCGGGCGAACGCGATGGATTGGCATCGCCACCGCCGCTCTCGTTTTTGCCACCCTCGCCGGCTATAACGGAATTCTCAGCGGCATCCAGAATGCCGCGCGCCAACGAGCCATTGTCGCGCTACATCAGGGGATCGAATCCTGGGCGCGGTTCCTTGTCGCCGCCGGTTTGCTGTTGTGGCTAGGGGCAAGCAGTACCATAGCCATGGTCGGCTATGCCATCGCGGTCGTGCCGGTGCTCGGATCTCAGTATGTGTTTTTTCGCAAAACCGTCCCGCTGAACGCAAGCGCTGCGGATAAGGAGCACGGCTGGCAGCAACAGATCTGGAGATATTCATGGCCCTTTGGCGCCTGGGGCATTTTTAGCTGGGCACAGCAGGTATCCGATCGTTGGGCGCTGGACCTTTTCGCGACGACGCAGGAGGTTGGTTTGTATGCGGTGCTGTTTCAGCTGGGGTATTACCCGATGTCAATGGCTACTTCAATGGCGATCCAGTTCCTGGGCCCCATTTTCTACCAGCGAGCCGGCGACGCAAGCGACTGCCGGCGAAACGAGAATGTGAGCAAACTGAGTCGGCGCCTAACCGGGCTAATCTTGGCGTTTACAGGCGCAGTCTTCTTAGCAGCCCTTCTGTTCCACGCTCAGATCTTTCGCATTTTTGCGGCCAAGGAATACGCCTCCGTATCCTACCTGTTGCCGTGGATGCTGCTTGCCGGCGGCATATTCGCAGCCGGCCAAACCATATCGCTCAACCTGATGAGCCAGATGAAAACCCACACCATGGTCGTGGCCAAGATTGCCACGTCGTCGCTTGGTATCATATTCAACTTTGCCGGGGCCTATTTTTTTGGCATCAAAGGCATTGTCGCCGCGATTGTATTGTTTTCCATTCTATATTCGGTCTGGCTGGCCGCCATTTCCATGAGAGCGGCGGCCAAACCGGGTACTCAATAGCCGGGCCTGTCACATGCAAGTGAAAAGTCAGATTAGACAATTTCTCATTGGATCAGGGCTCTGGTATCCGCTCAGTCTATTACGCAACATTCCTGCGATTTTTCATTGGCTGAGATCCGGCTGCAATGGTCTTGCTCCGGATCCAGTCAAGTTGATGGTCATCGGCGCTTACCTAAAGCGATACTCAATCGATAACTTCGTAGAGACGGGAACACATGTCGGGAAAACCCTGGGCTATTTTGCCAAGAAGGGGATTGGCTGCACAAGTATCGAGCTGTCGCAAGAACTCTACCAGACGGCGTGCACTTTATTTAAAGCGAGGAAGAACGTGAGACTGGTTCAGGGAGATAGCAGTCAAAGGCTGCCGGAGCTACTTCAGGAAATAAACATACCGGTTCTGTTCTGGTTAGATGGACATTATAGTTACGGCCTCACCGCAAGCGCAGAAACCCATACTCCCGTCAGCGCCGAACTGAAAGCCATACTTAATCATCCGGTTAAGCAACATGTAATACTCATTGACGACGCGCGCTACTTCGATGGAACGAATGGCTATCCGCATCTTGACGATTTGTTGCGCGTCATACGGGCAGATGGCAGCTATAGTGCCGAGGTTTCAACGGATATCATTCGCCTTGTCCCGCGCGTAGTCCCATGAGTATTCGAAACGTGCTCGTTCGGCTTAACTGGATCTTCGCCGAACAATTTGGCGTAGACCTAAGAAAAGCGCTTCGTTCCGCGCTGGGCGTACCCCGCTATGTGCGCGATCTCCTGCGTTTCCGCTCCGGCTACGCCGGCCGCATTGAATTGCTGCCCTGCCTGCATGACTGGCATCAGGAAGGCGGATCGACCAAGCTCGAATACTTCTGGCAGGATTTGCTCGTAGCCAGAAAGATTTTTGCGGCCAAGCCGGAGAGGCACGTGGATGTCGGATCCCTAGTGGGCGGGTTTGTCGCCCACGTGGCCAGCTTTCGCGACATCGAGGTATTCGACGTACGGCCGATAAATGCGCAAATACCGGGCGTGACATTCAAACAGGCCGATCTTATGCAGCCCGTACCCGGAATGGCGGACTATTGCGACTCGCTTTCCTGCCTGCATGCGTTGGAGCATTTCGGTCTAGGTCGGTATGGCGATCCGATCGACTCCAAGGGCTTTGAACACGGGTTTGTGAACATGGCCGCGCTGCTCAAGAATAAGGGCATCTTTTATCTTTCCGTTCCTATCGGAATTGATAGAGTCGAGTTCAATGCCCACCGCGTCTTTGACCCACGCGCTATCGTCAAACTAGCGACGCAACATTCGCTAAGGCTATCCTCCTTGACTGTGATCCACACAGGCGGGCGGCTCGAGACCATTGCGCATGATGAAGCGCAGCTCGCGAGCCTGGCTGCTCAGCGCTATGCCCTCGGGCTTTTCGTATTTCAAAAACGTCCAGAATTGTGACAGCCTCGTTTTAAAGGATACCCCGGTGACGTTGAAATCCTGGATCAAGGCCAGCCCTCTGCTTGCGTTCAACATGGTCAACCGCGACCGGTGGGTTGCGGAACAGGCAGCCACTCTGCCGGCGGGCACGCGGGTGCTCGACATGGGCGCCGGCTCCTGCCCGTACCGCCCGCTGTTCGCGCACTGCCGCTATGAAACCCAGGATTTCGCCGGCTTGGACGATGCTCAATTGCGTCACGGCGGCTACGGCCGGATAGACTATCGCTGCGATATCGCCGAGGTGCCGGTGGCAGACGGAGGGTTCGACGCCATCCTGTGCACCGAAGTACTGGAGCATGTGCGCGAACCGATCAAGGTGGTGCAGGAAATGTCGCGCATCCTCAAGCCCGGCGGGCGGCTGATGCTGACCGCCCCCCTGGGTTCCGGCATTCACCAGGAGCCCTACCACTATTACGGCGGCTACACGCCCTATTGGTACCACGACTTCCTTGGCGCGGCCGGGTTTTCGCAAATCCAGATAGAGGCCAATGCCGGCTCCTTCAAATTCTATTCTCAGGAATCGATCCGCTTCGTGCAGAGTTCCCGGCCGTTCAAACTCGGCATGCCGCTGCCGCTGGAGCTGCTGTGGTTGCCGCTGTGGGTGCTGCTTGTCCCGTTGCTGGCGCTCGTGATCCCACTGGTTTGCAGTTATCTGGATCGGTTCGACCGGGAACGGCGCTTTACCGTCGGTTACCACGTAACCGCAATCAAGGGCTGAAGGCATTGGCGATGACCGAGCGGTATTTTCTCGACGGACTCAATTGATGGTCATCGTTCGCTTGACCGGCGGTCTGGGGAACCAGATGTTCCAATATGCGGCCGGAAGGGCGCTGGCCGACCGGCTGGGCGGGGAACTACTGCTCGACACGCGTGCGTTCGAGCGTGCGCTTGCATTCCGGGCTTACACGCCTCGTACGTATGCCCTATCCCCGTTCAAGCTGCGGGCAAAGCTGGCAAGCCCGGCGGATTTGAAAGAATGGGCGTCGTGGGTGGTGGAAATCGGGATGCGGCTGCGTTTGGTTCGCCCCTTGTTTCGCCGCTGGCATTTCGAGTCGGCGATCACCTACGACCCAAGCGTGCGCACACTGCATCAGCCGGTCTGCCTGGTCGGCTACTGGCAGTCCGAACGCTATTTCATCGATATTGCCGACAGGATTCGCGCCGATTTCACGCTCACGCAGCCTTTGGACGGGGCCAACGCCAGTCTGCTTGAACTGGCGCGCTCGAATAGCAGTGTCGGCTTGCATGTGCGCAGGGGTGATTTCGTAAGCCTCGACAATGCGGCGCAAATGCACGGCCTGTGTTCCGTCGATTATTACCGGCGCGCTATAGGCCTGGTAAGGGACCGCCTCCCGGGATGCCGTTTTTTGGTTTTTTCCGACGATCCGGAATGGGCGCGCGCCGAACTGCCGCTGGATCCGTCTACCATATTCAGCACCGGAAACGAGTCACGTCCTGAACAGGACCTGGCATTGATGAGCGCATGCAAACACCACATCCTTGCCAACAGCAGTTTCAGCTGGTGGGCGGGCTGGCTGGGATACAGCCCTGAGCAGATCGTCATCGCACCCACTCCCTGGTACGCGAGTTCCAAGATGGATGCGCGCGACCTCGCTGTTCTCCGCTGGCAATACATCAGCCGCGTTTAACCGGACACCGTTCTGGATAATTCATCAATAAGCCGGCATGCCTGAAGTCTCAGTCCTCCTTCCGGTGCGCGATGGCGCCCGCACCTTGGCCCTGGCCATGGTATCGGTGCTCGAGCAGAGCTTCGGCGATTTTGAATTGCTGGTGCTCGACGACGGGTCGGTCGATGCGTCCCCGGACATCGTGCTCGGCTTCCGCGACCCGCGCGTGCGCCTGCTGCGTGATGGCGTAAAAAAAAGCCTGGCGGCACGCCTCAACCAGGGCATAGCTGCGGCGGCAGGACGCTATATCGCCCGCATGGACGCAGACGACGTGTGCTTCAGGGACAGGTTTGCGCGTCAGGTGGCGCGGCTGAATAGCGAGCGTACGCTGGATCTGGTGGGCTGCCGCGCGCTGATTTTCGACGATAGCGGAACGGCGAACGGTTTATTCCCCTACCGCTTGAACCACGAGGCACTGTGCGCCCATCCCTGGAACGGTTTCTATCTTGCGCACCCGAGCTGGATGGGGCGTGCCGGCTGGTTCCGCCGCTATCGTTATCAAACCCCGGAACTGGTGCGCTCCCAGGATCAGGAGTTGCTGCTGCGCGCCTACCCGGAAAGCCGCTTCGCCGTGCTGGATGAGATTCTTCTGGGATATCGCATGGGGCCAACTACTTTGCGCAATATCCTGGCGCAGCGCCGCTGTTTGCTGGACGCGCAAATTACCCGATTTGCGCAGCGCCGCCAGTGGCGCAATCTGTTGCTCGCACTGCTGGCGACGGGGGTCAAGCTGCCGCGGGACTTGCTGTTTGCCACGACGGCCGGGCGCCGCTGGCGCGACCGCCGCGGCGGCAATATTTCGCCCGAGGTCGAGCACGCATGGAAGGCATTGCTGAGTTCCCTCTGTCGCCGACTGGACGAACAGTATCTGCCGAATGGACTCGAACTGCCCGTGCCGCAGCCGCCGAAGTGACGCGCGCCGCGAGTTCATAGCCATGCAATCCGACGCACCACAAACCGCGCGACCCGGCCCCGCCAAGCCCGCCCGCGTCGCGTTGGTCGTTACCAGCACCTTAGTGGTGCGCTGGTTCCTGCTCGAGCACATACGCACCCTGGCACGGTCTTTTGCGGTCACGCTGATCGTCAACAATGACGCCCCCGAACTTGCCGGAGTGCTGCCCTGCCGCATCGTTTCGCTGCGGTTGGAACGTGATATCGCCTTGCTCGCCGACCTGCGCGCATGCGCCAGTCTTTGGCGCCATTTCCGCGCCGAACGCTATCAATTGGTTCACACCCTGACCCCCAAGGCAGGACTGCTCGGCATGCTCGCCGCCTGGCTGGCTCACGTGCCACTGCGCTTGCACACGTTCCAGGGCGAAGTCTGGGTGACGCGTCGCGGTGCCTTGCGCTGGCTGCTGAAGAACCTCGACCGGCTGGTGGCGTGGCTTGCCACCGATCTACTCGTGGTCAGCGCTTCGGAGCGTGAGTTTCTGATCGCGGCCGGGCTGATACCTGCGGCCAAATCCCGGATGTTGAACCACGGTTCGATCGCCGGAGTCGACTGCGGGCGCTTCAAGCCCGATTCCAGTGTGCGCGCTGCGCTGCGTGCTGAACTCGACATCCCCGACTATGCCCCGGTGTTCCTGTTCATCGGGCGGCTCAAGCGCGACAAGGGCGTGCTCGACCTGGCACGCGCTTTTGCCGCGCTCGCGCGCGAAGTCGCGGCCTGCCAGCTGCTCATCGTCGGCCCGGACGAGGACGGACTGCTGTCCGAGATCGAGCAGACCTGTGCAGACTGCCGTACTCGCCTGCACATCGCCGGCTTAAGCGCCGTGCCCGAGCGCTACATGGGCGCGAGCGACGTGCTGTGCCTGCCCAGTTTTCGCGAGGGATTCCCGGTGACCATTATCGAGGCCGCCGCAGCGGGTCTGCCGGCCATCGGATCGAGAATTTACGGTATCACCGACGCCATCGTCGAGGGCGAAACCGGCCTCCTGTTCGAGGCCGGCAACGTCCAGCAACTCGCGCTTAGCATGCGTACGCTGGCCAGCGACGTAAATTTGCGCAAGCGCATGGGACAACGCGCCAGGGAGCGGGCGTTGCGCGACTTTCCGCAAGAGGAACTGACGGCGGCGCTGCTCGCCCATTATCGCCAGCTGCTCGCGAGACAGGGACTATGAGCACAGCTCTTCCGTCAATTCTGGTGACCGGCGCAGGCGGTTTTGTCGGCCTGCGCTTGTGCGCGCGTCTGGCGGCCGCGGGCTATACGGTCAAAGCCGCGGTGCGGCGCGACAGTGCCGCCCTAGCAGCCATCACCCCAGCCGCCCACATTTTCCGCGTCGGCGATATCGGCCCGGGTACCGATTGGCAGGCGGCGCTCGCCGGGGTGGACATGGTCGTACACCTCGCTGCCCGCGCTCACGTAATGCGCGACGGCGCGTCCGACCCGCTCGCCGAATATCGCCGCGTCAACGTCGCGGGCAGCGAGCGCCTCGCGCGGGCAGCGGCAGCAGCGGGGGTGCGCCGCCTGATATACATGAGCTCGATCAAAGTGAACGGCGAAGCGACCGTCGATGCGCCCTTCCGTGAAAGCGATGCGCCCGCGCCCCTCGACGCTTACGGCCGGTCAAAATGGGAGGCGGAACAGCTCTTGAGCCGGATCGCGGCAGAAACCGGACTGGCCGTGACCGTTTTGCGGCCGCCATTGATCTACGGAGCCGGGGTCAAGGGCAACCTCGCACGGCTGCTGCGCTGGATCGAGCGCGGCTTGCCCTTGCCGTTCGCCTCGGTCGTCAACCGCCGCAGTCTCATCTATCTCGAGAACCTGATCGATGCAGCGCTGGCCGTGATGCGTCATCCCGCTCCCGGGCGGCTCTATCTAGTAAGCGATGCGCACGACCTGTCGACGCCGCAACTGATACGCGCGCTGGCGCGCGGCCTGGACAAGACGCCGCGGCTGCTGGCTGTTCCGCCATCCCTGCTGCGCCTGTCCGGCGCGTGCACCGGCCAACGCGATGCAGTCGGACGTCTCGTGGGCTCGCTCCAAATCGATGCCTCCAGGATCGCTGTCGAGCTCGGCTGGAGGCCTGCCTACGATCCGAAGCAAGGACTGATCCTGACTGCCAGGGCCTATAACGATCATGTGGGCCAAACTGTAGAATCCCGCGAGTGAGCCTCCGCAATTACATGTATCTCGCCCCGCCGCTCGCGGCAGCCATCTGCCTTGCGCTGCTGTTCCTGCTAGTGCGCAGCCGATCGCTGCCGAAAGATTTGCCCAACGAGCGTTCGCTGCATAGCACGCCGGTATCGCGCTCCGGCGGACTCGCATTGGTCTGCGCAATTGCGCTGACCGGCCCGCTTTTTTTCTACGGTGTCGGCACCTGGCTCAGCCTGGGCGGGGCGCTGGCACTGGTTTCGTTTGCCGATGACTGGCGCAGTTTGCCGTCCCTGCTCCGACTGGCGACGCACTTGCTCGCCGCATTGGCCCTGATCTATTACATGATGCCCGATTTGCCGCGGCCCGTAGCCGCGTTGCTCGTGCTCACCATCGTCTGGAGCACCAACCTCTACAATTTCATGGATGGCGCGGACGGACTTGCGGGCGGCATGACGCTGATCGGTTTCGGCACCTACGCCGCCGCCGCGTCGACCGCCGGTGATGCAACCCTAGCCTGGTTCGCCGCCTCGGTCAGCGCAGCTGCGATGGCCTTTCTGGTGTTCAACTTTCATCCGGCACGCATCTTCATGGGAGACATCGGTTCGATCCCGCTCGGGTTTCTTGCGGCGGCAATAGGCGTCTACGGCTGGCATTCCGGGTACTGGCCGGCGTGGTTCCCGCTGCTGACCTTCTCCCCCTTCATCGTCGATGCGACGCTGACGCTGGCGCAACGCGCGGCGCGCGGCGAACGATTCTGGCAGGCGCACCGCGAGCACTACTATCAGCGTCTGGTCAGAATGGGATTGGGGCATCGACGCACCGCACTTGCGGAGTATGTTCTAATGGCGGCCACCGGCATTTGCGCATGGTCGCTGCTGCGGGCCCCGGCCTTTGCGCAGCAACTGACGCTTGCGCTCTGGGCGGTGATCTATCTGGCACTGGCCGCGTTGGTGGACAAAAAATGGGCTTTGCATATCGCCCGCAAACAGCATGATTCGGCTTAACCCGCGCTCTGCCGCTGCACTGGCCCACGATATCGTTGCGACGGTCGCGGCGTGGTACCTCGCGTACTGGCTGCGGTTCAACACAGAAATACCGCAATACATCATGCCAAACATGATGAGTGCCATACTCTGGGTGACACCACTGCAGACGGCCATTTTCTTCCGCTCCGGGATGTATCGCGGCATCTGGCGCTACGCCAGCGTCGCCGACCTGCAGCGCATCGCCATAGCCGTGGGCTTGTCGACCCTGACGATTGCCTTAGTGCTGCAGTTGCTGCCGCATCAGGAGCCGCCAGTGCCGCGTTCGGTGCTGCTGCTCGATCCGCTGCTGCTGATCTTGTTCCTGGGCGGGAGCCGCCTGGGCTACCGCATTTGGAAAGAACGCCGTCTGCGCAATGTGCTCGGCTCGCCCGGAAAACCGGTAGTCATACTCGGAGCGGGAGATGCCGCCGCCGACCTGTTGAAGAATCTCGCACGCGCGGGCGACTGGCGCGTGCTGGGCCTGCTCGACGATGACCCGGCCAAGCGCGGCCGCCAGATCCAGGGGGTGAATGTGCTCGGCAGGCTGGGGGACCTGGTGGAACTCGCCCCGCGCCTGGAGTTGGAGCGGGCCATCATCGCCATGCCCTCGGCCTCGCACCAATCGCGCCGGCGTGCGCTCGAAATCTGCCGCCGCGCCGGCGTGCAAGCCCTGACCGTGCCCTCTTACCAGGACCTGATGAGCGGCAAGATCACGGTGTCGCAAGTGCGCAACATAGAACTCGACGACCTGCTCGGCCGCGACCCGGTGCTGCTCGACGAAAGCCGCCTGCAGACGTGGATACGCGGCCGCAGCATCCTCGTCACTGGCGCCGGCGGATCGATCGGTTCCGAGCTGTGCCGGCAGATCGCGCGCTACGCACCCGCGCGTTTGGTGTTGTTCGAACACAACGAGTTTGCGCTCTACCGCATGGAGCAGGAGTTTGCCGCGCAGTACCCCGCGATCAGCCTGGACTGTGTCATCGGCGACGTAAAGGATGCCGCGCGCGTAGCCGAGGCGCTGGCTGTGCATCGCCCGCAACTCGTGTTCCACGCCGCCGCGTACAAGCATGTGCCCTTGATGGAAGAACATAACGCCTGGGAGGCGATACGCAATAACGTGCTCGGCACCTGCTGCGTGGCTGAAGCCGCGATCGCCCAGGGCGTGGAAAAATTCGTCATGGTATCGACCGACAAGGCGGTCAACCCGACCAATGTGATGGGCGCGAGCAAGCGCCTCGCGGAAATCGTGTGCCAGGGGCTGCAGGCGAAAGACGCGACCTGCTTCGTCATCGTGCGCTTCGGCAACGTGCTCGGCAGCACCGGCAGTGTGATTCCGAAGTTCCGCGAGCAGATCGCGCGCGGCGGGCCGGTCACCGTGACGCATCCGGAAATTACGCGCTATTTCATGTCCATCCCCGAAGCGGCACAGCTCGTGCTGCAGGCAGGGCTGATGGGCAGTGGGGGCGAAATATTCGTGCTCGACATGGGCGAGCCGGTGAAAATCGTCGACCTCGCGCGCGAGCTGATCCGCCTGTCCGGTTACACCGAGGCGGACATCGGCATTGAATTCACCGGCCTGCGGCCGGGCGAAAAACTGTATGAGGAACTGCTTGCCGACGGCGAGCACACCCTGCCCACGCCGCATCCGAAGCTGCGCATCGCCACATCGCGCGCCGCGCCGGACGCGCGCTGGCGCGAAGAGCTTCTGGCCTGGTTGCGCCGGACCAACCCCGGCGCCGAACGCCTGCGCGCCGAACTCGCCGCGCGCGTCCCCGAGTACGCTCCGCAGGCTACGTCCCCCGCTGCAATTCGCGCAACGCCTGCAGTGCCTCAGCCACGCTGATATCGGCCGCATTGCGGCCGGGCGGCTGCAGCAGCCGGTAGGGCACGCCCCAGGGATGCCAGCGCGTCGCATCTGAATCGCCGAAAAAGCACAGGATAGGCTTGGCAAAGGCGGCGGCGATATGCATGGCACCGCCATCGCTGCAAACGACGTAGTCCGCAAGCGAGAGTGCCGCTGCCAGATCCTTGAGTTCGAACGTCGGATAAGCCGTCAGCGGCAGCCGGCCGGCCGCGTCCACGATGGCCCGCGCCTTGGCGTCGTCGCCCGGATGCTGCGGATGATCCGCTGCGCCCGGCGACCAGAGCAGCAGAAAATCCACTTCCTCACCGAGCGCCTGCATCAGTTCGGCATAACGCTCGGCCGGCCAGCGCTGACTCGGCTTGCGCGCGCTGATATGCAGCGCGACGAGCTTGCGCGGCGGGGTGCGCGCGCCCAGGGCCGCAACCGCGCGCGCGCGCGCGGCCGCGTCCACCGCCATGCTGAGCTTGCCCGGCACTGCTTCGATGCCGAACAGCCGCGCCAGCCGGAATACGTCTTCGACTTCATGCAGCGCGCCCGCCGCGCCAGCGGGCAGAGCGAGATCCACCACTCCGTTGGGTTCGGCAAAACCGGCGATGTGCGCAGGAGCGATCCAACGCGCCCAGCGCAGCGCGCTCGCGCCCGGCTGCGACGCCGCCAATAGCAGGTAGTCGAAATGCTGCGCGCGCAGCTGCCGCATCAGGGAGAACCTGTGCCAATAGACCGCTGCCAGGCTTTGTCCCGGCGGCCGGTGCTTGGCCTTGGCGTAGGCGTACACCGCGTCGAGATCAGGATGGCCATCGAGCACCTGCCGGTTATAGGTGTTCACCAGCGCGGCAATATGCGCGCGCGGAAAACGCCGACGCAAGGCGCTGATCAGCGGCGTGGTGCAGACCAGGTCGCCGATGTTGTCGCGGCGGACGAGTAGGATTTTCGGCGCTTCAGCGTCGGACGGATTCACGCTGCACCATAGGCATCCAATTTGTGCTGGTCCAGCCAGATCAGCAGCACCAGAAATGTATAGGCGAGGCGCCGCGAAGCCTTGCCTGACTTGGCCTGATTCCACAGGGACGCCAATGCCCGGCTCTCAAGAAACGGCGCGATCTGTCGGCTGCGGCCAAAAAAATCGTCGCCCACGTTTTGCCATTGCCCATTGAAATAGCTTTGGAGCGGGACGGAGAATCCGTGCTTAGGGCGATTCCACACCTGCTGCGGCAGGTGCTTGCGCGCGAGACTGCGCAGCAGAAGCTTGCCGCCGTCCGCATCGAAATGCACGCTCGCGGGAAGCGCGAGTACGCGGTCGAGGACGGCATTCGCCAGCATGGGCACGCGCACCTCCAGGCTGTGCAGCATGCTCGCGCGGTCGGTCTTGGCCAGGCAGTTTTCGCTGAGATAGGTCCACAGGTCAGCGCGCATCAGGCTGCCGCTGTCCATCTGCCCGCCGAAAGCGAGGGCCAGCTGCCGCCAGCCTTGCAGTGTCTCTTGCGCCCGGCAGGCCGCCCACGTCGCCGGCACGAGATAGCGCTGCAGGCTCTTGCGCGAGCCCGCGTAGGACCCGAGCTCCACTTTGCGGTAGAGCAGCAGGTCCTGCCCCGCGAGACTGCGGCGCAGCAAGGCACCTGGCAACAGCCCACGTGCGATCAGGCGGCGCAGTATCCGCTTGGCGCCACTGTCCGGATGATTCGCCTCGACATCGAGAAAGCGCGCATAGCCGCCGAACAATTCGTCGCCGCCGTCGCCGCTCAGCGCCACCGTGACGCCGCTACGCGTCAGGCGCGACAACTCGGCCGTGGTGATATAGGCGGGATCGGCCAGGGGTTGATCCAGTGCGCGGATGGCCTCAAGCAGCTTGTCCGCTCCGATATCCGGCGCATCGATGATGTGATGCTCCGTGCCATATTGGCGCGCCACGGCCAGCGCGTGATCGCTCTCGTCATAGGCCGCTTCGCCGAAGCGCATGCTGAACGTGCGCACGGGCTTCGCGCCGGCGCCGGCCAGGTAATGCACCATCAGGCTGCTGTCTATGCCGCCGCTCAGGAATGCGCCTAGCGGCACATCGGCTACGATCTGGCTGCGCACGCTGTCTTGCAGCAGTCGATCGAATTCCTGCGCCAGCTGCTCCGTCGCGGGAGGGCGCGCCTCCGACGCCGGCGGGATCATCCAATAGCGTTCCACAGCCAATTGCCGTGTAGGCGCGTGGTAGGTGAGCCACGAGGCCGGCGGCAGCTGGCGCACGTCCTTGAGGAAAGAAGCCGGAGCCAGCACCGCCTGAAAACCGAGAAAATCGCGCAGGGCCTCGTAGTCGAGCCGGCGCGGAAAACCGTCGAGCCGCAGGAACGGCGCGAGTGTAGACGCCAGGGCGAGGCCTTGCTGCGCGGAATAAAACAGCGGCTTGATGCCGACCCGGTCGCGCGCCGCGAACAGGCTGCGGCTAGCTTTGTCCCAGATCGCGAAAGCGAACATGCCGTCCAGGCGCGCGAGCACGCCGCTGTGCCACTCGATGAATCCGCGCAGCACGACCTCGGTATCCGACTGCGTCGCGAACGCGTGACCGCGCGCGACCAGCTCTGCGCGCAAGGCTTGAAAATTGTAGATCTCGCCGTTGAACACGATGATGTAGCGGCCGTCCTGCGCTGACATCGGCTGCTTGCCGCCGACGAGGTCGATGACCGCGAGACGCGCATGCCCGAGGACTACGCCCGGTAGCTGCACCAGCTCCTGAGCATCCGGGCCGCGGCTATGCAGCGTCGCCAGCGCGGCGGCCGCGCCCGCTTCCCAGGGCGTATCAACGAGCGCAAGTATGCCGCACATGGTTCGAGTTTACCCGGGTTCGCGCCAGCGGGCGGGCAGGTCTTCATACCCCTGCGCCACCGTATCGGCCGAAAAGCGGGCGAGATTGTCCTCGGAGATGGAAACCGGATTGCCGACCGCTTCGCGCAATGCCGCCGCGAGCGCTTGCGCGTCCCCGGTGGGCACGAGGAAGCGCCGCAGCGCTCCGGCCATGATTTCCCGCGGCCCTGAAGGGCAATCGGTGCTGACGATCTGGGTGCCGCAGATCAGCGCCTCGATCAGCACATTCGGCAGCCCTTCGTAATCCGAACACAGCACCAGCGCGTCGGCGGCGCGGATCCAGGGATAGGGATTTTGCTGAAAGCCCGCGACGACGACGCTGTCCGCCGCGCCGGATTCGGCGATCAAGGCAGCGAGCGCAGAGCTGGTCGGCGTCAGCAGCACGAGCCTATGCGGCAATGCGGCGATCTTCCACGCATGAAGCAACAGATCGTGCCTTTTCTGCGGCGCGAAGCGGCCGACGTGCACGATATAAGGTTCATGCGGCAGGCCGGCGGGATGTTCCGCGGCCAGGTGGCGGATTTCGTCGAGATCGAAGGGGTTGTACAAGCGCACGATATTGGCAGCGCGCAAACCCAGTTCATGCCGCAGGTCCTCCGCCACGCCTTCGGATACCGCGATCAGATTTTTCCCATCGTAAAGCCGGCGATAGCGGGCCAGGCGGCGCGCAGCCTTTGCCGGGCTGCTGCGCCGCAAGTTTTCGATTTCCAGCGACAACGTATTGGCAATGCGGTGCCACACTCGCGGCAGTCCGGCGAGATGCACCACCTCGTCTGCGTAAGGCAGCGTCGCCAAGGTGAAGTCAAACGGCCGTTCGGCCTCTTGTTGCCGGAACAGTCGCCGCAGCCGGGCCGCAGCCAGTCGCTTGCCGAGGAAACCTTTGCCCTGCGCGCGCCCCAGCGCGGTCAGGGCATGAAGCCGGATGGCGGGGTCCGGCTCGTGCTCGACGATGTTTTCCAAAAGAAACAGATGCAGCTCATGCCCTCTGCGCCCGAGCAGCAGAGCGAGCTTGAGGAAGGCTTTTTCGGCGCCACCGCCTCTGAGGTTGGTGATGACCAGGGCGATTTTCTGGTTTGATGCGTTCAATATGTGCGTGCTTCGGTGTAAGCGACTCTAGGTGTTTTTCAGCAGACCTTGAACCGCTGCCCAGACGCGTTCGACTGAAATTTCCGCCATTTCGGACTCAATCGTGCCGCCCGCGTCCAGGGCCGGATGCTCGATTATCTGCAACTTCTCCCGCTCCAGCGGCGCCAGCAGCCGTCCCGGCGAATAACAATGATAAAGCGCGACCATGGGTACGCCGATCGCCCCGGCCAGGTGGGTCGGGCCTGTGTCCACGCCCACGTACAGGTCGAGCTGCTGCATCAAGGCCGCGGTCTGGCGCAAGCTGAGTTTTCCCGCCACCACCGTAGCGTGCGCACCCAGGTGCTGTTCCAATTTCGCTATTTTGGCCGACTCTTCCTTGCCTCCCAGCAGCAGAAAATGCGCTTGCGGATAAGCCGATAGAACTTTGTCGCACAAGGCCGCGAAATGGCGCACCGGCCAATCTCTATAAGCCTTGGTCGGAAAGCTCGCCGCCTGCAGGCCGATCAGCGGGCGCTTCCCCGCCGGCACCTGCTGCCGCAGGAAGGACTGCGCCCAGGTGCGCTCTTGCTCCGTCACCGCATAGGCGAGACGATAGCCGTCCGCTTCGATGTTCAGCGCCTGCGTCAGCAGCAGGGGAATACGCGCCGAGTGCATGGACTGAAACGGCGGGGGTTCCACCGCGCGATACAGCCGCTGATTGATCGCGGCGTCTTTCTGCCGGAATGCCACCACGCGTTGCGCCACCCGCAGCGCATATTTCACCAGCGGCAAATCAAAACCGTACACGATGGCGAAATCGTAAGCCTGCGCACGCCCATGGCCGAGCAGCCAGGCCCAATTCTTGGTAATGCCCTTCACCGCGGCGATGAACGGCAGATGGCGCACCACTTCGCAGCGCTGCGGATGGCCCATGAAAGTAATGGCCGCGCCGGGGAATGCCTTGGCGACTGCACGAATCGCGGGCGTCACCAGAAGCGTATCGCCGATGCGGGAAACGTTAATGATCAGAAATGACGGCGGCTTAGCGGCCAAGATCCTGCCTGCGGAATATGTAATTGCGGTCTTCCGTATGCACCAGGCGAAAGCCGCAGCGCTGCATCTGCGCTACCGCCTGCTGCGTGTCCGCGTGCGTGTGCCGCGTCACCTTGTGGTGAAACTCCACCAGGACCTGGCCGGCCTTGCGGATCTCGCCGCTGCTGCATAGTTCACTCAGAACTTCGTACTCCGCGCCCTCGATATCCAGCTTCAACACGTCGCATTCGGCACGCGCCTGCTGGCTCAGGATTTCAGCCAGCGACGTCGTTTCGACTTCGAGCCGGCTGCCGCCGGCATATTCGTGGCTGCCGTCCAGGCTACCCGAGACGCCGTCGGCGCCCTTGGGCAATTCCTGCTGCGGACGCGGCAGGTGGAACTCCAGCTTTTTTCCCGGCTCCGACCAGAACGCCTTGGGCAATACTGACATGGCGCCCGGCACCCGGTCGCGGCAATAGTTCAGGCTGCGAGGATTGGGTTCCACACCTACAACCTTCCCGCCGAAGGCCTGCAGGAAGGCCAGGGGGAAACTGATATCCTCGCCCAGGCCGCAATCGATCAGCAGCGGGGCGCTGCTTAACCAGCGCGCATCGACCCACCATCCGCCATAACGCGTGCCCAACCTGCGGTACCCGCGCGGCAACAGCTGTTCCCGGAAACGCCGCGACACGGAGCGCTTCAGGCGGCGCCAATGCTTTTGCAGTAGCTTAGTCATTCGGCTCTCCCTCCTTTGGCGGCAGCTTTGGCTGCGTCCCCGGATTGGCGCATGCTAGCCCGTCCTGCATTTGCGCGACAGCGGCGAGCAGCTGCGCCACCCGCGCGCGATAGGCCGCTACGGAAAATCGCTGCAAGTGGGCTGTCGCCCGGCGCGGGTCCGAACGCGGCGCACCGGCAACGAGCCGTTGGAGCAGCCGCGCGAACGACTCGCCGCCGTCCTGGCGCGGATCGGCAAAGAAAAACCCGGTCTGCGCTTCGATGACGGTTTCGGTGAAAGGCGGCGCATGCACCGCCAGCACCGGCGTGCCGCAATACTGGGCCTCGATCAGATTCAGCCCCAGCGCCTCCTTTTCCGGCAATCCGCTCAACACGTAGTCGAGCTGCGGATAGACCGCGGCCACGTTGGGCTGGTGCCCCCAGAAGCGCACCTGCTTTCGCGCCGGCGCCAGGCTCGCGCGCAAATCACACACCGAAGCGTAACCGCCGCTGCCGAATATATCCAGATTCACCTGCGGGTAGCGGGCCAGTATCGGCGCGAGAATGCCGAACATCAGCGGAAACTGCTTGATCGGCGTCAGGCGCGAGACTATGCCCAACGTGATTCCGGGTCTTTTCCTGAACGCCCTCAACGGCCGGCGTTTGCGCCACCAGGGCTCGGCCAGTCCGAGCAGGCGGTCGCGCAGCTTGCGCCGGTCCCAGTCATATTCGGAGCGCGCGACCAGAGTCTCGCCCGGCGCGGTGTGCAGCGGGGCGGCCACAGCGTAGAGCGGCTCGGCATAAACGTTCTGGTAGCCGTGCGAGCCGATGCTGTCCAACACGTGGCGCGACACCGGCAGCAGTAGGTGATAGTGACTCAGTCCGGGCGGATTGCGCTCATACAGCGGCATATGCACGAAGCCGCACAGCACATGCCGTTGGGCCACCTGTTGTGCCGTGGCCGCGTCGAGCGCCGTCTGGGTCAGGATCAAAGACCGCTCCTGCGGCAGCCGCTGCAGGATGTCGGCAGGACCATCCACGCGCACGAGTTCCACGCCCGCGGGGAGGAGCGCCGTCCAAAAATCCGCCTTGCGGCTGACGAACAGCACCACCCGATAGCCCAGATCCCTCAGCGTCAGGCTGAAAAAACGCGTATAGACTTCGCCGCCGCCGAACCGACTCTGCAGATTGACCTGATACACACTGCCCCGGAACATGGCGTTCAGATTCCGGCATCGCGCTGCGCATCGCAGCGCCCGTCTGCGTCCGGCCCTTTGCGCGCATGCTGCGCATAGCCGAGAAACATGCCGGCGATCGACCAGAACAGCAGCGCCAGATCGCGCACGAAGAAATCATTGGTCAGGTTGCGCGCGACCACCCCGGTTACCAGCAGCACGCCGCAGATGCCCGCCATGGCGACCACACGATCCTCGGCCTGGCTCAGCTCCCAGAATTTTCGCAGCAGCGCGAAGAACAGCAGCAGAATTGCGATCATCCCCGGAATTCCCAACGACATGCCGTAATTCAGAAACAGATTGTGCGCGTGCCAGACCTCGGGATTTTTCGCGGACAGCAGATCCGGGTAGGCCTTTTTCATGACCTCCCGGCCAAAGCCTTTGCCACTCAGGGGATGCTCCAGAATCCGCTCGGTGACCGCGGGCCAGGTCGCAAGGCGCGGATCCTGCGTCCAGGCTATCGTATCGCGCTTTACCGCCGCACCTGCTATCGCCAGCACGCACAGAACCACGGCAGCAACGCCGAGGGCGCGCACGCGCGCCGCCGAAATCGCGATGAAGCCGCGCGCGCGCAGCAGGTACAGCGCCAATAGCGCCTGCAGCGCAAACGCCAGCCAAAACGCGCGCTGCCCAGCCAGCGCAGCAACCACCAATTGCAGCGCAATCAGGCCCGCAATCAGGCTCCAGCGGTGCCGATGCCGCAGCACGCTGCCCGCCCAAAGCAAAGCCGGAAGCAGCGCGAGCAAATAGGTGCTGTAACTGCCCGAACCGCCGGCACGCCCGAACTCGTTCCACGACGTCGAATCCGACAAGACAAACTCCCACAAAGCCAACGCGGCGAGCACCAGGCTGCCCAGGATCAAGGCCGTGACGAGCACGGCGGCGTCCGCGCGCGATCGCGTCAGCGTGAGGAAACCGACGAACGCAACCATGGCATATACAATTTCGTTCTTGATCTCGACCAGCGAATAGGCCAGATCCACCGCAGTGAAGAGGGAAAACAAAGCGCAGCCCAGCCAGAACAGCAGCATCAGCTTCGCCGGAATTTGCGGAAAACCATCCCTGCGCCAGCTCCAGATGCATACGACCAAGCCGGCGGTAAGCGCAAGCAGGCGCAAGCTCACCGTACCCGGAAAAGGCAGAATGAACAGAAACACGGCGAGCGGCAGCAGGCGCACCCAAGTCTTCATCGTCATGCCGCCGCTGCGCGCGGATCGGTCTTGCGCGGCAGGCATCATGCAGTCAGCCTGCGGAAAATCGCTTCCATGCTGTCGAGCATGCGCTCGCGCGAGTAGCGGCTGTGCACCCGCGCGCGCGCGGCCTGCGCCAAGCGCTGTCCCAGCGCCGGCTCATTCAGCAAGCGCTCAATGGCCGCGCGCAGCGCGTCCGCGTCCTGCGGCGGCACCATCAGCCCGGTTGCCTCGTGTTGCACCAACTCCTCTATGCTGCCTACAGGCGTGGAAATCACCGGCACGCCCACAGCCATGGCCTGCATCAGCGCCTGCGGCACACCTTCGTTGGCATAAGAAGGCAGAACGAATACGTCCAGCGCCTGCAGCCAGGGCGTCACTTCGGCCTGGTTGCCCGGCATGAGTACGCGTTGTTCCAGGCCCAGGCGCGCCACCTGCTCGCGCAAATTGTCCCGGCCCGGCCCGTCGCCGACCATGAGCAGACGCGTATTGTCCGGTTTCATGCCGGCGAAAGCGTCCACCAGGTAGCGGTGCCCTTTCCAGCTGCGCATCGTGGCGACAAGGCCGATGCAGGCTTGTGCCGGATCCAGGTGCAGGCTCATCTTCGCCTGCGTCCGATCTCCCGGCACGAAGCGCGTCAAATCTATTCCGGTAGGCACCGAAACGATAGCCTCCGGGCGAAAGCGATTGTCGCGGATCAGCTGCTCACGCAGGCGCTCCCCGGTAGTGACGATTTGGCGCGTAGCCGACTGGTAAAGCCAGCGCGAGGCGATATTGTCCGGGATGGGGGCCGAGATGTGGCGCGTGCGCACCAGCGCCGGACGCGCGCGCAGGCCCAGGAGCGAAAGCGCAGCCAGCCAGCTGTCGGTCGAACTGTGGCTGTTCAGCACATCGCAGCGGTTGCCGCTTAGCCAGGCGCGCATGGCGCCGATCCCGGTCAAGCCTTTGCGCGCGATCGGCAATGCCACCGCGGGCACGCCGCGCTTCGCCGCTTCCGTGTAAATCGGAGCCTCGTGCGGGCACAACAGGGTCACGCGATGGCCGCGCGCGAGCATGCCGGCCGCCTCCTCCAGCACGCGGATTTCCTGCCCGCCCCAACCGCAGGAGGACTCGGTGTGAACAATGTGCATCGCCTGCTGCCGCCTCAAATAGCCGCGCAAGGCCTGTCGCGGGTGTGCGTCGGATCGGGCTGCTGCTGTGCCGCAGGGTCTTCAACGGCGAACTGGATCTTGTATAGATGCGCGTACAGCCCGTTATGCGCGAGCAGCTCGGCATGCGAGCCGGTTTCGGCAATCCTGCCTTGTTGCAGCACCACGATGCGATCCGCCTTCTCGATGGTGGACAGACGGTGGGCGATGATCAGCGTGGTGCGGCCCTGCATCAGGACATCCAGCGCCGCCTGCACCACGCGCTCCGACTCGGTATCGAGGGCCGATGTGGCCTCGTCCAGAATCAGCACCGGCGCGTTTTTCAGCAGGGCGCGTGCGATCGCCAGGCGCTGGCGCTGTCCGCCCGAAAGGCGTACGCCGTTCTCGCCTATCATGGTCTGCATGCCCTGCGGCATTTCACGGATGAACTGCATCGCATGCGCCGCCTCTGCGGCGGCGGCGATCTCGGCCTCGCTGGCTCCGGACAATGGGCCGTAGGCGATGTTGGCCGCAACCGTATCGTTGAACAGCACCACGTCCTGGCTGACCAGCGCGATATTGGCGCGCAAACTGGCCAAAGTCAGGGTGCGGATATCGGTTCCGTCGAGCAGAATGCGCCCGGCACTGGGCTGATAGAAGCGCGGGATCAGGTTCGCCAGCGTGGTCTTGCCGCCGCCCGAGCCGCCCACCAGCGCAACGGTCTCCCCCGGCGCAATGACAAGGTCGATGTCGACCAGCGCCGGTCGGACGGCGTTGGGATAGGAGAAGCTCAAATGCTCGAATTCGATGCGGCCTTGCGCGCGGCCTAAACTGCGCGTACCGCTGTCTTCCTCGGGTGCTTCGTCGACGAACGAGAAAATGCTTTCGGCCGCGGCCAGGCCGCGCTGCAGCGAAGCATTGACGCCGGTCAGGCGCTTGAGCGGGGAGAGCAGCATGAGCGTCGCAGTCATGAACGAGACGAAACTGCCCACGGTCACCCCGACCACCGCGCCTTGCTGGGTGGAGTAGTAAACGATGACGGCGACGGCGATGGCGGCGCAGACCTGCACCAGCGGCACCGACGCTCCGGCGGCAATGGTCTGGCGCATGGCGAAATTGCGCATGCGCTTGATCGCCGCACCGAAGTGCTGCCGCTCGTACTCCTGGCCGCCGAATACCTTCACCACCTTGTGGCACTCGATCGCCTCGTCCAGTACGTGGGTAATGTCGCCCATCGCCTGCTGCGCGTCGCGGCTCACCTGGCGCAGGCGGCTGCTGAATGCCTGGATCACTACGGCGATGAGCGGCCCTATAACCAGGGTGATCAGCGACAGCTTCCAGTCGAGGTAGAACATCCAGGCGAGCAGTCCGGCCACGGTGAGGCTGTCGCGCACCATCACCGTCAGCACCGTGGTCGCAGCCGCGGTGACGCCGGTCACATCGTAGGAAACCTTGGAGATGAGCGCGCCCGAGGTAGCGTCGTCGTAATAGCGCGTAGGCAGATTGACCAGGCGACCAAACATTTCGCCGCGCAAATCGAACACCACGCGGTTCGCCACCCAGGCCAAAGCGTAGTCGCTGGCAAAGCCGAATACGCCGCGCACCAGGAACAATCCGACCAGGGCAAACGGTATGTAGCGGATCGTCGCCGGATCCTTGTTGACGAAACTGCCGTCCAGCAGCGGCTTCATCAATGCCGGAAACAAGGGCTCGGTCGCCGCCACCAGCACCATCGCCAGGATAGACAGGGCGAACATGCGCCAATAGGGTGTTACGTAGCGCAGCAGGCGCAGGT
>JAJZPQ010000126.1 GCA_021811085.1 Pseudomonadota bacterium | reverse complement strand
TGCTGAAAGCCGAGCGCGAGGCGGTGCTCGCGCGCCTGGCGGCCGATGGGCTGGGCGCGCAGGCGACGCCGTATTCGCCTGTGGGCGTGCGCCTGGAGGGCAAGCCGCAAATCAACCGGCACGCGCTGTTTGTCGATGGGGCGATCGAAATCCAGGACGAGGGCAGCCAGCTCCTGTGCCAGCTGCTCGCGCCGCGCCGCGGCGAGATGGTGGCGGATTTCTGCGCCGGCGCCGGCGGCAAGACCCTGGCGCTGGGCGCGCTGATGCGCTCGAGCGGCAGGCTGTATGCGTTCGATGTGGCGGAGAAGCGCCTCGCGGGTATGAAACCGCGCCTGGCGCGTTCCGGATTGTCCAACGTGCATCCGCAGTGGATCGCGAGCGAGCACGACGCGCGCCTGAAGCGTCTTGCGGGCAAACTCGACCGCGTGCTGGTGGATGCGCCCTGCACCGGCCTGGGGACGCTGCGGCGCAATCCCGATCTCAAATGGCGCCAGGACGAACAGGCGCTGGCCGGCTACCGCGCTCAGCAGGATTCCATCCTCGCCGCGGCCGCGCGGCTGGTGAAGCCGGGCGGATTGCTGCTGTATGCAACCTGCAGCCTGCTCGACGCCGAAAACCGGGAAGTGGTGCAAGCGTTTCTGGCCGCGAACGCGCAGTTCGAGCTGCGTCCCGCCAATGCGGCGCTGGCGCAGCAGCGCATTGCGCTGGATACCGGGGAATATCTGCGCCTTGCGCCGCATGTGCATGGCACCGACGGGTTTTTCGCGGCACTGCTGAGAAGAAATAAGGCGGCATGAAAAGGCTGCTGCCGGCTCTTGCGCTAATGGTCGCCTGTGCGGCTGCGGCGCAGCCGCCGCAGCGGGAAGGCCAGGAAGCCGCGCCGGCGCCGGCGCAAATTCCGGCGCGGGGCACGGTGCAGGTCGCATTCACGCCCTGGGACAACGCCGAAGGCGTGATCGTCGATTGCATACGCCAGGCGAGGCGTCAGATCCTGGTGCAGGCCTACAGCTTCACCAGCCGCGCGCTGGCGAACGCCTTGATCGCGGCCAAGCGGCGCGGCGTCGACGTGCAAGTGCTGGCCGACCGCGAGCAGACCTTCGGCGGCGAGGCGAGCCGCATACCCGAGCTGGAGCAGGCGGGCATTCCGGTGATGCTGGAAGTGCGCTATCAAAGCGCGCACAACAAGGTGATGGTCATCGATACCGGCACGGCGGATGCCGCAGTCGTTACCGGGAGTTACAATTGGACTTACGCCGCGCAAAACAAGAATGCCGAGAACGTGCTGATCCTGCGCCACGATGATGCCGTCGCGAATGCCTACGCCGCCAACTGGCGGCGGCATTACGCCGACGCCTTGCCCTACGCCGCTCAATGAAGAAGGGACCTTTCAGCACCGTACTGGAAAATGCCTGGATCGATCTGCACGATCCGCAGGTCGTTTGGCAGATTGCGATTTTGCTCGGCTGCTTCCTGCTTGCCTGGGGGGCCGGCCGCGCCTTGCGCCTGTCCCGCGTCGAGGCCGACGGCATCTGGAAATTCGGCGTCGGCGGCCTGCGCCGCATCCTGTTCCCGGCGGTGGCGCTGCTTCCGCTCGCGCTGAGCATCGAACTGGTCAAACGCTGGATCGAAGTCGACCTGCTGCGCCTGTTCGTGCCGCTGCTGGTATCGCTGCTGCTGGTGCGCGTCTTCTTTTATCTGCTGCGCCACGTGTTCGCGCGCGGCAGCGTCGTGCGCAACTTCGAGCGCGCGATCGCGATCCTGGTGTGGGGCGGTCTGGTGCTGCATGTATCCGGCCTGCTGCCGGAAGTGATCGAGCTGCTCGAAGGCATCACATTCCATCTGGGCAAACAGAAGCTCACGCTGTGGCTGCTGCTGCAGGGGTCGTTCTGGGTGGTGATCACGCTGCTCGCGGCGATGTGGCTCTCCGGCACCATCGAAGCGCGCCTGATGCGGGCCGAATCGCTGCATACCAGCCTGCGCGTGGTGTTCTCGCGCCTGGCCACGGCGCTGCTGGTGCTGCTTGCCGTGCTCATCGTGCTGCCGCTGGTGGGCATCGATCTCACGGTGCTGTCGGTATTGGGCGGCGCCATCGGCGTCGGCCTCGGATTCGGCCTGCAGAAAATCGCGAGCAACTATGTCAGCGGTTTCATCATCCTGCTCGACCGTTCGATCCGCATCGGCGACCTGATCACCGTCGACAATTTCTACGGCGAAGTGAAGAACATCACGACGCGCTACGTGGTGGTGCGTGCGCTCGACGGGCGCGAGGCCATTATCCCGAATGAATTGCTGATTGCAACGACCGTGCTGAACCACTCCTACTCCAACCGCCATATCCGGCTCGCGCTCACGCTGCAGATCTCGTACCGCAACGAACCACAGCGCGCGATGCAGCTGATGGAGGAGGTGGCGCGCAAGCATGCGCGCGTGCTCGCCGATCCGCCGCCGAAGGCGTTCGTGCTGCGCTTTGCCGACAGCGGCATCGACCTCGAGCTTGGAGTCTGGATCGATGACCCGGAAAATGGGACGCAGGGTGTCCGCTCCGACCTGTATCTGGATCTCTGGCGCGCTTTGCGCGAAGCCGGCATCGAGATCCCGTATCCGCAGCGCGAGGTGCGCATTCTGCCCAACGCCGCAGCCGGCCCAGGCTGATGGCGGGCAGGGCCGCAGTACGCACATGGCCATTGCGGTAAACCCGAATTCACGTAGAATCCCCTCCCACTTCGTGGATTCGATGGAGATTTGATGCTTCTTTCCGGGCTGTTCGATCTGCCCTGGTGGGGCCTGGTCATAGTGACCCTGGTCCTGACCCATGTCAGTATCGCTGCCGTAACCATATTTCTGCACCGGCACCAGGCGCACCGCGCGCTGGATCTGCATCCGCTGGCGAGCCATTTTTTCCGTCTTTGGCTGTGCCTGACCACCGGCATGGTGACCAAGGAGTGGGCGGCCGTTCACCGCAAGCACCACGCCAAATGCGAAACGCCTGAGGATCCGCACAGCCCACAGGTGTACGGCATCAGGCGCGTGCTCTGGGGCGGAGTGTTTCTCTACGTCAAGGAAGCGCACAATCGGCAGACGCTGGAGCGTTACGGCCATGGGACGCCGGACGACTGGCTCGAGCGCAATATCTACAGCAACCGCGCCAAGCTCGGCTTGCTTGCCATGGGCGTGGTCAATGTCGCCCTGTTCGGCCTGGTGCCCGGGCTGTTGATACTTGCGGTGCAGATTGCCTGGATCCCGTTCTGGGCTGCGGGCGTGATCAACGGCATCGGCCATTACTGGGGCTACCGTAACTGGGCCACCGCCGATGCCAGCACCAACATTTTTCCGCTCGGAATCCTGATCGGAGGCGAAGAGCTGCACAACAATCACCACGCCTACGGCTCATCGGCCAAATTGTCCAACCGCTGGTACGAGCTCGACATCGGCTGGGTCTATATCCGCATGCTGGAGATGCTAGGCCTGGCCGAAGTCAAGAAGCTGGCGCCGCGCCCGCGCTTCACCCAGGCGAAGCCGGTCGCCGATTTCGATACGCTGCATGCGGTCATCTCCTGCCGCTATGACGTGCTGGCCAAATACGCCAAGTCGCTCAAGAACACCTATGCGGAGGAATTGCGCCTGGCACGCCGCGAGGCGCCGCAGGAGGCGCGCTCGCTCAAGGCGCTCAAGCGCTGGCTCAATCGCGACGTGGCGCAGCTGCCGGGCGCGGAACGCGTGCGGCTGGCCGAGGCGCTGGCCAAGAGCCAAAAACTGTCCACGGTCTATGCCATGCGCAAGGAACTGGCGGCGCTGTGGGAACGCTCCAACGTCTCGCGCGAGCAGCTGCTGAAGCAGTTGCAGGACTGGTGCCGGCGCGCCGAAGCGAGCGGCATACGCCAGCTGGAGGAGTTCTCGTTCAGGCTGCGTTGCTACGCTTAGCAATAAAAAAGGCCGCGTGAGCGGCCTCTTTTTCGACCCTGCCGCGCTTACTTCAGCTTGGTCTCTTTGTAGATCACGTGCCTGCGCACCTTCGGATCGAACTTGATGATTTCCATCTTGTCCGGCATGGTGCGCTTGTTCTTGGTCGTGGTGTAGAAATGGCCGGTGCCGGCGCTGGATTCGAGTTTGATTTTCTCGCGCATGATCAAATCTCCCCTTTAGCGCGCAGCTCTTTCAGCACCACATCGATGCCCTTCTTGTCGATGGTGCGCAGACCGTTGGCGGAGACGCGCAGGCTGACCCAGCGGTTTTCGCTCTCGACCCAGAAACGGCGATAGTGCAGATTGGGCAGGAAGCGCCGGTTGGTGCGATTGTTCGCATGGGACACATTGTGCCCAGACATAGGCTTCTTGCCGGTTACTTGGCATACACGTGCCATGGCGGTACTCCGAATTCGGAAAAAGGCGAATTATACGCTACTATCTTGCGGAATTTCAAGCAGAAATTCTCCCCGGGCGCCGATAGAGCGCGTTGTGCACCGCCGGCCTCAACTTCCTGTTTCACAAGCGTTTCGAGACCTGGGGCAGAAACTTGCCCAATGCGGGCGCGAGCGCGATTTGCGCCGCATTCAGAGCAAGCCGCGTTCGGCGAAGGAAAGCGCCGCGGCGCCCGCGACGATGAAATGATCCAGCACCTTGATGTCCACCAAGGCGAGGGCCTGCTTGAGCGACTGCGTCAGCACCTGATCGGCATGGCTGGGCTCGGCTACGCCCGACGGATGGTTGTGCGCGAAAATCACTGCGGCCGCATTGCGCGCGAGGGCGCATTTCACCACTTCGCGCGGATAGACGCTGGTCTGGGTCAGCGTGCCGCGGAACAGCTCTTCGCACAGGAGGACCCGGTTTTGCGCGTCCAGCAGCACGGCCAGAAACACTTCGTGTTCGCGCGTGGCCAGCGTGAGGCGCAGAAAGTCGCGCACGGCAGCGGGCGAACTGAGCGCGTCGCCCGCGCGCAGCGTTTCGGCCAGCGCGCGGCGCGCCATTTCCAGCACCGCCTGCAATTGGGAGAATTTGGCGTCGCCCAGGCCGCGCAGATCCTCGAGTTCGGCGCGCTTGAGCGCGAACAAAGCGCTCAGGCTGCCGCAGCGCGCAAGCAGTTCGCGCGCAAGGTCGACCGCGCTCTTGCCGCGCACGCCGGTACGCAGAAAAATCGCCAGCAACTCGGCGTCGGACAGGCTCGCCGCGCCCAGTTGCAGCAGCTTTTCCCTCGGCCGTTCCGCTGCCGGCCAGTCGGTGATCGCCATGTGCCGCACCCTCAATTGGCGTAAAATCCGCTTTCCTATTCAACGCGTGGTCGCTGATTTCGATGACCGGACTCAAGGGCAAGCGCATAGTGCTCGGCTTGAGCGGCGGCATTGCCGCCTATAAGGCAGCCGAGTTGACCCGCTTGCTCACGCAGGCGGGTGCGCAAGTGCAGGTGGTGATGACGGCGGCGGCCTGCCGCTTCATCACGCCGGTCACGCTGCAGGCGCTATCCGGCCATCCGGTGCACACCGACCTGTGGGACGCCAGCGTATCCAACAATATGGCGCATATCGAGCTGTCGCGCGGCTGCGATGCCATCGTAGTCGCGCCGGCCAGCGCCGATTTCCTGGCCAAGCTGGCGCAGGGCCTGTGCGACGACCTGCTTTCGACTTTGTGCCTCGCGCGCGATTGTCCGCTGCTGGTGGCGCCCGCGATGAATATGCAGATGTGGGACAAGCCGGCGACGCAGCGCAACCTGCAGCAACTCGCGGCCGACGGCATCGCCATCCTCGGGCCCGCGAGCGGCGATCAGGCCTGCGGCGAAGTCGGCATGGGACGCATGCTCGAGGCGGAAGAACTGTGCGAGGAAATCGAGGCATTGTTTCAGCCGCGCCTGCTCGCCGGCAAGCGCGTGCTGATCACGGCCGGGCCGACGTTCGAGCCGATCGACACGGTGCGCGGCATCACCAATACCAGCTCCGGGAAAATGGGCTATGCGGTGGCGCGCGCCGCACGCGACGCGGGTGCCACGGTCACGCTGGTGAGCGGCCCGACCGCGCTGGCCGCGCCGCGCGGCATGGAGCGCATCGACGTCTGCAGCGCGCAGCAGATGTATGAAGCGGTAATGGCGCGCGTGGCGAAGGCGGACGTGTACATCGGCGTCGCCGCGGTCGCCGATTACCGGCCCAAGGAAACCAAGGCGCACAAACTGAAAAAGGGCACGGGCGAGATGACGCTGCAGCTGCAGCCCAATCCCGATATCCTCGGCACGGTCGCGGCGCGCAAAACCCCGCCGTTCTGCGTCGGCTTTGCCGCGGAGACGGAGAACCTGGATGCCTATGCGGATGAGAAGCGCCGGCGCAAGAAGGTGCCGCTGCTCGCCGCCAATCTGGCGCAGCATGCATTCGGCGCCGAC
>JAJZPQ010000125.1 GCA_021811085.1 Pseudomonadota bacterium | reverse complement strand
CACCGACACCACCGCCCATGGCGCAGCGATTCCCAGCGCCGTCTCAAAAACCTTTGCCGTCATCCCAGTTCCTCTTCTCAACGCTCAACATGACGCCAGTTTACCCACTCGGATTTCAAGAGAGGCAAAAATGACTTCTCCTTCGCTGGAACAACAAATCGACAACAAATTTTCCTTATCTCTTCTGCTGGCATTTTTGTTCACTATTCCTTATATCGCCGTTGGACAAACTGCGCGGCCGGAAACTCCGGAGGAAAAGTTGGCGCAAAGTGCCGGCGTTTATCTCGGAGCCATTGAGTACGTCAGAGTTCTTAAACAGTCCAGCTGCGGCTACGCGTTTCGTCGTACCTTCCCGCCCATCGATGAAGTCCTGCGAAAAGAGATACTGCCAGCATTTTCTCCGACGGCACAGAAGGAGGTAGAAGCGAGCTTTGGCAGCATGAAGCCAGCCTTAGCTCGTCAAGCGCAGAAGTTTGTCGGAGAAATCATCGCTGCCGAAAAGAAAGAACTCGACCCAAAAACTGCGTGCGGGGTTGCAGCAGGGATGCTTGGCGGCATAGGTTCTCAGGCATTCGGGCAGTGGAAATCTGCGAAGTCGCAATACGGATGGAAAGGCCGATAAGTGAATTGAAGTGCATAAACCAAGAGCGAAATTCGCTTTTTTCATTGCGCTGGTGGCGCACTCGGCAATCAGCGCCGATGTTGACTGGCAACTCATTCCGAATACGCCGTCAGGAACTCAAGTTTGGGTGGAGAGTTCACACGCCAAATTCGACGGCAATACTGTCGCCGTATCTTTTAAATCGGAAAAACCGGATGGCGGCGCCGTTGGTCTTGTTGCCGTGAATTGCTCAAACTCCACAATTCATATACTCGGCGGCGAAATACACGACAAGAGCGGGAAAGTGGTTTCTAATAAATCACCAGATTTCGAAAAACCAATGCTAGCACCAACTGGGACTACCGAGGGCGCCTTACATCGCTTCGTGTGCGCGCTTCGTCCAGCATGGCGTAAATTGCTTCAATGAACGAACGTCAAAAACTCGTTCTCCTGCTCGCCGCCACGCTCCTTCTCGGCGTGTTAACGATTACGACACCGATTCCTGGAAGCGCGCAGACAAACGCGCGCATGAATGCCGAAGTCTCGGCAGCTCGCGCGGCCGGCGCCTATCTGGGCTCGCTCCAGTACCTTCACGAATTAAAATCGACCAAGTGCGGATACGTCTTGAGGAAACCGATCTCCTCTCTGGACGACGTTGCCAATCGAGAAATACTGCCCCGGTTCAGCCAAGATTCCAAACGTGAGATCGAGAAAATGTTGCCGGCAATGAAAGACAATGTGCGTAGGACAGCGCCGAAATTCGTTGGAGACCTTATTGCAAAATGGACTTCCGAGATGGGCGGAGACGAAAAAACCGTCTGTGGACTCGTAACAGGACTCCTTCTTGGTATCCACCAGCGAGCCACGGAAACTTGGTTGGCAACCGTAAAAACAATCCCTAAGTAAAGGTGGAACGGTGGTGCCATAAATTCAATATTCCAGAATGTCCTAACTGCAAACCATTTAAATGTACCGCAGAGGTATTGAACGGAATTCGCAGGAAGTGAAAGCATAGACATCGAGTTACTACGACGATAGGAGAGTGTCCATGGGCAAAAGAATACCTTCGATTGACGCACAGGTTGAGTCAATCGCCCTCGCCTTTTGCGAGCTTGCAAAGATGCTTGGGAAGAACGACTGCTTGACGGTCACGCAGTTGGCCGGTTCTCTCGAAAGCAAAGCCAACACCGCAACAACTAGCGCAGAAACCAAGATGGCTCTCGGCGAACTTGCACGCAGGCTCCGCAATCCTTAGAGTATTGACGGCACCAGACTTACCGTTATAACCCAGTGCCCAGTTTCGCCCTGGTCGGGGAGCCAGCTAGGGCTCGAACCAAGTCAACGCGAGATAGAAAATCGCGGACTTGCTCTCTTCGTGGTCTGAAGCGCCTGCCATATTTCATGCCTGCACTGCAAGCGGCGCTGCGCTGCGCGAAAGCATGGACAAAGTCTTTCCCTTCGGATAGCCTGCGCAGTCCTTGGGAGGGAATCTGATGCAACGCAGACAATTCTTGAGAGTTGCTTCCGCCGCTGCCGGCGCTGGTTTGTTGGGAGGGGTCGGATCCGCCGGCGGGCAATCGCTGGCGGGCAAGCAGATCCGCCTGGTGGTGCCGTTCCCGCCCGGCGGACCGACCGATATCGTGGCGCGGCCTTTGGCGCAAATGCTCGGCGAGGCGCTCAAAGCGGCTGTCGTCGTCGACAATCGCGGCGGCGCGGGCGGCTCGCTGGGGACCGACCTCGTGGCCAAGTCCGCGCCCGACGGCAGCACGCTGCTCATGGCCACGGTGGGCACGCACGCCATCAATCCCACGCTGTACAAGAACTTGCCCTACGATGCCGTGCGCGATTTCACGCCCATCGCGCTGGTGGCGATGGCGCCCGTCGCCATAGTCGTGCATCCGGCGCAGCCGATGCGCACTCTTGCCGATCTGGTGGCCCTCGCCAAGCGCATGCCGGGCAAGCTCAGCTATGGTACTGCCGGCAACGGCACGCCTGGCCACCTGACCGGCGAGATGTTCAAGGCCGTGGCGGGTATCGATATCCAGCACATACCTTACAAGGGCAGTGCGCCCGCCGTGACGGACCTGCTCGGCGGCCAGATCCAGATCATGTTCGATCCGCTGCAATCGGTATTGTCGAACGTGCATGGCGGCAAGCTGCGCGCCATTGCCGTCAGCAGCAAGGCGCGCTCGCCGGTGCTTCCCGACGTGCCTACCATCGCCGAGTCCGGCTACGACGGTTTTGAGACAACCGCGTGGTGGCGTGTGTTTGCGCCGGCCAAGCTGCCTGCGCCTTTAACGGCCGCCCTTGCCACCGACATAGAGCGGATAGTGCGAAGCGACGGCTTTCGCAGCAAACTCGAACCGCTGGGCGTGATTCCCACCGCCCTGGGCGGCAGCGCTTTTGCCGAATTTCTGCGCACGGAGATGGTCAAGTGGGGCAAGGCTGTGCGCGACTCGGGTGCAACGGTGGACTGACAACGATGAAACTTAACGATGAAGAACAAGAGATTCTGGCCGGCAAATGCGGCCCGGTGCCGCAGCTGGCGCTGCAGCACCAGATCAAGGTGGGCGATTTTTTCGGTGCGAAGGATTTTGTACCGGTGACGCAGGCCCACATCATGGCCGACACCGAAAGCCTGGGCGATGCCGGCGTGCGCTGGCTGGAGGGGCTCGCCGCCGCCGTCGCAGGGCAAAGGCGCGTGCGCATTCCGACGATCACGGATCCGCGCGGCACCGATTTTTCCAAGTCGGAGTTTCTGGGTCAGACCTCCGCGATGCTCGATCTCGAACGGCGCGCCATTGCCGCGTTCGTAAAGCTCGGCGTCGTGATGACCGACACCTGCATCAACTATCAGACCATACAGGCGCCCACGCGCAACGAGCACGTGGCTTTCGGCGACACCGGCGTGGTCATCTATTCCAATTCTGTCTGCGGTGCGTACTCCAACTTCGAGGGAGGGCCATCGGCGCTGTCGGCCGGGATTACCGGGCGCACGCCGCGCTACGGTTTTCATCTTCCCGAGCAGCGGCGCGCGACGCTGCATGTACGCGTGGACTTCACGCCGACCTCGCTCAACGAGTGGGGCGCCCTGGGCGGGGTGATCGGGCGCATCGCGGGCAATTACTGGGCCGTGCCGGCGATCGAAGGGATCGAGGCCGCGCCCGGATCGGATCAACTCAAGCATTTCGGCGCGGCGATGGCGAGTTTCGGCTCCATTGCATTGTTTCACCTGGCGGGCATTACGCCCGAAGCCTACCGGCTGGCCGACGTGGCGGCCCCCGGCTTGCCCAGCCATCGCGTTACGCGCGCCGACATCGACGCCTTGCAGCAGTCCTACCGCAAGGACGATAAGGTGGACGTGGTCGTTTTCTCGGCGCCGCAGCTGAGCCTGTACGAACTGCGCGAGCTGGCCGCGCTGTGCGCAGGCCGGCAGTTCGTTGTGCCGCTGCTGGCGGTGACCAGCCCGCAGGTAAAGCCGGACTCCGACCGCATGGGCTATACGGCGAGCATCGAGGCGGCCGGCGGCACCGTATTTTCCGGGATGTGCTTCTATCAATCCTACGCGCGTGAGATCGCAGAGGCCAAAGGGTGGAAGCGCCTGGCGACCAACAGCGCAAAGCTGGTCAACATACTAGGCGGCTATGGCTATCAACCCATGCTGGGCTCGATGCAAGCCTGCGTGGATGCCGCGGTCAGCGGGAGATTGGCATGAACGCGAAGCCCAGGGTGTTTCGCGCGCGTCAGGGGATGGGGCGCGCAGTACGTGGATCCGCATTGGTCGCACACGACGGTTTTTCGGCGCGCTATGACCTGGATCGCATTGCCGGCATATTTTCCCGTCCCGCACACAAGCTGGCCGGCCAGTCCTACGTGGGCAAGATATTGGTGCTGGATACCGCCAAGGGCGGCGTCGCCACCGCATGGATGCTGCACGAGATGCAATCGCGCGGCATCGTGCCGCTGGCGCTGGTGCTCAACTCCGTGAATCCCATTCTCGCGCAGGGCGCGGCACTGGGCGATGTGACTATGCTCGCCGGATTTGACGAAGACATCACGGCGGCCGTTCCCAATGGCGCCGAAGTGGAAGTCGATCCGCAAACGGGCACGCTCACGGTTTTGAATTAGGACCCGAGGAACCCGCAGCAGCGCTTCGTGGCGCTGCAGACATTCGACATGATCACGCGCTGCTTTGCGTTGCCTGCAGTATGCGGCGGTCTGGTCCGTCTGGCGCTCGCGTGCCTCGCGCTCGGCGCCGGCACCGCCGCCTGCGCCCAGGGCTATCTGGGCAAGCTGCAGGACGATTTCAACGAAGTAAAGGCGCTGAGCCAGCGCAGGCATCGCCTCGAATACGAGAACGACGTTTTTTTTAAGACCGACCGCAACTACACCGACGGCGTGCGCTACGGCTATAAGTATGTCGGGCTGCGGCAGTATCGTAAGCCGCCGGACGCCAGCGAAGGCTTCCTGCCCGGCTTCAATCTCGATCCGGTGAGCTCGGAGGCCTGCGCGAACGGGAAGCTGTGCTATCACAAGAGCTATACGTTCTATGTCGGCCAGAGCATGTACACGCCGAGCAACATCAGGCTGCCGCCGGAGCAGATACCGCCGGGCGACCGGCCTTACGCGGCCTGGCTGTATGCCGGTTTTTACCGCGAGCTGTTTGCCAGCGACGGCCGCTATTGGCGCTACGGGCTGGACCTAGGCTGCATCGGTCCTTGCGCGCAAGGCGAGCAGGTGCAGACCTTCATCCATCGCAACATCACCAATTCCCCCATCCCGCAAGGCTGGAGCGCGCAGATACACAACGAACTCGGCGTGGTGTTCCGCTACGAGTACGTGCCCGGCTCATGGCAGCCGCTGCCTTACCTCGATCTGACGCCGCACTTTCAGTTCGGCGCAGGCAATATCCAGACCTATGCCGGTACGGGCGTCACCCTGCGGCTGGGGCGCTTCCGCAGCAACTATCTCACGCAGTGGCACAGCAATCATCCGCTGGAGGCGCTGGCCGCAGCCGACGGCGTGAAATCGGATGCCGGCTGGCAGCTGTGGAGGAACAAGGACGACTTCGACCTGTATTGGTTCGCGCGCCTGCACGGCGATGCCGTCCTGTATAACGCGCTGGAGCAGGGCGGCATGTTCAATCGTTCCAGCCCGGTCATAGGGCGCGCGCGGCCGTTCATCGTCGAGGGCGAGAGCGGCGTGGCCCTGCACCATGGCGATTTTTCCTTCAGCTTCAGCCTGGTGCGGCGCAATTTTGCCGATGTGCTGCGCCTGTGGAACCCGCAAAGCGATAAATTCGGGCGCTTGGTGCTCGAGTGGGGCTTCTGAGGCTGCGCGGGCGCGCGTCTGAAGTCGCTGCGCTATTGCGCGGCGGCGGACGCGCTTGGCTGCGCAGCTGCAGGCGCCGCTGGCGCCGCGCGCGGTGCGAGGCGTTTGCTCACGTGCCGGATTTCCGGGCCGTCTTGCGAGAACTCGATGCTGAAGCCGAGCGAGCGCATGAAATGGAGCATGGGCTTGTTGGTGGAGAGTATCTCGCCCTCCATGGTTTCGATGCCGGCCGCAGCCGCGGTGTCGATCAGGTTGAGCATCAGCGCGCGGCCGATGCCGCGATGCTGCCAGGCGTCGGCGACGGTAAGGGCGAACTCGCAGGTCCTGCCGTCGTCGCGGCGCACGTAGCGCGCCACGCCGATCTGCACTTCCTTGTCCTCCAGCATCATGGTCGCGATCAGGGCCATGTCGCGCGTGAAGTCGATGCGCGTGATTTTCTTCAGGCGCTCGGGCGAAGTGTAGGAGCC
>JAJZPQ010000124.1 GCA_021811085.1 Pseudomonadota bacterium | reverse complement strand
GTTCATTACGTGAGACATTGACCTGCCTTAAAACAAAACGCACACGGCGGCATTTTGCCGCCGTGTGCACTGCACATTCAGTTTGGTTATGTTAGCACACTGCCACAGTCAGAGGCGCTGCGCCAGCGTCGTGCTTCGGGACCTGTTGCGAATGACCGAATGCGGCCCCGCTGCGGCGCTGCTTGCGCTGATTGTGAGGCGGCTGCCGCCAAACCGCTCGTGTTACCGCTTTGATCTCACCTTGCGCCGACAAACTCCCGGGCCTTGCCGGGTTGGTGCACAACGCATTCCAGAATTCGGCAATGTTGATACATCTGGCGCAGCTTGCGTTCGGCGTCGATTTCATCCCTGCCATGTATCAACAGGTTGTCCACAATCAATCCACTGCGCGTGCGTATGCGGAATCCGTATTTTATGATCGCTGAAGGCGCCACAAATCCTCCCTCATTCAAGCGCTTAAGCGATTAATAGCATACGCCTTCGACCAACTCAACGCAAATTTATGTTCTAACGGTATTTTTTCTCACTCGGGCGTGCATGCTGCGGCCGCAGGCCGCATGCGGGATGAGCGAAAACGAAACGACCGGCATTGAGCCGGCCGCAACGCACACGCAAGCCGATGCTTGGTTCAGGCCATTGCCTTGATCGCCGCAGCCAGGCGGCTCTTATGGCGCGCAGCCTTGTTCTTGTGGATGATCTTCTTGTCCGCGATGCGGTCGACGATGCTGGTGGAGCGGGTCAGCGCCTGCTTCGCAACGTCTTTGTCACCGGCGGCAATCGCCTTGCTCACGTCCTTGATCGCGGAGCGCAGCGTCGAGCGCAGGCCGGAGTTGTGCCGCCGTTGTTTCTCGGCTTGGCGGGAACGCTTGCGCGCCGAATTGGTATTGGCCATGGTGGAACCCAGGTGAGGAACACGAAAGGGCGCAATGATACTGATTTAGTCCCTGTTATGCAAGCGCATTTTCGCTCCGGCCTAACGCGCTTTGCGCATTAACCTCCGCTGAAACTTCGATTTCGTATAATCGGGGCCATGAATCTTCTGCGCGCGCTCGCCACGGTGAGCAGCATGACGCTGGTGTCCCGTATCCTTGGCTTCGTGCGCGATACCGTGATTGCGCGCGTGTTTGGCGCGGGCCTCGCCACGGACGCGTTTTTCGTCGCGTTCCGCATTCCCAACCTGCTGCGGCGCCTGTTCGCCGAGGGCGCATTCTCGCAGGCCTTCGTGCCGATTCTGGCTGAATACCGCACCCGCAACGGCGCGGGGGAGACCAGACTGCTGGTCGATCGCGTCGCCACCGCGCTGTCCCTCGCCGTTTTTCTGGTCAGCATTCTCGGCATTTTGGCAGCACCGTGGATCATATATGCGAGCGCGCCCGGATTCTCCGCCACGCCGGAGAAATTCGAACTCACGGTGGCGATGCTGCGCATCACCTTTCCCTACCTGCTGTTCATTTCGCTCGTGTCTCTGGCCGGCGGCATACTCAACACCTGGAGCCGCTTCGCGATTCCGGCGCTCACGCCGACGCTGCTCAACGTGAGCTTTATCTTCTGCGCACTGGTGCTCGCACCCTATTTCCATCCGCCGGTCATGGTGCTCGCCTGGGCCGTGCTGGCCGGCGGTGCGCTGCAGCTTGGACTGCAGCTGCCCTATCTGGCAAAGATCGGCATGCTGCCGCGCCTGCGCCCGGATTTTTCCGACCCGGGCCTGCGCCGCATACTCAGGCTCATGGGCCCGGCGGTGTTCGGCGTCTCGATCGCGCAGCTGTCGCTGTTGATCAATACCATTTTCGCGTCCTTTCTCGCCAACGGCAGCGTGTCCTGGCTGTATTACGCCGACCGCTTGATGGAATTCCCCACCGGCCTGCTCGGCGTGGCGCTGAGCACCGTGCTGCTGCCCAGCCTGTCCAAATATTATTCGAGCGAGGCCGCCGACGCGTACAGCCATCTGCTCGACTGGGGGCTGCGCCTCACGCTACTGCTGGCGCTGCCGGCGGCCGTCGCGCTGGCGCTCCTGGCCGTGCCGCTGATCAGCACGCTGTTTCATTACGGCCATTTCAGCGTCGAGGATGTCTGGATGACGCGCCGCGCGCTGGTCGCCTACAGCATCGGCTTGGTGGGCTTGATTCTGGTGAAGGTGCTGGCGCCGGGATTCTATGCGCGCCAGAACATACGCACGCCGGTGAAGATCGCGGTGATCACGCTGGTCGCGACGCAATTGATGAACCTCGTCCTGATCGGCCCGCTGCAGCATGCGGGCCTCGCGCTCGCGATCGGTCTGGGGGCCTGCCTCAATGCCGGCATGCTGTATTACAAACTGCGCCAGCATCGCATCTACCGGCCGCAGCCCGCCTGGGCGCAGTTCGCCTACAAGCTCGCATTGGCGCTGTTGGTGATGGCCGCAGTGTTGTGGGGTGCGACCGGCAGCGAGGCTTGGTGGCTGGTCGCCCCGTGGCAGCAGCGCATTGCGGGCCTGCTTGGTATAGTGTGTCTGGGCGCCGCCGCCTATTTTGCCACGCTGTGGCTGCTCGGTTTTCGCATCAAGGATTTTGCCCGACGCGCTGCTGAATAGAACGGGCCGCGCGGGCTGAGGCATAGCGACCCAAGGCATGGAACTGCAACACCGCTTGGAAACATTCTCCGCGCTGCTGTGCCGCGAGGATTTCGACCTCGCCGAGGCCTGCCTGCTGATCGCGCAGGACGCCTACCCCGAGGTGGATGTCGCGCACTATCTGGCGCGCATCGATGCGATCGCCGCGACCGTCAGGAGCCGCATCGCCGGCGATGCCTTCGCCGAGCAGAAAGTGGTGGCGCTGAACCGTCACCTGTTCAAGGAACTCGGCTTTTGCGGAAACACGGACGATTACTACGATCCGCGCAACAGCTATCTCAACCAGGTGCTGGAGCGGCGCACGGGAATCCCGATCACGCTGTCGATCCTGTACCTGGAAGTCGGCCGGCGCCTGGGCCTGCGCCTGCAGGGCGTGTCGTTCCCGGGACATTTTCTGGTCAAGCTGCGCGTGAGCGGAGGGCAACTCGTGCTCGATCCTTTCTGCGGCGGCGAGGCGCAATCGGAAGCGGAATTGCGCGCGCGCCTGGCGCGCGTGCTGCCGCAGCGCGAAGCCGACAGTCTGCCGCTATCGCAGTTCCTGCAGGCGGCGACGCCGCGGCAGATGCTGGCGCGCCTGTTGCGCAATCTCAAAGGCATTTACCTGCAATCGGAGGAGGCGCAGAATACGCTGGAGGTGGCGCAGCGCATGGTGATGGTGGCACCGCATGCGGCCGAGGAGGTGCGCGACCGGGGCCTCGCCTATTACAAGCTCGACTGTTTTCGCGCGGCGCTCGCCGATTTGCAGGACTATCTGGAGCGGCGCCCGGATGCGCCGGACGCGGACGAGATCAGGGGCAAGGCCGCCGCGTTGCGGCTGGTGTGCGCGCGGCTGAACTAAAGCGCCGGCCCGGCATCCAACCGCTGCGGAGAAATTCCACTAGCGTCCACAATGGCGTGTTTTGCAGGACTTGTATTGAATTCATTCCTAGGCAGGAGGCACAAAATGAAACTCAGCAGTTCCAGCTTCGGCGACAATCAGCGCATCCCCGGTGCCTACGCGTTCGCAGTGCCGCACGCGACCGAGCACGTCGCGCTGTCTTCCAACCGCAACCCCCAGTTGAGCTGGGCCGACGCGCCTGTGGGCACCAAGTCCTTTGTCCTGATCTGCCACGATTACGATGTGCCGAGCAAAGGCGATGACGTGAACAAGGAGGGACGCAGCATTCCGGCCAGCCTGCCGCGCGTGGATTTCTATCACTGGATCCTGGTGGACATTCCCGCGAGCATGAGCGCGATTGCGGAAGCCGAGTATTCCGATGGCATCAGCGCGCGCGGCAAGCCGGGTCCGGAGGCGAAGCACGGCACGCGTCAAGGGCTCAACGACTACACCGCCTGGTTCGCCGGCGACAAGGATATGGGCGGCAATTATTTCGGCTACGACGGGCCCTGCCCGCCGTGGAACGACGAGATCCTGCACCACTACGTGTTCACGCTGTATGCGCTCGATTGCGCGCGCTGCCCGGTGAGCGGCGCGTTCAAGGGCGGCGATGCGCTGAAGGCGATCGAGGGGCATGTGCTGGCCAAGGCCAAGCTTACCGGCATTTACACGCTGAATCCCAAACTGGGCTGAGGCTGTTCGCATAGTCAAATGGAAATCGTCGCAACATGCAGAGTGAAGTGAAGTCCGGCAGCGTGAAGTCCAGAATGGTATTTGCGGGTTTCGTGCTGGTTCCGCTGGTGCTGCTGGCCGCGGCGCTGGTATTGCAGCACGTCAAGGGCCAGGAGCCGTGCCCGCTGTGCGTGATGCAGCGCGCGGGCTTTGTGCTGTTCGCGCTGATCGCACTGGCGGCGGCGATACAGCATCCGCGTGGCCGCGCTGCCGCGGCTTATGCTGCGGCTCTGGCGCTGACGGCCCTGGCCGGCTTGGGTGTCGCGATACGCCACGTGTGGGTGCTGTTCCACCCGAAATTCGGCTGTGGTATCGATGTGCTGGAGGAGTTCGTCAACAATCTGCCCACGGCCAAGCTGCTGCCCTGGCTGTTTCATGCCAGCGGCGAATGCACGGCACCGCATGAACCGCTGCTGGGACTGCAGGTGCCGGAATGGTCGCTGATCTGGTTTTCCCTGTTGTTCCTTGCCGCAATCGTCTTTGCCGCAAAATGCTGGTCGGCCGCGCGCGCGGGCGCGCCGGCGTGAGTTCGGCCGCGCTGCAAGCAGGGTCGAATCGCCTTCCGGATAGGGTGGAAAGCCGCTATAATTCAGCGTTTTAGCTTTTCGAAGCGGATGCTGAACATGCGGGTTTGCCGCACCATTTCCGAGCGCAGCCAGTTCCCGACTGCGCTTACCATCGGCAATTTCGACGGCGTGCATCGCGGTCATCAGGCGATGCTCGCGCGTCTGAAGGAGCGCGCCCGCGCGCAAGGCCTCAGGGCCTGCGTGCTCACGTTCGAACCGCATCCGCTGGAATTGTTTGCGCCGCAAACGGCGCCGACTCGGCTTACTTCGCTCAGAGAGAAACTGGAATTGCTCGCGGCCGAGGGCATCGAGTGCGTGCAGGTCAGCCGTTTCAACCGCGCCTATGCCGGCCGCTCGCCGCAGGATTTCATCGAGCAGGTGCTGCTTGCGGGCCTGGGCATGCGCTGGCTGCTGATCGGCGACGATTTTCGCTTCGGCGCACGCCGCGCAGGCGATTTCGCGCTGCTGCAGCAAGCTTCAGTCCGGCATGGTTTCGGCCTGGAAGCGATGCCCACGGTCGCGCAGGACGGCGTGCGCGTATCGAGCTCGGCCGTGCGCGCGGCGCTCGCCGCCGGCCGCTTGGCGGCAGCCGAGGCGCTGCTCGGCCGCCCCTACAGTATCAGCGGCCGCGTGGTGCATGGCGACAAGCTCGGGCGGCAGTTGGGCTATCCCACGGCCAACGTCCAGCTGCGGCACAACCGGCCGCCGCTATCCGGAATCTTCGCGGTGCGCACGCTCGACGGGCAAGGTTGCACGCGCTACGGCGCGGCGAGCCTGGGCCTGCGCCCTACCGTCGATGACAGCGGCCGGGCGAAGCTCGAGGTGCATCTGTTCGATTTCGCCGGCGACCTATACGGCCAGCATTTGCGCATCGATTTTCTGCATAAGATACGCGACGAGGAAAAGTTCGCCGATCTCGAATCGCTCAAGGCGCGCATTGGCCGGGATTGCGAAATCGCCAAAGAGTTCCTCGCGGCGAACGAGCGCGCGTGAACGCGCCATGCGTTTTTATGCGCGGCCCTGCTGCTGAACCCCATTCGACCCATCCAACCTTTAGAAACGCAAAATGGCTGATTACAAGAACACGCTGAATCTTCCGGACACGCCCTTTCCCATGCGCGGCGATCTCGCCAAGCGCGAGCCGCTTTGGGTCAAGCAGTGGCAGGAGGGCAGACTGTACGAGAAGATCCGCGCCGCCTCCAAGGGCAGGCCGAAGTTCATCCTGCACGACGGGCCGCCTTACGCCAACGGTGACATCCACCTCGGCCACGCGATCAACAAGATTCTCAAGGACATCATCGTCAAGTCGCGCAACCTGGCCGGCTACGACGCGGTCTATGTGCCGGGCTGGGATTGCCATGGCATGCCGATCGAGCGCGAGATCGAAAAACACCATGGCAAGCATCTGCCGGTGGAGAAGACGCAGAGCCTGTGCCGCGCCTATGCCGCGGAGCAGATCGAACGGCAGAAACAGGATTTCCGGCGCCTGGGCGTGCTTGGCGACTGGGATCACCCCTATCTGACCATGGCCTACGGCAATGAGGCCGACGAAATCCGCACGCTCGGGAAAATATTGCAGAAGGGCTACGTCTACCGCGGCCTGAAGCCGGTGAACTGGTGCTTCGACTGCGCCTCCGCC
>JAJZPQ010000036.1:29123-35091 GCA_021811085.1 Pseudomonadota bacterium | reverse complement strand
AGGCGGTATCGAGTTCAGGAGTGAGCTTCACTTCTAACATGGCAGCCTGATCCCCCAGCTAATCCATTATTCGCAATGGAATTGGCGCGCCCGACAGGAGTCGAACCTGTGACCTTTGGCTTCGGAAACCAACACTCTATCCAGCTGAGCTACGGGCGCGTAGGCCAAAGTATACCGGCTTATAGCGTCGTTTGCCCGGTCTCCGCATGGCGCTATGCTTTCATGCGAAGGGAATTTGCGACTATAATGCGCGCGTTTGCAATGACTTAGACGCCGTTTCGGCACCCCCGATACGGCCCCCGATTACAGAAGGAAGCCAATGAGTGAGAATGCGCACGATACCGGGCACGAAAGCCCGATCAAGACGCCCAAGCAACTGATAACCACGGTCGCGCTCGCGTTCCTCGTGCCGATCCTGCTCATCGTCATGATTTCGCAGTTCGTGGCCAGCATCCGCAGCGTCGACATGAGCAGCGAGGCGATGTCGCCCGACGCGGTGGCCACGCGCCTGAAACCGGTCGCCGACCTGGGCTTCGCCGAGGCCGGCGCTGCCGCGGCCGCCGGCCCCAGGAGCGGCGAGGACGTTTATAAAACCGTCTGCAGCGCCTGCCATGCGAGCGGCGCGGCCGGCGCGCCGAAATTCGGCGATCAGGGCGAATGGGCGGCGCGCATCAAGCAAGGCGAGAAGGCGCTGCTGAATTCCGCGCTCAAAGGCAAGAACGCGATGCCCCCGCGCGGCGGCGGCGCAGACTTGAGCGACCTGGAAGTGGAGCGCGCGATGATCTACATGGCGAACAAGGCGGGGGCCAAGTTTGCCGAACCCGCCGCGCCCGCGCCCGAGAAGACGGCCGCTGCCGCGCCGGCAGCGGCGGCAGCGGCGGCGCCAGCCGCGGCGGGCAAGGTCGACGGCAAGAAGATCTACGAAGGCACCTGCGTCGCTTGCCATGCCACCGGCGCGGCCGGCTCGCCCAAGGCGGGCGACAAGGCCGCCTGGGCGCCGCGGCTCAAGGCCGGCATGGACGCGCTTTACGCGAGCGCGCTCAAGGGCAAGAACGCGATGCCGCCCAAGGGCGGCAATACCGCGCTCAGCGATGCCGAAGTCAAGGCGGCGGTCGATTACCTCACCGGCCTGGCGAAGTAGCGGGCGCTACACGGCAGAAAAAGGCGGCCTGGCCGCCTTTTTTGTTTTGAGGACCGCCCGCCCGCAGCGAGCCCGCGGCGCTGTTAGAATCCTATCCTCGACTTAGCGGAATGCACGCGCAGCGCCAGGCATCATGAAAATTGCGATCGTTCTCGATCCGCTGGACAGCATCAAGACCTACAAGGACACGACCTACGCGATGATGGTGGAGGCGGCCGGGCGCGGCCACGAGCTGCATGTATTGATGCAGGACGGCGTGATGTGGAAGCACGGCCGCGTGATCGGCGAGTCCTGCCGCCTCGAACTCACCGGCGACGCGCAGCACTGGTACCGCATCGATCCGCGCAGCGAAAAACCGCTCGCCGAATTCGACGCGGTGCTGATGCGCAAAGACCCGCCATTCGACATGGAATACGTGACCGCGACCTGGCTGCTGGAGCTCGCCGGGCGCGAGGGCGCGAGGGTGTTCAACGACCCGCGCGCGCTGCGCGACCACAGCGAAAAGCTCGCGATCGCGGAATTCCCGCGCTTCACCGCGCCCACGCTGGTGACGCGCCTGCAGCAGCAGATCCACGATTTCATCGACGCGCACGCCGACGTGGTGGTGAAGCCCCTGGACGGCATGGGCGGGGCGCAGGTGTTCCGCGTCACCGACGCCGACGCGAACCGCAACGTCATCGTGGAGACGCTCACGCGCCACGGCGAGCGCTCGATCATGGCGCAGCGCTACATTCCGGAGATCCGCGACGGCGACAAGCGCGTGCTGTTGATCGCGGGCGAGCCGGTGCCCTACAGCCTCGCGCGCATCCCGAAGCCGGGCGAGACGCGCGGCAACCTCGCCGCCGGCGGCACCGGCGTGGCAAAGCCGCTGTCGGCGCGCGATCTGGAGATCGCGACCGCGCTCGGGCCCGAGCTTGCGCGGCGCGGCCTGTTGCTCGTGGGCCTGGATGTGATCGGCGATTACCTAACCGAAATCAACGTCACCAGCCCGACCTGCTTTCAGGAAATCCGCGAGCAGACCGGCTGCAATGTCGCCGGCCTGTTCATCGACGCGCTGGAGAAAGCCTGCGCCGCCTGAGCGGCGCGCGCGGCCGGAGCCAATTTCAGAGTACATGCCATGGTCGGAATCCTGATAGTCGCCCACGGGGCATTTGGCGAAGCCCTGATCCACTGCGCCAGCCACGTGCTGGGCAAACGCCCGCCGCTGGTGCGCCAGCTCGGCGTCACCATCCACGACGATCCCGAGGCCATCCTGCCGCAGGCGCAGGAGCTGGTGAAGCAGCTCGACCAGGGCGACGGCGTGCTCGTGTTCAGCGACATACTCGGCGCCACGCCGTCCAACATCGCCACGCGCCTGCTCGCGCCGGGCAGGGTCGAAGGCATTTCCGGGGTCAATCTGCCGATGCTGATACGCGCGCTCACCTACCGCGACGAGCCGCTCGCCGCCGTGGCGGAGAAAGCGATCAGTGGCGGGATTGCCGGCGTGGTCCACCTCAATACCGATGCCTGCAATGCTGCAAACCGAAGCTGAGATCGTGAACAAGCTCGGGCTGCACGCGCGCGCGTCGGCCAAGCTGACCCAGCTCGCGAGCGGATTCCAGAGCGACATCTGGCTCACGCGCAACGGCCGCCGCGTCAACGCCAAGAGCATCATGGGCGTGATGATGCTCGCCGCCGGCAAGGGCGCGACCATAGGCATAGAGACCAGCGGCAGCGATGCCGACGCGGCCTTGCACGCGATCCTGCAGCTGATCGTCGACAAATTCGGGGAAGGCGAATGAGCTTCACGCTCCACGGCGCAGGCGTAGGCGGCGGCATCGCGATCGGCCACGCGCACCTCATATCGAGCGCGCGCCTCGAGGTGGCGCATTACGCGATCGCGCCGGAGGACCTCGAACTCGAGGTGATGCGCTTCTCCGCCGCCGTGGACAAGGTGGCCGCGGAGCTGCAGAGCCTGCGCCGCAGCGTGCCGGCCGACGCGCCGGCCGAACTCGGCGCCTTCCTCAACCTGCACCTGATGATCCTCGACGACGCGACGCTGTCGCATGTGCCGCGCGCGCTGATCCGCAGCCTGCGCTGCAACGCCGAATGGGCGCTGGTGCAGCAGATGGATTACCTGGTGGCGCAATTCGCCAAGATCGAGGACCCCTACCTGCGCGAGCGCAAGGCCGACGTGGTGCAGGTGGTCGAGCGCGTGTTGAAGGCGATGCAGGAGCAGCCCGGGCGCGCCGGCGCCGCGCCCGCGCAGGTAGAGCGCCTGATCGTGGTGGCGCACGACCTGTCGCCGGCGGACATGATGCTGTTCAAGCAGCACCAGTACGCCGGTTTCGTCACCGACTTGGGCGGCGTGACCTCGCACACCGCGATTCTCGCGCGCAGCCTCGACATCCCGGCGATCGTCGGCGCGCACACGGCGCGGCAGATGGTGCACGAGGGCGAGCTCGTGATCGTCGACGGCGTGCACGGCGTGCTCATCGTCGCCCCGGACGAGCTGGTGCTCAAGGAGTACCAGGAGCGCCAGCGCGAACTCGAACAGCGGCGCCAGCGCTTGAAGCGCATCCGCAGCACGCCGGCCACCACGCGCGACGGCACCGCGGTGGATCTGCACGCGAACATCGAACTGCCGCAGGACATCGAGCAGGTGCGCGAATCCGGCGCCACCGGCGTGGGGCTGTTCCGCAGCGAGTTCCTGTTCCTCAACCGCGACGATCTGCCTTCCGAGGACGAGCAATTCGAGGCTTACCGGGACGTGGCGCAGGCCATGCACGGCATGCCGGTGACCATACGCACGCTCGACCTGGGCGCGGACAAGACCGTGAACGGCGCCGCGCGCGGCGGCCCCAACCCGGCGATGGGCCTGCGCGCGATCCGCCTGTGCCTGGCGGAGCCGCAGATGTTCCTGGCGCAGTTGCGCGCGATCCTGCGCGCTTCGCACTACGGCAAGATCCGCCTGTTGATCCCGATGCTTGCGCATGCGCACGAGATCGAACAGGCGCTCGCCATGATCGCGCAGGCGAAGCAGTTCCTCGACGAGCAGAACCTGCCCTACGACCGCGGCATCCAGGTCGGCGGCATGATCGAGGTGCCGGCGGCGGCGCTCGCGCTGGGCGTGTTCGTGCGCAAACTCGATTTCCTGTCGATCGGCACCAACGACCTGATCCAGTACACGCTCGCCATAGACCGCACCGACGACAGCGTGTCGCATCTGTACAACCCGCTGCACCCGGCGGTGCTGCATCTGATCGCCCACACCATCAAGACCGGCAACCGCATGCAGGTGCCGGTGGCCGTATGCGGCGAGATGGCGGGCGACGTGGCGCTCACGCGGCTGCTGCTCGGCTTCGGGCTGCGCCAGTTCTCGATGCACCCGGCGAATCTGCTCGCGATCAAGCAGCAGGTGCTCAAGAGCGACCTCGGCGATCTGGCCCGGTTGGCCAACCGCATCCTGCGCGCCGACGACCCGGAAAAGGCGAAGCGCCTGCTGGACAAGCTCAACGCCTGAACGGCAGTGCGGCTTGCGCGGGGAGGCCGTCGATTGACAGCACCCGGGCTTCGCGGGTATCTTTCATCCCAGCGCCGATTTGATGGTCAGCTTGCGGGCGCCGCCGGTCAGGGTCAGGACCGAGCGATAAACAAATACGGCTAAAGCGCGGGAAACCCGTTTAGCGAGCAAGCTGAACGGGTTTTGTTTTTTTGGCGAAGGAAGATGAGCAATTCGGTAGGCGCAGTCCGGCCGCAGACCATGCACTTCGATACGCCGCTCGCATGCAGGAGCGGTTCGGTGCTGGACGCCTACGACCTGATGTATGAAACCTACGGCACGCTGAACGCCGCCAGATCGAATGCGGTGCTGGTATGCCACGCGCTCAATGCTTCGCACCACGTCGCCGGCTTCTACGCGGCGGAGCCGAAGAACGTCGGCTGGTGGGACAACATGATCGGCCCGGGCAAGCCCCTGGACACCGACCGATTCTTCGTCGTCGGCGTGAACAACCCCGGCGGCTGCTTCGGCTCCACCGGCCCGGCTTCGATCAATCCGAAAACCGGCAGGGCCTACGGCTCCAGTTTTCCGGTGGTCACGGTCGAGGACTGGGTCGACGCGCAGGCGCGCCTGGCCGACCGCCTCGGCATACAGCGCTTCGCCGCGGTGATGGGCGGCAGCCTCGGCGCGATGCAGGCGCTGCAGTGGGCGATCGCCTATCCCGAGCGCATCGCCAATGCCATCGTCATCGCCGCGGCGCCGAAGCTCTCGGCGCAGAACATCGCTTTCAACGAGGTCGCGCGCCAGGCGATCACCACCGACCCGGATTTCCACGGCGGCAATTTCTACAGCTACAACGTGGTGCCGCGCCGAGGCCTGCGCCTGGCGCGCATGATCGGCCACATCACCTACCTGTCGGACGACGCGATGATGGAAAAATTCGGCCGCAGCCTGCGCTCGGGCGCGATCAATTTCCATTTCGACGTCGACTTCGAGGTCGAGTCCTATTTGCGCCACCAGGGCGACAAGTTCTCCGAGTACTTCGACGCCAACACCTATCTGCTGATCACGCGCGCGCTGGATTATTTCGACCCGGCCGGCGCCTGCGGCGACGACCTCACCCGCGCGCTCGCGCCGGCCAAGGCGCGCTTCCTCGTCGCTTCGTTCACTTCGGACTGGCGCTTCGCGCCGGAGCGCTCGCGCGAAATCGTCAAGGCGCTGCTCGACAACCGCGCCGACGTCTGCTACGCGGAAATCGACGCGCCGCACGGGCACGACGCGTTCCTGCTCGACGATGCGCGCTACCACGCGCTGGTGCGCGCCTACTTCGACAATGTCGCGCGTGA
>JAJZPQ010000036.1:0-29023 GCA_021811085.1 Pseudomonadota bacterium | reverse complement strand
CACGGCGTGCGCATCCTCGAGCGCATCGTGATGCAGGGAGAGCGCCGCATCCGCTTCGCGCCCAACCTGCGCGGCAGCGTGGCCGTATACAGGTTCGAGAAAGCCTGAACGTTCAAGCCGGCTGCGGCTGCGCCTGTTCCACCGCGGCGATCTGCACGCGCATGTGCCACACCAGCCACAGCCCGGGCAGCGCGGCGACGAACGTGAGCACGAAGAAATTGGCCCAGCCCATGATCTCGACCAGGCCGCCGGTGACCGGCCCGAACAGGATGCGCCCGAGCGAGGCCAGCGCCGACAGCAGTGCGTACTGCGTGGCGGAAAAGCTGTGGTTGCACAGGGCCATGGCAAACGCGACGAAAGCTGCGGTGCCCATGCCGCTGGCGAGATTCTCGAAGCCGACCGCGAACACCAGCAGCGGATAGCTCTTGCCGGCCCAGGCCAGGAGCGCGAACGACAGGTTCGAGATCGCCTGCAGCACGCCGAACAGGAGCAGCGCGCGCGTCAGGCTCATGCGCACCAGCAGCAGGCCGCCGACGAGGCCCCCGGTGAGCAGCGAGGCTAGCCCCAGGACCTTATTGATGGTGCCGACGTCGGTGAGCGAAAAGCCGACGCCGCGGATCAGGAATGCCGTGGTGAGCGTGCCGGCGAGCGCGTCGCCGAATTTGTACAGCACGATCAGCGCGAGCAGCTGCAGCGCGCCCGGACGCGCGAGCAGATCGCGCAGCGGCTCGACCACGGCCGCGCGCAGGCTGCGCGGCGGCGTTCCGCGCAGCGCCGGCTCGGGCGCGGCGAAGCTGGTCGCGATGCCCACGACCATCAGCGCGGCCATGATGAAGAGCGTCTGGCGCCAGCCGATCTGGTCGGCCAGGATCAGCGCGAGGCCGCCCGAGGCCAGCATGGCGACGCGGTAGCCGAGCACGCTCACCGCCGCGCCCATGCCGCGCTCCGCCGCCGGCAGCAGGTCGGTGCGATACGCGTCGATGACGATGTCCTGCGACGCCGACGCAAACGCCACCGATAGCGCGAGGCAGCCGAGCAGCCACAGGTTCGCCTGCGGCGACAACAGCGCCATGGCCGCAATGCCCGCGGCCAGCGCCAGCTGTGTCAGCAGCATCCAGCCGCGGCGGCGTCCGAGAAACGGCGGCACATAGCGGTCCATCAGCGGCGACCACAGAAACTTGAGCAGGTAGGGAATGCCGATCCAGGTAAACCAGGCGATGGTCATGATGTCGACGCCGGACACGGTGAGCCAGGCCTGCAGCGTGCTCCCGGTCAGCGCCAGCGGCAGCCCCGAGGAAAATCCGAGCAGCAGCACGGCGGCGATGCGCGGACTGCGCAGTATCTCCAGGTAGGGCGACGGCATGGGGCCGATTCTACCTGCGAAAAAGACGCTCAAGGTTGATTTGGCAAGAGAAAGCCGGTAGCCTACCAAGCTTCCGCCGGCGCATTCGCCGGAGCGGCATTTTCCAGTCAGAGAGGCAACAATCATGAGCAACGATACCGATATTTCCCGGGACAAACTCGCATCCGACCTGCGCATCGTGATTGCCGACGCAGAGGAGTTGTTGCGGGCGACAGCCGGCCAGGTGGGCGAAAAAGCCGTGGTCGCGCGCGAGCGCATCCAGGAAAGCCTGCGCTCGGCCAAAGACAAGCTGGCGCGTGCGGAGGAAGTCATGGTCGACAAGACCAAGGCCGCGGCGCGCGCGACCGACGACTACGTGCATGATCATCCCTGGGGCGCGGTGGGCATCGCCGCTGCGGTCGGGCTGGTCATGGGCATGTTGATCAGCCGCCGCTAGTCATGGCGGAGCGCGAAGGCGGCGCCGCGCACGGCGGCCTTCTGCATTCGATCAAACATCTGGCGCACACGCTGCTCGGCGCGGCGCAGACGCGCCTTGAGATCCTCGCCACCGAAATCGAGGAGGAACGGCTGCGGCTGGAGCAGTTGCTGCTGTACGCGCTGGCGGCGGCGTTTTGCGCCGGCATGGGCGTCGTGCTGTGCGTCGCGCTGGTGGTGCTCATTTTCTGGGACACGCACCGGCTCGCCGCGGTCGGCCTGCTCGCCGCGGGTTTCCTTGCAGCGGGCGCGGGTCTGGTCCTGATCCTGCGCGACCATGCGAAATCGCGTCCCAAGCCTTTTGCGATTACGCGCGGAGAACTGGCCAAGGACAGCGCCATGCTGCGGGAGCCGCGCGCGTGAACCCGCGCCTCGCCACAGTCGAATTCAAACGCGCGCGCCTGCTCGAGCGCGCGGCGCGCGAACGCGAAGGCGTGGCGCTGGCGCTGCAAACCTGGGCGCAGCCGCTCGCGTTCGTCGACCGCTGCATCGGCGCCGTGCGCTATGTCGTTTCGCGCCCGCCGCTGGTCGCCGGCGCGGCGCTGCTGTTCGCAGTGCTGCGCCCGCGCAGCGCCATCAAATGGGCGCGGCGCGCCTGGGGCATCTGGCAGGGTTACCGCTGGCTGACCCGGAAGATCGCGGCCTAGCCCATGCGCAAGCCAGTCATAATCCGGACCGTGATGGACATGATGGACCGGGAGCGCAAATACGTTCTCGGCGAAGTCGTGCAGATCACCGGCTTGATGCCCTTGCTGATGAAGCCGCGCAACAAGCAGAAATGGTCGGCCGAGGACAAGCGCCAGATCGTCGACCACCTGCGCCGCCTGTCCATGGTCAGCCCCTATCTCGCGGTGATGGTGATGCCCGGTTCCTTCGTCGTGCTGCCGGCGCTCGCGTGGTGGCTCGACCGGCGCCGGCAAAACAATCTGCGCAAGCGGCTGCCGCCGGGCAGCAGCACCGCGTAGCGGCCGTAGCCGATCGGCGGCGGTCGGCGAATCGAGATCGCGGCAGGAATGGATTTCCCATCGTTTCCCTCGGCGCAAAACGGGATGCACACGGCAGGCCGATCACCGGACTGACGCCTGCCATCGCGCTGTTGCTTGGCCTGGCTGCGGCCGGCGCGCAGGCCCAGCAGTTGCCCTTGTGGGAACTCGGCGCCGGCGCCGCCGCGCTCAGCTTCCCGGCTTACCGCGGCTCGAACGAGCGGCGGTTCTGGCTGCTGCCGGTCCCCTACATCATTTACCGCGGCGAATTTCTGCAGGCGGACGAGCGCCGGATGCGGGGCCTGTTCTACCACACCGATCGGGCCGAACTCGACGTCAGCATCAACGGCTCGGTGCCGGTGGATAGCAGCAAGAACGACGCCCGGCGGGGCATGCCGGATCTCGACGCTACGCTGGAGATCGGGCCGGGCTTGAACCTCGAGCTGCTGGAAACCGCCGATCGCGGGACGCGCCTGGAACTGCGGCTGCCGCTGAGGGCCGCGTTCGCCTCGAATAATCTTGCGCATGTCCGGCACGTGGGTTGGGTGTTTCAGCCGCAGCTCAACGCCGATGTCCGCGACCCGCTGGGATTCGCGGGCTGGAAGCTCGGGCTGCTCGCGGGGCCGGTATTTTCCGACCGACGCTATAACCGCTATTTCTACGGCGTGGAGCCGGCCTTCGCCACGGCGCTGCGGCCGGCCTATAGTGCCGGCGGAGGCTATGGCGGCGTCCAAATGATCGGCGCGCTGAGCAAACGTTACCGTGAATTCTGGGTCGGCGCCTTCGTCAAATGGGACTCGCTGCACGGCGCGGCTTTCGCGGACAGCCCGCTGGTCAGGGACAGGCAGGGCGTGGCCGCGGGATTTTCCATCGCCTGGATACTCGGCGAATCGAAAGCCAGGGTCGATGTGACGCGCTAGAAAGCTGCCGCACGGCTGCGTCCGGTAACGGATAAAGCGCTACAATATCCGCCGCACGAACAGGCATCGATCGCAGCCCAAAACGAGATTCGCCGAGCCCATTCGTCGCCTCAAAACCTCGACATGCGTTTATTACTCATTTGTTCAGAGCGGCTCCATAGACACCATGCAAGATGATCAGAAACCGACTGCCTCAAGTACTGCAGATTTGCAGCGTGAAGTTGCTGCATTGATGATCGGGTGCCTGAATCTCGAGATCACGGAAGACCAGATTGCGCCTGACGCCCCGCTGTACGGCGAAGGATTGGGCCTGGACTCGATTGATGTACTGGAAGTCGCTTTGGAGGTCTCCAAGCGTTATGGTCTGCAACTGCGCAGCGACAGCGCAGACAACAAGCTCATCTTCAGTTCGCTGCGCAGCCTCTCCGACCATATCGCAGCACAGAGAACCCGCTGATGGCGCGCCGCATCGTGCCCTGGCTGGGCATTGCTGCGGTGCTGATCGGGTACCCGCTGCTGGCGCATTACACCAATGAATCCGGGCAGAGCGGCAACCTGGGCGCTTTGGTTGCCATTGCGCCGGTAGTATTGATTGCGCTGGTGCTGGCCTGGCGCGCGCCCCGGCGCCTCATCATGCTGGGCGTCCTGCTGCTGGCGTGCGTCGCGCTGTGGGCTGAATGGCCGGCGCTCGAGCACCATTTCGGGCTGGTGTACTGGCTGCAACATGTGGGTATGCAGCTGGTGCTGTTCATGACGTTCGGCCGCACTTTGATCGCGGGGCGGCAACCGCTGTGCACCCGCTTCGCCTACGCGGTGCACGCACAAGTGACGCCGCAGCATGAAGCTTACGCACGCCAAGTCACGCTCGCGTGGACATTGTTTTTTGCCGCGATGGCCTTGACATCCACCCTGCTTTTTTTCCTGGCACCGTTGGCCACCTGGTCGGTATTCGCCAATCTTCTGACGCTGCCTTTGGTCGCGCTGATGTTCATCGGCGAATACTGGATACGCAGGTGGGCGCTTCCCGAGATGCGGCATATGCGCATCCTCGATGCGCTGCGGGCGTACAGGAACACCCCGGCGCGTCCGCTCTAGCCGTTACCGCCTGAAGCATGTCTTTACTGCCGCTCGTATCACATACCTCCCCGGACAGCATCGTCGCCTGGCGCGCCGATGGCGCCGTCACGCGGCGCCAGTTCCTGGCGGAGGTCGGGCAGCTGGTCGCCTTGTTGCCCGCAGGCAGTCACCTGCTCAATATGTGCAGCGATCGTTACCGTTTCAGCGTGGGTCTGGCAGCCGCGATCGTGGCCGGCAAAGTCAGCCTGCTGCCGTCTACTCCCACAGCGGAAGTAGTGCGCCAGGTCAAGGCTTTTGCACCGGATGTATTTTGCTTGACTGACAGCGACGTGTGCCCGGTGGATCTGCCCCAGCTGCGCTACCCGGTCATGGCCATCAGCCAGGCGGGTGCCATTGCCATTCCGCAAATCGACAGCAAGCAGCGTATCGCGGTGGTGTTTACTTCAGGCTCGGCCGGCATCCCGCAACCGCATCCCAAGACCTGGGGCGCACTGGTCAGTTGCGTGCGGGCTGAAGCCGCGCACCTGGGGCTGATGCACGACGAGCCCTGCGCCATTATCGGCACCGTGCCGCCGCAACACATGTACGGGTTTGAATCCACGGTGCTGATGCCGTGGCACAGCGGCAACGCGCTCAGCCATGCACAGCCGTTTTACCCGGCCGACATATGCGCAGCCCTGGCGGCCGCGCCCGCGCCGCGGGTGTTGGTGTCCTCGCCCGTGCATCTGCGCGCTTTGCTGGATGCGGGGCTGGCGCTGCCGGAAATCGCAGGCGTGGTCTGCGCCACCGCCCCGCTGTCCGCCCGACTCGCGCAGGAGCTTGAAACACGTTGCCGCGCCCCGCTGATGGAAATCTACGGCAGCACCGAAACCGGCCAGATTGCTTCCCGACGCTCGACGCAAACCGCGGAATGGCGGCTGTTTCCCGGGATAAAATTGATCGTGGAAGGTAATTGCGTGCGCGCTTGCGGAGGTCACATCGAGTCCTTGATCACCATGAACGACATACTCGAACCCATTACCGACGAGCACTTCTTGCTGCACGGGCGCATTGCCGATCTGGTCAATATCGCGGGCAAAAGGCATTCGCTGGCGAGTCTCAACCACCTGCTCAACAGCATTCCCGGCGTGGTGGACGGCGCTTTTTACATGCCGGACGAAGCCGGCGACGAGCGCATTACGCGGCTAGGCGCGTGCGTGGTGGCTCCGGGGCTGGATGCGCCGCGACTGTTGGCGGCGCTGCGCGAGCATATCGACCCGGTGTTCCTGCCGCGCCCGCTGCTGTTTGTCGACGCGCTGCCGCGCAACCGCACGGGGAAACTGCCGCGCGCGGCGCTGCAAGCCCTGTTTCAGACGCGCAGCGCACGCAAATCCGCATGAATGACGCCGCGCATTGGACCGTTGCGCCGGATCATCCCGTCTTTGCCGGTCATTTTCCCGGCACGCCGATTGTTCCCGGCGTCATGCTGCTGGACACCGCGCTGCATGCAATCGCCGCCGCCACCGGAATCGCACTCGATACCTGCGAGATCGGCTCGGTCAAGTTTCTGGCCCGGGCAAACCCGGGCGAAGAGCTGGTGATCCGGCACGTCCGCTCCGCCGGCGGCGCGATACGGTTCGACATCCTGGCCGGCGCGCGCAAGATTGCGAGCGGCAGCATCGTACCGGGATCTTCTGTCTGACATCGCGACCGACAGCCAGCCACACCGCCTGGGCGCATACGCCGGAGCGCAGCAACATGCTCATGTTGCGCGTCATGACGTGGATTTCGCTGCGCCTCGGACGGCGCGCAGCGCGAGTCGTGCTGCATCTGATCGCCGCGTATTTCCTGCTGCTTGCGCCGGCCAGCCGCCGCGCTTCGCGCGCTTATCTCAGGCGCGCGTTAGGCCGTCCTCCGCACTGGCGCGATCTGTACCGGCATTTTTTCACCTTCGCCGCCACCATTCATGACCGTATCTATCTGGTCAACCAGCGCTTCGAATTGTTTGATTTCGAAGTGCACGGCGAGGATACGCTGCTCGGCCTGCTTGCCGCCGGCAAAGGCCTGTTCCTGGTGGGCGCGCACATGGGCAGCTTCGAAGTCATCCGCGCAATCGGCCGGAAAAACGCGGATCTTCGCGTCGCCATGGTCATGCATCAGGAGAACGCGCGAAAGATCAACGCCATGCTGGCCGCGATTAACCCGGAGGCGGTGCAGGATATCATTGCTTTGGGACACATCGATTCCATGCTGCGGCTGCGCGAGTTCCTGGATGCAGGCGGTGCCGTCGGCATGCTGGCCGATCGCACCCCGGGCAAGGACACCCTGCACCCCGCGCAGATCCTCGGCGCCAATGCGGACCTGCCCGGCGGGCCGTTCCGCACGGCTGCCTTGTTGCGGCGTCCGGTGGCGTTCATGACGGGGCTGTATCTTGGCGGCAACCGCTACGCCATCCATTTCGATGCTCTGGCGGATTTTTCCACGGTCGCGCGCGACCAACGCGATGCCGCCGTGGAAGCTGCCATCGCGCGTTATGCCGCGCTGCTGGATCACTATTGCCGGGCGGCGCCATACAACTGGTTCAATTTTTTCGATTTCTGGCGCCCAACGCCCGCCGCATCGCCGCCCCAATCGTGACGACACAGCGCTTCTCCCCGGTTCCTTCGCTGCGCTTCATGCGGCGCCTATCGGCCGCAGCGGCGCTGATGCTGGCACCGGTCATCGGTCACGCCGCCGGCTGGGATATCGATCAGCTGCTGCACGGCCTGGCGCAAATCCGCTCCGACCATGCGGGCTTTGTCGAGAAGAAATTCATCGCCATGCTCGACAAGCCGGTGGAATCCTCCGGCGAGTTGTTCTATACAGCACCAGATCATCTGGAAAAGCGCACGCTCAAACCCAAACCCGAATCGATGATTCTGGATCACGGCACGCTGGTGATCGAACGCGGCCGCCAAATACATCGCCTGCAAGCGCAGGATTACCCGGAGCTGGCGGCGTTCATCGACAGCATCCGCGGTACCCTGGCGGGTGACCGCAGGGCGCTGGAACGCAATTACCGGCTGGAGCTGAACGGCAGCGCCGAGCACTGGACCCTGCAGCTGCTGCCGCTGGACGAAAAAATCCGGGCAGTGGTAAAGCGCATCCGTATTGCAGGGGTGCGCGACGCCGTGCGCAGCATCGAAATCACCCAAGCCGATGGGGACAGCTCGCTTATGTTCATCGAAAAGCTGGTTAGGCCATGAAGCCTGCGCCGACGCGGCGCGGCCTGACAGCGCTAGCCCGGACTTCGATCGTCTTATGGCTGGCGTTTATCCTCGCCTGCGGCGTGGTCATCAGCCGCAGCCGGGTCACCACGGATCTATCGGCGTTTTTGCCGCGCAGCCCCACGCCGGCACAGCAGCTGCTCCTGGAGCAGATACGCGACGGCCTGGCCTCGCGCCTGATTCTGGTGGGCATCGAAGGCGCCGATGCGCCCACCCGTGCCAGGCTTTCCAAACAAATCGCCCGGCGCCTGCGCGCTGAGCCTGCGTTTGTCAGCGTCAACAATGGCGAGCCCGTCGGCGTCGAGCGCGACCGCGCTTTTCTGTTCGACCATCGCTATCTGCTGAGCCCCGCAGTCACGCCTGCACGCTTCAGCGTAGACGGCCTGCATGCCGCCTTGCGCGACAGCATCGACCTGCTCGCCTCGCCCGCGGGACTGCTGGTCAAGTCGCTGCTGCCGCGCGACCCGACCGGTGAAATGGTGCAATTGCTCGACCGGCTCGACAGCAGCGCCCGCCCGCAGATGATCGATGGCGCATGGGCATCGCGCGACGGCGCGCGCGCCTTGATGCTGATACAAACGCGCGCCTCGGGCTCCGACACCGACGCCCAGCAACAGGCCATGGCCGCCATCCGTCAGGCGTTTGACGCGGCACCCGGCGCATCCGCTGCGGCCAAACTGGTGATGACCGGCCCCGGTGTGTTCTCGGTCACTTCACGCGAGACCATCGAAGCTCAGGTCAGCCGCCTGTCCATCGTCAGCGTCGCGCTGATAGCGGCGCTGCTTTTGATGGTCTATCGTTCCTTCAGCGCACTGGCACTGGGATTCCTGCCCGTGATCAGCGGCGCCCTGGCAGGCATCGCGGCGGTCAGCCTGTGCTTTGGGGTAGTGCATGGCATCACGCTGGGATTTGGTACCGCGCTGATCGGCGAGGCGGTGGACTATTCAATCTACTTGTTTGTGCAATCGGAACAGGGCGGCCGAGATCAGCAACGCTGGGTCAAGCGCTTCTGGCCGACTGTCCGCCTCGGCGTGCTCACCTCGATTTGCGGCTTTGCTTCGCTGCTGCTGTCCGGCTTTCCCGGTTTGGCACAACTCGGCCTGTATTCGATTGCCGGCCTCATCGCTGCCGCGACGGTGACCCGCTACGTCCTGCCCCACCTGCTGCCGCCGGATTTTCGCATTCACGATGTGTCTGCCATCGGCCTCGTCCTGTCGCGTCTGGTCCAGCGCGCCGCCGCGCTGCGCTGGGCGGCGGCGGTACTGCTGCTGGCAGCCTGCACCATCCTCGTCCTGCACCGCGCAGATTTGTGGGATGACAAGATCTCCTCCTTGAGTCCGGTCGCCCAGGCCGACGTTGCGCTCGACACAAGTCTGCGCGCCGACACGGGTGCGCCTGATGTGCGTTATCTGGTGGTGGTATCCGGCGCGAGCCGGGAGTCCGTATTGAGTTCTTCGGAACATGTTTCCGCGGTACTGCAAGCGCAGGTCGACCGAGGCGAGCTCGACGGGTTCGAGAGCCCCAGCCGTTATCTTCCCAGTGCCGCGACACAGCATGCCCGCCAGTCCAGCCTGCCCTCTCCGGGCATATTGGAGGCGCGGCTGGCGCAAGCGGTTCAAGGCTTGCCGGTGCGTGCGCAGCTGTTTGCGCCGTTTCTCGCCGATGTTGCAGCCGCGCGCAGCCAGCCGTTGCTGCAAGCCGCCGATCTCGAACGGACCTCGATGGCCATGGCGGTCGATGCGCTGCTGCTCCGGCAAGGCGACCACTGGAGCGCCTTATTGCCGCTTACCGCACCCAAGGGCGCGAGCATCAATGCAGGCCGGATACGCGCGGCGTTGAGCGCGACGGGATTGCCCGATGTCCTGTTCGTGGATATGAAGGCCGAATCCGATCAACTGTATTCCGGCTACCTGCATGAGGCCATACTGTTGTCGCTGGGCGGCCTGATCGCAATCATCGCGCTGCTGCTGTTGGTTTTGCGCTCGCCCATGCGCGTAGTCCGGATCATCGCGCCGCTTGCGGCCGCGGTCATCACCGTCACGGCGGGTCTGACCGTGTTCGGCCAGCAATTGATTATTCTGCATCTGGTGGGCTTGCTGTTGGTGGTCGCTGTCGGCTCCAATTACGCCCTGTTCTTTGATCGCGCCGATCACCCGCCAATGGCCGAGCCCGGAGCGACAGCCCGCAGCATTTCGCCGCGTACGCTTGCCTCGATGCTGTTTGCCAACCTCACCACCGTCGCCGGCTTCGGCCTGCTCTCCTTTTCCAATCTGTCGATATTGCAGGCAATGGGCGTAACCGTGGCGCCAGGCGTCATCCTTGCGCTGATTTATTCCGCGATTTTCGCCGGCCAAGCCGATGCGTAACTCCCGCTGGCAACCCACGCTGCTGCTCCGCGCGTCGATGCTGCTGCATCTGCTGGCCTTGATCGTCGTCATCGCTGAACCCGGGCAGTGGCGCTGGGCGCTGGGCGCCGTGCTCGCCAATCACGCCCTGCTCGCGCTGGTCGGGCTGTGGCCGCGCAGCCACTGGCTCGGGCCGAACTGGACCCGGCTGCCCGCTGCAGCCGCCGCCGACAACAGCATCGCCTTGACCATCGACGACGGCCCCGACCCGGACGTCACGCCGCAGGTACTGGAGTTGCTCGAGCGCCACGCTGTCCAGGCCACCTTTTTCTGCGTCGGTGCAAAAGCCGCGCGTTACCCGGACTTATGCCGGGAAATCGTGCGCCGCGGCCATGCGCTGGAGAACCACAGCCAGCATCACCGCCATTATTTCTCACTGATGGGACGTCGGGGGATCGCGCGTGAAGTGCAGGCCGCGCAGGAAACGCTCACCGCGATTACCGGCCAGCGTCCCTTGTTCTTTCGCGCTCCCGCCGGTTTGCGCAATCCGCTTCTCGACCCGGTGCTCGCGCAGTCGGGGTTGCAGCTCGCCAGCTGGTCCGCGCGCGGTTTCGACACCCGCAGCGTCGACAGCGACCGCGTAAAAGGCAGGCTGTTGCGCGGCCTGCGTGCGGGTGCCATTTTGCTGCTGCACGATGGCAATGCCGCACGCACGCCCGCCGGCATCCCTGTTATTCTGGAAGTGCTGCCCGCCGTCCTGGCCGCAGCCAGGGCGGCGGGCCTGCATTTCGTCACGTTGCGACAAGTTCTCGCCTGACCCATGGCGCAATTGCTGCATCCTGTGGAGAGCAGGCCGTGACTGAAAACAGTCAGCGCACGCCCTGGTACCGCCAAGTCGCTGCGGAAATATTCAGGCATGTGCTGCTCAAGAGCATCGGAACCACGCTTTTCATCGGCCTGTTCTTCGGCGCTTACTTTTATTTGCTCAAACAGCCGGCTTACCCGACAACGGTGATGCCCATCACGTTTCTGGACCGCCTGATCGGCTTTCAGCCCCTGGCGCTGCCGCTGTACGTATCGCTGTGGGTCTATGTTTCCCTTCCGCCGGCGTTGCTGGCGACGCGGCGCGAGCTGTATGGCTATGCCGTGGCCATGGCTGGAACCTGCCTTGCAGCGCTGATCGTGTTCTACTGCTGGCCCACGTCAGTCCCCGCAGCCAATATCGACTGGACGCGGTATCCCGATGTGGCTTTCCTCAAAAGCATGGATGCCTCGGGCAACGCCTGCCCTTCGCTTCACGTTGCCACGGCCGTCTTTTCGGGTGTCTGGCTGCAACACTTGCTGCGCCGCTTCGGCACGCCGTCGTGGTTACTCATGCTCAATTGGTTGTGGTGTATCGGCATCGTCTATTCCGCCCTGGCCACGCGCCAGCATGTGGCGGTGGATGTGTTGGCCGGTCTGCTGCTGGGGGCGCCGGCTGCCGCTCTGTCCTTGCGTTATCGCCTGGTCGCAGGCGCCATCGACAAGGTCCGCGACCCGTCCATATGATCCAAACTAGGCGCTGGAACTTGCTAGACTCCTGCTTTAATTACGATCGGCTCGTCTTTCTTTGAAACCGCTCTGGCTGTCCCATTTCACTGCGACCAGCAGCATCGGCCGCGGCCTCGACCAGACGCTCGCGGCGCTGCGCCAGCGTCGCGCCGGCCTCGCGCCGTGCAGCTTCGATACGGTGGATCTGGCGACCTTCGTCGGCGAGGTGGCAGAAGTGGATGCGGTGCAGCTTCCCGCGCACCTCGCAGACTTTGATTGCCGCAACAACCGGCTCGCGCTGCTGGGATTGACGCAGGATGGTTTTGCCGAGGCAGTGCGCGCCGCGACCGCACGCTACGGCGCGCAGCGCGTTGGTGTGCTTCTCGGCACCAGCACTTCCGGCATTCTGCAAACGGAGCTGGCCTACCGTCGGCGCGACCCGGTGACCGGCGCGCTCCCTGCGGACTTCAATTACCGCACCACGCACAATACTTTCTCCGTCGCGGATTTCACGCGCCATTATTTTGGCCTCACCGGTCCGGCGGTGGTGGTGTCGTCGGCGTGTTCGTCCAGCGCCAAGGTGTTTGCCTCGGCGCGACGCATGATCGCAGCGGGACTGATAGACGCAGCCGTGGTCGGAGGCGTGGACTCGCTGTGTCTGACGACGCTGTATGGCTTCAGCTCGCTCGGCCTGACATCCGCACAAGCATGCCGCCCATTCGACCTACATCGCGACGGCCTCTCGATCGGCGAAGCGGCCGCCTTCGCGCTGCTGCAACGCCCCCCGGAACACCTGGATGCCGATGCCGTGTTGTTGCTCGGCATCGGCGAATCGAGCGATGCCTATCACATGTCATCGCCGCATCCGGACGGCCTGGGTGCGCGCATGGCAATGCAGGATGCGCTGAACATGGCCGGTCTGGAGTCGGCTGAAATTGACTACATTCATCTGCACGGCACCGCCACCCAAAACAACGATGTTGCGGAGGCCAAGGCCATTCGATATGTATTCGGCTCGCGCACGCCGTGCAGCTCCACCAAAGGCGCGACCGGCCACACCCTGGGAGCTGCCGGTGGCGTGGGCGCGGTAATTTGCGCGCTCGGGCTGCAACACGGCTTGCTGCCCGCGGGATTGAACACGCAACGACTCGACCCGGCGCTGGGTCTCGATTATCTGCTGCAGAACCGCGAGCAGCCGGTGGCGCGCATGCTCAGCAATTCGTTTGGATTCGGCGGCACCAATTGCAGCCTGGTGTTTGCGCGCGCGAATTAGACCCATGCAACCTCTCTGCGCATATATCGAGGGCATCGGCTTACTCGGCCCGGGTCTACCCGACTGGGCGAGCGCTCAGGCAGTTCTCAGCGGACGCGAGCCCTATCAGTCGCGCAAGACCGTGCTGCCCTCACCCGCGTCGTTGCCGGCGGCGGAACGCCGGCGCAGCGGCGCAATCGTGAAACTCAGCCTGGCGACCGGGCTGGAAGCCATCGCCGCAGCCCGACTCGATGCCGCCAGTCTGCCCAGCGTGTTTTCCGCGTCCGGCAGCGATGGCGAAAACTGTCACATCATTTGTGAAATGCTCGCTTCGGACGACCGGCAAATCTCCCCGACCCGTTTTCATAATTCCGTGCACAACGTTGCCGCCGGGTACTGGAGCATCGCCACCGGCGCGATGACCACGTCATCGGTGTTGAGCGCCTTGGACGCCAGCTTCGGCGCAGGCCTGCTGGAAGCGCTGGCCCAGGTTGTGGTAGACGACACACGCACCGTTTTGCTGGCGTGCGACACCGCTTACCCGGAACCGCTATTCAGCGCCCGCCCGATCCCCGATGCGTTTGGCGTTGCACTGGTGCTGGCGCCGCAACGCAGCGTGCAGTCGCTGGCGCAAATCAGCGTCAACCTGACCGACGCCGGCGCAGACCGGCTCGACGATGCCGCGCTGGAGAACCTGCGCCTGGCCATCCCCGCCGCGCGTAGCCTGCCGCTGTTGCGCGGCATCGCGCTGCGCCAGGAAAAACCCGTGGTGCTGGATTACCTCGACAGCACACGCCTCGCCGTGGCGATTGCGCTGTGCTAAGTCAATCCGCTCTGGATCACGCCTGGATTGCGCGTCACATCCCGCATCAGGGCAGCATGTGTCTGTTGGATTGTGTCGAGGCATGGGATCAGCAACGCATCCGCTGTCGCGCGAGCAGCCACCGCGCCGCCGACAACCCCTTGCGCGCCTACGGCCGGCTTGGCGCCGCCTGCGGCATCGAATATGCGGCACAGGCCATGGCCGTGCACGGTGCTTTGCTGGTGCCACCGGAAACAAACAGCGCACGGGCCGGTTATCTCGTCAGCGTGCGCGGCACACGCTTGCTGGTGCCGCGGCTGGACGACATCGCGGCCGATCTGCTGGTGGAAGCCGCTTGCATCACACGCAGCGAAAACAATATCCTTTATCGGTTCAGCGTCAGCGCGGCGGATTGCCTGCTGTTGGATGGGCGCGCCGCAGTCGTGCTCAATGCTGACGCAATCACACCCGCTGCAGGAGGCGCGCCATGAAAAACGCCCTGGTCACGGGCGGCAGCGGCGGCATAGGCGCCGCGATCTGCCGCCGTCTTGCCGCCGATGGCTGCCATGTCTACATTCATGCCCATCGCGGACTAGAAGCCGCGCAAACGCTGGCCGATGCCATCTGTGCAGCGGGCGGCAGCGCGCAGATGCTCGCATTCGACGTCACCGACAGCGCCGCGGTCGCCCGGGTGCTGACCCCCCTGGTGGAACACCGGCCGATTCAGATCCTGGTCAACAATGCCGGCATCCATGACGACGCCGTGTTCCCCGGCATGCGCGCCGACCAGTGGCGGCGCGTGATAGACGTTACCGTGAACGGTTTTTTCAACGTCACCCAGCCGCTGATGCTGCCGATGATACGCAGCCGCTGGGGGCGCATTGTCAATGTGTCTTCCATCGCCGCCCTGACCGGTAATCGCGGTCAGGTCAACTATTCCGCCGCCAAGGGAGCGCTCAATTCAGCCACCAAGTCGCTGGCGCAGGAGGTCGCCAGCCGGGGTATCACCGTCAATGCCGTAGCGCCCGGCATCATCGACACCCCCATGAGCGCAGCTGCGTTCGACGCCGAGGCGATCGCGCGCCTAGTGCCGATGAAGCGCGCCGGCACCCCCGCCGAAGTTGCCGATCTGGTCGGGTTCCTCGCCTCGATGCAGGCGGCTTATATCACCGGGCAGATCATTTCCATCAACGGCGGTATCGTTTAACAGTGAGCGACGACATGTCCACGCCTAAACCCGATCCGGTGCACGCGCCGCACGTCCCGCTGACCGATTACTACCAAACCGAGCAGGATCGGCAGGCTTACCTGCGCCGCATGTTCGACCAGACCGCGCCGGATTACGACCATATCGAAGCGATCTTTGCATTGGGGTCCGGCTCGCGCTATCGGCGCCAGGCGCTGATGCGGGGCGGGCTGAGAATCGGGATGAAGGTACTGGACGTGGGCGTAGGCACCGGCCTGGTTGCAGCGCAAGCCTGTATCTTGGCCGGCGATGCCGCCCTGGTCACCGGGGTCGATCCCAGCCCCGGCATGATGGCCGCCGCAAAGTTGCCTGAGGCGATGGCCTTGATCGAAGGTCGCGCGGAATCCTTGCCTTTTCCTGACAACCATTTCGATTTCTTGAGCATGGGTTACGCGCTGCGCCATATCAGCGATCTGGGCGTGGCCTTTGCAGAGTTCGAGCGGGTGTTGAAGCCCGGCGGCCGCTTATGCATACTTGAAATCACTCCCGCGCAAAACCGCCTGGGGCGATGGTTCCTCAAAACCTATATGCGCAGCGTACTGCCGTTCCTGACGCGCTTTTTTTCCCGGCAAAAGGATAGCGCGACAATCTGGCGCTATCACTGGGACAGCATCGAGGCCTGCGTCCCTGCCGAACAAGTGGTGGCGACGCTAAGCGCGGCGGGGCTGACGCAGATCAAGCGGCATCTGGAACTCGGCGTGTTTTCAGAATATCAGGCGGTCAAAGCGGATCCTGCGCCGTTCTAGAATCGTCCGCGCGCGCGTCGCACCAGCAAAACAGGCAAACGCAGCACGAAGCCGACGAACAGTCGCAGGTGCATCCAGGTCAACAACACGTTGTCGCGCAGGTAGCGAAAATGCGACACGCCGCCCTCCTCCGCGCGGTAGTAGCGCACCGCAGCGGGCAAATTGACCGGCCTGACGCCGCGCCAGCACAGGCGCACCACGGCTTCCGGATCAAAATCGAAATGGCGCATCCACGGCTGGGCGCGCATCACCTGCCGCAATGGTCCGATCGGATAGACGCGGAAGCCGAACAGCGAGTCGCCGATACCCGCCCACAGCGTTTCCAAATTCGCCCACCAGTTGGATACGCGTCGCCCTTTCACGCGCAGGCCCGGCGCGCTGGCATCGAATACCGGCACGCCCAATATCATCGCGGCCGGCTGCCTTCCCGATTCCGCCATGAACGCGGGAATACGTTCGGCCGGATGCTGGCCATCCGAATCCATGGTCAATACGTGGCTGAATCCGGCCGCGGCCGCCTGATCCAGGCCGTGCAGCACGGCCGCGCCCTTGCCCTGGTTACGCGGCAGGACGATTACGCGCAGGCCGGTGTCCTGCGCTGCCAGCGCCAGCAAGCCCTCGGCGCTGCCGTCGGTGCTGCCGTCCACCACCACCCACACCGGGGTCCAGTATTGGCGTGCCGCACGCACGGTTTCATAGACTTTGGCGCCGGGGTTATAGCTCGGGATCAGGACCAGATGCGTGGTCGAGACAGGCGTCATGACGGCGAACGCGAGGTCGGCCCTGGCGTGCGCTCAGCCTGCGCGGGCAGGGAGTTGGCCGGGTAGAATGCCGAGCCCTGTACCAGCTCATGCGCGAAGTAGTGTTCCAGTTCGGCCATGAAACGCCGGGTATGCTGCGGCGGATCGAAGCGCCGCCCCAGGCGCACCCGATAATGGATCGGCATCGGCGGTTTGCGGAACAGGGACCAGCCTTTGCTCAGATACGCCGAATCGGTTTCTATCAGTATCGTCTGCACCGGCACCTGTGCATGATGCGAGATCAGGCCGATGCTGCCCTTGAGCGGATTGATCGGGCACGAGGTGGTGCGGGTCCCTTCCGGGAATAACAACAGATGGCTGCCGCAGTCAAAATCCTGGCTTGCCAGCTGCACCATGCGCCGCACCGGTTCATTGCGAATGTAGCGCGCCAGCCAGCTGCCCGCACCGAGAAAAATATTGTTCATCAGATCGGCCTTAAGCACGCAGGCAACATTCGGCAAGCGTGAAATCACCATCACCGCATCCAGCAGGCACGGGTGATTGGGCGCAATAATCAGCGAGGGTTCATCGCGCAGGACATCCAGCGCCTCCAGGTCAAAGCTGCAGCGGCGCGACAGGCTCAAACTGGCGAGATAAAAGCGAAACACCGCCATGATGACGTAACGCCCCAGTGCCCGCCCCCGGCGCTCGGACAGCAGCGGGCGGAGCATCAGGGCCAGCGGCGTCCATGCCAGGCACAGCATCCCCAGCCAGGCGAGACCGAGATACAGGATCAGGTAATCATAGCCGTGCAGCAGCACACGCAAGGCGGCGCGCATGATCAGTGCCGCTGGCAGGACAATTCGAATCTCGGCTGGCTCGCCAGACGATTTAGCTCGGCCAGCACGGCGCTACTATCGGTCATGGTTTCGCAGGTTCACGCGCCAGAGTTTCGTCGAGATGGCGACGATTATAGAGTACGGCCGGCAATTCCAGTACGGGAACGCAGGCGGCCCCGGGCAATCCGGCCGGTGTTACAGGTTCCAGTCGTAATCGATGATCAGCGGTGCGTGGTCGGAAAAGCGCTGCGTCTTGAACACTGTGGCTTTCTTCGCCTTGGCCGCGATGCCCGGCGTGGCGATGTGATAATCGATGCGCCAGCCCACGTTCTTGGCCCAGGCTTGGCCGCGGTTGGACCACCAGGTATAGGCTTCGCCCGTCGTGTCGGGGTGCAGGCGCCGGTAGACGTCCACCCAGCCCTGTTCATCGAAAACCCGGCTGAGCCAGGCGCGCTCCTCGGGCAGAAAACCGGAATTCTTCTGGTTGCTGCGCCAGTTCTTCAGGTCGATTTCCTTGTGCGCGATATTCCAGTCGCCGCAGAGCACGATTTCGCGGCCCTCCGCTTTCAGCCTTGCCAGATGCGGCATGAACGCGCGCATGAAACGGAATTTCGCCTGCTGGCGCTCGTCCGAACTGGAGCCCGAAGGCTGATACACCGAGATCACGCTGAGCTTGCCGTAGTCGGCACGCAGATAGCGGCCTTCGGCGTCGAACTCCTTCGAACCGAAACCGGCAGTGATTTTGTCCGGCTCCTTGCGGCAATACAGACCCACGCCGCTGTAGCCTTTTTTTTCGGCACAGCTGAAATGGCCGGTGTAGGGACTGGGATTGAGCAGCGCCGGAGCAAGATCGGGCAGCTGCGCCTTCACTTCCTGCAGACACACCACGTCGGCTTTTTGCGCGGCGAGCCAATCGAGCACGCCTTTGCTCGCTGCCGAGCGTATGCCGTTGAGATTGAGCGTGATAATGCGTAACATGGCTGGGTTTCAGGCCGCGCGCAGCGCGCACCAGGATCGGCAAATGTCGGATTTTCGCAAGCAGTTCATCGCCTTCTGCATCGATTGCGGCGTACTGCGCTTCGGCCAGTTCAAGACCAAGGCCGGGCGCATGTCGCCGTATTTTTTTGACGCCGGCCTGTTCAATGACGGTGCAATGCTCGGACGGCTCGGCGAATTCTACGCGAAAGCGATCCTCGCCGCGGACACGCCGTTCGACATGCTGTTCGGACCCGCATACAAGGGCATACCGTTGGCGGCGAGCGCGGCCATCGCGCTGGCCCGCGCCGGACGCAACGTGCCCTACAGCTTCAACCGCAAGGAAGCCAAGGATCACGGGGAGGGCGGGCGCACCATAGGCGCGCCGCTCACCGGGCGCGTGCTGATCGTCGATGACGTCATCTCGGCCGGCACCTCGGTGCGCGAGTCGGTCGAGCTGATACGCGCCGAGGGCGCCGAACCCTGCGGCGTGGTCATCGCGCTCGATCGCCTCGAGCGCGGCACGGGCAACCGCTCGGCAGTGCAGGAAGTGCGCGAGCAAATCGGCCTGCCGGTCATCGCGATCGCCGACCTCGACGACCTGCTGCAGTTTCTCGGCGCCAGACCCGAACTTGCGCAACAACTTACACAGATCGAGAATTACCGCCAATTATACGGAGCGGACGCACATGCTTAAGCCCAACATCCTGATCGCCGGAATCCTGCTCGCGTTCGCTGCCGCGGACGCGTCGGCACAGGCGCACCTGTACAAATGCAAAGACAGCAAAGGAAAGACCTACTATACCCAGACGCCGCCCACCGAATGCCTGGGCAAAGAGCTGGACGAGTTGTCCAAGGAGGGCACGGTGGTGAAGCGGCGCGAAGCCGCGCTGACGCCGGAGCAGCAGGCCGCGCGCGAAGCCGAGCAGAAGAAGAAGAAAGAGGAAGAAGAGCGGGCGAAGGAAGAGAAGCGCAAGAACCAGGCGCTGCTCAACACCTATTCCAGCGAAAAGGACATCGAAGACGGCCGGCAGCGCGCGCTAAAGCAGGTCGAACAGGCGAAGAAGGATATCCAGAAGCGCATCGCGGAGACGGAGGAGCGCGCCAAGAAGCTGGCGGCGGAGAAGGAGTTCTACGTCAAAAAACCGATGCCGAAAAAGCTGCAGGACGACATCAAGAGCAACGATGTCGACCTCAAGGTGCAGCAGGACGCGCTGGCCGCGAAACAGAAGGAATCAGGCGAGATCAACGCCAAGTACGACGAGGACAAGCGCCGCTACCTGGAGCTGACCGGCGCGAAGCTGAAGAAATAGCCCCCGCATACCGCCGGCGAACTTGCGCGCTGCGCGCGCCAACCGTGTCTTCTGCGCGGATAAGAACCATCCGCGCAGAAGACACGGTTATTAGAAAAACAGTGCGACGGTTTTAAACAAGATCGTCGATTGCGCACGGATGGTGCGTTTTCATCCGTGCGCAATCGACGATCCGCGCGGACAGCCTTTTGTCCGCGCAAAATTGCAGCTCCGCGACAACCGCGGGCGCGACTATAGCCATTTGGTAAGGTAATGCGGCGACCTCAGCCTGCGAGTTTCTTCTTCAGGATCTCGTTGATCTGGGCCGGGTTGCCCTTGCCCTTGGTCGCTTTCATCGCCTGGCCGACGAGCGCGTTGAACGCTTTTTCCTTGCCGGCGCGATATTCCTCGACCGATTTTTGATTCGCGGCGAGCACACCGTCGACGATTTTCTCGAGTTCGCCTGCATCTGAAATCTGCCTGAGGCCGCGCCTCTCGATAATCGAGTCCGCATCGCCTTCCCCGGCCCACATCGCGTCGAACACGTCTTTTGCCATCTTGCCGGATATCGTATTGTCACGCATGCGCAGCAGCAGACCGGCCAGCTGCTTGCTCGACATCGGCGATGCGCCGATGTCGATGCCAGTGCTGTTGAGCGCGCCGGCCAATTCGCCGAGTATCCAGTTCGCGGCGGGCTTCGCATTGTCGCTCCCAGCCGCGGCTACCGTCGCTTCAAAATACGAGGCGACCTCGATCGATTGGGTGAGCGACACCGCATAAGCGGATGGCAAGCCGAACTCGCGCTGATAGCGCTCGCGCTTCGCCTGCGGCAGCTCCGGCAGTTCCGACCGGATCTGTTCGATCGTCGCATCGCTGATGACCAGCGGCAACAAATCGGGATCGGGGAAGTAGCGGTAATCGTGCGCGTCTTCCTTGGTGCGCATCATGCGCGTCTCGCCCTTGTCCGGATCGAACAGCACCGTCGCCTGCTGGATGCTGCCGCCGTCCTGCAGCGTCTCGATCTGCCAGCGCACTTCATATTCGATCGCCTGCTGCAGGAAGCGGAAGGAATTGAGGTTCTTGATCTCGCGCCGGGTGCCGAGCGGCGCGCCCGGGCGGCGCACCGACACGTTGGCGTCGCAGCGAAACGAGCCTTCCTGCATGTTGCCGTCGCAGATGCCGATCCAGCGCACCAGCGCATGCAGCGCCTTGGCGTAGGCCACGGCCTCCTCGGCGCCCCTCATGTCGGGCTCGGTCACGATTTCCAGCAGCGGCGTGCCGGCGCGGTTGAGGTCGATGCCGCTCATGCCGTGAAAGTCCTCGTGCAGCGATTTGCCCGCATCTTCCTCGAGGTGCGCGCGCGTGAGCCGCACCGTCTTCTCGCCGCCCTCGGTCTGGATTTTGACTATGCCGCCCGTCACGATCGGCAGTTCGTACTGGCTGATCTGATAGCCCTTGGGCAGGTCGGGATAGAAATAATTCTTGCGTGCGAACACCGAGCGGCGGCTGATGACCTCGGGCCCGCCCACCGCGAGGCCGAAGCGGATCGCCCGCTCCACCGCGCCCCGGTTCAGCACCGGCAACACCCCGGGCAGCGCGATGTCCACCGCGCAGGCCTGCACATTGGGTGCGGCGCCGAACTGCGTCGCCGCGCCGGAAAAGATTTTCGACACGGTCGAGAGCTGCGCGTGGGTTTCGATGCCGATGACGACTTCCCAGTCCATCGCCTACTCCGTGCCCGCCGGCTGGCGCAGATGCCAGTCGGTCGCGAGCTGATACTGGTGCGCGGCAGCGAGCATCTGCGCCTCGGCGAAATAATTGCCCGCGAGCTGCAGCCCGACCGGCAGCCCGCCTTCGCCGAAGCCGCAGGGGATCGACATCGCCGGCAGGCCGGCAAGATTCGCCGCGACGGTGTAGATGTCGATCAGGTACATCTGCACCGGATCCGCGACCTTGGCGCCGAGCGCGAACGCGACGCTGGGCGAAGTCGGCCCCATGATCAGGTCGCATTGCCGGTAGGCGGCGGCGAAATCCTGCGCGATCAGCCGACGGATTTTCTGCGCCTTGAGATAATAGGCGTCATAGTAGCCGTGCGACAGCACATAGGTGCCGATGAGGATGCGCCGCTTCACTTCGGCGCCGAAGCCCTGGGCGCGGCTCTTCGCGTACATGTCGGCGAGATCGCCGTATTCGGGAGCGCGGTAGCCGTAGCGCACGCCGTCGAAGCGCGACAGATTGCTCGATGCTTCGGCCGGCGCGATCACGTAGTAGGCGGGCACCGACAGCGCGGCATTGGGCAGGCTGATCGCGACGCGCTTGGCGCCAAGTTGCTCGAACTGCGCCAGCGCTGCTTCCACCGCGGCCGCGACGTCGCTGTCGAGGCCAGCGCCGAAATACTCCTTCGGCACACCGATGCGCAGGCCGCCAAGCGGCAGCTTGGCCGCGGCAGGCGCGGCGAGCAGGCGCGCGTAATCCTCGGCCGGGCGCTCGAGGCTGGTCGAGTCGCGCGCATCGAATCCGGCCATCGCGTTGAGCAGCAGCGCGAGGTCCTCGGCGCTTCGCGCCATCGGCCCGCCCTGGTCCAGGCTCGAGGCGTAGGCGATCATGCCGTAGCGCGAGACCACGCCGTAGGTGGGCTTGAGGCCGCAGATGCCGGTCAGGGCAGCCGGCTGTCGGATCGAGCCGCCGGTGTCGGTGCCGATTGCCGCGGGCGCCATGCGCGCGGCCACCGCCGCGGCCGAGCCGCCGCTGGAGCCTCCGGGAACCCGCGTACGGTCCCAGGGATTTTTCACCGGGCCGAAGAAACAGGTTTCGGTGGACGAACCCATCGCGAACTCGTCCATGTTGGTCTTGCCCAGGATCACGGCACCGGCCGCATTGAGCTTTTCCACCACGTGCGCGTCATAGGGGCTGATGAAGTTGGCCAGCATTTTCGAGCCGCAGGTGGTGCGCCAGCCTTTGGCGCAAAAAATGTCCTTGTGCGCGAGCGGAATGCCGGTCAGCGGCTGCGCCTTGCCCGCCGCGAGCAGCGCATCGGCCGCGCGCGCCTGCGCCAGGCTCTTGTCGGCATCGACGGTGACGAAGACATTCAAGCCCGGATTGAGCCGAGCCACGCGCTCCAGATAGGCCTGCGTCAGTTCGACGCTGGAGAGTTGCTTCTGCGCGAGCAGGGCGGAAAGCTGTTTGAGGGTGAAATTGATCATGTCAGCGCGAGGCGCAGGACCCGCTGCGCACGCAGCCAGGTGCCCGCGGTCCCGGGAGTTATTCGATTACCTTCGGCACCAGGTACAGGCCGTCCTCCACCTGCGGCGCGATCCCCTGGTAGAGCGCGTGCTGGTCGGTCTCGGTGACCCGGTCCTCGCGCAGGCGCTGCGCCACGTCCTGGCCGTGCGCCATCGGCGTTACACGCTCGGTATCGACCGACTGCATCTGCTCGATCAGCTTGAAAATTTCGTTCAGATGGCCCTGCGCGGCGGCCGCCTCGGCTTCGGTGATTTCGAGGCGGGCGAGCCAGGCGACCCGTTTGACCTCGGGTAAGGACAGCGGCATGGAATTTACGCTTAATTGTGCGTTAAAGTGCGGTATTATAACGCATTTAGCAGCCCTCCTTCGGATTGGAACATTAGCAAATGTTTGGATTTTTACGCGGTTATTTTTCCGATGACCTGGCCATCGACCTGGGCACCGCCAACACGCTGATTTACGTGCGCGGCAAAGGCATCGTGCTCGACGAACCTTCGGTCGTCGCAATCCGCCAGGAAGGCGGCCCCAGCGGCAAGAAGACGATACAGGCGGTGGGCAAGGAGGCGAAGCAGATGCTGGGCAAGACGCCCGGCAACATCGTCGCCATCCGGCCGATGAAGGACGGCGTGATCGCCGACTTCACCGTGACCGAACAGATGCTGAAGATGTTCATCAAGAAGGTGCACGTTTCGCGCCTGTTGTCGCCCAGTCCGCGCATCATCATCTGCGTCCCCTGCGGCTCGACCCAGGTCGAGCGGCGCGCGATCCGCGAGTCGGCAATCGGCGCCGGCGCATCGCAGGTATTCCTGATCGAGGAGCCGATGGCCGCGGCGATCGGCGCCGATCTGCCGGTGGCGGAAGCGACCGGCTCCATGGTGGTGGACATCGGCGGCGGCACCACCGAGGTCGGCGTCATCTCGCTGGGCGGCATGGTGTACGCGGGCAGCGTGCGCGTCGGCGGCGACAAGTTCGACGAAGCGATCATCAACTACATCCGCCGCAACTACGGCATGCTGATCGGGGAAGCCACCGCGGAAAAGATCAAGAAGGAGATCGGTTCCGCCTTCCCCGGCTCCGAGGTGCGCGAAATGGAAGTGAAAGGGCGCAATCTCGCCGAAGGCATACCGCGCAGCTTCACCATCTCTTCGAATGAGATCCTGGAAGCGCTCACCGATCCGCTCAACAGCATCGTCAGCGCGGTGAAATCCGCGCTCGAGCACACACCGCCGGAACTGGGCGCGGACATCGCCGAGAAAGGCATGGTCCTCACCGGCGGCGGCGCGCTGCTGCGCGACATCGACCGCCTGCTGATGGAGGAAACGGGGCTGCCGGTGATCGTGGCCGACGATCCGCTCACCTGCGTGGTGCGCGGCTCGGGCATGGCGCTGGAGAAAATGGACAAGCTCGCCTCTATCTTCACCAATGACTGAACCCCGCAATGGGTGAGGGGCAATGAGCACAGGCGCGGTTCGCCGACCGACTCATCGCTTCGCGCCTGTCGCCCATTAGCGCCGGCATGGATCATCAGCCGCCACCGTTTTTCAATCGTGGCCCGGCGCCCCTGGTCCGCCTCACCTTCTTCGTCTCGCTCGCCGTCCTGCTGATGGTGCTCGATGCGCGCTTTCGCTATGCCGAGAGCGTGCGCCAGGTGGTGGCGCTGGCCGCCTATCCGATCCAGCGCGTCGCCATGGCGCCGGTGGACCTGTTCAACGGAGTGGTCGGCTACTTCAGCAGCACCGCGGCGCTGCGCGCGGAGAACGCGGCGCTGCGCGCGAAACAGCTGCGCGAGGCGCCGGAACTACTGCAGCTGGAGGCGCTCAAAGACGAGAATAACCAGTTGCGCCGCCTGCTCGACGCACGCGAGCGCCTGCCGCGCAAGTCTGTGTTTGCCGAGATCCTCTACGCCGCGCGCGATCCGTTCTCGCGCAAGGTGGTGATCGACAAAGGCTCGCAAAACGGCATCCTCGCCGGCGAACCCGTCATCGACGATGTCGGCGTGATCGGACAGGTGACGCGTGTGTACCTGCTCATGAGCGAGGTGACGTTGCTGTCGGACAAAGACCAGGCGATTCCGCTGCAAGTGCTCCGAAACGGATTGCGCGCGGTCGCCTACGGCGGCGGTGAGAGCGGCACGCTCGACCTGCGTTTCATGGCCGCCAACGCCGACATCAAGAACGGGGACGTACTGGTCACCTCGGGCATCGACGGGACTTACCCGCCGGGCCTGCCGGTGGCCACGGTGGCGCGCATCGAGCGCGATGCGGCCTACGCGTTCGCGCGCATCACGCTTACGCCGACCGCGGGCATAGACCGCTACCGCCAGGTGCTGGTGCTGTCGAATGAAGCCATGCCGCCGCGTCCGGCCGAGGCCGAGCCGCCGGCGCGCAAGCCGGGCAAACCCAAGCGCCAGCGCAAGGCCGGCTGAGATGCAACTGCAAGCACAGCCGCAACGCATCCTGCTGCCGGCCAAGGTCAGTTTCATCGTGCTGACGCTGGCGCTCGCGCTGCTGTTCAACCTGCTGCCCTGGCGCAATCTGGTGGGCGTGCCGGATCTCACCGCCACGGTGCTCGCGTTCTGGTGCATTCATCAGCCGCGGCGCGTCGGCATCGGCATTGCCTGGACCCTGGGCCTGTTGCTCGACGTAGGCAACGGGGCGCTGCTCGGCCAGTACGCGCTCGGCTACTCGGTGCTCGCGTTTCTCGCGTTCGCGGTGCATCGGCGCATTCTCTGGTTTCCGCCGTGGCAGCAGGCACTGCATATGCTGCTGCTGCTGCTGTCGACGCAGATGTTGACCCTGGTGATACGCATCGCCGCCGGCGCCGACTTCCCCGGCTGGACCTACTTCGCCGGCAGTTTCATCTGCGCAGCGCTGTGGCCGGTGCTGAGTTTTCTGCTGCTGCTGCCGCAGCAGCGGCCGGAAATCGTGGATGAGAACCGGCCGATCTAGCCCATGCGCCTAGCGGAATTCAAGGATCACCAGCGCGAGCTGTACTACTTTCATCTGCGCATCGGCATCGCCGGGGCATTCGTGTTCGCCGCGTTCGCGCTGCTGCTGGTGCGCTTCGTCTATCTGCAGGTGGTGCAGTACGACTACTACCATACCAAGGCCGAGGATAACCGCATTTCCATCGTGCCGATCATGCCCAACCGCGGGCTGATCCTCGACCGCAACGGCATCGTGCTCGCACGCAACTACTCGGCCTACACGCTGGAGATTTCCCCGGGCAAGGTCCCCAATCTGGAGAAGACCATCAACGAGCTTGAGTCCGTGGTCGAAATCCGCCCCAGCGACCGCGCCCGCTTCAAGCGCCTGATGATCGAAGCCAAAGGCGCCGACAGCCTGCCGATCCGCACGCGCCTGACCGACGAGGAAGTAGCCAAGTTCGCGGTGAACCGCTACCGCTTTCCCGGCGTCGACATCCAGGCGCGCCTGTTCCGCCAGTATCCCCTGAGCGACCAGGCGTCGCATGTGACCGGATACATCGGCCGCATCAACGAGCGTGACCTGGAGCGCATCGACGAATCGGACCTCGCCGCGAACTACAAGGGCACCGACCACATCGGCAAGACCGGACTGGAGCAAAGCTACGAGAACGAACTGCACGGGGTCACCGGCTACGAGCAGGTCGAAGTCGACTCCGCCGGCCGCGGCGTGAGAACGCTGTCGCGCACCTCGCCCACCCCGGGCAACAACCTGGTGCTGACGCTGGACATGAAACTGCAGCAGGTCGCCGAGCAGGCGTTCGGCGACAACCGCGGCGCACTGGTGGCGATCGAGCCCGCCACCGGCGACATCCTCGCTTTCGTGTCCCAGCCGGGCTTCGACCCCAACCTGTTTGTCGACGGCATCGATCCGGCGAGCTGGGACCAGCTCAACAATTCGCCCGACCGGCCGATGGTCGACCGCGCGCTCGCCGGCACCTATCCGCCCGGCTCCACGTTCAAGCCCTACATGGCGCTGGCGGCGCTCGAACTGGGCAAGCGCACGCCGCAACAGACGATATTCGACCCCGGCTATTTCAATTTCGGCGGCCATCGCTTTCGCGACGACAAGCCTGGCGGCCACGGCACGGTCGACATGTACAAATCGCTGGTCATGTCCTGCGACACCTATTACTACATGCTCGGCAACGACCTCGGCATAGACAATATCGCGCGCTTCATCGGCCAGTTCGGCTTCGGCGCGAAGACCGGCATCGACATCGACGGCGAGGCCACCGGCGTGCTGCCGTCGCAGGAGTGGAAGCGCAAGCGCTTCCGCAGACCCGACCAGCAGAAATGGTACGCCGGCGAAACCATCAGCGTCGGCATCGGCCAGGGATACAACGCCTACACGCCGCTGCAATTGGCGCAGGCGATCGCGACGCTGGCCAATAACGGCGTCATGTACCGGCCGCACCTGGTCAACTATATCGAGAACATCAGGAGCGGCGAGCGCACCCTGGTCGAACCTAAACTTGAGCGCACGATCGCGCTGAAGCCGGCGAACCTGGAGTTCATCAAGCGTGCGCTGGCCGGCGTGAACATCGAAGGTACGGGGGCGCGCGCGTTCGCCAAGGCCGAATATACCAGCGGCGGCAAGACCGGCACCGCGCAGGTGGTCGCAATGAAGCAAAACGAAAAATACAATGAGAAGCACGTGACCGAGCGCCACCGCGATCACGCCCTGTTCATCGCTTTCGCGCCGCTGGAAAGCCCCAAGATCGCGCTGGCGGTAGTGGTGGAGAACGCCGGCTTCGGCGCGCGCGCCGCGGCGCCGATCGCGCGCCAGGTGCTCGACTACTACCTGCTCGGCAAGAGCGCCGACCAGCCTGCGCCAGAGATTGCCGGAGACGACGGCGATGATTAGAACACTGTGGCTGCGCTTCACCGACGCCATCGATCCGCCGCTGTTCGCGCTTACTTTCGCGCTGCTCGTGCTCGGCATGATCACGCTCGCGAGCGCCGCCAACGATACGCCTGCGCGCATCAGCACCCAGGCGGTCAACATCCTGGTCGCGCTCGCGGTGATGTGGGCGGTGGCGCAATTGCAGCCGCAGACGCTGATGCGCTTCGCGCTTCCGGCCTACGCGCTCGGGCTGGCGCTGCTCATCGGCGTGGCCCTGTTCGGCGACGTGGTCAACGGCGCGCGCCGCTGGCTCAACCTCGGCGTGACGCGCATTCAGCCTTCGGAAATCATGAAAATCGCGATGCCGCTGATGCTCGCCTGGTATTTCCACAAGCATGAGACGGCGCTGCGGCTGCGCGAATACTTCGTCGCCAGCCTGTTGCTGCTGGTGCCGGTGATGCTGATCGCGCGCCAGCCCGACCTCGGCACCGCGCTGCTGGTGGCGGCAGCGGGTTTCTACGTGATTTTCCTCGCCGGCCTGTCCTGGAAAATCCTGGTCGGCCTGGTGCTTGCGGGCGGCGCGAGCCTGCCCTTCCTGTGGTCGCTGATGCACGACTACCAGCGCCGCCGCATTCTGACGCTGCTCGACCCCACTTCCGACCCGCTCGGCGCGGGTTATCACATCATCCAGTCGGTGATCGCGGTCGGCTCGGGCGGAATCGCGGGCAAGGGCTGGCTCAGGGGCACGCAGGCGCATCTGGAATTCATCCCGGAGCGCTCCACCGATTTCATTTTCGCGGTGTTCTCCGAGGAATTCGGCTTGATCGGCAATTGCCTGCTGCTGCTGCTGTACCTGCTGCTGATCGCGCGCGGCCTCGCGATCGCGGCGAACGCCCCCACTTTTTTCACGCGGCTGCTGGCCGGGGCCGTGACGTTGACATTTTTCACCTACGCCTTCGTCAACATGGGCATGGTGAGCGGCATCCTGCCGGTGGTAGGCGTACCGCTGCCGCTGGTGTCCTTCGGCGGCACCGCACTAGTGACACTGTTCCTCGGTATCGGCATACTGATGAGCATCCACCGACACCGCAAGCTGGTACAGACTTGACGTGAACCCGGAGC
>JAJZPQ010000006.1 GCA_021811085.1 Pseudomonadota bacterium | reverse complement strand
TCGTGGCGGCAGGTGACGGCATCGATGCCGGGAAAATCGCACAACGCATCGAGGATCCCCAGGTAGCTTTCGCCCGGAACCAAAAATACGCGGTCGATGCCATGATCGTGGAATACGGACAACAGAGCGTGGGACGAACTTTTCATTTTTTTCCTTCAACTACGATGAATCGAACCAACTTTTGATAAGAGGACATGCCTACTCGCTGCGCAGTGCTTCGAGCGGATCGAGCTGCGCTGCGCGCCGCGCCGGCAGCACGCCGGCGGCAAGGCCGACGCCGACGGCGACCAGTTCTGCCAATACGGCATAAAGCCAGGGCGTATGCACCGGCAGCGCCGGCAATGCAACGCCCAGCGCAAGCGACATGCCCCAGCCCATAAGCAGCCCGGCCGTGCCGCCGAGTGCGGCGAGCAGCGCCGCCTCGCCCAGAAACAGCAGCAGTATGCCGCGCCGCGTCGCACCCACGGCGCGCAGCAGGCCGATTTCGGATGTGCGCTCGGCCACCGCGATCGTGAGTATCGTCAGTATACCCACGCCGCCGACCAGCAGCGAGATGCCGCCGATCGCAGCGACGGCGAAAGTGATCGCGTTGAGCACGGTGCCGAACACTTCCAGCATTTTCTGCTGCGGTGTGACCGTGATGTCCTCCGCGCCGTGGCGCGCGATCAGGATGCGCTTGATGCCCTCCTCCACTTCGGCGAGCGGCGCGGTCGGCTCGTAGACGACGTGGATTTCCTGCAGGCTTTCGCGATTGAACATCTCGAGCGCACGCCCGACCGGGATGAACACCGTGTCGTCCAGATCGAAGCCGAGCACCTGGCCTTTCGACTGCATCACGCCGACGACGCGGTAGCGCTCGCCGCCGACGCGTATGCGGCCGCCGAGCGGATTGGCGCTGCCGAACAACTCGCGCGCAACCTTGGAGCCGAGCACGACCAGCGCGCGGGCCCCATGGGGGTCGTCGCGCGGCAGGAATTCTCCGCTCGCCACGCGCATGCGCAGCGCTGCGGCAAAGTCGGGGCTCCCGCCGTAGAGCGTGACGCGGCGGCTTTTGCCCTCGTACACGACTTCGGCATTCCCCTGCACCACCGGATCGGACAGTTCGACGTAAGGCGCGTGCCGCAGCGCCAGCGCATCGTCGACCGTCAGCGGTCGCACCGTGTTGACCGCGCCCAGGGACGCGCCATGCGTCTGGATGCGCCCCGGCGTGACGCTGATGATGTTGGTGCCGAACTGGGTAAATTCCGCGATGACGAAGCGATGCAGGCCTTCGCCGATGGAAGTAAGCATGATCACCGCGGCAATGCCGACGGCTATCCCGAGCGCAGTAAGCGCCGTGCGCAGGCGCTGCGTCCTCAATGAAATGTAGATGAAGCTGACGAAATCGGCGTAGCGCATGCTCATCGTCTCGACAAGGCTTGTACCGGATCGAGCATGGCCGCGCGCCGCGCCGGCGCCACGGTGAACAGCACGGCCGTGACCACCGCCGTAGCCGGAGCCGCGAGCAAGGCCCACCAGGGCGCCTGGAACGGTATCGCCGGGTACATCTGCACGACGATGCTGCGCCCCAGTTCCCCTGCGATGAGCCCGACTATGGCGCCGCCCAGAGCGAGCAGCACCGCCTCGGTGAAAAACGCCAGGCGGATCTGCTGCCCCGTGGCGCCGAGCGCCTTGAGCAGGCCTATTTCGCGGCGCCGCTGCGTCACCGCGATCAGCATCACGTTCATGATCAGGATGCCGGCCACGGCCAGACTGATCGCCGCCAGACTCCCGACCGCCAGCGTGAGCGCGCGCAGGATGCGATCGAACGTCGCGAGCACCGCGTCCTGGGTGATGACCGTGACGTCGCGCTCGCCTTCGTGGCGCAGCCGGATGATCTCTTCGGCATCCGCTTTCGCGTCGGCTATCTGCTCCCGGCTCTTGGCCTCGACCAGGACGCGGAACAAGGCCTCGGTGTTGAACAGCGCCTGCGCCGCTGCGAGTGGCACGATGACGATTTCGTCGGTATTCGTGCCGAGGGACTCCCCCTGTCTGGCCATGATGCCGATAACGCGAAAGCGCCGGTCGCCCACGCGCACCCATTCTCCCAGCGCCGCATTTGAGCCGAACATTTCGCTCGCCACCTTGGCACCGAGCACGCACACCGGCTGGCTGTTGCGCGGATCGCCTGCGGGCAGAAAATGGCCGCGCGCCATTTCCATGCTGCGGATATCCATGAGCTCCGCGGTCGATCCGAGCACCGGCACTTCGCGATTGCGCGCCCCTACGCGTATGTCGCCCGCGCCGACAATCAAAGGGGCAAGGCGGCGCACGGCATGGCTGCTCTTGAGCGCGAGCGCATCCTCCAGCGTCAGGTCGCGCGAGGTCTTGCCCACCAGCACCCCCGGCATGGCGCCGGCCGTTTCGCTGCGGCCGGGCAGCACGATAATCAAATTGGTGCCGAGAGAGCCGAACTGGCTCGCGACGTACAGGCGCGCGCCTTCGCCGAGCGAAGTCACCAGCACCACCGCGGCCACGCCTATGCCCATGGCGAGCAGCGTCAGCAGCGCGCGCCCCGGCGCACCGCGGACCACGCGCCAGGCGAATTCGAGCAAGTCGCTAAGGCGCATGCTCAGTCGCGTTCGTCGGACACGACGGCGCCGTCGAGCACCCGCAGGCGGCGGTGCGAACGCGCACCGATCTCCGGATCGTGCGTCACGATCACTACGGTCCCGCCGTTATGATGCACCTGCTCCAGCACGTTCAGCACTTCCTGCCCGGTGTGCCGGTCGAGGTTGCCGGTCGGCTCGTCGGCGAGGATCACCGTCGGCCCCATGGACATTGCGCGCGCGATCGCCACGCGCTGGCATTGGCCGCCGGAGAGCTGGTCGGGGCGATGTCCAGCTCGGCCCTCGAGGCCGTATTCGGCCAGCAGGCGCGCGAGCCGTCGCTTGCGTTCAGCCGGATCGATGCCTGCGAGCACCATCGGCAGCTCAATGTTCTGCAGTGCGGTCAGGCGCGGCACCAGATGAAAGAACTGGAACACGAAACCGATTTTTTCGCGCCGCACGCGCGCGAGCTCGTCGTCGCTGAGCGCGGTGACGTCGCGCGCGTCGAGTTCGTAGGTTCCGGCATTGGGTCGGTCGAGCAAGCCGATGATGTTCAACAGCGTCGATTTCCCCGATCCGGAAGGACCCATGATCGACAGGTATTCGCCGCGCGCGATTTCGAGGTCCACTGCGCGCAGCGCATGAACCTCCTCGCCGCCCACCAGGAAAGTGCGCGCTATGCCGGTGAGACGAATCATTATCGGCCCTTGGCGGCCTCCTTCTTCTCCGCCACGGCGCGCGCGCCGGCCTTGACGCCCTCGCGTTCGAGCGAGGTCACCACCGCATCGCCCCGGCTCAAGCCGGATTTCACTTCGGTGAACTCCCAGTTGGCCAGACCGGTTTCGATCTTGCGCTCCTGCAGCAATCCGTCCGCACCCAGCACCAGCACGCGATTGCCCGGCATCAGCGCGGGTGTCGGCGCGCGCACCACGCCGTCGCGGCCGGTCACGACGATTTCGATATCGGCGCTATAGCCCACGAGCAATTGCCTGGCCTCGGCGGGCTGATCGAACTCGACCTCCACTTCCACCGTGCGCGCCTGCTTCTCCACCGCCAGCACATAGGGCGCGATGCGGCGTACCTTGCCGGGAAAATGCTGACCGCGGTAGGCATCCAGCGTCACGCGCCCGCTCATGCCGACTTTGAGCTGCGCCGCATCGACTTCGTCGATCGGCGCCGAAACATAGAGGCAGGAATCGTCGATCAGATCGACCGCGGGCAGCGTCGGAATTCCCGGAGGAGACGGCGTGAGGTATTCGCCCACCTCGCCGTTGACCTCGGCGACGATGCCCGCAAAAGGTGCGCGCAGCACGGTGCGATCGATGTCCGCGCGCGCGGCCTGAATGCGCGCCTCGGCCTCCGCCACCTGGGCGCCGGCCGAGTCGCAGCTTGCCTGCTTCGCCGCCGCATCGGCATCGGCCCGCTCCAGCGCCTCCTGCGAAATGAAATTCTTCGCCCTCAGGTCGCGCGCGCGCCTGGCGTCGCGCGCCGAAGCTTTGGCCAGTTCGCACGCCTCGCGCACATGTGCCTTCGCCGTCTGCAGTTGCTCGCGCGACACGTGCTCGCGCGCCGCAAGATCCTGATCCCACAGCGTCAGCAGCACCTGTCCCGGGCGCACCCGGTCGCCTTCGGTCACGTTGAGCCGCTCGATGCGTCCGCCCGCGGGCGGCGCGAGCTTGGCGCGGCGGCAGGGCATCACCGACCCTGCGCGCGTGTTCGCGACCGTCTGCTCCACGCGGCCGACATCGACCAAAGCGACGCTGACCGCGACCGGCTTCGGACGGGTGAAGTACCACGCCGCACCGGCCAGAATCACCAGGACGGCGAGCGCAAGCGCAAGCCCCGTGACCAGCCCGCCGGATTGCGCGCGCCACTTGAAAACGCGGATTTTATGCATATAGCGCAATTATGCCGCGCCGAACCCCGGGCCGGAAGAATTAATCTACAGACTCCGTGACCATGCTGCGCCAGCGCGCCGCATCGGGCTGCTCGCATAAGAGCTGGAGCTTGTGCCAGGCCGCCTCGACATGCGTCTTGGCCGCTGCGCTCATGCCTGCGCCAAGTTCGAATTGCTCTCCGCTCACACACAGCACGAATGCGGGCGGCGGGTCGGTGAGCGCGATTTGCCGGTATACGTCCAGCACGGCCTGCGGCGACAACGCGTGCGTGCTGCTCACCGCGGCAGCACGCGCCGGAGCGATGTCATAGAACGCGAGCGGCGCCGGTGTGTGCCAGCCGGCGTCGATGAATAGCGCCAGCCTCCGGCCTTGCAGGTCGAGCGCGTGCTCGATCTGCAACTGATAGTCATCAAGCAGTTCGAATTCCCCGCTGCGCCCCGCAGCGGCCAGCCAGGCGTCCAGACGCTCGAGCAGCAGCGGTCCAACGGCATCGTCGCCGCGGCTGCGATTGCCGCTGGCGAGAACGACGACGCCGGCTTGCATCAGTCCGCCGCACAGGCAAAGGAGCCGTCGCCGTTGCGCGCAAGCGCGTGCACCAGCCTGCCTTCGGCGTCGACCAGCTCCAGCGCAAGCGGCATCTGCCCCAGCGCATGCGTCGCGCAGGACAGGCAGGGATCGAAGCAGCGGATCGCCACCTCGATGTGGTTCAGCAGCCCCTCGGTCAGTTCGCGTCCCTGCAGATAGCGCGATGCCACCTGCCGGATCGCCTCGTTCATCGCCTGATTGTTGTGGGTGGTGGACACGATCAGATTGCACATGGTCACCAGATCGTCCTCATCCACGCGGTAGTGATGGATCAGCGTGCCGCGCGGCGCCTCGATTACGCCTATGCCCGCCGTGGCGCGCACGCCGCTGCGCAGCAGGTCCTGGCCGACGATATCGTCGTCATGCAGCAGATCCTTGATCGTTTCCGCCGCATGCAGCATTTCGATCATACGCGCCCAGTGGTAGGCGAGCGGTGCGTGCGTAGGCAGGCCGCCGCAATAATCCACAAACTCGCGCCGCTCGATTTCCGCCAGCGGCGTCGGAATGTGGTCGCAGTTCTGCACCCGCGCCAGCGGCCCCACCTTGTACCAGCCATTGCGCTTGCCGAAGGCGACAAGGAACGGAAACTTCATGTAGCTCCACGGCTTGACCTCCTCCTGGATATGCTGCGAGTAATCGCAATAATCCACGCCGTCGAACAGGATGCCGCCGTTGGCGTCGCGCGCGCGCAGGCTGCCGTGGTAGAAATCGAGCTCCCCGCCCGTGCCGACCAGCGACATCGTATTCGAGCGGCACACGCCGAAGCTGTTGTACAGCGACGGGTTCTGCGCATGCAGCTGCTTGATCAGGTGCACCGCATCGCGGCTCCAGCCGACGATCCGGTAGATATCCGCGAGCAGCAGCGCGCGCTCTTCGGGCGTGACGGCCTTGTTCACGCCGCCGGGGATAGCGCCGGTGCCGTGCACGCGCTTGCCGGCGGTCACGCGGATCACCTCCTGCCCGAACTTGCGCAGCAGCACGCCGCGCTTCGCCGTCTGCGGCTCGGCCGCGGCGATGCCGACGATGTTGCGCCTGGACAAGTCGCTGTCGAAGCCGAACAGCAGGTCCGGCGAAGCGAGATAGAAAAAATGCAGCGCGTGCGACTGCAGTATCTGGCCGTAGTGCATCAGCCGGCGGATTTTCAGCGCCGTCGGCGTGAGCTGCGTCGCCCCGACCACCTGATCCAGCGCCTTCGATGCCGCAAGGTGGTGGCTGACCGGACAAATGCCGCACAGGCGCTGCACCGTCACCGGCACCTCCCAGTAGGGACGGCCCTGGATGAAGCGCTCAAAGCCGCGGAATTCGACGATATGCAGCCTGACCTGGTGCACCTGATTGCGCTCGTCGAGCAGGATGGTCACCTTGCCGTGCCCTTCCACGCGCGACACGGTGTCGATGGCGATGCGGCGCAAGCTTGCGGGATTTTCTGCGGTCTCGAGTTGATGCCTCATGGCGTCCGTTCTCAATCGTAGTGAATCAGGCCATGGCCCAGCGCGGGCGCATGTCCGGCAAGGATGTCGTTGAGCGCTTTCCAGATGGCGTCGGCCGAGGGCGGACAACCGGGAATGAAATAGTCTATTCTCACCACCTCGTGCAACGGCCGCACTTTGGCCAGAGGCAAAGGCAGTTCCGGATCGTTCGGGATCAGGCCGTTGGCGAGTCCGACGCTGGTGTGATACACCTCCTCCAGGATCAGCGCCAGGCTCAGCTGATTGCGCTGCGCCGGCAGGCCGCCGTTGATGGCGCAGGCGCCGATGGCAATCAGCAGCTTGCACTGCCGGCGGAACTCGCGCAGCACGTGCACGTTTTCGGCATTGCACAGACCGCCCTCGATGATGCCGATGTCGCATTCGCCCAACTCCTTGATGTCGGTCAGCGGCGTGCGGTCGAACGCTATCAGTTCGAGCAGATCGAACAGCCGCTCGTCGATATCGAGGAAGGACATATGGCAGCCGAAGCAGCCGGCGAGCGAGGTCGTGGCGACTTTCAGTTTTTTCTTCACGACGGTGTCCACTGCTACTCCTTCGCCAGCGCCGCGGTGGCATCGACATAGGCCGAAACCGGCTTCAGGTCGAACACCCGCCTGCCTATCGGCACGTTGAAGCCCCGGTCCTTGCGCAGGAACACGCCCACCGGACACACCCGCACCGCCTTGTCCTGCAAAGTCACGTCGGTATCGGCGAGGCGCCCCGATTTGGCGTTGACGATGAGATGGGTTTTGATGCCGCGCCCGGAGAGTGCAAACGCATTCTTTCCGTCCACGTCGCGGCTGGCGCGCACGCACAGCGAGCAAAGAATGCAGCGGTTGAAATCGAGCAGCACGTCCGGGTGCGAGGCATCGACCGGCCGGCTCGGGAAGAAGTGGTCGAAATGCGCCGTCATCATGCCCAGGTCATAGGCAGTGGCCTGCAGCTTGCAGTTGCCGCTTTTCTCGCACGACGGACAGAAATGGTTGCCTTCGACAAACAGCATCTGCGTGAGCGTGCGGCGCTCGTCGTTCAGCGCCGGCGTATCGCTTTCGACCGCCATGCCCGCCTGCGCCAGCGTGGTGCAGGATGCGCTCTGGCGGCCGCTGATCCTGACGGTGCACAGCTTGCAGGAGCCGTGCGGCTTGAATTCCGGGTGATGGCACAAATGCGGGATGTACACGCCCGCAGCCAGCGCCGCCTGGATGATGGTTTGTCCCTCGGCAAATGGGACGGCCTTGCCGTCGATGGTGAAGCTTGCGCTCATGATTTCTCCACGCTACCGATATGCGCCCCCGCATCGTCGCGGCCGGTCATCTGCCGCGCCGGTTCCAACGCCCAATCGAGGTCGAATGCGGGTTCGAATTCCTTCTGCTGCAGGCGCCGCTCGTAGGCCGGGCGGAATTTGGCGATGGTGTCGAGCACCGGATTGCAGGCCGAGTGGCCCAGCCCGCAATGGCTCATGGCCTGCAGGATGCGGTTCAACTTTTCGATTTCGGCGAAATCGTAGGGCGAGCCATGGCCGTTGTTGAGTTTGTCCATTAGATTGCGCAACAAGGAGGTGCCGACGCGGCAGGGCGTGCAAAAGCCGCAGCTTTCGTGCGCGAAGAAGTGGACGAAGTTGCGCGCGACCGCGAACATGTCGCGACGCTGGTCGAATACCATGAAGGCGCCCGCGGTGGGAATGTCCTCGAACGCGATGCGGCGCCCGAATTCCCCCGCCGCGAGGCATACGCCGGACGGGCCGCTGACCTGCACCGCCTGCACGTCAACGGCGCCGCAGGCCGCAAGTACCTCGCTCACGCTCACGCCGTACGGGTATTCGTACAATCCGGGCCGGGCGCAGTCGCCGGAGACGCTCAGGATCTTGGTCCCGGCCGAGGCGCTGGTGCCGATTCCGGCATACCAGGCGCCGCCGCGCAGCGCAACGAGGCAGGACGCCGCAAAGGTCTCGACATTGTTCACCACCGTCGGCTGATCCAGATAGCCGTGGGTCACCGGAAACGGCGGCCGGTTACGCGGCGTGCCGCGCTTGCCTTCGAGCGACTCGATCAGCGCCGATTCCTCGCCGCAGATGTAGGCGCCCGCACCGAGATGGATTTCGATGTCGAAATCGAAACCCTCGCGCCCGAGGATGCCGATGCCCAACAGCCCGGCCTGCCGTCGGCGCTCGAGCACCGCGTTCAGTTGATCGAGCATATAGCGGTATTCCCCGCGCAGATACAGCATGCCCCGCCTCGCGCCCAGCGCCAGCGCGCACAAGCTCATGCCCTCGAACACCAGGTCCGCATGCGCGCTGAGCAGGACGCGGTCCTTGAACGTGCCCGGTTCGCCCTCATCGGCATTGCATACCACGTAGTGCTCGCTGCCGGCCGCGTTGCGGCAGGCTTCCCATTTGAGGCCGGTGGAAAAGCCGGCACCGCCGCGTCCGCGCAGCTTCGACAGCTTCAGTTCCGCCAGCAGCGCCTCCGCCCCGCGCGCGCATCCTGCCGCGAGCGCTTCGCCGGGCGCCAGCGCGGCGCCGAGCAGCACATCCTTGCGCCGGACCTGATCGTCAACGCGAAAGTATTCGCGCGGCCAGGCGGCGAGCTCCACCTGGGCCCGGATCAGCTCGCAAATCGCGTCCACGCGCGGCGCGTCGACGCGGGTGATGGCGTAATTGTTGACCAGCAGCGCCGGTCCCTGGTCGCACATGCCGGTACAGGAGGTGGTGTCCACGCTCACCAGGCCGTCCTCCGAGGTCTTGCCGCGCTCGATCCACAGCTGTTCGCACATGCGCCGCAGCAACTCCATGTTGCCGAGCATGCGATCGGTGATGTTGTCGCTGAACAGGACGCGGTAGCGCCCGCGCGGCTTGGTGTACAGAAACGAATAGAACCCCGCCACGCCTTCGACTTTGGTCCGCGGCAGGCCGAGCGCCTGCTGCAAGCGGTCGATCGCCTCGGGCGCGATCCAGTCGCAGGCTTCCTGTATCTCGCGCAGCATCTGCAGGATGTAATGCGGATCCTGGCGATGGCGCGCGACGGTCGCGGCGACTGCCGCAGCGACCGGGTCCGGGATTGCACTCATGACGGCCTCTTTGTCCTGTTGGGGTCCACGGCTTTGCTAACAGATTCGCGGCAATTGCTCGCCGGCGAGCCAATCCACGATGCGCGTGCCGCCGAAAGCCGTCTGCATCTGCACGAACTGCTGCGCGTCCGCGATGACTTCTCCGATCTCGGCCGCATCGCGCCCAAGCGGATGGGCGCGCATCGCCGCAAGCAGCCGCTCGGCGTCCTGCGGCGCGCACACGGCGACCAGCTTGCCTTCGTTGGCCACGTACAGCGGATCGAGTCCGAGGAGTTCGCAAGCCGCGCGCACCTCCGCTTGCACCGGGATTGCCGCCTCGGCAATGCGTATGCCCGCGCCGGATTGCTGCGCGAATTCGTTCAGCGTCGTCGCCAGGCCTCCGCGCGTGGGATCGCGCAGGCAGCGTATCCCCGGCACCGCCTGCAGCATCGCCGCCACCAGGCCGTGCAGCGCTGCGCTGTCGGAGCGAATGCTGGTGGCGAAAGTCAGATTTTCGCGAAACGACATGATGGCCACACCGTGATCGCCCAGGGTTCCGGATACAAGCACGCGGTCCCCGGGCCGCGCGCGGTCGCCGGATATGTCCACTCCGGGCGGCACCATGCCCACGCCGGTCGTGGTGATGAACACACCGTCCCCCTTGCCGCGCTCGACCACCTTGGTGTCCCCGGTAATCACCGCGACGCCCGCTTCCTGCGCCGCGCCGGCCATGGACGTCACAATGCGCTTGAGGTCGGCGAGCGGGAAACCCTCCTCCAGCACGAAGCCCGCCGCGAGATACAGCGGGCGCGCACCCGACATGACCACGTCGTTGATGGTGCCATGCACGCTGAGGCTGCCGATGTCGCCGCCGGGAAAAAACAGCGGCGACACCACATGACTGTCGGTACTCATGACCATGCGTCCGCTCAGCACCGCGAAACGGGCCTGATCGTTCATCTGCCGCAGCCACTCGTTATCGAAGGCTTGCACGAACAGCTCTTCGATCAGTTGCGCCATCGCGCGGCCGCCGGCGCCGTGGCTCATGTCCACGCAACCGTTGCGCAAGTCCAATGGCCGTGCGTAGCCGGGTCTGATCGCGCTCATGCCGATAACCTGTCCATTTTCATTTGGCGAAAACGGCCGTAGCTATAATGTGCGGCGCAGGCGCCTTCGCTGGAAACCATGCATGCGCCCAGCGGGCTTTCGGGCGTGCACGCGGTGCCGAACACCTTGCACTCACGCGGTTGTTTCGCGCCGCGCAGAATCGCGCCACATTTGCAGGCCTTGTTGTCCGGCGCCGGGCGATAGGCGATGCCGAAGCGCCGCTCGGCGTCGAAGCGCCCGTATCGGGGTCTGACGCGGTAGGCGCTATGCGCGATCTCGCCCAGGCCGCGCCACTCGAAGAAGTCGCGCAGCTCGAACACCTCCGCCATCAACGACTGCGCCCGGGCATTGCCCTCGCGCGTGACCGCGCGCGTGTACTCGTTCTCGACCTGGTGCCGGTTCTGGTTGATCTGCCGCAGCAGCATCAGCACCGTCTGCATGAGATCCAGCGGCTCGAAGCCCGCGATCACCAGCGGCCGCCGGTATTGTTCGGCGACCGCTTCATAAGGCTTACTGCCGATGATGCAGGAGACATGCCCCGGCCCGACCACGCCGTCGATGCCGCCGCCGTCGGCGCCGCAAGACTGCGGCGCGCCGAGAATTTCGGCCATTGCCGCAGGCGTGAGCACGTGGTTGCAGAAGACGCTGAAGTTGGCCAGCCGCAGGCGTTCGGCCGTGCGGATCGCGAGCGCGGTCGACGGCGCAGTGGTTTCGAAACCGATCGCAAAAAAAACAGTCTCGCGCGCCGGGTTTTCCTGCGCCAGACGCAGCGCATCGGTCACCGAATACACCATGCGGATGTCCGCACCGCGCGCTTTTGCCTGCATCAGACTGGTGCGCCTGGACGCGGGCACGCGCAGGGTGTCCGCATAGGTGCACAGGGTCAGCGGCTGCCGCGTAGCGAGTTCGATCGCGTTGTCGATGCGCCCGACCGGCAGCACGCATACCGGACAGCCGGGACCGTGGATCATATCGACGTTATCGGGCAGCAGCTCGGTGATGCCGTTGCGCGAAATCGCATGGGTATGGCCGCCGCAGAACTCCATCAGCCGGTAGCGGCGCGGCGCCTGCGCTTCTTGCGCGATCCGGCGTGCGAGCGCGCGCGCCAGCGTCGCGTTGCGATATTCGTCCATGTATTTCATCTGGACACCGCCACCGGCTCGCGCTGCAACTCGGCGAACAATGCGAGCGTACGCAGTGCTTCCTCCGCATCGAGGCGACTGAGCGCAAATCCGGCATGCACGATCACATAATCGCCCGCCGCGGCCTCGGGCACCAACGCAAGCGACACGCGCAGCTGCACGCCGCCGGCGTCGATGAGCGCCTCCTCGGCTTCGAGCCGTCTCAACACCAGCGCCGGAATCGCGAGGCACATGATTAGCCGGCCATCGTTTCAATGGCCAGAGCGGCCTGGCCCAGCGCAAGCCCGCCGTCGTTGGGCGGCGCCTGCCGCGCCTCGAACACGGCCAGCCCTGCGGCTTGCAGCAGCTCGCGCAGCTTTGCGGCGAGTATCCGGTTCATGCAGCAGCCGCCGCCGAGGGCGATGGCGCGGATACCGCTGCGCGCGCTCGCAGCCCCGACCCAGGCGGCGAGCGCCGCTGCCAGCGTCGAGTGAAACACCGCCGCCCCATACCCGCTGTCCTGTTGCCCGGCTAGCTGCGCCAGCAAAGGCAGCAGATCCAGGCTGCCGTCCGCGCCGATGCGGCAGCCGCCCGCGAGCGGCGCCACCGGCCCATGTTTCTCGGCCAAACCCTCCAGCAACATGGCCGCCTGTCCTTCATAGGAGCAGATACCGCGCACACCAAGCAGACCTGCGGCCGCATCGAACCAGCGGCCGGCGCTGCTGGTCAGCGGCGAATTGAGCCCGCGCGCGAGCACCTGTCGCAGCGACGCGCCGCGGGCACCATAGCGCCGCTCGATCTCACCGGCGCGTCCGAGCTCGAACAGGGCCGACGCGGCCATGCGCCAGGGTTCGCGCGCGGCACTATCCCCGCCCGGTAGCCGCAGTTGGCGCAGGTGCGCGATGCGCTGCACGGCCGCGCCGTCCACACGCAGCAGCTCGCCGCCCCAAATGCCGCCGTCCCCGCCCAGCCCCGCGCCATCCAGCGCCAGGCCGAGCAGCGGCGCGCGCAGGCGGTGCTCCGCCGCGACCGCGGCGATGTGCGCGTGATGATGCTGCACGCCCAGCAGCGGCAGTCCGTGCCGCGCGGCAAAGACCGCGGCAAAGCGGCTGCTGTAGTAGTCCGGATGCAGATCGTGCGCCACCAGCGCCGGTTTCACCTCCAGTATATGCAGCAGTTGCTCCACCGTAAGTTCCAACGCGCGGCAACTCTCCGGGTTGTCCAGATCGCCCACATGCTGCGACAGAAACGCTTCGTCGCCGCGCGTAACGCAGACAGTGTTTTTCAGATGGCCGCCCAGCGCGAGCACCGCCGGCCCGCTGCGCGCGAGCCGGATCGGCGCCGGCGTGTAGCCGCGCGCGCGCCGTATGAACGCCGGGCGATCGGCCGTGGCGCGCACCACGCTGTCGTCGCAGCGCACGACGATGTCGCGCTCATGCACGACAAACGCATCGGCGACCGCGCCCAGGCGCGCCAGCGCCTGCGCGTTCGACGCCACCAGCGGCTCCCCGCCCAGGTTGGCGCTGGTCATCACCAGTACCAGCGCCTGCTCTTCGCCCAGCCAGGCGCAGCCCTGTGGGCGTCCCGCCGCTTGGTGATACAGCAGGTATTGCAGCGGCGTATAAGGCAGCATCGCCCCCAGCCAGGCCATACCCGGCGCTATGTTGGCCAGCAGGGCATCGCAAGCCGCAGTCTTGGGCAATAGCACGATCGGTCGCTCGCGCGCTTCGAGAAGGTTGCGCTGTTCGCCGTCGAGCTGCGCCAACGCGCGCAGCGAAGCCGCGCCGGCGACCATCACCGCAAATGGTTTTTCCTCGCGCGCCTTGCGCGCACGCAGCCGCGCTACCGCAGCTGCGTTGCGTGCATCGCAGGCAAGATGGAATCCGCCCAGACCCTTCAGGGCGATGATTTCGCCGCGCCGCAGGCGGGCCAGCGCCGCCGCAACCACATCGCCTTCATGCAACGGCGCGCCGGCGCTGTCGACTAGCGCCAACGCCGGCCCGCAAGCGGCGCACGCGTTGCCCTCGGCGTGAAAGCGCCTGGAGTCCGGCGCGGCATACTCATTGGCGCAAGCCGCGCACAGCGCAAACGGCGCCATGCTGGTATTGGCGCGGTCATAGGGCAGCGCCCGGCTGATGCTATAGCGCGGTCCGCAGTCGGTGCAGTTGATGAAGGCGTAGCGGTAGCGCCGGTCGCGCGGGTCGAACAACTCGCCGAGGCAGGCAGCGCATACGGCCGTATCGGCCGCAACGGCGGTAGTCGCGCGGCCCGTCCCGCTGCCGGCGATGTCGAAACCGCCTGCTGCGTCGGCGCACAGTTCGCGCGTTTCGATGGCATCGATGCGTGCCAGCGCCGGCGCTTCGCGCGCGAGACGCGCGACGAAAAGTTCCAGCTCGTCGTCCCGGCCCTGTACTTCGATCGCCACCCCCGCTGCGTCGTTGCGCACCCAGCCGGAGAGCCCGAGTTCGTGGGCAAGGCGCCATACGAACGGGCGAAAGCCCACCCCCTGCACCGTTCCGCGCACGTGAATCGCGCGCCGCGTGGCAATCCCCGCCGGCGCTAGGGCGACGAGGCTCATGCGTGCACACTCCATTCGGCCAGAGGCGCCGCCGGCGCCTGAGCGCCACCGGCTGCGCGCGCGAGCTGTGCTCCCTTTCCTATCCAGGCGAACCATTCCGCCATGCCTTCGCCGCTGCGCGCGGATATGCCGATGACGTTCAAATCCGGATTGGTCCGGCGCGCGTTGTCGATGCAGCACCGCAAATCGAAGTCCAGGTGCGGCAACAAGTCGATCTTGCTCAGCAGCATGAGCGAGGCGCGACGGAACATATCCGGGTATTTGAGCGGTTTGTCCTCGCCTTCGGTCACCGACAGCAGCACCACCTTATGCGCTTCGCCCAGATCGAAGGCCGCGGGACAGACGAGATTGCCCACGTTCTCTATCATCAGGATGCCATGCCGCGGCGGGTCGAGCTGCGCCAGCGCATGCCCGACCATATGCGCGTCGAGGTGGCAGCCCTTGCCGGTGTTGATCTGCACCGCGCGCGCGCCGGTTGCACGGATGCGCTCGGCGTCATTGCTGGTCTGCTGGTCGCCCTCGACGACGCAGATCGGGCAGCCCGCGCCCAGCGCGCGTATCGTCTGCACCAGCAGCGCGGTCTTGCCCGCTCCGGGCGCGGAGACCAGATTGAGCGCGAAGATGCCGCGCTCGGCCAGCGCCCTGCGGTTGTGCGCGGCGTAAGCGTCGTTCTTTGCCAGGATGTCCTGCTCGATCCTGAGTATGCGCGCAGATGAATGCCCGACCGGGTCATCATGGGCATGGCTGTGCGGCATGCACGCGGCGTGCAGCCGCGCATGATCACTGCTTCCACCCTCGATTACGGCTTCGCCTGTTTCGCATCCACAAGTGCTGCACATCGATCTCTCCTCGCCCGCGCCGGTCCCGCCGCGCGCTATTCCGCTTCCAGCTCCCGCACCCGCATTTGCGTCCCGCCGGTTACCCGTAGGCGGTACCCGCCGCAGCGCGGGCAGGCCTCGCCCAGCGCTGCCAACGCGACATGTTCGGCGCAGGCCTCGCACCAAGCCTTACCCGGGGCCGCGACGATTTCCAGGCGCGCACCGGCGGCGATGCTGTCGCGCGCCACCGCATCGAAGCAAAAGCGCAGCGCTTCGGGCTCGACGCTGGAGAGCTGCCCGATTTCCAGCCACAATGCGTGCACGCGCCGCAAGCCCTCGCGCCGCGCCGTATCCTGCACAATCTGCAGTACTTCTTCGGCCAGCGCCATTTCATGCACGCGCGAATTCCTTTTTCGACTGATTGCATGGCGGACCCGGGCCTACGCCTAACCTGGCGGCACCACGCATATCTAAGCTACGCGTTGTGCGCGCGCCGAATTTGATTTTGGTCAAGAGAAACCATGCGGGAGCCGCATGGCAGTGAAGCGCGGCGCAGCGCGCCATGGTCCGGGCGATAAGCCGCGCAAGCTCTGCGCGAGCTAGGTGCTGCGGGCTTGGCTTCCCCGCAAGGCTGCGTCAGCCGGCGAAACGGGCGACGAACTCCTCCGCACCGACGGCAGGGCCCTTGAAATCGGCCTGGATGAAGTCGCAGCCCAGTTCCAACAAGCGCGCGGCGGCCGCATCGTCGGCAACGCCGAGGGCGATCACATCGAGCTTGAGCTGATGCACCAGTCCGATCAGCGCGCGCAGCACGCCTTCGGATTGCGCCTGTACGCTCCAGTCCTGGGCAATGGACAGGTCGATCTTGAGTTCGTGAAACGGCTGGGTGGCAAGCCAGAACAGGGACGACAGCGGTGCGCGCGCATCGTCGAGCGACAGCTTTACACCGGTCTGGTGCAGGCGCAGGAGCGCCGCCTGCGCTTGCGCCTGCGCCGGCAGTGCCGAAAGATCCCCAATTTCGAGCATCAGCCTGCCCGGGCGCAGCGACCAGGTGCGCAGCGCGCGCTCGACCAGTTCGGGAAGCTCCGGCTCCAGCAGAGTGCGCGCCGGAAAATTGATGGCAATGCGCAAATCCAATCCGGCGCGCTGCCGGAATTCGGAACAGTTGCGCAGCGCCCGGTTCAACAGCGACGAGATCAGCTTGGCGACCATGCCGCCCTGCTCTGCGGCCGCGATCGCCTCACGCATCGGCACCAGCTCGCGCTTGCCGTCGCGCCAGCGCAGCATCGCTTCCATACCCATGATTTGCCCGAAGCGCAGGTCGAATTGAGGCTGAAACGCCAGCTCCAGCGCGTCTTCCGCGATTGCCGTGCGCAGACGGCTCTCCTCGACCAGCTGCGACACACCGGAGATCTGCCCTTCTTCGTACAGCGCAACGCGGCCGCGCAGGTTACGCGCCAGCACGCAGGCGCTCTTGGCCTGGCGCAGCAAGGACTCGGCATCGTCCGCCGTTTGCGGAAACAGCGCGATCCCCACCGCGGGCGAAGAGAAGATCTCCTCGTCCCCCAGAAACAGCGGCACGTTCATGGTGCGCAGGGATTTCTCCGCTGCGAGCCGCGCCAATTGCTCCCCCTCCACCACCGAAAGCACGCAGGCCAGCTCGTCACGTCCGAATTCTGCGGCAAAATCGTCGGGCCGCAACACCTCGGCACGCAGGCTCGCCAGTATCCGCGCGCGTACCGCGTCGCCGATGTGGTAGCCCCACAGGGCGTCGATGCGGCCGATTACGCCGCAATCCACCAGCAGCAGGCCTAGGCTTTGCCCGTCTGCGCGCCGTTGTTCGATGCCGCTGCGCAGGCGCTCCAGGAACGGCACTTCCGCTGCGGCGGCCGGCGCGCCAGACGCGACCTGCGCGGCCGGACCGTTCGGACTCAAAGAAACAGTTCCCTCGGATCGACCTTGATCGCATCGTACTTCAGCGTGTGCCGGATCCGGTAAATCTCGTCCGGCGTGGCCTTGGGCTCTTTCGCCAGGTCGAGCATCTTGTACGGCCGATTCTCGTTGCCCTTCGCATCCTTGACTACCATGACGCGCGGCTGCAGCCGGCGCAAGGGGTTTTGCGCGATTACGATCCCGACTTCCCCGGTGTTCAGTTCGACTGCGCTGCCCACCGGATATATGCCGATGCATTGAATGAACTGCTCGACCAGGGCAGGCTGGAACTGGGTGCCGCGCCCTTTATAGATGACGTTGAGCGCGTTCGAGGGCGACATGTGCTTTCCCTGCGGCGGCGGCGCCACCAGCATGTCGAATGCGTCCACGATCGCGGCGATCATCCCTGGTAGCGCAATCGCGACACCGCGCAATCCGCGCGGATAGCCGGAGCCGTCGAAATGCTCGTGATGCAGAGACGCGAGCCCCGGCAGCTCGTTCGGCAGACCGGGGGTCTTGGTCAGGATTTCGACCGAGTGGTCGACATGTGTCTGATACAGGGCCATTTCCTCCGCGGTCAGCGGTTCGCGCTTTTCCAACAGCGCGGTCGGCAGCTTGAGCTTGCCCGCGTCCTGCAGCAGGCCGAGCAGGCCGAGCTGCTCGATGCTCTCGCGCGGCAGCTGCAGAAAGCGGCCGAAAATGCTCATCATCACCGACACGTGGATCGCGCGATTGAAAGTTTCGCCGCTTTTCTCCTGCAGCTGCACCAGCAAAGTCGCCGCATCCGGATTGCGCACCACGCTTTCGGTTATGTCGGAGGCCGCCTGCTTCACTTTGGCGCCGTCGACAGCGTGCCCGATCTGCACGTCGCGGCCGATCTGCCTCAGCACCGTCGCCGTCTCGACGATCGCGCTGCGCGCCCGCGGCAGCTCGGCGTCCAGGCTCGCGACCTCCTTGTACACCGTGGTGCCGCGGATGCTCGCCGCCGTGCCGCCGGCGTGCCCCTCGATCTCGGACCGATCCTCCTTCTCCGGGTCGACGAACACATGCGCGCAATACTTCTTCATCACGTCGATCTGCTTCTGGCTCCTCAGGATGAAGCCCTGAAATACGAACGGCGTTTCGGTCCAGGGACGATCGAGCTTGGACACGTACATGCCGAGCTCCAGCTCGTCGACCGGTATTTGCTTTAATTCCATCTCAATATTTGCTCTGAACTGACGACACGCCGTCCCAATTCGCAGCCGGCGGCGTACTGCGGAAAATCTCACAGCGATCGAGGTAGACGCGCGAGGGTCCATCCTGCGGATTGGCCGCGAGCGCATCCCTGAAACAGCGCGCGGCACCGTTCCACTCGCGCCTGCGATAGCGCGCCACGCCCCGGTTGAAGGCACCCACCACGGCATCCCGGTGCGGAAAGGATTCCTCGGTGTGATGGCCTAATGCCTCGTAGATCGCGACCGGCGTCTCCATGCCGCGCACGCGGATCAGGTCGATTTCTCGCACCGGCGTAGGCTCCTTCAAGCGCTCGTAGGTTTGACTGCAAATCAGCACCGAAGTGCCGTAAAACTTGTTTGCGTCCTCCAACCGGTGAGCGATGTTCACGCGATTGCCGATCACCGTATATTCCAGCCGCTTGGGCGAACCGATATTGCCGGCCACCACCTGGCCGGTGCTGATGCCCACGCCGATTCTGATGGCGTCGCGCCCGCGCGCCGCCAGCCGGCCGTTCAACTCGCGCAGGCCCGCCATCATCTGGTTGCCTACGGCTACCGCATTGTCCGGATCATCGTCGTGCTGCAGTACCGAGCCGAACACCGCCATGATCATGTCGCCCATGTACTTGTCGAGCACGCCCTGGTGCGCGAAAACGATATCCACCATGTCGGTAAAGTACTCATTGAGCAGGGCCACGGTTTCCTGAGCGCCGAGGCGCTCGGAGATCGAAGTGAAGCCGCGGATGTCGGAGAACAGCACGCTCACCTCGCGGCTGATGCCGCCGAGCACGTTGTCACCGCTTTCGAGCAGCTGGTCCATTACCGCTTTGCTCATATAGCGCGATAAGGTGTTGCGCAGGCGCTTCTCGCGTGTGATGTCCTCCATCATCAGCATGTAGCCGATCGGCTCGTCACTCATGCTCAGCAGCGGCACGGTGGTGAGATCGACCGACACGACCTGGGCACGGTTGACGTATAGGTCGGTGTCCACGGTGATATCGGTCTTGCCCGCAGCGCGCACTTTGTCCAGGCTGCGCGCCACCCAGGCATTGCGGCCGACGAAAAGCTCGCTCAGGGCGCGCCCGACCAGTTCGCGCGCACCTCGATGCAGGATGCGCGTCGCCGATTCATTTACCTTGCGCAGAACACCGTCGGCATCGAGCGTGAGCACGGCATTGCTCATGCTGCGCAGAATCGACTCGTTGTAATTGCGCTCAGCGTTGATTTCCTCGAACAACTGCGCGTTCTCGATCGCCACCGCCGCTTCGGCGCAGAACGCGTGCAGGCGCCGCTCGTCGGCGGCACCGAAGGCGCCGAGCTTGCGATTGAGGATTTCCATCACACCGATGACGCGCGCCCCTTTGACCACGATGGGCATGCACAGCATATTGCGCGTGCGATAGCCGGTGCGCCGGTCGATTTCCTGGTTGAAGCGCGCGTCCTTGTATGCATCCAGAATATTGATGACCTTACCCGTGCTGAAGCACTCCCCGGCAATGCCGGCATTGGCGGGGAAGCGGATCTGTGCACTGTCGATGCCCCCGGCCACATGCGAGAACAATTCATTGCGCTTGGGGTCGTACAGGAACAGCGCGCCGCGATCCGACTCCAGCAGCTGCGTTGCGGCCGCCAGAATTTTCGCGAGCAATGGTTCGAGGCGGATTTCGGAAACGATCGAGCTGACAACCTCGAGCAGCATTGCCTCTTCACGCTGTTGGCGCTCGACTTTCTCGAACAGACGCGCATTTTCGAGCGCGGCGGCGGCTTGCTGCGACAAGCCCTCGAGCAGGCGCTGATCCTCGGCGTCGAAATCGCCGACGTTCTTGTTCAGCACCTGGGTGACGCCGATCACATCGCGGTTCTTGTTGCGGATCGGCACGCACAGGATGTTCCGGGTGCGGTATCCCGTGCGCCGGTCGACCTCCTGGTTGAAGCGCTTGTTGTCGTACGCATCCGCCGTGATGATTTCCGCCTCGCCCTTGGTAAATACCGAACCGGCGATGCCGAGCGTGCTCGGAAAGCGAACTTCTCCGATCGCATTGCCCTGCATCACGCGCGAGTACAGTTCCCGGGTCTCGGCATCGTACAGGAACAGAGAACTGCGATCGGCGTTGAGCGTACTGCTGACTACTTCCATCAGGCGCGGGAACAGCACGTCGAGCGACAGGCTGTCGGATACGCGATTGGCGATGTCGGCGACCGCCGCATTGCGCCGCACGAGTTCGGCCATGCGCAAGAACAACTGCGCCTTTGCAGCCTCGTCCAAGCCGCGCAGCAGCCCTTCGACTTCGGACTGGCTTAACGGCCGATCGACAATGTCGCGCAGCGTTTCAGGGCCGATTTGCATGGGAATATGAAAGTTTCACCGGAAAATCCTCGGGCCGGGTCCCGCACCACATTCAATATAATTTATTGTTTTAACTTCGCCCATGTTGACGCGCATCACGGATAGGTCCGATTCCCGGACCCACTCGACCGCATATCGCACACGGGGTCTACTGCGCAAACTGTACCCTAAGCAGACTGGTCCGAACAAGTGCCCGAGGCAAACTGCTCGTACAGGAGGTGCAGGCCGCACTCATCCCGTACCTACCGCCGATGCGTTTTGCCTACATACGCGGCGACGAGCAACCGCGGAACAGCCGCCGCCTCACCACACCCGCAGCTTGACTTGCACCGCCAGCGCGCCATCGAATCGGTTTGCGACCGTCGGGATTAGGGCGATATTGGCGCCCAGTCTCCTGCCCTCGATCGACAACATCGGCAAGGGAGCGACGAACCACGCGCCGTTGCGATAATTCGGATAACCGTCCCATGCGCCCAGGACGACGCCCGCGCCCACGTCGACGCCGGATACGCGCCAGTGCAAGGGCCGCCACTCGTAGCCGGCGAAGTGCGTCCGCGCGCGGTTGCTGTTGATAAAGCTGCCGGCCATTACCACGTGGTCCGGGGCAAGCCCCGCCTCGATGCCGAAGCCAATATTATTGTTGCGCAGGCCCTTGCTCGAATCGAAGTGCTGCGAGTAGATGCCGGGATTGATCCAGACTTGCGGCCAGGACTCCTCCTGTCCCGCTGCGGCCTGTCCCGCCGTGGCGTAGACAAAGGCAAACAGCGCCAATGCAGCGCGCAGATAGCCGCGCCGATTGCCGGCCGCCCCGAGACCGTGCGCGGCTTCAAGCGTCGTTGTTGAGTGCATCGGAAATTTCCTTTCCCCGCGGAGTCGGCCGGGCGTTGTTTTTCTATTTCTGAATTTTACCGCTTTGGCGCGACTTCGTCCCCGAGCGCGGCAGCTGCGCGATGGCGAATGCGGGACGCACCGGTACCATGGGACCGGCACCGCGATCCTCAGCCGGTCTTTTCGCGCATGGTCACCAGTTCCTCGGCGATGGTCGGGTGAATGCCGATGGTGGCGTCGAACTGGCGCTTGGTCGCCCCGCACTTGAGGGCCACGGCGAAACCTTGGATGATTTCGCCGGCATCGGGCCCCACCATATGCACCCCGAGCACGCGCTCGGTGTTGCGTTCGACCACCAGCTTCATCAGCACCTGCTCGCCGCTGCCGGTGAGCTGGTGGCGCAGCGGGCCGAAGCTCGATCGATACAGGTCGATTTCGCCATAACGCGCGCGCGCCTGCGCCTCGGACAACCCTACCGTTCCGACATTGGGATTGCTGAAAATCGCCGTCGGAATGCCTTCATAGTCCATGCTGCGGCCGCCGGCCCCGAACAGATTCTCCGCTACCACCATGCCCTCGGCCAGTGCCACAGGCGTGAGCAATACCCGGTCGATCACATCGCCCAGGGCATAAATCGAGGGCACGCTCGATTGAAACTTCGAGTCCACCACGACCGCGCCGCTGGGCGCCAGATTCACACCGGCATGTTCCAGACCCAAGCCGCGGGTATTCGGTGCGCGGCCGGTCGCGTACATGACGCAGTCGGCTTCAAGCGCGGCGCCGCCGGCCAGCGTCGCGCGCAGCCCGCCGCCGCCTGCGTCGCGCGCGATCTGCTCGATGTTGCTGTGAAAATGTATGCGCACGCCTTTGTGCTGCATTTGCGCGGCGAGAAAACTGCCGAGGTCGGCGTCGAACTCCTTCAGCAGGCGCTCACCGCGATAGACGAGCGTGGTGTCCACGCCGAGCCCGTTGAAAATGGAAGCGAATTCGACCGCAATGTAGCCGCCGCCCACCACCAGCACGCGCCGCGGCAGCTCGTTCAGATGGAAGGCTTCGTTCGAGCTGATCGCGAGCTCTGCGCCGGGAATGGGCGGCACCACCGGCCAGCCGCCGGTGGCGATGAGGATATAGCGCGCGCTGATGCGCCTGCCATCGATTTCCACCGTGTGCGCATCGGCGAGCGTGGCGCGCCCGCGCAGCAGCGCGACCCCCGCGCCGCCGAGCAGCTTCGCATAGACGCCATTTAAGCGTTCGATCTCGCGATCCTTGTTCGCGACCAGGGCATGCCAGTCGAATGCGGGCGCAGCGACTTGCCAGCCATAGCCGGCCGCGTGCCCGAAATCCTCGCCATAGTGCGCCGCGTAAGAGAAGAGTTTCTTCGGAATGCAGCCGGCATTGACGCAAGTACCGCCGAGGTAGCGCTCCTCGGCCGCCGCGACGCGCGCGCCCAGGCGCGCGGCATAACGGCTCGCGCGCACCCCGCCTGAACCGGCGCCGATGGTAAAAAGATCGTAGTCGTACTGGGCCATGTCGTCGCCCTCTCGCGCAGCGCTCGCCGTTGATAGGAATTTTGCCGGGGCGGCATGCAGCTGCGGCCGCCGCGACTGCTGGCATGGTAACGTAAAGATGCGCGCGGGGCAGCAAACAGCAGCGCAGTTCTGCTACCCTTGGGGCTGTCCAAGCGAGGGAACCAGGCATGAACCGGCTTCATCAACTGCTACGGCTGCTGCCGCATGAAGTGCTCACCGGCATCCGGCGCGGCGTCGAAAAGGAGAGCCTGCGCGTCAGACCGGATGGCATGCTCGCCGATACGCCGCATCCGCGCGCGCTAGGGTCGGCGCTCACGCACCCGCACATCACCACCGATTTCAGCGAATCCCAGCTCGAACTGATCACCGGCGTGCACCCGGATGCGGAATCCTGTTTTGCCGAACTCACCGAGATTCACCAGCTGGTCTACCGGCATGTGGGCGAGGAACTGCTGTGGTGCACCAGCATGCCCTGCGGCCTGCCGGCCGACGACGACATTCCGATCGGACAGTATGGCCATTCCAACCTGGGCAGGGCCAAGACCGTCTACCGGCATGGCCTGGCGCATCGTTATGGCAGGCGCATGCAGACCATTTCGGGCGTGCATTACAACTTCTCCCTGCCGGAGGCAGTCTGGCCGGTGCTGCAAACGGCCGAGGCGCGCGGCGGTTCCGTCCTCGCCTATCAAACGGCCGGATATTTTCACCTGATTCGCAATTTCAGGCGCCATTCCTGGCTGCTGCTCTATCTGTTCGGCGCTTCGCCCACGGTATGCCGCAGTTTCGTCGCCGGCCGCAAGCACATGCTGCAGGAATTCAATGCCGGCACGCTGTACCTGCCCGGCGCCACCTCCTTGCGCATGGGGCCGCTGGGATATCAGAGCGATGCCCAGGCGTCGCTGGCGGTGAGCTTCAACAGCCTGAAGAGCTACGCCGAATCGCTCAACGTCGGGCTGACTAAACCCTATCCGCCTTACGAAGCGATCGGCCTGCGCGACGGCGATACCTATCTGCAGCTGGGCACCACGCTGCTGCAGATCGAAAACGAGTTCTACGGCACCATTCGGCCCAAGCCGCGCTTTCGCTCGGGCGAGCGCCCCTTGTACGCGCTGGGCGAGCGCGGCGTCGAATATATCGAAGTGCGCTGCATGGACAACGATCCGTTCTGCCCCGTGGGTATCGCCGCCGACACCATGCGTTTCCTCGACATCTTCCTGCTGCATTGCCTGCTGCACGACAGCCCTCCGGATACGCCGGAGGAGATTGCAGCCATGTCGCAAAACCAGCACGACGTCGCCGAGCGCGGGCGCGACCCGGACTTGCGCCTGACCAGGGGCGCGGAGCAACTTGGCCTGGCTGAATGGGGCCGCAGCCTGATCGAGGAGTGCGAACCGATCGCCGCCGCGCTGGACCGCGCCCATGCGGGCAGCGCCTACCGCGATACCCTGGAGGCGGCCGGCGCCGCCCTTGCGGATCCGGCAAAAACGCGCTCGGCCCGCATCCTTGCAGAAATCGGAAGCAGCAGCGACAAATCCTACGTAGGCTTCGCCCTGGCCCAATCGGCGCGCCACAGGCGCAGCCTGCAGGAACTGCACGTACCGGCGGAGGTCGAGGCGCGCTATGCGCGCATGGCCGAAGAATCGCTCGCGGCGCAGCGTCGCATCGAAGCCGCGGACAAAATGCCGTTCGAGACCTACCGCCAGCAATATCTATCCAAGGACCTGCTCAGCGGCGCATTGCTGCGGTCTCAAAATTGAGGCGGCAGGAGCCCGAGCTGATGCGTCCCACGCCGCGCCGGCCGCGCAGACTCGAAGCCGGCCTCACTGCACGACGGTGTACTCGTTTTCTCCGCGCTGGCGCTGCATAAAACCGCCAACCTGGCCGCCGATCATCCTGACTGCCGAGAGCAGTTGTGCATCGGGCTCGCGAATATCGCGGCTGTTGAACGCGAATACTCCGGTCGTCCTGCCTTCCGATTTTGACGGAAACACAAATGCGCTGCGCACGCCGGATTCGGCTTTGAAAATTGCCGTCAGCGCGCGCGCGTCCTTGGTGATATCCGGGATCCATAGCGGCTGCCCCGACTGCCACACCTTGCCCGCCATGCCCATGCCCGGTTCGTAGGTAAATCCCTGCGCCGCGCTCAGGAATCCCTGAATCGTCTTATCCGGCACGCTCCAGTACTCGACCAGGCGCAACACCCCGGCGGCCTCGTCCACGCGCAGATAGCGGCCGCAATCCCAGTTCATCGTCTGGCAGACAGCGCGGATGACCGCTCTGAGCGCCTCCGTTACGCTGTCCGTGCTGTCAAGGCAGCGCGTCACCGCGTACTCCAGCTCCAGCATTTTCTCGGCGCGTTTGCGCTCGCTGATATCGCGGAAAATGCAGACCGCATGCCATTTGGAATTGATGCTCACCCCTGAAATGGAGACCTCGGTCACGATCTCCACGCCGTCCTTGCGCAGCCCCGCCAGCTCCAGCGTCTTGCCTATGGCCGGCCCTTGCCCGGTTCTGCGGAAATCGACGAAGCTTCGTTCGAAATCCATGTGGCCGCGCTCTGGGATGATCAACTCGTGCAGTTTCTTTCCGCGCGCCTCATCCTCGGTGAAACCGAATATTCTTTGCCCTGCCTTGTTCCAAAAGGCGATCCTGCCCTGGTGATCCATCATGACGACCGCGTCCTGCGCCACAGCGCTGACGACGCGCACTCTCTCCTCGGCCAGGCTGTGCCGGCGCAGAACCTCGCGCATCATGTACATGGAAGCCACGATGAGCAGCGCGAAGCCAAGCCCCATCCAGTCATCGGCGATCTGATAGATTTCGGCATCGGCGCTGCCGCGTTCCATGCTGTAACTCAAAACGCTGCGGAACCATTGCACCAGCAGCGCGCCCGAGAGCAGGATCCAGCCCAATACCCAACCCGAAAGGCGGATGTCGGAAAACGCAAGTCCGATTCCGACCAGCAGCAGGAACAGCGAGGCCAATTCGAGCGATCCCGGCACGTCTATCATCCTGGGCGGCCTCGCCTCGACCGATAAAAATTCTGGATCAGCAAGTAAAATTCCAGCGCTAAGACGCCAAATTCCTTGGCTGTGGCCGAATTACACGCTATCTGGTGCTAGGGCGTCAAGCGCCGACCCCGCTCCCAAACGAGCAGTTGCCGCCCGTGCCGCGGCCGAGTAGCCTATACGATTGATCTCACGCTTGCACCGATGCGGCTGTAACGAGGGACCGTCAACTGGAGAAATTGAATCATGAATGCAATGAAGCGAAAAATCCTGTTGCTGCTGATGCTGCTCGGCGCGCCAGCCGCCTATGCCGCGAACGATGTTACGGCGCAGTCCGCCTACGATGCGGCGAAAAAAACGGCGGATGCGCGCTATAGCGAAGACCAGAAGCTATGCGCCGACGAATCCACGTCTGCGCGGCGCATGCAATGCCTGCGCGACGCAAAAGAAGAACACTCGCGTGCGCTCGCGGCGGCCGAGGACAAACTCAACGCGGCGAACAAACCTGCCGCGAGCTGCACCGGCTGCGGCAAGGTCAGCGCGGTGAAGATGACCGAAAAGGACGGCAAAGGCGGCGCCGTAGGCTTGATCGGGGGCGGCGTCGCCGGCGCGCTGCTGGGCCACCAGGTGGGCAAAGGTACGGGCAAGGATCTGGCCACTATAGCGGGCGCGGCCGGAGGCGCTTATGCCGGTCACAAGATCGAAGGCAAAATGAACAAGGTCAAAACCTGGGCGGTCACGGTGCGCTTCGACAATGGCGAGGAGCGTGTTTTCAATTTCGATCATGATCCCGGAATGTCCTCGGGAGACTTGGTAAAAGCCGCTGGCGACAGCGTCGTCCGGCGCTGAGTCGGTACAGGGTCGGCCGTGTACTGCGCAGAAATCCAGCGGGATCCCGCTGTTTCGGAGCCGGAATTCGGCTAACGCGCATGCAAATGCATGGAATTCCGTTCGGGACGACCGATTGGTCGGAAATCGAAGCGACCGAACACCAGGGCGAACGCGGTGTAGCGCGCTGGCGCACGCGGCAATTCGGCAGCATACGCGTGCGCCTGGTCGAATACTCGCCCGGCTATAGCGCGGACCATTGGTGCAGCAAAGGCCACATCCTGCTTTGCCTCGAGGGCGAGTTGTACACCGAACTCGAGGACGGACGCCGGTTCGTGTTGCGTCCAGGCATGAGCTATCAGGTCGCCGACGCGGCCGAGGCGCATCGCTCGGCCACTGCCGTAGGCGCTAAGCTGTTCGTTGTAGATTAAATACCTGCGCGCCTAGCGCCAAGCCCAGACCGGCTGTTCCAGATGCGCCACGCGCGTGGCGCGGCCGTGCAGCGCGACTTCCATGAACTGGTACATCACCGCCGCCGTCGGCGCATGCACCAGGGTATCCAGCAGCGGATAGCGGATGACCGGCTGGTCGCTTTCCGGGGTAGCCACGAATTCGGGCGCGCCCGGGCGGCCGAGTTCGGCCAACCGCACCCGATAGATGACCTCGACTTCCTGCGGATTCGCGCGCATGCGCGCATCGTCCGGCGCCCAAGCGACGATAGGCGTGATCAGATAGCCCGAGCGCGTGGGGTAATCGTCCAGACAACCGAGGACGGCCTCGGGCGCAAGCGCGAGGCCGATCTCCTCGCGCACTTCGCGCAGCGCGGCGTCCACGGCCGACTCCCCCGCGTCGATGCGCCCACCGGGCAGCGCGAACTGGCCCGAATGCGTGTTCAGGGTCCTGGCGCGCAAAGTCAGCACCAGCGCCGCATGTCCTGCGCCGTCATCGGTGAGGATCAGGCATACCGCGGCGCGCTTGAGGTTGCGTTGCGGCAGCGCTGCCGCGGCGCGGCCGGCGAGATTGCGCGTCAGGAGCGCGCGCAGCGCGGCATCGAAGCGCAGCTCTTTCAATTTGAAACGCGCATCCCGCGCAGCCGCAGTTTCAGTAGCCGCGCACGCGGTCGACCAGCGCGGCCAAACCCTCGCTGGCGAGATAGCGTCGCGCGTTTTCGGCGAACAGCGCGGCGACGATTTCATCCCGCTGCGCATCCAGCCCGCCGATATGCGGCAGCACGGTGATGCCGGCGGTGGTCCAGAAAGCATGGTCGGCGGGCAGCGGCTCAGTGCGATAGACATCCAGCACCGCGCCCGCGATGGTTTTGGATTGGACCGCGCGCACCAGATCGGCGTCGACGATCAACGCACCGCGGCCGAAATTGAGCAGGTAGGCGCTGGCGCGCATCGCCTTGAAACGCGCCGCATTCATGATGTCGTCCGTCTGCGGCGTGAGCGGCAGCAGGAGCAGCACGAAATCGGACTGGGCCAGCACCTCGTCGGTCGCCCCGGGCGGATAGATCCTGTCCACCTGCGGCACCGGCTCCGCCGCACGCCGCGTACCGATCACGCGCAATTCCAGCGCACTCGCTTTCTTTGCAACTTCACGTCCGATTTCACCCAATCCGAGTATGCCCAGTGTCTTGCCCGCGAGCGGCTCGGACACCCGTCTGACCCAGCGCCGTTCGCGCTGATCAAGCGTCGCTTGCGCGTAAGGCTTGGTCAGATGAAACAGCGCGCCGAGGATGTTTTCGGGCATCGCCACGCGATGGGTGCCACGCGCGCAGGTCAGCGCGATACCCGAGTGCAAATCAGGGCGCGAAATCCAGTGCTCGACACCGGCGGTAAGCGCCTGGATCCAGCGCAGCTTGGGCATTTTCGCCAGCAGCCCGGGCGGCACCTGCCGCGCGAGCAGAATCTCGGTGCGCGCCAGCTGCTGTTCGCTCGGATTCTGGTCGGAGCGAAGGAGCTCGATCTCCAAACGCGGGCCGCATCCGGCGCGCCGCAGCGCCTCGGCGTAGACCTCGGCTTCGTTTAGCCACAGCAGGACAGATATCATGAATGGCGTCCCCAGGGGGATTCGAACCCCCGTACTCACCGTGAAAGAGATATATCATGGACTTTGTTGGACATCCATGGATTATCAATTCTCCTATGAAAACTTGCTTTCTCGTCCATTGATGTCTATGCTTGTCCAGGTACATCAGTTTGGCACGAGTTTGGCACGGAGGATTGATCATGGCACGGTCGCAACGGTCCGGAAAACTGGAAACGCGCACGGCACGCTTGAAACTGCCTCAGGGCAAGAGCGAGTTTCTGACCATAGGCAAGGGCCTCGCCCTCGGCTACAGGCGCACTGAGGGCGAATACGGCACATGGCAGGCCCGTGCGTGGGATGGTTCCCGCTACCACTATCAGAACCTCGGCCGCGCCGACGACTTCCAGGACGCCAACGGCGAAGGCGTGCTCGACTTCTACCAGGCCCAGGGCGCGGCGCGGACAATGTACGAGGAAATCCTCAGCGGAGGCACACCCAGGCAGAAGGATGTGACAGTTCAGCAGGCGGCAGATCGTTACCTGGAGTGGTTTCGGGAGCATCGCAAAGGCGTCAAGATGGCGGAGAGCGCCGTTCGCGCCCACATCTCCCCCACCCTTGGCGACCGGCGCCTGGCCGACTTGACGACTGTGGACCTTCGCGCCTGGCTCGATAAGCTCGCAACCAAGGCCGCGCGCCTGCGCAGCAGCAAGCTCTCCAAGAAGCTTAACCTGCGCCCCGCCGCGGAGACGAAGGACCAGAAGAGAGCGCGCCGGGCAAGCGCCAATCGCATCTTGTCGGTGTTGAAGGCGATCCTCAACCGCGCCTTTCAGGATGGTCTGGTGGCCGATGATTCGGCCTGGCGCAAGGTCAAACCCTTCGCCAAGGTGGACGAGGCCCGTATCCGCTACCTGACCGATGCCGAGGCCACGCGCCTGGTCAACGCCTGCCCTCCCGACTTGCGCCGGCTGGTGCGTGCGGCTCTGCTTACCGGCACCCGCTGGGGCGAAATCACTTCGCTCAAGGCGGCGGACGTGAACCTCTCGACCGGGCACCTGTACATCGCCGAATCCAAGTCCGGGCGGTCGCGCCATGTCCCCCTGAACCCCGAAGGCGTCGAGCATTTCAAGGCGCTCGTGACGGGCAAGACCGGCGACGAGCTGGTGCTGACCCGCGCGGACGGCAAACCCTGGGGTCACAATCATCATATCCGTGCCCTTCAGGCGGCGTGCAAGATCGCCAAGGTCAAGCCGGCCGTGTCCTTTCACGAACTGCGCCACACCTACGCTTCCCACCTGGCGCAGGCAGGCGTCGATTTGCTGACGATTTCTAAGCTGCTCGGCCATGCCGACACGCGCATTACCGCAAAGCACTACGCGCATTTGGCGGACAAGACGCTTGCCATGGCTGTCACGAAGTTGCCGGCCTTTACCGCGAGCCCGAAGCAGCGGGACAACATTCGGGCTGTTCGCTAGTGTTGCATAAATTACCAGTTCTGATAATATGATGCTCAAGCAAGTTCGATGGGTTGGCGACAGCCACGAGAAAATCAGTGCGTTCCCCGATGACCCCCGGCGCGAGGCGGGGTATCAGTTGGGGCGTGTCCAGGCCGGCAAGGAACCTGCCGATTGGAAGCCGATGCCTTCAATCGGGCTCGGAGTCAACGAGATTCGGGTGCGCGAGGACAGTGGCGCCTATCGCGTCATCTATGTGGCCAAGTTTGTGGAGGCGGTGTACGTGTTGCACGCCTTTCAGAAGAAGGCGCAGCAGACCCCGAAGCACGACATCGACCTTGCCAGGCAGCGCTTCAGGGATTTGGTACAGGAGAGAAAACAGCGATGAGCAAAAAATTGAAGATCACCCGCAGCTCCGGCAATATCTTTGCCGACATCGGATTCGACAAGGACGAAGCCGAGAACTTGAAACTGCGCGCAGAGCTAATGATGCGCATCGAAGATTGCTGTCTGAAAAACGGCGCGCCTCAAGCGGCTATGGCCAAGGTTCTTGGCCTGACGGCACCGCGCCTCAATGCGTTACTCAAGGGAAAGATTGGACTGTTCAGCCTTGACGCGCTGGTCAACATTGCGACGCGTGCGGGGTTAAGCGTGCGACTCCTCGTGAAGAAGGCGGCCTGAGAGACGCAGCAAAAGGACATCGAACATGCCAAAGCCTATCTCGAAGACTTCAAAACTCGTGAGACGCAGAAGCCGCGCGGCCGCACCTAGCCTGCCTTACGAGGACTGGCTGATAGAGAACCTGAAAGACCGGAAAGAGGCGGCTGCCTACTTGGAAGCTGCGATCGAAGACGGTGACCAAGCGATGCTTATGCTCGCGTTGCGCCACGTCGCTCAGGCCCAAGGTGGTGTTGCCGAAATCGCGCGCCAGGTCAAGCTCACGCGCGAGACTATCGCTTCAAGCAGAGCGGCTGCGTCGGCTGCGTCGGTCTTGTTGCGCTTCACGTAGGCGCGCACGTAACGCGCCGGCAGCAGCAACACCTCGATGCCAAGGCCGTTGAGCCAGCGCTCGAACTGGCTGCGAGTGAGACGGTGCGTTTCAATCACCTTCCAGTTCCGGTCGGCCACTGCCAGCTGGAACACGCTCTTGGCCACATCTACGCCCACGACACTGGCGGAAGACCTCGTTGCAGTAGTAGCATTCATGTCGAACTCCTCCTGTTGATGAGTGCTGACAACCCATCCCATATGAGCGCCAGTTGGCACAATGATGCGGTTCAAAAACGGGGGAAGTCCATCCCATCATTGCTACGGACGGGCCGCCAGCATCGTGCATCCTCGATCGCCGGGCCGGCCCGCCGTACAGCATGATGTTAAGCCAGCGGCACCAGTACCAGCCAGGAGTTCTCACTTTTGATCGGATCGGACAGCCTTCCCGGTACAAAACTGGGCACTCCGGCAGGGTACTTGAAGAACCCCAGCCAAAGTCACCGCGCTTATGATCGACGCGCTGCTAAGTCTCGCTACCCCTTGGGCTCTCGCCTTCGGCGCGGCCGTGGTGTTTGCCGCGTACACGCTACGTGGCGCCACTGGCTTTGGCGCCGGCGTGGTCGCCATTCCGCTTCTCACTCTCGTATTACCGCTCACCGTCGTCATCCCGGTGATCACGGCCCTCGGCATCATCGCGTCCCTCGGCCAGTCGGTGCAGGAGATCCGTCACGTGGACTGGCGCGCCCTGCGCGGGCTGGCGCTGCCCTCCGCCTTCGGGCTCACGCTCGGCCTATGGCTGTTCGCGTCGCTCGACCACGCGCTTCTACTCAAGGCCTTCGCCTCGTTCATCATCGCTTACGGCCTATGGTCCTTTGTGCCGCATCCGCTCGCAGTGCGCCTGCCGCCGCAGTTACTGGCCGCAGCCGCAGGCAGCGCGGGCGGGCTGGTGGCGACGCTGTTCGGCGGTATGGCCGGGCCCTTCTACGTCATCTACCTGCGCGCGCTTGCGCTCGACAAGCGGCGCTTTCGCGCCAGCATCTCCTCGATGGTGCTGTGCCTAGGAATGGTGCGCGCCGGCGCCTACGGCAGTCTGGGCTTGTACGACACCAGGGCGATCGCCGCGCTCCTTCTGTTCGCACCGGTGATGGCCCTCGCGATGCTCGCCGGCGACCGCTGGCATGCGCGCCTCGACCAGGCGTCGTTCGAGCGCATCGTCGCCCTGCTGCTCGTGCTTAGCGGCGGCGCGCTGCTCCTCAAGTAGCGGGCGGTGCCCCGTCCCCGTTGCCCAGCGGGCGCTACAGCAGCACGCCGCCTACTAAACGGACGAACATTCAGCCGGCGTAGTACAAAGGTGCAAACGCGATATCAGGGCCGTTGTTGCGCGGGTTGGATTACGCAGATCTACGCAATGTCGAGTATCCAGGTGGAATGGCCTCAAGCGTCTGGTCTCGCCGGCTTTGTTGGAAAAACTATCCGGGTACCGATAAATGCGCAGAATGGGTAATCCGAGTTGCGCGTGAACAGCTTCAGCCACTTCGTTACCTCCATTACATCTCCGGTTACTTCCGGCTGGAGCGGTTGCCGGGTGGGATTCGCACCCACTGGAAAAGCGCCGCCTTTTCACGGCGCGCACCCACAGCAGACAGATAGACTTTCTGAAAGCAGACGCATAGCCGTACCAGACTTGCCACAGGCGTTTCCAGGCGTGGGTACGAGCGGGCACGCTACGCGTGGTCTTGGAAGCACTGGCCGAGGATCTGCGAAGTCGGGGCAAGCTCGACCTGTCGGAGTGTTTCATCGACGCGACCTTTGTAGCCGCGAAAAAGGGGGCGCTGGTGTTGGCAAAACCAAGCGTGGCAAGGGGACCAAGATCATGGCAGTGGCGGACCGCAATGGTCTTCCTATCGCCATTCACACAGAAAGTGCTTCGCCGCATGAAGTCACCCTTGTCCAGGCTACCCTTGAGCAATCTCTTCTTGGAGAGCGACCGACTCGGTTGATCGGCGATAAAGCCTATGACAGCGACAAACTCGATGTGATGCTTGAGCAACAAGGCGTTGAACTGATTGCTCCGCACCGCAGCAATCGCAAGACGCCCCAAACCCAAGACGGGCGCGTTCTGCGTCGCTACGTGCGCCGCTGGAAGATCGAGCGCTTGTTCGCGTGGCTGGGTAATTTCCGCAGATTGCTTCATCGCTGGGAGCATCACCTTGAGAACTACACCGGGTTAGTACAACTGGGCTGCATGATCATCCTGTTGCGAAATTATTTTTGAGATGACTTCTAGTCGAAAGCCGTCGGCCTGCAGCCATCAGTGCGGCTGGAACAAACTGCCGTCCATCACGCCGCGCACACTGCGCACCAGCGTCACGCTCCAGAACATTGCCAGCAAGCCAAAGGTGACGAGGCCGAGGCCAAAGATACCCGGCAGCGGCAGAACACCGGATAGCTTGAACGACGCGATGGCGAAGGCGCCGGTGGGAAAGGTAAATGCCCACCAGGACAGCGCGAAGGGCAACTGTCCGCGTCGCCAGTATGAATAGGTAAGCAGGGCCGCCATGAACAGCCACCAGGCGCCGAAACCCCAAAGCAGGAGCGCCGCAACGTAAAACGGCGCCTTGTCCGCGACAAAAGGCGAGGCGTCCGCAAGTGCGATCAGACTGATCGGCATCACGCCCGACGGCCCCAGATTGATCCAGAAAGTCGGCACCATGGGACCCGGAATCGGTTTGTGCAGGACGAACCGGAACATGGTGATCGCCTGGAGCGCAAGCCAGAGCAGGACCCCGCTTCCAAATGCGATATAGCAGACAAGCAGCATCCATCCCCGCATCGCACCGTCCGCGGCAAGCGCCAGCGGCGCGCCTGCCACCGGAATCACCACCAGCCCGACCGGAGGTATGAACATCCCCGGCGTGACATGATCGAGCATCACCTGTTCGCCGAGGAATTGCTTAAACAGAATCAGAAAGCTGAAACCAAACGCAAGTGCGGTCCCGAGCCACCACAGCGGCAGCGCGATTTCCGGCGCTTTGGCCAGTTGGACGAACTGCACCGAGAGCACCAACAGCGCAATCGCCACGGTGGGAACGAAATTGCCGACAACCGGATGAACCAGCGACCCGGCCGCCTGCGGCCGCGCTTGGAACCACCGCAAGGTCCAGGGCAGGAGCAGAACCAGGAACAGGACGATGTTGAACCAATGCAATACCCCGGCCGCGTATGCCAGCGGCGGGTACTCATGACCGATGCGCGCCGCACCCAGCGCCAGTACACCGGTGCCCATGACCGCAGCAAACCAGGAGGGGGCAAAATTCTTGACTATCTGCGCGAAACTGACAGACATGGCTTCGAGCCTTTAACAGGCTGTTGAAATTCGGCCAAGAACGGTGATTGCCACGATATTTGAGCGAGTGTCGAATGAGTGTTTTCGGTAACGCTGCTCGTTGTTTATGGTGTCGCGCGTGCGGCGCGCCGATTTCCATGCACTTTCGTGGTTCATTGTGCAATCTCCGGCGGTACCACCGTCATTATTCGAGCCATCCTCACGATGTTACTTGCCGTCATCGTGAGCTTGAAGTGCTGATCGACGCGTTTTATTCCCCGAAAGACGGTCTGGCGAATACGGCCTACGGTCTTGCACCAGCCGAAGTGCTCCTCGATGCGTTTTCGAATGCTCTGGCTCAGCCCGTAGCCGATGTGCCGGGTGGTGCGTGCGTCAATCGCGCTACCGCCGCGCCGGGCAGTGTTCCTCGCCACATGCGGGATCACGTTACGCGCACGGCAGTCGGCGACAAAGTCGGCCGTGTCATAAGCTTTGTCCGCCCCGAGAGTCTTCGGTTGGCTCCCCGGAACGGTGTCAAGCATCGCCAGCGCCGCGGTACGCTCACCCATTCCATTGGCATGCGTCACCACCGCCCCCACCACCAGCCCGGTGCGATTCTCCATGAGCGCATGGCCCTGGTAGCAAAGTATCGAGGCGGTGTTGTTGCTCTTTCTGAACAGCCTCGCGTCAGCGTCGGTGGTGCTCGCGTGCGTGTCGTTGCTGCGGGGCTTACCCTTCCAGTCAGCCTGGGCGTTGCGACCACCCCCATTGGGGGTCTGGTCGTCGGAACCGTCTTTGGGCCGAAAGCTCTTTTGCCCGGCCCACGCTTGGATCAGCGTGCCATCGACCGAGAAGTGTTCCTTCGAGAGCAGCCCGGCCTTGTCCGCCAGTGTCATCACTTCGGTAAAGAACGACTCGATCACCTCATGCTCCAGCAGCCGGTCGCGATTCTTCGAGAATACCGAGTGGTCCCACACCGTGTCTTCGATGGCCAGACCTACGAACCAGCGAAACAGCAGGTTGTAGCGCATTTGCTCCATCAGCATGCGTTCGCTACGCACCGAATAGAACACCTGCAGCAACAGCGCCCGCAGGAGCTTCTCCGGCGCGATCGACTCGCGACCCGTATCAGCGTAGACCGCATTGAACAGCCCATTCAATCTTGCCAGCGCCTGATTTACCAGCGCCCGAATCGGCCGAAGCGGATGATCGGCCGGCACAAAGTCTTCCAACTTCGCCACCATGAACAGGCTCTCTTGCATCGCATCGGATCCACGCATCGCATTCACTCCAATCCGTTCCTTATGAACACGATATCCATAACGTTTACCCGCCCCATCCCGTTTACACATGATCGAAATTCAACAGCCTGTTAAAGGTTTCTGCACGGTGCGGCTGCAAACCAAAGGCTCGCCAGACGCGACTCACTGTACTCTGCGAGACGCGCAGCTTCTTCGCGAGCAGACGCGTGCTCCAATGGGTAGCTTCACGCGGACGCTCATTGAGCGTAGTGGCAATCAACTGCTTGATCTTCGCATCACCGTGCTGCCGCGGTGCTCCGGGACGAGATTCATCGAGCAGGCCATCGAGCCGGCGCTCCAAAAAACGGCTGCGCCACTTACACACCGTCTGTTTCGTAATTCGGAGCCGGTCGGCCGTCTCGCTGTTGCTCGCCCCTTGGGCGCAGGCCATGACGATCCGCGAACGCAACGCCAACGCTTGCGCTTGCGAGGTCCTGTGCCGTCGCGTCCACTCGATCAGTTGATTGTTCTCTCGCACGGTCAACTCCACTGGCGCAAGCCGCAGACCTTTTCTCATTCTTCGCCTCCTGAGTACTCCCTTTATCGTGAGACCAGGGAACGAACAAAACCTTCCACTAATTAATAACTCAGGACACTAGCGCATCCAAAAACCTTTTTTAGTTTGGGCGGTTTGCAATCAACTACCGTTGGCGGGAAACATCGCGCCAGCGTAGCGCGCCAGAGCATCATCCCCCGCCCCGGCTGCGCTTGATCGTTACCTGCGATAATGACGCTCGTTTTGACCGACGAATCTACGACGATTCGATCTAGCGCTTGCGGCCAGCGTCCGCCACGGCAAATGTATCGTGCGCAAGCTGAGGACGCGCCCGTGTGTACTGGTTCGGCAGTTCCAGCGCCGCACCGAGTGCGTCGGCGGCGTGCCACGCCCAGCGTGGATCCCATAGCATTCCGCGCGCTAGCGCTACCATGTCGGCACGGCCGGAGGCGACGATCTCCTCTGCCTGTTCGGGTTCTCTGATCAGCCCGATGGCGACGACGGGCATGGCAGTCTTCTCGCGAATTGTTTCGGCGAACCGCACCTGGAATCCCGGCGCAGTCGGTATCTTTTCAGTCCACTCGATCCCGCCCGTTGAGACGACGACGTAGTCGCATCCCAGATCCCGCAGTCGGCTGCAGAACTCGATCGCCTCCGCCATCGTCCATCCGCCTTCGCACCAGTCCAGAACCGATAACTTTACGGCCATCGGCTTGTCGGCAGGCCATGCAGCGCGCATGGCCTGGAAGAGCTCGAGTGGAAACCGCATCCTGTTAACGGAAGAACCGCCGTACTCGTCGGTGCGCCGATTGCTGATGGGCGACAGGAACTGATGAATCAGATATCCATGCGCTGCATGAAGCTCGATCACGTCAAACCCAATGCGGTTCCCTCGGCGCACCGCATCGACGAATTTGCGCTTCAACTCCCTGATATCGTCGCTGGTCAACTCCCGCGGCGGCGGTTGGTCCGCGAACACCCCTATGGCAGACGGCGCGACCGGATGCCACCCGCCTTCATCTGGAGTTAGCGATCGCCGCTCCTCCCACGGGGGAAGGACGGAACTCTTGCGACCCGCATGAGCCAGCTGAAGGCCAAGCTTGGTGTTTCCATGACGGCGACAAAACTCCACAACCCTACGCATCGCAGTTTCACAGGCGTCGGAATAGAGACCAACGCAATATGGCCCGATACGACCCTCCGGCTCCACGTCGGTCATCTCCGTCATAACCAGCCCCGCACCGGAGACAGCAAACTGGCCGAGATGCATCAAATGCCAGTCATTCATGCACCCATCGTGGGCACTGTACTGGCACATCGACGCAACCACTATTCGGTTCGAAAGGGACATCCCGCGAAAGCGGATCGACGAAAACAGTGTGCTCGTCATAAATTCATCCGCCCTGCAGGTCGGAGCCGCGCTTGCGCTGCCTCCACGACCTGCCAAGACACCCTGATTTGGACGCTTGTAGACATATCCTAAGCGTCGGTTCGATGCGCGCGAAATGTCTCAACATGGCGCAGCGCCGAAAGTGCGCCGACCGCCGGGATCAATTCGTCAAATACCGGAATACCAGCGGCTACTGCTCGTTGACGATATTCGCGCTTGCGCTGCTCGACGTCGGGCTCGCCATCGGAGCGCAGCACGAGAACAACGTGCATGCCGACTCGATCGCGCGCTTTCACGCGCAACGCCGCCTCGATTAGGTTACCCAGCATGTCTATATGCCGAAAACTTAGCACTACCGTCATGTTAATGTGCATGGCGAGAACATCTGCCGCACGGGACTCCTGCACCGCATTAATGACGCGCTCCGCGACTTTGCCTTCGTCTTGCTGAAGTGCGCCCGCCGGAATGTCGATGGGATTCAGAACGCTCGAACCAGCCGGCAAATTCAGTGCCTCCAGTCGAGCAAGAGTCGGGGGATTAAATGCGCCAACCTCAAATCCCGCCTTAGCGAACGCGTCGGTACCTAGGACACTGGTACCGCCGCCATTGCCAAAGAGAACCGCACGTCTGGTCGGGTTCGCTCGTGGAAGTAAGCACTGAAAGGCCAGGAGCGCGTCAATCATGGCGTCTAAGCTATCCACTAGCACAGCGCCGGTCTGAGCAGCGAGCGCCTTCCAGCCCCGCTCGTGTCCCGAAAGCGCACCTGTGTGCGAGGCAGCCGCTCGTTGTCCCTGGCGCGTGCATCCGCCTTTTAGCAGTACAACCGGTTTCCTACTATTCGCCGCGCTAAGAACTTCGAACAGCCGGCGGCCATCTCCCGCTCCCTCGAGATATAGGCCCACAACAGACGTATCGGGCGACTCGAGAAAGTACTCAAGGAGTTCGGAGGGACTCACGTCGGCACAATTTCCCACTGTCACCAGTCCGCTGAAGCGAAGCCCCCGATTCTGGCCGCGTCGTATGATGTCAATGCCAAGGCCACCGCTTTGGCATACGACCCCGACGACGCCGAGGTCAGCCGATGTCCGCTCGGTGAAGGTCATCCTCCCGCGCGGCGAGTAGACCCCAAGGCAGTTCGGTCCAATTACTCGCACCCCGGCATCCCGGGCGGCTTGTGCGACTTGTTGCTCGAGTCCGTGGCCGGCGCTAGTCTCTCCAAAACCACTTGACATGACCTGCGCGATACGAACGCGCCCGGTCAAAGACCGAATTACGGAAGGAACCTGAGCCGCTGCCACGGCTACATATGCATAGTCAATTACGCCAGGCAGATCCGTCGCCGAGGCGCAGGCCTTCAATCCCTCGATCTCATCGGCAGACGGATGGATCGGGTACATCCGTCCGTCATAGCCGAAGGTCTTCATATGCCGGATGAAGCGGTTCCCGGCCGACACGGAACTTGCCGATGCCCCGATGATGGCCACAGACGCAGGCGTAAACAGCGGCGCAAATTGTTCGAGTGCAGACATCGCATTCAGGCGAGCGGAGTCAGGATAAACCTGGCATCGACAGCAATTGCAGCATCTCGAGTTACGATGATCGGATTAACGTCAATTTCCGAGACCGCGTCAGCGCAGCCCATCAGTACGCCGTTCTTGCCACCGACCTTGAGCAGGGCGTCTACCAGCGCATCGAACGACGCAGGTTCGCGCCCACGCGCCCCGCTGAATAACGCCACACCGCGTAGTTCGCGAAGCATCTCGACCGCGTCCGCTTTTTCGATCGGACAGATCCGAAATGCGACATCACCCATTAATTCCACGAGGATTCCTCCAAGCCCAACCATCACCATCGGTCCGAATTCCGGGTCAATCACTCCACCGATGACGCATTCCAAGCCTGCAGGCACCATCTCCTCCACCATCCAGCAATCGGCTCGGATCCCTCGTCCTTCGAGCGTGGCTCTCATGGCGTCAAGGGCACTATTTAGCTCGAATTCGTCTTTCAAACCAACTTTGACGGCACCGAATTCGCTCTTGTGTACAACCTCAGCCGATACAACCTTCAGGACGAAGGGCGGCCGTAGCTCCCCCTTGATCGCGTCAAGGTCGCCGTTGCTTCGCACAACGCGGAATGCAGGGACACGAATGCCGAAAGACGCGAGGATCGCCTTTCCTGACGGCTCGTCGAGCGTCTTCCGCTCTTGCGCGCGGGCGGCACGCAGCGCCGCCCAGGGATCCGTTTCGGTCACGGACAAAGCTAACACCGGATCGAGAGAACAGGACTGCCTTGCGCGACCGAATCGCCCACGGCAACGAAGATTTCGACCACCACGCCGGGGTCGCTTGAAACCACCGGAATTTCCATTTTCATCGATTCCAGCAGAAGCAGGGGAACGTCGGCTTCTACCGCATCGCCGACCTCTACAAATACCTTCCAGACCGTACCAGCGATTTCCGAACAGATCGTCGTATCAGCCATGCGTTCCTTCTCCCAATTAATAACTGGTAGGCCAATTGCTCAATAGGTGCTGCCCAACTTCACTTCCATGCCGAGCTCGGTGTACCGCGAGCAGCGAAATGAGGCAGTCGCGCGTCTCCCTGGGATCGATTACGGTTTGAGTCTCGTAGAGTGCGGCTAGGCCCCAAGCAGCCGTGTCGCGCGTAAGTTCCTCGAACAGTTCCTGAAACCGTTTGGGGTCATCCTCTTTCTTAACGCCATACATCGCGTTGACGCCAACACCTGGCGCCATAAAACCGAGATCGGCTGTCGGCCAGCACACGACTTCATCTGAATTCCGGCCCCCGCCCATATTCAGGTAGGCCTGGCCGTAGCTCTTGCGCATAATGACCGAGATCTTTGGAACGGTGACTAGTGAAAGGGCGTTCATCCAGTTGATGATCCGGCCTGGTGCGCCGCGTCGCTCGCCTTCAATTCCGATCATGAAGCCAGGCTGATCTACGAGAAATACAATCGGTATATTGAAGCTATCGCAGAACACGAGGAAGCTGGTCGCCTTTGCGCAAGCATCAACGTCGATCGCGCCTCCCTTAAACATAGGATTGTTGGCGATAACGCCGACGGTCCTTCCGTCAAGTCGCGTCAACGCGGTCGCGATCGACTTGCCGAACCGCGCCTTGATCTCGAACACGCTGTCAGGATCGGAGATTGCTTCAATAATCTTGCGAACATCATAGACCTTGTTACTGTCTGGGGGCAGAATGTCCAGTATTCGGCGTGCATTCTCTCCCGCCCCGTCCGGCACGGGATGAACCGGTGGCGCTTCACTGCGGTTGCTTGGCAAATAGCCCAAGTAGCGTCGAATGACCGCGAGTGCGGCCTCATCAGAGTCCACCACATGGTCGGCTTGACCCGTTATCTCCGCCTGCAGCTTCCAGCCACCAAGTTCTTCGGACTCAATTGGTTGGTTGATCGCCATTGAGGTAACACGACCGCTTGCGACCGCCATTACTGCGCCCTTGCGCATCACCACGAAGTCCGACATGCACGCATACCAGGTAGAGGACCCATAGCAGGCGCCAAGAAGCGCCGAAACCCAGGGCGAATGCCGGCACCGCTGATACTCAGTTGGGTCCTGCCCGAGAATTGCGCGCCCTTGCGCACCCATACGATCTGGCATGCGCGCCCCGGAGGACTCCCCCAGGAGGATAAACGGCATGCCGTTGCGGTTAGCAATCTCGCGCATATGCCTGATCTTCTTACCGTTGACGATCGAGCTTGAAGCGCCAAGAACGGTAAAATCGTTCGACATCAGCGCGACTGGCCGGCCCTCGATTTTCCCGAACCCTGCTATCTTGCCGTCGGCCGGCGTGCGATCTCTCATTTCAGGCCGATACGATGTCGCCAACAGTCCGCTTTCGAAGAAGCTACCCGGATCGAGCAGCTTCTCGATGCGTTCGCGCGCATTAAGTACGCCCTCGGCGCGTCGCCGCTCAAGCTTTTCGGCTCCGCCCATACCTAAAGCCTTCGCTCTGCGTTGCGTCAATTCGTTAAGCACATCGTTGACTGCCATCCGGCCTCCAGTTTGGTGGGCGCCCGAGGGCGCGTTAAAGCATCTTTTGGGCCGGATGACCGGCCCACATCGTATCCTTGAGGTATCGCGTGTGCACATTGCCCGTGACGAAATCGGGTTCCGCCATAAGACGCTGATGAAACTTCACAGTGGTCGGCACGCCCACAATATGGAATTCTCGGAGCGCGCGCTGCATCCGCGCGCGGGCCTCCTCCCTATCGGTCCCTAATACGATGAGCTTCGCAATGAGTGAGTCATATTGCGGCGGCAGAGAGTAGCCGGGAAATGCGTGGCTGTCCACGCGAACGCCCGGGCCGGACGGCGCAGAATACTCAGTCAACGTGCCGGGCTGCGGCAGAAATCCCCGTTCCGGGTCCTCCGCATTGATTCGACACTCAATCGCGTGACCCGTAAAACGAATCTGAGACTGCTCAAAGGGAAGTGGCTCGCCGGCGGCAATTCGGATCTGCAGAGCAACCAGATCGAGACCAGTAAGCATCTCGGTGACCGGATGCTCCACCTGAATTCGAGTATTCATCTCGATGAAGAAGAATTCCTGGCGAGCCTCATCGACAATGTACTCGATCGTCCCAGCACTGCGATAGCCGACTCGCGACGCTAGTGCCACCGCGGACTCGGTAATTCGGCGGCGAAGCCCGGGCGTAAGCGCAGATGATGGACTCTCTTCCACCAGCTTTTGGTGTCGTCGCTGAATCGTGCAGTCCCTTTCGCCTAAGTGCACCACGCGTTTCCCGTCGCCTAGAACTTGCACCTCCACATGACGCACCGGATGAAGGTACTTCTCGATGTAGACGGCGCCGCTGCCGAATGCAGCAGCGGCCTCCATCGATGCCCGCTCGACGCTATCCCGAAGATCGGCTGCAGTCGTGACGATACGCATGCCGCGCCCGCCTCCGCCAGCGGCCGCCTTCACAAGAATTGGATAGCCAATTCGATTCGCGATTTCGGCTGCCCTTTCCGGGTTGTCCAGCGGATCCTCGGAGCCATGGCTGATCGGTACACCGGTCTCCGCAGCTAGTCTACGCGCGGCGGCCTTATCACCCATCAGGCGAATAACCGACGACTGCGCCCCAATGTATACCAGCTCGGCGGCTTCGCACAGCTCTGCAAAATCCGCATTCTCAGAGAGGAAACCGTAGCCGGGATGGATTGCGTCAGCGCCGCTCGCTTTGGCTGCGCCAATTAGCGCTGCATGATTAAGGTAGCTATGCTTCGAGGCGGCGACACCGACGCAAACCGCCTCATCCGCAAGGCGTACCGGCAGCGAATTCGCGTCGGCCTCCGAATACGCCTGTACCGTCTGTATCCCTAGGTCCCGGCAGGCGCGGATAATACGTACCGCGATCTCCCCGCGGTTGGCAACAAAAACACGTCTTATCTTTGGCATTTGCGGTTCCGTTACCTATTTGACTCTCTGCAGAAAACGCAGTGTTAAACATCGGAAGTCGGAAAATTCATATATATCTTTATAATTATAATACCATCGCAATCTAGTACAAGCAAGCAACTAGCCCCCCCGAGGGCTCTCGCCGCCGATGGCATTACGGTATTCATAGGCTGTAGTATCTATGAGCGTGCGGCGAAACTCGACGGGTTTGTCATCGAACGTATAGGCGATTCGCGTAAACGCCAATAGCGGTGTCAAGATCGGCACCGAAAGGCGGCGCGCGGTCTCCGGATCGGCCACTGCACCCGTCAGCCGGTCCACGGTGCGGATGACGCTCACGCCATATCGGTTTTGATAGAAGCCATACATGGTTGTTTCGCGGGATACGAAGTTCTGCTCCGTCAAGCCGGGGAAGAGTGCCTCCGCAAGTCGCACGTCGTCGAGTAGTACTGGATTACCGCCGATGAGCAACAAATTGATAATATGATAGATTCCCGCACCCTTCCGTATCGCGAGCGCTTCGGCGATCGCGCGGTCAGCGCGCTCACTCGCGAAGAGCAACGTCTGCACAATTGGAATCTCGCGCCTGCCATCTTTACGGAATACTGGCCAGAACCGGTTGAGGAGCCTTTCTGCGTTGAACGGTGCAAGAAAGGTTCCACGCCCCTGCTGGCGTACCAGGATATGCTCGGCTACGAGATCATCCATGGCGCGTCGAATTGTGCCTACGCTAACGCCATAGCGCGCCGCCAGCTGTTTCTCCGTGGGCAGCGGCTCGGTCGCCTGGATTTCACTACTACTCAGGGTACGTGTGACCTCCAGCTTGATGCGCTTGTAAAGTGGCAGTATCTGGCCAGCGGTCCGGCGTGGCACCTTGTGCCGCTTGCGCAGAACGCGCGTGCTACGCTCAGTCGTTTTCTTCTTAGTGGAACGCCTCATCGTTTGTCTCGAATGAAAGGAATCTACGAACCATGCCAACGAAGATCTGTATCGTCGCCGGCGCTTTGGGTGTGGCAGGCCGCGCGTTTATCGAAGAACTAGAAAGCCGCTCAGACTGGGAGGTTATCGGCATATCGCGCCGAAAGCCCGATTTTTCCACTCGCGCGCGTTTTGTCTCGCTTGACCTGACCGATGCCGATGCGTGCGACCGCGTATTGGCCGAATTCAGCGGAATTACACGCATCTACTTCGCGGCCTATGCGCCGAGCACAACCTTGACTGATGAGACTGCCCCGAACCTCGCCATGCTTGTAAACTTGGTGAGCGCACTGGACAGAATCTCCCCTTCCCTTAGGCACGTCGCAATTGTGCATGGAAGCAAGTGGTACGGCAACCATCTGGGACCCTACAAGACCCCTGCGCGGGAGGATGACCCGCGTCACATGCCTCCCAATTTCTACTATGATCAGCAAGACTGGCTCGAGAAGTATCAGCGGGGCAAACGGTGGACGTGGTCGTCGTGGCGACCTCACGGACTGTGCGGCCTATCGGTGGGCAGTCCCATGAACCAACTAAATGCGCTCGCCATTTACGCCACGATTTCCCGTGAGTTGGATCTGCCACTGCGTTTTCCCGGAAGCGCCAATGCGTTCCGCGCTGTGTACCAGTTCACCGATGCCTCCCTCCTTGCTCGGGCCGCGCTCTGGGCCAGTGAACAACCGTCCTGCGCCAACCAGGCGTTCAACATTACCAATGGCGACTACGACCGTTGGGAAAACATTTGGTCAGATCTCGCCAGGGAATTCGGCCTTGAACCCGGCCCGGTACAGACGATCAGCCTGTCGCGGTTCATGGCGGATAAGGAGCCACTCTGGTCCAGTATCCGAGAGCGGCACGGGCTAAAACCCTACCGCATGGACGAACTGGTCAATTGGAAATTTGCCGATTGGGTCTACTCGAGTCCGTTCGATCAAATGTCTAGCCTAACCAAAATCCACCGTGCAGGCTGGAACGAACCGCTGGAAGCCATGCGGATGTTCAATCGGCTATTCGCCCGCATGCGAGCCGAGCGGATCATTCCCTGACTCGCGAGTGAATTACCCCGTCACCTTCAGCAGCCTCGCAGCGTTCCGCCAGAGGATGTTCGGAATAATTTCCTGTCGCCACCCCATATTTAGGAAGTCTCTGACTGATTCCTGCAGATCCTTGACGGGATAGGCAGTACCGAAGAGCGTCCGGTCCTCGAGAAACATGTTCGCACCCTTCACGTAGGTGTCGGCGCAAATCATGCCAGCGGTCGAAGCATAGAGGTCGGGCGATACGTAGACGTTCGGGCATGCAAGCGCGACGACGACCATTTCGTCGGCGTAGGGCCACGCCGCGTGGGACACGATTATCTTGAGATCGGGATACTTCCGGGCGACACGCTGAATCGAAATTGGACTGGACCAGCTGATGTCGTGCCCGCCCAGCGCCGAAAGCAGTCCAGACAGTGAAATCGAAACCGGCAAATCGAGCTCCAAAGCGATTTCATAAATCGGATCGAGGCTCGAGTCATCGCACCAGCGTGGGCGCAGCCCCGATCCGGGCTCGATGGAAATTCCCTTGATATTCGGTGCACTCGCGTACTCGCGCACCTCGCCAAGACCCGTGCCAATTGCCTCCATATCGATTGCGAGGAAGCCGAGAAAGCGGTCAGGATAGTTCGCCACCGCCTCGACAATTTCCCGGTTCGCGACTCCACCCAGGCTTCCGGCACCGCTCGAGGATCGGCCCATGAGCACGCCATACTTAATACCCGAGACGTCCATCTCCTGGAAGAGAATGTCGAGCGACTCGAGCCAAGCCGAGCGCGCCCCCTTGAAACTCAAGCATTGGCGCGGGTAGTGCATCGCCGTCTTAAACACAGAACCGCGCGTCCATGCCGGAATGGGCGGGCGGAGACGCATGTCGATGATCGGGCAGATAGAAAATGCCATGGTAGACCTCCTAGTAGGGGGATTAGATCAGATTGCTCTTCAGGTTGACTATTCGGAGATGGGGCGTGTCCTCGACGGAATCGCGCGAAACCTCGCTGCCTAGTCGGACGCCCTCCAGTTCCGCTTGTCGGCTAATCGGCGCGTGCCGAGATTTTTCGCAAGAATCAATAGCGTCGAAGCCCACCTTGCGCGTGGCGCATAAATTGCTGACTACCGGACCGCGCAGTGCCATCGATCTACCTGCCGAGAGCCAGCTTCTCGAAATTGGGTTCAGCGGGCGGTAGCGGTGGCAGTTCCCAGCCGCCTGTTGAGACCGGCCGGATCTCGCGGTCGATGACGACTTCCACCAGACTCGGCCGTCCGGAACGCAGCGCCGCCCTGAGCGTGTCCTCGAGATCGCCAGGCTTCTCCACTCGCACGCCGTCGGCGCCGAATGAGCGCGCCAGGGACGCAAAATCGGGCGAGTAGAGTTGTCCGGTGTCAGCGCGTCGAAACGACGAGTCAAGCTCGCGCTTGAACGCGCCCAGTTGCAAGTCACGGATCGACGTAAAGCCGAAGTTGTTCCAAACCACCCAGACCACCGGGATGCCGTATTCGACGGCGGTCGCCACCGCGTGCGGCGTCATCAGGAAGGAACCGTCGCCGACCACCGCGACGCAGGGAGCATCGGGTACCGCCAGTTTCGCCCCGAGGATGCCCGAGGTTGCGAACCCCATTGATCCGAATCCCCAGGACTGCAGCAAATGGCGCGGCCGCCGTACAGGCCAGAGTTCCACCAGCCAGTTATGGTGCGATCCAACGTCGGCCGCAACGATGGCATCCTCTGGCAACACGTTACCGAGCGCACGAACCAGCCGCTCCGGGCGGATCGGCGTTGCTGCGCTTGCGCCAAGCGGTGCATGGTAATCGTCCCATACCTTGCGGCGCTCGCGCAGCCCGCGCATCCATGCGTCGTCAGGACGCCGCCTCGCCCCCGCTGCCTGCGCCAGTTCGATGAGGGCCACGAGAAACCCCCGGATGTCGGCCAGGATGCCGAGTTCCACCGGATAGTTGCGGCCGATCTCCGTCGCGTCGATATCGACCTGGATCAGTCGGCTCGGCGGAATGCTGAACGTATACCCGGGCAACCAGGCGCTGCAGGCCCGGTCGTCAAAGCTGAAGCCCAGCGCGAGGATTACGTCCGCTTTGCTGCTCGCGCCATTCGCGGCATATGAGCCGTTGCGCCCGATCGGGCCGAGCGCAAGGTCGTGGGTCTCGTCGATCGCGCCCTTACCGTTCGGGCTCGTCGCCACCGGAATGCCGGTCAGCTCGGCGAAGCGAAGCAGTTCCTTGGACGCCTCCGAAAGAAGTGCCCCCTGTCCCGCGACGATTACCGGCCGCCCGGCGCCTGTCAGCATCGCGTAAGCGCGCTGCAGCGCGGCCGGATCTCCCGGCGAACGCTGGGCCACCGGCGGATCCGGCTGCGGCACTTGCACCGCGCCCTGTTCGACAAACAGGTTGAGCGGTACATCAATGTTCACCGGCCCGGGACGCCCGGTCCGCATCAAACCGAACGCCTGCTTGAGCGCTAGCGGCAACATCTCCACCCGCGTCGGCTGGAAACTTCGCTTCACGTAAGGACGGATCACGGAAGGAAAGTCCGCCTGGAAGTACTTGCCGCTTTCCTGGAATGCATTGCGATTGAACTGACCGGTCGGCACGTTGCCGGTGATCGCCAGATAGGCAGCGGAATCCATCATTGCGCTCGCCAGCGCAACCGGCATGTTGCACGAGCCGGGGCCGCAGGAACTGTAGGTGGCAACCAGCTGGTGCGACACCTTGTAGTAGGCTTCGGCCATGAATCCGGCGGTCTGCTCGTGATGTGTCATCACCGTCTTGATGCGATCCTTCGCCTTGAACGCCGAGTCGAGAAAACCGATATTGCCATGCCCGCACACGCCGAATAGGTACGGCACCTTCTCGCGCACCAAGTACTCGACGATCAGATCTCCGCCGGAGATTTGCGGCGCCATGTTGTTTGTGGAATTCATTGCAAGCGGCCTCAATAGGGAATTTCTAGCAATCGTGGTAGCACTGTCGTGATGTCCGGAAACGCGATCAGAATCAGCAGGCCGAGAAAGAGCACCCCAAGGAACGGCATCATCGGCCTGAGCAAACTCTCCATCTTGATCTTGCCGATACTGCAAGCCATGAGCACCGCGATCCCGGTCGGCGGAACGAACAGGCCGATCCCCGACGCGAGCACCACGATCGTCAGCCAGTGGACGACGTCAATACCCAGCGCGCGCACGACCGGCAGCAGGATCGGCACGAAGATCAACACCGCAGGAGCACCTTCGAGCACCGAACCGATGACGACAAAAATGAGAGCTGAGATCGCCAGCACGCCCCATGCCGGTACTTGCGCATCGCGCATCCAATTGGCGAAAGTCATCGGCAGCCCCTGTGTCGCGATCAGGTAGCCGAAGATCATGGCAAAGCCCAGCATCATCGTAATCGTACCGGTGGCGAGTGCGGACTGTACCAGTGCGTCTAAAATCGATCGCCATGTGAGACTGCGATAGATCAGGCCGCCAACTACAAGCGAATAAACCACGGTTAACGCTGCCATCTCGGTGACTGTCGCAACGCCGAGGCGAATGCCGGTGAAGATGAACACGGGGATACCGAGCGCGAGCGACGCATCCTTCACGCCGGCGAGAATCTCGCGCAGCGAATAGGCCTTGTCCCGCGGCATGTTATGCCTGCGAGCCTGGAGGTGGATGAGGCCGAGCACCAGCACTCCCATAACCACCGACGGTAGGAGGCCGGCGGCGAACAGCGCAATCACCGAGACATTAGCGACTGCGGCCACGATCACCATCAGGATGCACGGCGGAATCAGGATAGCGAACGCGCATGAGGAACCGATTACAGAAAGGCTGTAGGGCTTCGCATAGCCGGCGCGCTCGAGCGGCCCAAGTGTCATAGTCGCTATGGCCGACACGTCAGCGACGGTAGAACCGGAAACGCCGGACTGCAACATCGTCCCCGCTACCACTCCCATGGGAAGTCCTCCGCGGAAACGACCGAAAATGGTGCGCGTAAAATGCACGAGACGTTCCGAAATTCCGCCCTGCTCCATGATGGTCCCAGCAAATATAAACAGCGGGATAGCAAGCAGCACGAAAGAATCCACACCCATAATCGTCCTATGCACGATGACATTGAGAGGGATGCCCCCCTGGTAAAGCACCGTGATTAGCGATGATATCGCCATCGCGAAGGCGATCGGTAGTCCGAGCACGACCAGGACGGCAAAGGAAACTACGAGGATGGCGAGTGTCATCGGGTTGTCCTATTCGCTGTGGTGGATGGCGTCTTGCCCCTGCTCGTCGGCGCGAAGCGTCCTGCCGCTCAACGTATCCCAGAGATTTGCCGCCGCATAGCCCACCATCATTACCCCGCCGACAAGCACTGCCGCGTACATCCAGGCTATCGTGATCTGCAGCACGGGCAGGCGCTGCATCAAGGAAAAGCGGACTGTCACCTCGGCCTCCCAGGTGAAGAACAGGGAGAATGCGAGTATCACGATGTCTTGCATCAGCACCAACCGGTGCCGGTTGCGCCGCGACAAACGATCCACGAGCATTTCGACACCTATGTTGCCGCGATGCCGGATGGCCACCGCGAACCCAAGGAACACCACCCACACGAAGAGCATGCGTGCGAGTTCATCCGACCAGTCGAGCCCGACGTCGAACACGTAGCGCCCCAGCACCGCGAGCGATAGGAACACGACAAGCACCGCCACCAGCAGCGCAAGGATGAGTTCCGGGATGCGGACCAGCACGAACCACGCCAGGCCAACTTTGGACTTCTCGTTTGGCAACATGGCCCCTCTCCTTATAATCTACGGAAAAGGGGCCGTGCCCCTTCCCCGCATTTCTCTCCCCCGGCTTACTTATTTTTGCGCGTCGAGGACCGTTTTTAGCAGTGCCTTGTCAATTTTGCTGTCAAAGTCCTTCCAGATGGCCCGACCCGTCGACTGCCAGATCTTCATTTCCTCAGGGGTTGGTTTGTAGAATTTAACTCCGAGCTTGCGGCCGATCGCGATGCCATCCTGCATCTGTTCAGCGTCGATTTTGTTCGAATACGCCTGAGCCTCGGCGGCTGCGTCGAGGATAACCTTCTGCGCCGACACCGGCAGCTTTTCGAACCGGTCCTTGCGCATGGCAAGCGTGTTGATACCTATTACCGCTTTAACCTCGGTCGCATACTTAAGCACCTCGAAATGCTTGGCGAACGCGAGCCATATGGGCTGCACGAACTCGCCGTCCACGACCCCGGAGCCAAGGGCATTGTAGACCTCGCCCCAGTCAACCGCGGTAGTCACGGCGCCCCAGTTGCGCATCATCGCGATCTCAACCGGTGAAGCAGTCGTGCGCATCTTCAGCCCCTTAATGTCACTTGGTACTCGCACTTCGCGCTTCGTGTTCACCACGTCGCGGAACCCGGCGTTATCCATAATCATTAAGAGTTTGAAGCCATCCTTAGCAAACCGGTTGCGTATTTCGTCACCTACCTGGCCTTGCATCGCCTTGCTGAATGATTCTTCATCATTAAATACATATGGCAGATCCATAAAGAGCAGCGCGTCCGTGAACGCCGCCCAGTTGGCGTTGGACGCGCCGCCTAAGTCGATCGCGCCGTTCACTATTGCCTCGAGCGAGGTGCGCTCGTTGTACAGCGAGCCGGAAAGGAACAAGTCAACTTTTACGCTACCTTTGGATTTTGAATTGACCAGCTCGGCGAACCGGATCATTCCCTTGCCAACCGCCATGGCCGGCGTCGCGCCATGTGCCAGCTTGAGCGTAATGCTCTGGGCGATAGCCTGCGTGCCGAACGACCAAGACAACAGGGTCGCAAGCACAAGTACTGCTTTCATTCGCTTGATTCGCTGCATATGTCCTCCTAGGTTAACAACGCCACTAAAACACCTTCCCCGCCAACTCCTCACCTCGCTTACGCGGCCTTTGAGTAGACCAAGCGCGCGCCTTTTCTCTCGACTTCCAGATATTTCACCGCCGGTCGCTCGGCAAGGGCTTCGATCAGCCGCGCCACCGGGCTGGCGCCGGGCACCGAAACCTTCAGGGGTCCCGCCGCCAGCATGTTGTCCACCTCGTTGCCTGCGAACATGTAACGTAGTAAGCGCTCGTCGTCGTCCGCATCCGGATAGGCCCTGCGCAGCTCAACCGCCGCGGGCGCGAGCGGTTGCGGGCGGAGCGGGATCCTCGGCGACCCGTTTTCAACGATCCGGTCCAGTACGTCGGGATCCACTGGTGCGAGCAGCTTGCCGAAGTGCCCCAGCGCGTACATCTTGACTTCGTCGGGCACGCTACGGTAGCGCTCACCACCGACGACGTTCAGCATCGCCTGCACCGCAATAATCTGGGAGAATGGTGTGACCATAATCGGCCAGCCAAGCTCCGGGCGGATCCGGGCAATCTCTTCGAGGATTTCGTCGAAACGATCCTCGATTCCGGATTGGCGTAGCTGATACCTCCAGTTGGCCAGCATCCCGCCAGGCATCTGATGCCGGTAGTGGAAGGCGTCGTACTCCATCGGCTCGCCGACGGGAAAGCCTTCGCGCGCGGCGAGATCCGTCAGATATTCGCTGATAGAATTGACGCGATCGCGGTTCACGTTGGTTCTAAACCCGCTGACCTGCAGATTGTGCAGCATCAACTGCGTCGCGGGCTGCGCCGGGCCGCTTGCCAAGGGCGCGATCGAGGTATGGAGCCGCTGCACGCCGAGTCTGGCTGCTTCCAGGTAAACGAGGGGTGCAAGTCCGGTATTGCAGTGGCTATGCAACTCGATCGGCCGCCCTCCCATGACTTCCCGTAGTGCCGGCACGAGCGTTCGAATGCGATCGAGGGTGAGCAGCGCGCCCGAGTCTTTAATCATAATCGAGTCAACACCGCCGCGCTCAATCAGCTCGCGAGCGGTGCGTGCATAAACCTCGTCGGTATGAACAGGGCTGTCGCAAAAAACCAAGGCACCGACCGAATACATCCCTAGCCGCTTGGCGTGGCGCACGCTCACGAGCATGTTCTCGACGTCGAATAGCGCATCAAGCGTGCCGACAACGCGAAAACCGTTGGCATTTAGCCGTTCGATCCACAACTCGACGATATCGTCCGGAACCATGCTGAAGCCGACAAGGCTTTTGCTGCGGCAGTAACCGCGCAGCGGCGTGGTGCGGAATTTCTCGCGAAAAAAACGAGCCTTCTCCCAGGGATTTTCCCTAAGATAGCGAACGCAGACGTCGAACTGCACGGGCGCCATGAAGTCGATCATCGCGAACCCGGCCTGCTCCATCATGTCCGCGATCGGCGTCATCATTGCCGCCGTCATCCGGGTAGTCCACAGGCATTGTTGCGCATCCCGCAGCGTCGTATCGATGATCTCGACGCTGCGATCGGAATTCGGCCAGACGCTAGGCTGGTTGCCCATCTAGTCAATCTTCACCAGGAAAAGGATGTCGTTGGTCTCGACCATCGTCCCGTTCTCTACGGCCATCGCTAGGATGACACCGTCGACTCCTGCGTTCACGGTATTGAACAACTTCATTATTTCGATGAGGCAGACAGGGTCGTCAGCCGCAACCCGCTTTCCGACCTCGACGAACGGCGGCTCGGTGGGCGAAGGCGACCGATAGAATGTACCGAGCATCGGCGCGCGGATTGCGACAGTACCGGGCGGCAACGGGACTTCCTTGCCGGAAGAAGATCTCGGTGCAGATTGCGAGGCGGGCGGCTGCGGACGCTGCACTTGCGCAGGCGGCCTCGGGGGCATCGGCGTTTCCGCAACCGCTCCAGTCGCCGAGGACTTGCGCACATGAAGCTTAATATCGCCGAACTCGAAGCGGACCTCGACGTCTGACAGACGGTCGACGACCCGAAGGATTTGCTCGACATCGTCATTCGTGAAAGGCGTTGATCCGGACATAGGCTGTGGCGCTTCAGCGGGTGACTGTGCGCATCAGTAGGTCGACATTTCCACAAACATCGAGTGACCGGAGGGTCTCGATTGAGTCGGCAACCTTGTGCTCGGGTAACACGCTTTCGACGCATCCTCGGTATTTTTCGATGCATTCGTCGAAGGATAGCAGCGCAGGCGGTTGGCCTTTGCAGAGCTTGGGCTCTTCAACCAATTCAGTTCCGCTGCGAAGCCGATAAGTTATCCTTGGAGTCCACCCGGTGGGTGTCCAGCCCCAGTCCTCCCGTACCACCATCTTCACTTTGCGCCGAAGCTGCTCGAATGCGGGCGCATCGATCTTCGCCTTAGAAAAGCTGGAGGGCAGCACACGCGGCTCGAGCAGCGCAGACGCTATCGCGTGCGGCAGGCTGAACTGCGCCTGGATCTCATCGCGGGGCTCCGGATGCTGCACGACCGTCGGGAAGAAGGCGTTCACCTCCACCTGGATTTCCTCGACATTATCTGGAGCCAACCTACCAGCATCGCGCAATGCCACAGTCGATTCGATGATCCGCTGGAGGTGGTAGCAGCAGGGATACTGCTTGATTCCGACCTCTAGCACCCGATAAGACCGGCCCCAGTCGGCGAGGATCCCGTCGACATTTTCCACCTTGCCCCCGGTGATGATGTTGAACAGCCCTCTGGGCGCCTCCAAGATGTCCGGCTGCCCCGTGAAGCCATCTGCCGCGAGTAATGCTGCGGTCAATCCATTACGTGCGGCGAACCCCATCTCGACGATGTGTGACATCGACCCCGTCTGATAACCTAACCCACTTCCTTGAGAGGCGGCGATGCTGAGCGCGTTTGCTGTTCTGCGCTCATCTAGCTTGAGAAGCTTAGCTCCTGCCGCCGCGCATCCGATGGACCCGGCCAGAGTAAGAACCATGTAGCCTAGGCGTCTCGCCTCGCGGCAGGCAAGACCGATACGCGCTTGGGTCTCGTAACCGAGCACGAATGCCTCCAGCGTGCTGCGGCCATCCGAGCGCAGGTGTTCGCCGAGCGCGAAGATCGCCGGAAAAATAGTATAACTGGACACTGCCTCCGGAAAGCTATCGTCTTCGTATTCCGTGGCATGGGCGTAAGTGGCGTTCGCCAGCGCCGCTCCCTCGATCGACGTTTTGAATCCCCCACCGAGTACCGTTGCTTCGGCCGCACCGCCGGCGCGGCGCACGTAGCGCGTGACAATGTCTGAACCTAAACAGGCGGGACCGGAGATCATCGCGCCGAGGGCGCTCATGGCGAGCGTCTTGCTGTACTCGGCGACATCGTTCGGAATGTCTTCGAACTGGGTCGAGGCAATCAACGTAGCAATCTCGCGCGTTATGGGCGTCATTTCAAGTGTGGTCGTAGTTGTATTTATAATCGTTGAAAGCCGAATGATATGCAAACATCTATATCTTTCCAAGTCTTTTTTTTGCGGGCCCTTTTTTAGCCCTTTCGGCGAGCTCTTCGGCGAGAATCGGAATTGCAATGTTGCTCGAATGGATACCTAACACCGTCGTCAGCTCGATCGCCTCCAGAATCTCTTCCCGAGTTGCGCCATGCTGCAGCGCATTACGAATATGCCGGCGCACCCCGGGCGCATACAAGTGAGTGGTGGCTGCATTGATCGCCACCAGAATTAACTCCTTGATTTTCTTCGGAAGCGGCCCGTTTTCAATCGGCACGTTCCGTAGGCGCAGATAGGCCTCAAGGAACTCGGGATCCCATTCGGCGAATGTGTTCCACAGTGGATTCCAGTCCCCGGTTTTTCTCTGTGCATCGGTATGAGGGGTCTTCGGTTGCTTCTTTTTCGGCATATGTCCTCCGGACTTCAGACACGCGCGTCTGCGGCGACCAGATCGGCGCCTTTTTCACCAATCATGATGGCGGGCGCGTTAGTGTTGGATGAGGCAATAGTGGGCATAACGGAAATGTCAATAACTCGCAGACCCTCAACGCCGCGCACTCGGAGTCGCTCGTCGACGACGGAATCGGGCGCGCCTCCCATAGCGCAGGTTCCGACTGTGTGCCATGCCGTCTGGCCCGATTCGCGTATGTATTCCAGCAACGCCGCGTCTTCAGTTGTCGCAGGACCAGGTCGATGCTCCTTAACGATCAGTTCGCTCAGGGAGGGCTGCGCGGCGATGTTCCGGATCAGACGCAGGAGCGCTACCGCGGTATTTTGGTCGCCCTCGCTCACCAGATAATTCGGCTGTATGCGTGGATGTACTAGCGGGTCAGGCGAGTCGATGTGGCAGAAGCCACGCGACTCCGGATAGAGCTTGAATCCACCGATCGAGAAACCCGAGAACGGATCGATACCCTGGCCTGGCGAGCGTGAGTACCTGTCCTTGCCGCTGATGTGATAGATTCGCACCATCACGTCCGGACGCGAAAGCGACGCGCTGGACCGGGTAATCGCATGAGCGGTGGATGACGTTCCCGCTAATAGACCCTTGCGATATGCGAGATACTGCAGGCCCACGCGCATGCGGTGCCAAGCGCTTCGCATGATGTCATTGATGGTGATTGGCAAGGTTGTCTGGTACGTGCACCGTACCTGCAGGTGATCAATCATGTTCTCGCCGACGTTTGGACTATGAGCGACGACCGGAATTCCGAGCTGCTGCAGCCGTGCCGCATCCCCTATGCCAGAAAGCTCCAGTAATTGCGGCGATTGGATCGCACCAGCGCAAAGCAGAACTTCGCGAGCCGCGCGCACCGTGCGCTTCTCGCCGTGCTTCACGTATTCGACGCCAACGGCACGGGTTCCTTCGAATACCACACGGCAGACCTGCGCGAGGGTCTCGATGGTGAGGTTCTGCCGGCGACGCGCCGCCCCAAGGTAGGCTACTGCCGTGCTCCAGCGGCGCCCGTTAAAGGCCGTCTGCTCGAGGTAGCGTACTCCTTCATAGGAACCCACATTGTAGTCGGCCGTCGGCGGAATTCCAGCCTCGCCGCAGGAGCGTACAAAGGCATCCGATAGGGCATCAGGATCGCGGACCGCACGGTCCGTAATGCGCATCGGCCCTTCCCGACCGCGCCCGACCTGCTTACTAAAGAGGTTGGCCTCCATCCGCCGGAAGTAGGGCAGCACGTCGGAGAAGCCCCATCCCCGGCAACCTTTCTCGCGCCAGCTATCAAATTCCGTCGGATCGCCCCAAACATAGGCCATGCCATTTAGCGCACTCGACCCCCCAAGTACCTTGCCGCGCGGTGAGTAGATGCTTTGCCCATGCAAAGTCGCCTGAGGTTCCGTCTGAAATTTCCATACATACCGCTCGTTGTTCAGCAGCTTTCCGACACCTAGTGGGACGTGAATCCAAATGTTGCGGCCTTCGCCGCCCGCCTCAAGAACTAGGACGCGGTGCCGACCGCTCTCCGTAAGCCGGGCTGCGAGAGCCGCACCGGCAGACCCGGAACCAATGACCACGTAGTCAAAAATCGATTCGTTCACTTGGCTGCCTTGTCCCTGTGCTTAAAGGAATCCCGGCGAAAGCTGTAGAGCGCGGCGGGGTCAACCTGGATGTCCACAATAGCTGGCTTGCCACACTCCACGGCCGCGCGAACCATAGGCGCTATTTGTTCGGTTCGCTCGACGCGGTAACCCTTCGCACCATAGAGTTCGGCGACCTTATCGTAGGGCGGATTGGGCACGTCGGCGCCGATGTAGCGCTCGCCGAAAAAGTCCTTCTGATAGGACTTCTCAGCGCCCCAGCAGCCGTTGTTCATTACAATGCAGACTGTGTTGATGCCATTAGAGACAGCCGTGCCGATCTCGCCAAGTGTCATGCCGAAGCCGCCGTCGCCCATCAGACTGACCACCGTGCGTTCCGGGCAGGCGATCTTTATCCCGAGCCCGGCCGCGTAGGAGAAACCAACCAGCCCAAAGTCAAGCGGGGAAAACAGCGCGGGCGGGTGACGATAGAGCATCTGGTCAGTTGCCTGCAGGCATAGCGTCCCTGCATCCACGGTGAACATCGTGTCATCTGGGAGCGCGACTCGTAACGCCGCGAAGAGCGCGGCCGGTTGGATAGGAGACCCGCCCGCCTCCGCCGCAGTCGCCTCCCGCTCGGCGAGAAGAACCTTGCGCTTTGCCATGAAGGTTTTCGTCCACTCGACAGAAGCCGTGGCCTTGTGGCTCGATAGCGCCCGGGTCAGTGCGACCGCCACGCGGCCGGCGTCACCTTCGATTCCGATCTCGACCGGGAAGAATCGACCCACGGCAGTGGGCTCAATGTCCACCTGAATTATCTTCGCCGATCGATTCAGGTTGTCCCAAGAGTAGAACGTAGTGTTGAAACCGAGCCGTGTACCGATGGCAAGAATGACGTCGGCCTCGAGCGCAAGCGCCGAAGCGACGGCATTGCCCCGCGGGCCTACTTGGCCAGCATACAGTTCATGGGTACAGGGCAACGCATCGCCGTGCCCGGGCGACAAAGCGACAGGTGCCTTCAGCAACTCCGCGAGCGCCAGCAACTCGCGGTGATACCGCCCGTTCTTAATCCCGCCCCCAGCGATAATAAGCGGCTTCTTCGCACCAGCTAACAGCTGCGCCGCTTGCTCGATCAACTCCCAATCGCCTGCCGAGCGGCCCATGGCTTCGCGCCCGCTCGGACCAAAGATCTCGGCAATCTCAACCACCTCAGCAAGAAGATCCCGCGGAAGGTTCAACGCGACTGGTCCGCAACGCGGTGTCAGCGCCGTGCGGAACGCCTCTCGCATCATTTCAGGAAGCCTTGCCGACTGCGTAGCAGTCCAGGTCTTCTTGGTGATCGGCCGAAACAGCGCCTGCTGATCGACCTCCTGGAAAGCATCGCGATAGATATGCGCTGAGGACAGCGACCCGGCTAGGGCCACCACCGGCGAAAAGGCCGCGTATGCCTGCGCCAGGCCAGTGACTAGATTCGTCGCTCCCGGACCGTTCTGCCCGGCGATAATCACCCCGGCGCGGCCTGAGGCCCGCGCATAACCGTCTGCCATATGGGTGCCAGTGCATTCGTTGCGAACCCCAATGAATCGAATGTCGCGAGCATCGTAGAGCGCATCGAAGATCTCCATTCCCGCAGATCCGATGAGTCCGAATACGTCCTTTACGCCTTCGGCCCGAAGCGACTCGACGACGGCCTTTCCTCCAGACATGCTGGACATATGCTGAACCCTCCTGTTGGTGATTTGCGTAAAGTCTCTAGTTCATTCTGCCATAATGTCGACATTAGGGCAAAATAGTATCAGCCTCTATAATGGGTACTATGGATACGTCCCTAACCGCGTCCCCAATAACGCGAACACTACCTTTGCAGATTGCAGAACGCATCGGCGCATTGATCATTGAGGAGAAGCTGCGCCCGGCAGAACGCCTGAAGGAAGTTGTCTTCGCGAAAAGTTTTGGGGTGAGTCGCGCCACGGTCCGCGAGGCGCTCCGGATCCTCGAACAGCGCAATCTTGTATCCATTGTCCCGCAGCGCGGCGCTCAGGTGACGAAACTGTCGCGCCGAGAATTGGAGGATCTGTTTGAAATACGAGCGGTCTTGCTCGGGCTTGTATCTCGCAGAGTTGCGCTCAACTATTCGCCCGAGGTAAAGCGCACGCTTTACGCAGGGTACAGCAAGCTGCAGGCAGCGAAGAACGATGCCGCCGCCTATGCAAGAGCGAGCGCAGACCTCGTCGCCGTGTTCACACACCTAAGCGGAAATCAACAGCTTACGGACTATATCGCCGATTTTGCGTTGCGCATTGGAAGATACACCCGATTGGGACTGAGCCAACCCCAACGCCGTAAGCAGTCGCTCGCGAATTGGGCGCGCCTACTTCGGGCAATTGCCGCACGCGATGCCGAACTGGCCGAGACTTTGCACCGCCGCCTGTCCACACAAAATCTTGTCGCCGCTCTCGCCGAGCTAGAACGCCGCGAGCGCAGCGAGCGCACCTCCTTAGCTCGCGTGAATCGCACGACGTCGGTCCCTGCGAAGAAGTGACGGACCGGCAATGCCACAATGACGTGTGGGCCGAGCTAGAACCGGGCTCAGATAGCGCGGTGCATGCCTCCATCTACGTACAGACTTTGTCCCGTTATATAGCGCGCCTTTTCGGAGGACAAGTAAGCGACCAAGTAGGCGATGTCTTCAGGGTCGCCGAAATAGCCCATCGGTATGTTGAGTGCAGCGAATGCGGCCTGGTTCTCTGGCGTAGGATGCATGCGCTCGTCAATTTGCTCGCTATGAATGCGCCCTGGGCCGATGCAGTTCACGGTAATGCCCTCCTTCGCCACGTCGCAGGCAAGGCCCTTCGCCCATACATGCACGCCCGCCTTAGCAACGTTCGCTCCGTTGACGGTCCTCGGCTCCAAGGACCCCGTGATGTTGACTATCCGACCCCAACGCCGCGCCCGCATAGCGGGAAGTAGCGCCTGAGCCATCTTCCGAACAGCGGTGAAATTTACGCTCAACGCTTCCTCCCAAAGATCGTCGTTGGCATCGATTGACAGAGGTCTTGACCCCCCAGCGTTGTTTACCAATATGTCCGTGCGCCCAAACTTCATCAGCACCTCCTCCGCCACGCGTCGCGGTGCCTCGCGGTCCCGCAGATCAGCCAAGATTACTAATGGCGTGGGACTTTTGGACTGCGCAATCTCCTCTGCAAGCTGCTCAAGCAGCGAAGCGCGGCGTGCTACAAGCACGGTCTGCGCGCCTTCAAGCGCTAGGACGGACGCGATACCTCGCCCGATTCCCGCGCTGGCCCCGGTAACCACTGCGACCCTTCCCCGCAACTGAAGATCCATTGAGTCTCCTCCCATTTTCGCTTCTGCAATTGCCTGTTCCACAAAGTTGTGGCACTCTGCATAAATGTCGACATTCCTGCAAACCAGCCAAAACCACGTACTTGTTTATTGTCAAGGAGAACTGGGATGAACGCAAACGTGGACGTGAGGAGCCTTTCGTCTAGGGAGCTCTGGGAGCGCGCACAGATCTCCCTCGCAGGCGGTGTCTCGCACGACGGGCGCTTCTTACCACCGTATCCCGCCTATTTCAGCCGCGCCCGAGGCGCGCGGAAATGGGACGTCGAGGGACGCGAGTACATCGACTACGCAATGGGAAGCGCCGCGATGATGCTCGGCCATTCACATCCAGACGTTGTTGCGGCACTCGTGTCACAGGCGAGCGAGGGCACGTTCTTCGCGACGGTCCACCCGCTCGAAATTCAATGGGCTGAACTGGTACAGGAACTCGTGCCCTCAGCCGAGCGCGTGCGCTTCGTCGCGTCCGGAACCGAGGCAACGATGCTCGCACTTCGCGTCGCGCGCGCCTACTCGAAGCGCCCGAAGGTCCTGCGTTTCGAGGGCCACTTCCACGGCTGGCACGACTACGTCGTCCAAGGTATGAAGACACCGTACGACCGGATTCCCACGCTGGGTGTTCCTGATTGCATACGGGAAACTATGGTGGTGTGCCCGACCGACGCGCATCAGGTCGAAAGTAGGCTCAAGGCCGATCGACAGATCGGCACCGTGATCTGCGAGGTGTCAGGCGCTAACTGGGGCAGCGTTCCCATCGCCGACGAGCTCCTGAGAGCCTTGCGCACACTCTGCGACCGCTACGACTGCGTCCTGATCTTCGACGAGGTAATCACGGGGTTCCGCTGGAGTCCTGGTGGCAAGCAGGCATTGCTCGGTATCAAGCCTGACATGACGACCATGGCGAAGATTGTGGCCGGCGGCATGCCCGGCGGCGCGATCGGTGGCAGCGCTGAGATTATGCGGCTGCTAGACCCGAGGCAAGAGATCGAAGGATTCAAGCCACCCATCATCCACCGCGGCACGTTTAACGCGAGCCCCATAGTATCGGCTGCCGCGGTGGCGGCCCTTAAAGTTATCCGCACCGGTGAGCCCCACCGTCAGGCAAACCGCATTGCTGCCCAGCTGCGTGCCGGCATGCAACGGGTGCTAGACCAACTGCAAGTCGATGCCATCGTTTATGGCGAAGCTTCAACCTTCCACGTCTACTTTGGGCAGCATGCCCGACGCTCCATTATCGACCAGGTTCCCCCCGACGCGATTCGCTCGATGAAGCGCGACGCGCTCGATGTCTATACCTGCGGCCTTCGCAAGCGCGGCGTCGATTTTATGTCGTACACCGGCGGAGTCACTTCGCTCGCCCACACGGACGCTGATATTGACCCGACGCTAGAAGCGTTTGCGGGCGCGGTAAAGGACTTGATCGATGCTGGCAAGGTGACCCGACTCTGAACGGGGTTCCTCCCCCGCACGTTCGAATCCTCGGCAAACACGAACCCACCAATGAACGAACTAGGACGTCTTGAACTAATCCGCGAGTCGCTCGTGGCGGTTGTCAACGAGATGCGCGCGAACGTAATCCATAGTTCGTATTCGTCAATCATCTACGAGGGCCACGACTTCTCTTGTGGGCTGGTTGCTGCAGACGGCAGGCTGGTCGCGCAAAGTCTGGACGATAATCCGCTTCATATCTTCGCCGTTCCCTATTCGACCGCCGAAGTCGTGAAACGCTTTGGCAACGATATCAACGAAGGCGACATCTTCCTGCACAACGATCCCTACACGGGTGGCACACACCTGAACGATGTGCTGATGCTTTACCCTGTGTTTCTCGAGGGACGCTTGGCGCTTTTTACCGCGGTCCGGTGCCACTGGGGCGACGTGGGAGGCATGACTCCCGGCAGCCTTTCCGGCCGGGTGAAAGAAATCTATCAAGAGGGACTACGGATCGTTCCGACTCGCATCTGTGAGAGCGGCCGGATGAACGAGGCATTTCTTGACCTGCTGTTCGCGAATATGCGCATCCCCCACGAGCGTAAGGGCGATTTCAACACGATGCTCGGGACTTCGCGTAAGGCAGCGGAGCACCTGCGGCGGCTTTTTCGGCGCTTTGGCGGCGAAAAACTACTCTCAGGGATCGATGAACTCATCGCTCGCGCTGAGCGGGTCATGCGCCAACGCATCGCAGAGGTGCCTGACGGCACCTATTATGCCGAGGGCTACATGGACAGCGACGGCCATAGCCCGGATCCCTTGGTTGGACGGCTTAAGATGACTGTAACGGGCGATCGGCTGATTGCTGACTTCACCGGATCCTCCCCGCAAACCAGGGGGCCGATTAATGTCGGCCCCGCAATGGCGTTCAACGCGGTGGCGACCATGGTCAAGGCATTCCTTGACCCCTACACGCCAGTCAATCACGGCTCCTTCAATTCCCTGGAAATAGTCAATCCGGCCGGAAGCTTTCTTAACGCGACACTACCCGCCCCTTGCGGCGGAATGGTCGAATGCCGGGCACTGCTCTCTTCACTCGTAGTCTCCGCCCTCGGGCTCGCGCTGCCCAATAAGCGCGTTGGCGACCTGAAAGGCGGCGCCAATCATGTATACCTCTCTGGTCTGCTCGAGGACAGCAGCCTTTTCCTCATGTACGAGTATCCGGCAGGCGGGACCGGAGCGACGCGCGGGTTCGACGGAAACCATGGCGTACGCGCCTATTCCGAAGGCGATTTCAACGCCGTGTGGGCGGTCGAGGTAGTGGAATCCCAATGTCCCGTGGAAGTGGTGCAGTACGGCATCCGGGAAGGGTCATGCGGCGACGGCGAGTTCCGCGGCGGCTGCGGAATTCGGCGTGACCTGCGCATTCTAAGCAAAAACGCAAGCCTTTCGGTCCTTGCCGACAAGTGTGTTATTCCGCCGTTCGGCACGGCGACCGCCAAAAGCGGCGCAGGCAACCGGTTCATCGTCTTACGCGACGGAATGGTAATCGACCCATCCCCCATTCCCGGGAAGGTCGGTGGGTTCGCACTTCAGCAGGGAGACATCGTGCGGATCGAGACCGCAGGGGGCGGGGGCTACGGCGACCCTCTGCTACGCGATGTCGGCAGAGTAGAGTCGGACGTCGCGCTCGGCTACCTCACGGCGGAGCACGCGCGGCGCCGCTTTGGGGTTGTGCTGAGTCAAGAGGGACGTGCGGATGCTGAGGGTACAACCGCCGAGCGCGAGCAGCTGAGAAAAGACCGCGTCCGCATCTTGCTTGAGCAAGCTGAGACCGACGTGTACGACGGCCCGCGCCGGCGCTTCGAATTTTCCGGTGAGTTCGCCGCCCGACTCGGTGTAGCCAATGGTGCACTGGTCGAACTGGTGGCCAGCACGTCGGCCTCTGCCCTTCGAGGTTGGGCCTGCTTACAGGACAATGGCACTGCGCTACACATCGGCCCACGCGGGCTGGCCGTACTGAACGCCGCGCCGGGAACCATGGCCGAGATCCGGGCGGTCTCCGTCCTACCCGAATAGAGAGAGCATCTTCTTTATGGGGATTCGTCCTACTTATCTCGTCGGAATCGATGTCGGCGGCACATTTACGGACGTCCTGGCATTCAACGCGGCAGAACAAGAGCTTCTTGCCGCAAAGGTCCCTTCGCTGCCCGGCGAGCAATGGCGAGGGGTCCTCGACGCATTGGCAGCGCTTGGCATCGCCCCGGATTCAATTCGGGCGTTCGTTCATGGCACTACTATCGCGACGAACGCACTGCTCGAGCGCAAGGGAGCGCCAACCGGTCTGGTCACAACGCGCGGTTTCCGGGACGTTCTTGAAATCGGCAAGGGACGCCGGCTAATCGGAGGTCTGTTCGATATCGTGTGGCAACGGCCGGCACCGATCGTGCCGCGAGATCTACGCTTTGAGGTGTCTGAACGAGCGACTGCTGCAGGCGTGATCCAGCGCGAAATCGATGCAGCTGAACTAGTGCCGATCGTCGATGAATTCCGCCGAAAGGGCATACGGTCAATCGCAGTGGCGTTCATCAACAGCTTTATGAACGACACTAACGAAACTGCGGCAGCTGCCGCATTGCAAAGACTGATGCCCGAAGCTGCGATATCCCAGTCCGTTGCGCTGGTTCGCGAACGTGGAGAGTTCGAGCGTACGTCCACTTGCGTACTGAACGCCTATCTTACGCCCCTGATGGTGGAATACCTCCGCACCCTAACTGCTGCGCTAAAAGAACGCGGCGTCGTAGCACCTGTAAACATCATGGGCTCCAACGGCGGAGCGATGACACTGCAAGCGGCCTCGCAATGTGTGGCCGGCACGTTCCTCTCGGGGCCGGTCGGCGGCGTTAGCGGCGCAATTCGGGTCGCCGAGCTTGCCGGAATTGCCAACATCATCACGTTTGATATGGGGGGCACAAGCACCGATGTTTCACTCGTGCACGCACTCAAACCGCTCATGTCCTACGACAACCAGATCGACGCCTACCCGCTCCAGATGCCACAGCTTGACATCCATGCCATCGGTGCAGGAGGAGGCTCAATCATCTGGATCGGCGCAGACGGAACGCTCCAGATCGGCCCACAAAGCGCCGGTGCAGTACCTGGCCCGGCTTGCTATGGTCGCGGCGGCAACCAACCGACCATCTCGGATGCCAACCTGATCCTCGGCCGGCTGCCCACCCGGCGCCCAATCAGCGGCGGTCTAAAGCTTGACAAGGGACACGCCGAGCGGGCATTCCGCAACATTGCCGAAGAATTGCGAGTTCCGGACATCGTTGCACTAGCCGACGGCGCGTTACGCATCGCAGTTACGAAAATGGCCGGCGCAGTGCGCGAGGTCTCAGTTCACCGCGGATTCGATCCGCGGGACTTTACCTTGGTCGGATATGGTGGCGCGGGACCGATGCACATCTTCCATGTCGCCGAGGAACTGGGCATAGCGCGCGTGATGATTCCCCGCTTACCTGGCCACCTTTGCGCACTTGGCCAGATGCTGGCCGATATCCACCGGGATTTCGTCCTTGCTTCTGGCGGAAAGTTGAGCGTTCTAGGCATTGAGGAGTTGAAAGCACGCGCCGCCTGTCTGCGCGAATCGGCGGAGAAACTCCTGTTGGGTGACGGCATCTCCGTACACCGGCATCGCCACACGTACTCGCTCGACCTTCGCTACGTCGGGCAGTCGTTTACGCTTCCGATCGAATGGAACCCCACCGACAGGGATTGGGCGCCACTACGCGAAGCATTTCATGCCCGCCATAAGGAGAACTTCGGCTATTCCTCTGTCGAACACGACGTGGAAATCGTCAATATCCGCCTGGTCTCCCTCGGCGACGTCGACAAACCACAGCTCAAATACAAGCCTGCGCAGGGCGGGAAGCCACTGATCGAACGGCGCTCCGTGTGGTTCGACGGGTGGGTCGACTGTCCGGTCTACCTACGCGAAGCCTTGGAGCCCGAGTTCACGTTTAGCGGGCCCGCCATAGTGGAAGAGGCAGGCGGTACCTCTGTAGTACCGCCTAACTGGTCAGTGAAATTGCACGAAAGCGGCGCGATGCTTTGCCAAGAGCCGCGACATGCTGATACCGGCGTTGAACCGGCACGCAATTAATCCCGGCCTGCGCTCCCAGCTAAGGCGCCGCCGAATCGGCCCGTCAAGATATCACTGCAAAACGCGAGCACCCGCAACAGGCAATTGGCGATGCCGGAGGAACCACCGCCGTCCCGCCGCTCAGTTCTGCATTCCCCACTTGCGCACGGTCCTGTGCTCGATATTGCGAAAGATCAGGTTCTCTACGATGAGGCCGATGAGGATCACGGTGAACAGCCCGGCGAACACGCTGGGGATTTCGAGCTCGTTCTTGTTCTCGTAGATGAACCAGCCCAAGCCCCCCGACCCGGAGGTCGCACCGAACACGAGCTCGGCGGCAATCAAGGTCCGCCAGGCGAACGCCCAGCCGATCTTCAATCCCGCGAGAATGTTGGGGAACGCCGCCGGGATCAGGATCTTGGAAACGTAGCGGAACCCGCCAAGGCCGTAGTTTCTCCCAACCATGCGCATGGTGTTGGACACCGACATGAACCCGGAGTGAGTGTTCAGCGCTACCGGCCACAGCACCGAGTGGATCAGAACGAAGATGAGGCTGCCGTTGCCCAGCCCGAACCAGATGAGGGACAAGGGCAGCAGCGCTATGGCCGGCAGGGGGTTGAACATCGCGGTCAGTGTTTCCAGAAAATCGTTGCCCAGGCGGGAGGTGATCGCGACCATGGTGAGCAAAGTGGCCAGCACGACCCCTGCGGCGTAACCCATGAGCAGCACCTTGATGGAGAACCACGCTTTGGTGAGCAGGCTGCCGTTCACCATGTGGTCCCACAGGGCCTCTATGGTCGAACTGAAGGTGGGGAAAAGTAGCGGGTTGTTGAGGTGGGCGGCGTAGGCCTGCCAGATCACGGCGAGTGCCACCAGGATGAGCCCCTTGCGCACTTCGTCCCGGTTGAAGACCTTCTCCCAGACAGTGAGGGGCTTCTCCACCACGCCGAACGCGCTCATTTCCACCTGTTCCCGCACGAACTCCGCGCGTTGCACTTGTAAGTCAGACATGGGTCACCTCTTCCTCTTCGATCTCGTCGGCAAACAGCATGTTGTGGATGCGGTCGGAAAGCCGCTTGCCGGTCACCGGGTCTTCTTCGTCGCGCCCGCTACTGTTCAACTCAGCCTTGACCTGACCGGGATGGGGGGAGAGCAGCAGGATGCGATTGCCAATCTTGACCGCCTCGGGGATCGAGTGGGTCACGAACAATACGGTGAAATGGATGTCATCCCAGAGCTGCAAGAGCTCTTCCTGCATCTTGCGGCGCGTCAAGGCATCGAGCGCTGCGAAGGGTTCGTCCATAAGGAGCACGTCAGGCTCCATCGCCATTCCCCGGGCGATGGCGACGCGCTGCTTCATGCCTCCTGAGAGCGTGTGCGGGAAGCTGTTGGCGAACTTGGTGAGGTTCACCTTCTCGATGCAGTGCATCGCCTTGTCTTCAGCGGCCTTACCCTTGTATTTACCGCTCGAAACGAGAGCAAACATGACGTTCTGCTTCACCGTCTTCCAGGGAAGCAACTGGTCGAACTCCTGGAACACCATCATCCGGTCCGGACCGGGCTTGGTGACTGTCTCGCCTTTCAGGCGGATAGCGCCTTCCACCGGGGTGAGATAGCCACCCACGGCTTTCAGCAGCGTCGACTTGCCGCAGCCCGAAGGCCCCAGCAGGACATAGCGGTCCGATTTGAACACCTGGAAGCTCACCCGGTAAGTGGCGGTCACCAGGTGCTCCTTGGTCTTATACTGCAAAGTGACGTCGCTTACGCTTAGTAAGGGCAGCGCGCCTTGGTCCTCGTCCATCTCCACACTCCTCTATAAGGCTCGCGGCTGAAAAAAAGCCACGAAAGGCGGACTCTGGCGAACCCGCCTTTCTAACTACAGCTCGCTGCAGTTAGCTGCCAGGCAGGTTATAGACTTCGGGGAAAAACAGATCCTTCCATGACGCAGCCTTGCTCTTTAGGGTACCCACTTTGTTCATGAACTGAACGAATTGCATGATCCCTTCCGGCGCCAAGGTATATTTGATTTCCGGGTCGTTGAGCATCTTAAGGATACTGTCCAGTGAGGCCTTTCCGTTGACACTCTCTACGTAAATCTCGGCGGCTCTTTTTTTGTCTTGATTAATCGACTCGGTGGCTTCCTTGAAGGCATCAAAGACCGCTTGGTACGTTTTCGGATTTTCCTTCCGGAATTTCCCCGTACCCCACATCATGAGGAAACTATTTGACCCTTCCATTACGTCGTATGAGCTAAGCACCTTATGAATACCAGGGTGTTCCAGCTCCTCGTACTGAAACGGCGGCGAAGTAAATTGGGCATCGATCGTCTGGCCCGATAGCAGCGCCACCATGCCGTCTGGATGGGATAGCTTTACCATAATCGGGTTGAGCTTGTTATAGTGTGCGTCCCCGTAAGCCTTGGCAACCGCCATCTGCAGATAAACAGTTTGAACCGATGATCCAGCTCCGGCCACCGCAATTCTGTCCTTGTCCGTGAAATCCTTCACCGATTTGATATTCGGATTGCTGGTGTTGAGGAAATTGGGCATCGAGCACAATGCACCCACGCCCCTGACGTCAAGGTTGTCGCGAGTCTTGCCCCACAGCAGCAAAAACGGCGGAATCCCGCCAGAGGCAAAGTCCAATTGACCTGCGAGCAACGCATCGTTCATCGCAGACCCGGCACCCGTCTTTGACCAAACCACTTTGGTATTGTCAAGGCCAGAAGCCTTGAGATGCTTTTCGATAAGCTTGTCGTGCTGCATTACGGTAAGTGGCAAGTAACCAATACCAAACTGCAGTGCGATCCTGACTTCGCTCGCTTCAGCCGATGCATTTCCGGCCATTCCGGCGAGGGTGACAATCGCAACGAAAAACAAAGAAATCAATCTGGGAAATTTCATTCTACCTCCTCCTATTGCTCAATGAGTTGAACGCATGTCATTGGTGTGCGTCTAGTTATGTAAATGCGTGACCATGTAATCGGTTGATCCATCTGCCTCCTGTTCCATTCGTTGATAATGTCTTTGTCTTTTGAAGATGAAGGTCCGCCACACCGAATGCTCACGACGCACCATTAGGGGCGCACACCCGTCTTCAGTTTGACGCCGACTTCCGTCTTGAGCCGCCCCTGCGCCAAGTCAATGAAGCGGCACAGATAGCGTCGGGTTTCGCGCGGATCGATGATGTCCTCCACGCCAAACGCTTCGGCGGTGAGAAAAGGCGAATCCAACTCGCGCAACTCTTCCTCAAGCTCCTTTTGTCGCTGCGCCGGATCTGTAGCATTCTGAATCTCGCGCTTGAACGCTGCCGCCACACCACCTTCGACCGGCAACGAGCCCCATTCGGCCGATGGCCAGGCGATCTTGAAATCCAGACCGTTCTTGTCGGTCGTGCCCATGCCTGCCATGCCGTAGCACTTGCGGATCACCAAGGTGAGAATCGGCACGCTTGCCTGCAGCCCTACGTACACGGCGCGCATGCCATCGCGCAAGGTGGCCGCGGCCTCTGCCTGCATGCCAACCATGAACCCGGGCAGATCCACAAGAAAAATGAGCGGTATATGAAATGTGTCGCACAACTCGATGAAGTGGATCTGCTTTCGCGCCGCCCTGACGTCCATTGCGCCACCATAGACCATGGGGTTGTTGGCGATGATGCCGACTGCCTTTCCGTTCATGCGCGCGAGGCAGGTGATCACGGCGCGGCCAAAAGTAGGTTGAATCTCGAATATCGAGCCCCGGTCGGCCACCATTTCGATCAGTTTCTTCATGTTGTACGGCTGCCGCCTCTCCCGCGGCACCAGATTAAGCAGCGCCTCTTCGCGGCGGTCCACCGGATCATCGCAACTCGTAACCGGTGGCAGCTCCCACACGTTCTGCGGCATGTAGCTGAGAAAACGCCGAATCAGACGAAAGGCGTCTTCCTCACTTTCGGCCGCATTGTCTACGGTGCCGGCAGTGTCAACCGCCATCCGGGTTCCACCGAGTTCATCCTTGCTCACCTTTTGCCCCAAGGAGCGTTCAACGACCGGTGGACCCGCAGCAAAAATCTGGCTCGAGCCCTTTACCATCACCGACCAGTGGGACAGTATCGCCCGCCCGGCCGGGCCGCCGGCCGCCGTTCCCATGACCGCGCTGACCACCGGCACCGTTCCCAGCAACTGCACCGCGCGCTCGTACCCGTCCACGCCGGGGAACACAGTGTGGCCGCGTCGCTTTGCCGAGGTTACGGTGCCGCCGGCGCCGTCGATCAGATTGATCAATGGAATGCGATACCGCGCAGCCAGGTCCTCGACGAAGCCGCCCTGACCACCTTTGCGTCGATCACCGCCCCAACTGGTGCCGCCGCGCACGGTAAAATCTTCGCCGCCTATTGCAACTGACCGTCCGTCGACACTGGCGAGCCCCATTACGTAAGGGGCCGGCGTCACTTTTGTGACTTGGCCGTCGACGTAAGTGCCGTTTCCGGTCAGCTTGCCGACTTCCTGGAACGAACCGGCATCCACGAGGCCGCCAATTCGCTCGCGCACCGTAAGTCGCCCCTGTGCGTGATGACGGGCGATGGCCTCCTTCCCGCCCAGTTCTTCCGCCCATTTGCGGCGCAATGCGATTTCTTCTGCTTCCGGTAACCACGTCATTTAATTACCCTTGAAGAGTTGGATATGAAACAGCGCCGATATACCGGGTTAGGTTTCGAGGATCGCAACGGTCTGGCCCTCGGCCACAGGCTCGCCCTCTTTCACGACCAGTTCCTTGAGCGTGCCCCCTTGTTCCGCTATCACTGGAATCTCCATCTTCATCGACTCCAAAATCATAACGATGTCCCCTTCGGCGACAACCTCGCCCGGCTGCTTCTTGATCTGCCAGACCGCTCCGGTCACCTCGGACTTAAGTTCCACTGTCGCCATTTTGCTTGTTCTCCATGTGTATTAGGTGATACGGGATCAGGAAATCACTTCCGCCACGATCCCGGTATGAACCTGCCCTGCGCGGAAAGGCGCCGAATGCAAAATCGTCAGCAGCGCCGGGATATTGTTCTTCACGCCCTCGATCGCGAACTCCTCGAGCGCATCGCACAGACGCCCGATCGCCGCCTCGCGCGTCGGCGCGTGCACGATCACCTTGGCCAGGAGCGGGTCGTAGTGCGGCGTCACGTCGCGGCCCTCGACGTAGCCAGTCTCGATGCGTACGCTGGGATCCACCGGGGGACGGAATACATTGAGTTTCCCCGGCGATGGGAAAAAACGCTTGGGGTCCTCGGCGTATACTCGCGCCTGGATGGCGTGACCGTCCAATTTAATGTGCGCAGGCAAAATTGTCTCCAGCCTTTCGCCCGCGGCCGACCGGATCTGTGCCTGAACCAGGTCGACGCCGGTGACTTCCTCGGTCACGCCGTGCTCGACCTGGAGGCGGGTGTTCATCTCGAGAAAGGAAAACGAGCCGTCGGCTCCCATGAGCATTTCTACCGTTCCGATATTGTCGTAGCCCATTTTCTGCAAGATCGCCGCAACGCTGTCGGCAAGGCCTTCGATCTGATTGCGCTCGACGAGCGGTGCGGGTGCTTCCTCGATCACCTTCTGATGGCGGCGCTGCACCGAGCAGTCGCGCTCGAACAGATGTCGGACCGAGCCGAAATGGTCCCCCAGCACTTGAAATTCGATGTGGCGTGGTCGCGTCAGCAGCTTTTCCAAATACACCTCGGCATTGGCGAAACCGCGCTGCGCCATGGAGCGCGCGCGCTCCACTGCCTCGACCAGTTGAGTCTCGTCGTAGGCCGGCAGCATACCGATGCCGCCGCCGCCGGCCGCCGGTTTGACCAACACGGGAAAGCCGATGCGCCTTGCCGCAGCGGCGACAATGTCCTTGTCCGCGGGTAGGATGTCAGATCCGCTGCCCACTGGCAGTCCGTACTCTCGGGCGAGGGCGCGGGCACGGGTCTTGTGTCCCATCGCCTCGATCCAGCGCGGCGCCGGTCCGATGAAACGCGTGCCCGCAGACTCCACCCGAGTCGCAAATCCGGCGTTCTCCGAGAGAAAACCGTAGCCCGGATGCATTGCGTCCGCGCGCGAGCGCCGGAAAATATCGAGCAGAGTCTCCTGATTGAGGTAGCTTTCGCGCGGGGACGCCGGGCCGATCGCGTGGGTCTCACTGGCGAGTTCAAGGTAGGGCGCGCCAGCATCAGCCTCCGAATACACCGCGATCGAATGGATGCGCATAGCGTTGAGCGCGCGCAGGACCCGGGCGGCGACAGCTCCGCGATTGGCGACGACGACTCTATCGAACATGCGCATCCCTCAGAAAGTGGTCGGCCAAGTGCGCATCAGGTGTTCGCCCACGCCGTTAGATAGACGCGATTGATGCACCTCCAGCATGCGGATAAGGTAATTGCGCGTCTCGCTCGGCAAAACCACCGATTGCACCGCATACATCGACGCAATGTCCCAGACGCTGTTGCCGCGCGCCATTTCCGCAACGGCTTCCTCGTAGCCGGGGTCGCCCGGATTGAGTCCATGCACGATGCTGGCGGCGAAGTTCGGATCCATGAAGCTGATTTCGGCCGTGGGCCAGGCCGCAAACTCGTCGGAATTGCGCCCCCCGCCCATGTTGAGATAAGCTTGGCCGTAGCTCTTGCGCAGGACGATCGTCAGCTTGGGCACCGTCACCAGCGACAGCGCGCCCATGAAATTCACGATCTTGCCTGGCGCGCGTTTGCGCTCTGCATCGAGGCCGATGATGAATCCGGGCGTATCCACGAGCATGACAATCGGGATGTTGAATGAGTCGCACATGACGGTAAGGCTGGTGGCTTTATCGCACCCGTCCGAGTCCAGCGCTCCGCCCTTGAACAAAGGATTGTTGGCGATGATGCCGACGCTGCGGCCATTGATCCTCGCGAGAGCGGTCACCGCCACTTTGCCAAAGCGCGGCTTGAGTTCGAAGTAGCTGTCGCGGTCAACGATGGTTTTGATGATCTTGCGCACGTCGTATACCTGGGTGCGCTTGGGCGGCAGCAGGTTCACGATGTCCTGCATGCCCTCGCCCGATCCAGCAGGCACCGGATGCACGGGCGGCGCCTCGTTGTGGTGGGCCGGCATGTAGGACAGAAACTTCTTGATCGCGTCGAGCGCCTCTTCGTCGGTGTCCACCACCTGGTCGATAAGCCCGGTCACCTCGCTGTGAAGCTTCCATCCTCCGATTTCTTCCGGATCCACTTTTTCCCTGATCGCGAGCGACACGAGCTGCGGGCTGGATACGGCCATGATGGCGCCCTTGCGCATCACGCTGAAATCGGAATAGCCGGTGTACCAAGTCGAGGAACCGTAGCACAAACCCAGCACCGCGCCGGCCCAGGGCGTTTCGCGCATGCGCCGGTACTGCGTGGGGTCGTTGCCAAGCATGGTGCCCATGCCGCGCGAGCCCATGGTGTCAGGCATGCGTGCCCCGGAGGACTCGCCCAGAAACACCAACGGTAGACCACGCTGGATCGCAACGCGTTTCATCTGGCCGATCTTCCTGCCGTTAGTTGCGCTGCTGGAGGCGCCCTTGACGGTAAAATCATTGGAGATGACTGCTATGTCGCGGCCGCCGAGACGCGCGTAGCCCGCCACCTTTCCATCAGCCGGTGTCTTTTCGCGGTCGTGCTCATACGCTGCCGAAGTCCCGAACAGTCCCGACTCCATGAAACTGCCCGGGTCCACCAGGTACTCGATGCGCTCGCGCGCATTGAGCAGTCCTGCTGCGCGCCGCTTCTCCAATTTCTCGGATCCGCCCATCGCAATCGCTTTTGCGCGCCGTTCTTCGTATTCGATCAATAGTTCTTCAAACGCCATGATGTCGTCCTCGTTGGTCCCATTGCGACTGATATGCGGCCGTCTGTTCAGATACATAGGCGGCGCACGGCCCCTCGTCGCGACTGCAGGTAGCGATCCTCCTCACGCTGCACCCGCCCACGCTCCGACGGGAGTGGCAATCTGCCCCGATAGCCCTCGGTCACTGAAAATCACGCGTGCGGTCTCGAGTTGGTCCAGCTCCCCGGCGGACAGTCCTGCAATTTCGGAAAGTACCCGGCGCGTGTCCTGCCCGATGCGCTTGCCGGCGTGGCGGATGCTGCCAGGGGTCTCCGACAATCGTGGCACCGGCGCCGTCATAGCTACCGTGCCCAGGTCGTCATCGGGTGCTTGCGCGAGCATTTCGCGCGCCTGGTATTGGGGATCTCTGAAAATGTCAGCCATGGTGAAAACGCGCGTTGCAGGTACCGCCGCCGCATTCAGCACACTTTCCAGTTCAGCGAGGTCGTGGCTTTCGGTCCAGCGCGTAATGATGTCGTCGAGATCCTGGTCGTGACGGGAACGCTCGACCGGGTCGCCAAAACGCGGGTCATCGAACAGTTCGGACTGGCCCATGCAAGCCGTCAGGCGCTTGAACACGGCATCGCCCATCGCCGTGATATGAATGAATTGCCGGTCGCGGGTCACGTACAGATTATTCGGCGTGCTGTCAGGCAGTCGCGAGCCGGCGCGCATGGCGACGTGCCCAAGCTTTTCATATGCGGGGACGTGCGGCTCCATAAAGCTGAAAGCACATTCGTAGAGCGCGGTGTCGATGTACTGCCCCCGCCCGGTCTTGGCGCGAGCAAGCAATGCCATGACCGCACCGAAAGCACCGTATAAGCCGGTAATGTAGTCGGTGATCGACACCGCAGCTCGGCTAGGTGGGCGATCCGGATCACCGGTGATATGGCGCAGGCCGCTGACTGCCTCGCCGATCACACCGTAACCGGCACGCTGGCTGTAAGGGCCAGTTTGACCGAAGCCGCTGATGCGCACCATGATGATCCCCGGGTTGAGGTGTGAGAGATCTGCGTATCCCAAGCTCCATTTTTCCAAGCCTCCCGGGCGAAAATTCTCCACCACAAGGTCACACTTGGTGACAATCTTCCTGATGATTTCCTGGCCTTCGCGCTTGCGCAAATCCACCGAGATCAGCGACTTGTTTCTGAAAATGCTCGCCGCATACAGCGATTTCCCATGAAAACGCTTGCCCATCGTGCGCACGGCATCTCCTTCGAACGGCTCCACCTTAATCACCTCCGCGCCAAAATCCGCGAGAAGCCGTCCGCAAAACGGTCCGGCCACGGTGGAACCCATCTCGAGCACCCGGTAGCCGGACAATGGGCCGCCGGGCGAAATTTCATTCATGTTTTTTTGCCTCGGTTTCAAACTGTGGTGTCCGTGTTGGCCAAATTCGCGTCTGCCGGGGAACTGTGCCTATGCCCTACAGTACGAAACTTTGATATCGCTTGAGGTAATCCTTGCCGCTGCGCATGTTCTCTCGCCGCAAGCGCTCGGCTGCCTCGGCATCGCCACGGCACACTGCCGCGAGCACTGCCCGATGTTCCGAGAGTCCTTGTTCCGCACGCCCCGGCAGAATAATGATGCGGCGGATGATGGCTTGGGTCTTTTCGTAGATGCTGTCCAGCATGTCGGCGAGTACCGGATTGGCCGCCGCCTCGATCAGCCGTCGACGAAATACTGCGTAGCCCGCAAGAAACGACTCATAATCGCCTCGCTTTACGTACTCCTCCATTGGTCCTTCGAACATGTCGACCATGTCCTGCCAGGATTCGGGCGACGTATTCTGGGCGGCCAGCCGCGCACACAGTCCCTCCAGCACTTCGCGCAAGTCGTAAATTTCGAACACCTGGGACAAATCGAGACGAACGACCACTGCGCCGCGGTTGGGAATACGCTCGATCAAACCGCGCTGTTCCAGGGCGCAAAGTGTTTCGCGCACGAGGGCGCGCGGCACGCCGAATTCTGTGGAAAGCTCTTGTTCCCGCAATTTGCTTCCGGGGGCAATCTCTTGCTTCGCGATGCGTTCGCGCAACACCTTTTGCAGATCGATCCCGCGTTTGCCGTGAGGACCGCCCTTTGCTCCGGGGCGTTGCTCAACCTGGACCGCCTTTTTCAACCGCGTCGCCATGCGTCCTCCAGGAGAGAGTGGATGGAAAAACAGGCAAGCCTGTTTGATTCCGTTTTTCCGGCTTGAGACAATCTCGATAAACCGGGATGGCGCGACTATAAACAACAGTTGACATTTTTGTCAACAATTAAATTTGCGCAACACATTTATATAGATATATTATGCTAATTTCAATTAGCTGCGTCCGTCAGCCAACTGCCGCCTGTCGGAGCGACATTGGCTTGCTAATAATATCATTATTGCATGTTTCAATTATGTTTTTACTCTGCCGCTCGGCATTCTATCCAACTAAAGAGTAGCGCAAACTATTTGTTGACAATCTTGTTTTCATACTATTAAATATGAGGCAAATTCAGTCAACTTTATGACTCCGTTACGGCGCATTTATTGCCTCACTAGAGGGCGTCGACCCGGATAAAGATAAATGCGGACCGCAGAGCTGCGGACCCACGACAAAATGAAAGGACATCAATGAATCCCGTCGCTATCGCCGAGCACGATCAACCCTCTGCCGTGAAGCCAGTCGCCGACGTTGACAAGGCGCAGATAGAAAAATGGACGGTGTTCGAGTTGCAATCCCTGTTTGATCTGCCATTCAGCGATCTCCTGCACCGCGCACACCAGGTACACCGGCATTACCACGACCCCAACGCGGTGCAGCTCTCGACCTTGCTCTCGATCAAGACTGGCGGCTGTTCCGAGGATTGTGGTTACTGCCCGCAATCCGCGCGCCACGACGCCGGCATTGCAAACCAAGACCTGCTGACGCTGGAAGAAGTGGTGGGCGCGGCGCGCGCGGCCAAAGAACAGGGCGCAAGCCGGTTCTGCATGGGTGCGGCCTGGCGCGGCCCCAAGCAAAAGGACTTGGACAAGGTTGCCGAGATGATCGCGGCGGTGCGCGCGCTGGGACTGGAGACCTGCGCCACCCTTGGCATGCTCAAGGAGGGACAAGCCGAGCAGCTGAAGCAGGCGGGACTCGATTATTACAACCACAACCTGGATACCGCGCCCGAGTTCTACGGCGACATCATCACCACCCGCGAATACCAGGATCGGTTGGACACGCTGGAAAAAGTGCGCGATGCGGGACTTCACGTCTGCTGCGGCGGTATTGTCGGCATGGGCGAATCGCGCCGGCTGCGCGCGGGTCTGGTGGCGCAGCTTGCGAACCTCGACCCCTACCCCGAGTCGGTGCCCATCAATAATCTGGTGCAAGTGGAAGGCACACCGCTGCACGGCACCGAAGCACTCGATCCCCTCGAATTCGTGCGCACCATCGCTGTGGCGCGCATCAGCATGCCGAAGGCCATGGTGAGGCTTTCGGCCGGCCGCCAAGAGATGCCCGAAGCGGTGCAGGCACTATGTTTTTTTGCCGGGGCAAACTCGATTTTTTATGGAGAAAAACTCCTTACCACCGGCAACCCCGAAACGGAGAAGGATCGCGTCCTGCTCGCGAAGCTGGGCATGCATCCGTTCTAGTTGCGCCCGTCACGCACTTGGCGGCGCGGCCCTGCAATCGCTTCGGCTCGAGGGTGATTGATGGTGATATGCTTTTCCTTATTGGCGCTGACCAACGTCAGCACCGCATTCGGCTTGCCGGAATTGACGCCTCAGAAAGCACGCCGCCGTAAAGTCGGCCTTAGACGATGAACAACCAATCGCTACTGGAGCGCAGTCTCGCTGCGGTGTGGCACCCGTGCACACAGATGAAGCTGCACGAAATCCTTCCGTTGGTGCCCATCCGCCGAGCACAGGGTGTCTGGCTGGAGGATTTCGACGGACGCCGCATCCTCGACGCCATCAGCTCCTGGTGGGTGAACCTGTTTGGGCACGCGAACCCGCGCATCAACGCCGCATTGCGCGAGCAGTTCGAACAACTCGACCACGTCATGCTGGCCGGCTTCACCCACATGCCGGTGGTGGAGCTGTCGGAAAAGCTCTCGGCGCTGACCGGCCATGCGCTCGGCCACTGCTTTTACGCCTCGGACGGCGCTTCGGCGGTGGAAATCGCGCTGAAGATGAGCTTCCATTTCTGGCACAACAGCGGCCGGCCGCAGAAGACCCGCTTCCTCAGCCTCACTGGCAGCTACCATGGCGAAACCCTCGGCGCGCTGGCGGTGACCGACGTAGCCCTCTTCAGCGACGTCTACGCCCCGTTGTTGCGCGCTGGTGCCACGGTGCCCAGCCCCGACTGGCGGCACGCGGCGCCGGGTCAGTCGCCGCGCGACGCGGCGCTGGTCGCCGCCGCGGCGCTGGAGGCCCATCTCGCCGAGCACCACGCCGAGACGGCAGCGTTCATCGTCGAGCCGCTGGTGCAATGCGCCACCGGCATGGCCATGTACGACTCGGAATACCTGCGCCGGGCACGCGCCCTGTGCGAGCACTACGGCGTGCACCTCATCGCCGACGAGATCGCCGTCGGCTGCGGGCGCACCGGCACGTTCTTCGCCTGCGAGCAGGCCGGCATCATGCCGGACTTCCTGTGCCTGTCCAAGGGCATCAGCGGTGGCACCCTGCCGCTCTCGGTGGTGCTGACTACCGACGCCGTATATGCCGCCTTCTACGACGACAGCTCCACGCGCGGCTTCCTGCATTCGCATTCCTATACCGGGAATCCGCTCGCCTGCCGCGCCGCCCTGGCCACGCTGACGATCTTCGAGGAAGACGATGTGATCGATGCCAATCGCCGCACCGCCGCGCGACTGAACGAGCGGGCGGCGGCGCTCGCCGCCGATCCGCGCGTGCGCCACTTCCGCAACACCGGCATGATCTGGGCCTTCGATGCCGCCACCGACGACCCGCTCTTCGCACGCCGCTTCCACCAGGCAGCGCTGGCGCGCGGCCTGCTGCTGCGCCCGATCGGCAACACCGTGTATTTTATGCCGCCCTACGTGATCGGCGGCGACGAGATCGAGCTGCTCGTCGCCGGCACGCAGGCCGCGCTGGACGACGTGCTGCCATGAGCGATTTCGACGCGGAGCTCGCCGAACTCGATGCGCTGGCGCTGCGGCGCCGGCGGCGCGTCCTCGATTCGCCCTGCGCACCGGAACTCATCGTCGACGGCCGCCCGGCGCTGGCCTTCTGCAGCAACGACTACCTCGGCCTGGCAAACGACCCCGCGCTGGTCGCAGCGGCGCAGGAAGGCGCCCGGCTCTACGGCGTCGGCTCGGGCGCCTCGCCGCTCATCAACGGCCACGTGAGGCCGCACGCTGCGCTGGAGCGTCGCCTGGCCGAATTTACGGGCATGGAGCGCGCGCTGCTGTTCTCCACCGGTTACATGGCCAACCTGGGAATCGTGCCGGCGCTTGCCGGGCGCGGCGACGCCCTCTTCTGCGACCGGCTCAATCACGCCTCGCTGATCGACGCTGCACGCCTGTCCCACGCCGACCTCAACATCTACCCCCACCTCGACCTGGCGGCGCTGGAACGCGGGCTGGCCGCAGCGCATGCGCGGCGCAAGCTGGTCATCACGGAGTCCGTATTCAGCATGGACGGCGACCTCGCGCCACTGTCGGACCTGCTCGCCCTCGCCGAGCGGCACGACGCCTGGCTGCTGGTGGACGACGCCCACGGCTTCGGTCTGCTCGGGCCACAGGGCCGCGGCGCCGCCGCGCATTTCGGTCTTGCCTCGCCGCGCCTGATCTACATGGGCACGCTGGGCAAGGCGGCCGGCGCGGCCGGCGCCTTCGCCGCCGGGACGCAGGAGGCCATCGAGTGGATACTGCAAAAAGCGCGCACCTACATCTTCAGCACCGGTGAGCCCGCGCTCATCGCCCACGCACTGCTAAAGAGCATTGACCTCATCGAGCAGGGCAATGAGCGCCGCGGCCATCTCGCCCGTCTGAACGCACTGCTGCACAGTTCAATGAAACTCAAGCGCTGGCAGCTGCTGCCGTCTGAAACCGCCATCCACCCGCTGCTGATCGGGGAGAACGCGGAAACGATGGATGTGGCAAGCCGGCTCTTCGCGCGCGGCATCTGGGTGCCGGGCATCCGTCCGCCGACGGTGCCGGACGGCACGGCGCGCCTGCGCATCACGCTTTCGGCGGCGCATACCGAGGCGCAGGTCGCGCGGCTTGCCGAGACAGTCATGGAACTCGAATGAACCGCGCCTACTTTCTCACCGGTACCGACACCGGAGTCGGCAAGACCCTCGCGGCCTGCGCCTTGCTGCACGCCGCCGCCGCGCAAGGCATGCGCTCGCTTGGCATGAAACCGGTGGCGGCGGGCGGCAGCGAGGATGTCGACGCCCTCGTCACCGCGAGCAGCGTCGACGCGCCGCGCGACTGCGTGAATCCCTACCTGCTGCGCGAACCGCTGGCGCCGCACATTGCCGCGCGCCGCGACGGCGTGACGATCGACATCCCGCACATCGCGCGGTGCTTCGGGGAACTGCGCGGGCTGGCCGACTTCCTCGTCGTCGAGGGCGCCGGCGGCTTTCGCGTGCCGCTAGACGAGTCGCGCGACAGCGCCGACCTAGCCGCGTGGCTCGGGCTGCCGGTGATCCTGGTGGTGGGATTGCGGCTGGGCTGCATCAATCACACCCTGCTGACAGCCGAAGCCGTCCGCGCGCGCGGACTACGCCTGGCCGGCTGGATCGCCAATCAAGTCGATGCAAAGATGGCCTGCGTGCAGGAGAACATCGCCGCGCTGCAAGCCCGGCTGGACGCGCCTCTGTTGGGCAGCGTGCCGCATCTCGCGGCGCCAGGTGCGGCACGGGTCGCCGGGATGCTGACGCTACCGGAGGATTAGTCATCCCCGCGCAAGCGGGAGTCACGCACGCCAGGATCGGATGCAGCAGTCAAACCTGAAACTGATATCGACCACGAAAGACAGATAACCAGGGCAGGCCATGGACGTGAACACGATTGAGCTGATCCCAGATGAAGTCAACCTGATGCGTCGGCTCCTGCCGCTTTCTGGCGCGAAGGTGATCGACCTCGGTTGCGGGAATGCGGAGATACCACGCCGCCTCCTGAAGGACGGGCTGGTCGCCTCGGTGACCGGACTAGAAGTAGACTATGTGCAGCACACTCAGAACCTTACCGCGACGCCCGTCGCGGGACTCGACTTCGTCTTCGCCGGTGCCGCCGACATTCCCTTCGACGCGAATAGCTTCGACATCGCGATGATGCTTAAATCGCTGCACCACGTACCGCTCGAACACCTCGACCGCGCACTCGCCGAGATCGGGCGTGTGCTCGCGCCCGGCGGTCTGCTCTACGTCTCCGAGCCGGTGTTTGCAGGCGAGTTCAACGAGATCCTGCGCCTCTTCAATGACGAGGAAGTCGTGCGGAAGGCCGCCTACGACGCGCTCGGGCGCGCCATCTCGACCGGGCTGATGGATGTGGTGACAGAAGAGAGATTCGACACGCCGCTCGCCTTCCACGATTTCGACGAATTTTTCCAGCGCGTCGTCAGGGCCACACACCGCGACCACACGCAGGTAGGCGACCAGCTCGTGGAGGTGAAACAGCGCTTCGAACTCCACGCCACGCCTCAAGGTGTCCGGTTCGTCCGACCGATGCGCGTGAACGTACTGCGCAAACGTGGCTAAAAGCCATCACGAGAGCTGATTAGCCGCAGGCGATTAGCACATCGACAAATCTTGTCGCCCGCGACCCCTCCGGCGAGGCAAGCTCAATAATGAGATTTCATGCGACGGGCGCCGTGGCGACAGTGCGACAGGAAAGCACGTACTGTTCCTGTTCGGTCGTACACTGAAGTGCGACTCTGATTAACGGGTTGGGACGGCGAGATACGATAGCATCCGAGCCTCTCGACCGCCAAGTCAAAGTTGTCTGGAATGAACTACACACATCTCACCCAAGACGAACGATACCAAATTGCCATCCTCAACAAAGCCGGACATAATCAGAGCGACATTGCCCGAGTGATGAACCGACAAAAATCGATCAGTAAATATCCCCCGGCAGAGCCGGGGGCCTTAAATTGTGAGCCGCTCAAAGCGGCTTGATGGGGGGCGCTAACGCGACCCCAGTTCTCGTCGCCACCTGAAGGTGGCCCTCCTATTGCCAAAGCTTCAACTGGTCCAACCGCTTGTCCTCTTCTTCCTGATGCCGGATGTAGTCGCGAATCATCTCTTTATCCCTGCCCACGGTCGACACAAAATACCCTCGTGCCCAGAAACTCTGCCCAACGAAATTTCGCTTCCGCTCTCCGTATACCCGCGCCAGGTGAATCGCGCTCTTTCCCTTGATGAAACCAATGACTTGCGACACTGCGTACTTCGGCGGAATCCGGATCATCATGTGCACGTGATCCGACATCAGGTGCCCCTCCTCGATGCGACTCTCCTTTTGCTCTGCCAACCGCCGAAATATCTCGCCCAGGTGTTTCCTCAACTCCCCGTACAACGCTCGGCGCCGACCCTTCGGTATGAACACCACGTGATAGATGCATTCGTACTTCGTATGACTTAAACTTTCGTACTCGTCCATCGCGAAACTCCCTTTTCGTGTGCTTTGGCGGCTCACGGTTGGAAGTTTCTGCGGTGGACTCCCTTAAATGATCGCGGTAGGGATGCCCATTTCTGCGCACCCCCCGCACGGATCCCAGCGGGCCCCATTCGGGCACTGGGCTCTTACCTTGGATGTTTGACGACAAAGCGGGCATCGGGCCATGGGTGAAGGATTCGCGGAGAAGGGAGCCAGTCCGCAGCGAGTCGGGTAAGCCGGTCCCGCGAGAAGCGGTTCTTCTGACTGCGACGCCGCAGCGTCTTCAGCCAGAGCCGCCCCACAAAGTACCGAAAGGCCGACAGACTTTGGAGATTGGTTGGCACGGCGTGGTACGCAAAGTAGCCGCGCACGACCTGCCGCAGCCACTGCCCCTGTTGCGGAATGGAGTGGTGCATGCGCCGTCGTAGTTCTTCCTTGATGGCCTTGAGCTTCGCCCGCATGCGATCACGCCGGGTCTTGCGTATCAACTGGAAGCGGCCCTTTTGAGTCCGTCCAGCGATGTGCGTGAAGCCAAGAAAGTTGAACGTCGCCGGCTTACCCAGACCGCGCTTACCTCGGCGCTCAGCCGCGTAGCGACCGAACTCGATCAATCGCGTCTTGGTGGGATGCATCGATAGCGCAAATTTCTCCATTCGCTGCCGCAACTCCACCAGAAAGCGCCTGGCCTCTCCTTCGTGCTCAAATCCCGCCACTACATCGTCGGCATATCGCACGAAGATAACCGCACCGCGGGCTTGCTGCTGCCGCCAGCGATGCGCCCACAAGTCGAAGACGTAATGCAGATAAACGTTGGCTAGCGCTGGTGAAACCACCGCCCCTTGCGGGGTTCCGGTCTCGGTTGCTGAAACCACGCCCTCTTCCATCACTCCCGCCTTGAGCCATTTGCCAATCAAGCGAAGCAAGCGGCGATCGCCGATACGGTGTTCCAGGAACCGAAGCATCCAGTCGTGGGAAACCGTATCAAAGAAAGCGGCGATGTCCGCGTCCAGAATCCAGTTCACGTGCCGCTGCGAAATTCCGACCGCCAGTGCATCGAGCGCGTCGTGCTGCCCGCGCCCGGGCCGGAATCCATACGAGAACCCCAGGAAGTCCTGCTCGTAGATCGCATTGAGCACCTCCACCACCGCTCGCTGGATGATCTTGTCCTCCAGCGCGGCAATTCCGAGCGGGCGTTTGCGCCCGTCCGGCTTGGCGATGTATTTGCGCCTCGATGGCATTGGGTGATAACTGCCACGGTGGACGCGCGTATGCAGATCGGTGAGCTTCGCTTCTAGGTTGTCCTCATAGTCATGCCAGGTGACGCCATCTACCCCTGGGGCCGCACTGCGTTTAAGCCAGTAGTACGCCTGCCTCAGAAGATCTATCGTCACATGGTGCATCAGCGCTGTGAACCGCTCCTTCTTGTTGCCTCTTGCTGCTTGCCGTACACGGTCCAGCCCTCCAGTCACGATTTCCCGGCTCAGTGTCCGGCTCGCGGGTGACTCTCCCGTGTTCTCCTTGGTCCCCTCCCTTTGCTCCATCGACTCCGCCCCCGGTCGCCCAGGTTTGTTCGCCGACTTCTTCGCTCTTATGGAGGAGTCTGACTTCTCCAGACCGTGCATCATTGGCTTCGGCTCCTCGCCTTCCCAATGCGGACCAGCGCACATCTGCCGCACTGGCCAGTCCGGAGACCTCCCGGTTCCCGCGCAAAGAGCGTCCGTGCATGCCAGGGTCTCCGACCACGCCGGGCTGTCCGGGCGCTCGCGTGAGCGCACCCGTTCATGTTGCCTTCCGCCGTTTGAACAGCGTCGGCGCCCGAAATCAAGTATCTTTCGCGGCTCAATGGCTGGCCTGCACGTTCCCCTGCCGACGCTTCGCCTACACCCTCGCGGGTGCCTGCGCACGGCTCAGGGCTGATGTGGCTCGCTACGCCTTCATCACAATGGACTTGCACCATCTACTCCTTGCCGGTCTCCCGGCGCACTCAAACTTCTACTGCCTCCCCGGCAGAGCCGGGGGATATCCTATGTTGGTTTAGCCGCGCGATGAAGCGTAATCGCGGTGAGCGCGGGGTTACGTGCTGTGCGGCGGAGAGCAAGACGTCGAGATGCGCGTCACAAATATTGGCAAACTGGAAATGATGAACGCCGTAACGCCTAGTGGCCGGGCGCTTCACGGTCATCATGCGATGCGAATCGAGGTATCCGAAGCTGTTGTGGCATCCGCTCGGTAATCGGGATGCCTGCGCCACCGAATCCTGGCGTATCACCCGGGTTTGGCGAACTTGCGCATCATCGCGATAGCGAGTGAAAACGAGCTTGACGTCGTGGTGCTTGAGCCGGGCACGGCAGAAGCGCAAGCGTTGCTCGATGAAAGCCGGGAGCAGAAGTGCCTCAAAGTTGCCTTCACAGAACCCCCCGACGCTATTGGCGCTCGCGAACCGATCCGTTTGCCCAGGTCTGGGACAATGAGGTCGTGCCGCTGCTCAAGAGCGCGACCAAGCTGATGGCCATCACGCTGCTGCGTAAGCTCCAGGACGATCACCCCGAGAGCTTCCCCGACGGCGTGCTGCGCACCCTGCAGCGTCACGTCCGGCAATGGCGCGCGCTGGAAGGACCACCCAAGGAAGTGCTCTTCCCGCAAGAGCATGCGCCGGGCCATCGTGGCCTGTTGGACTTCACCGCGATGGGCGAGTTGCACATCACGATTGCCAACGCGCCGTTTGCGCACATTCTGTACCACTTCGTGCTGGCCTTCTCGTGCTGGGAGCATGTGGAAGTGGTTGAAGGTGGCGAGAGCTTCGAGACGTTGTCCAAGGGGCTGCAGAACGCCCTGTGGCAAGCCGGTGGCGCCCCGCAGGAGCACCGCAGCGACAGCCTGTCGGCCACGTTCAAGAATCTGACCGAAGAAAAGAACTTCACCGTACGCTACACGGGACTGCTCGATCGCTACGGCATGGCCGGCGCACGCGCAACAATCGCGGCGTGAGCCATCCTCGTGCCACTGCCCCAGGCGCATCCGATCAAACAGAGCGATTGGCACCGTCGCGCGCCATCCGTACCCGCTCGGCGATCCAGTTGCTCACGTCGGATTCGAGCCACCCGACCGCGCGGGGACCGAGAGGGATCGGTCGCGGAAATGTGCCGGCCTTGATGTGGTGATAAATCGTGCTGCGCGCAAGCCCCGTGCGGGCTTCGACCTGCTTACGTCGAAGAATGGATAGCCCTTGCTGGTATTGATCGGACATGTTTGTCACCTCATCGCTCGTAGCGGAATGAGGAGTCATATTTCCATGGCGCGGCCGTGCTGTCTCCCCGATTCATGGCTTCGTCGAGGCCACGATTCGGCTTGACACTTGTGTTTGGCAAAGGGGCGCACATACCGACGGCGCGGGAAGTCGTTGCGCGCTCGCCAGTCGATCGCATCAGGTGTTAGCAGTGCAAACACCTCGGCGTGAATATTTTGTAGTAGCGCATGGAACTCGCAGAGGTCGTCGCGGTCACACCGTCAACTGCGGGGCCTGTCGTTCGTTGATCCGTGTGGTCCTGTGATGCAAGGACAGGAGCGATCAGCGCCGATTGAAGCAAGTCGCCCGCGCGGTTCGTCGAATAGAATTTTCACGCTGGCTGAGTCAGCCCGGTTGATGCCCGTTAGCGCATCGCCTTTGCTCGCAAGAGCGCCTGAAACCGGACAGATCCCCTGAGATCCGGTGGCCGCAGGGCTGGTGATAATCGTAAGCTTGTACCTCTCGCCTGGGCGGCTTCGTCCCGGCACCGTAAATGCTGTTTCAGTCCGTTGAAAGCTGCGGCAGTCTTTATCGCGCTCGTAAGCTCGTAGCGGGTCTGCGCCAATGGATCGCGGCGGCTTCGTCCGTCGTGATACCTGCGCCAAACAACCTGCTGTCCGTGTGCGTCAACCATCTGCGCCAATCGCAGCGTCACTACCCCGGCGCCAGCCGGTAGTGACGCTGCGTGCGGAACCAATATCGGCGGGCTTCTCCAGCCGATATTCCCCGTTCCGCGACCCAGTGATGAGCTCCCTGGCGCATCACACCGAGCAACCGCGCAATGCGGTTCGTCCCTCTGCCCGTTCCCGACGGGCGTCGTTTGATCTCGCGCGCAACCCGCGCACCCCCGAGCCTTGGGTTATGGCTCAACTCGACGGATCGACTTCCCACAGGGAGCGCCATCGACGCCAATGCCGCGTGCCGCGGCGGCAAGCAGCAAAGCAAACGGCACGAAACGGGAGTGGTGTCCCGCGTCCCTCGTAGATCTCGCTCTGCTGAGCAGGCGAGACGGACAGAAACACTAACCTGACAGGCATTACACACCAGCAGCATCAAGGCAGCAACCAGAAGGTGGCAAAACCCGATGAATCAGAATTGAGAGAGAACAATGGCGGTTATCGTAAAGACGGCGAATAAACTGCAAAAGGACTGCAGGCCGACTGCGACCCTGCTGCAGTCTGATCGCAGGAAGACTGCACGTTCGTGATCCACAAAAGTGGAGGTGTCAAGCGTCAACACGACAAACTAAAGATCTGCGGCGTTTTCCACGGTGGCGTGCGGGCGGCGTTTCTCTCGCACGCAGCCGCACGCCACGGTAATGGGAAACGCCATGACGGTACAGGCAGAGGCATGCGACAGGCAAGGATGAGCATGGGTGCCTAGGGCCACAGCATCGCCGACGCGTCCGTCCTCGCTCGCGCTGCGGGCGGACCATGCGTCGCTGCCAACATGGAACAAAGGAGTGCCCTCTGAGATGATGGGCGAGGCAACTTTTGCGCCGCGTGTTTGGCACCAATTTGGCACGGGGCTGCAGCTTAGCGCCTAGCGCGCCTTAACTATTTGATTAAATTGGCGTCCCCAGGGGGATTCGAACCCCCGTACTCACCGTGAAAGGGTGATGTCCTAGGCCTCTAGACGATGGGGACTAAAGGGCTTGGTGCTAACCAGAATTGCCGGTCGGTGTGGTGGAGGTAAGCGGGATCGAACCGCTGACCTCTTGCATGCCATGCAAGCGCTCTCCCAGCTGAGCTATACCCCCACGAAAGGCGCGAATTATACCGGTTTGCGCCCTCGCGTGTAAAGGCGGCTCAGCTTTCCGCGAGATAGGGTTGCAGCCGCGCCAGTACCGCCTCGCGCCCTAAAACCTCCATCACCGCGTCGATCGACGGCGTCTGCGTCTGCCCGAGCAGCATCACCCGCAGCGGCATCGCGATCCTGGGCATTTTGTGGCCGAATTTGGCGACCACCGCTTTCACCGCCTCGTTCAGTTTCAAGCGTTGCCACTCGACCCGCTCCAGGCTGCTCGCGAGTTCGCGCACGGCGGGCATCACCTCCGGCGTCAGATGTTCGGCAATAAGCGCCTTGCTTGGTTCCATGTGCCGGTAGAACATCATCGCCGCCTCGGCCATATGCTCCAGCGTGGTGGCGCGATCCTTGAGCAATTTCACCACTTCCACCAGTGCCGGTCCGTCGGCCAGTCTGCCACCGTCGCGCTCTATGCGCGGCCCCGCCAACTCGGCCAGGCGCGCGGGGTCCGCCTGCTTGATGTAATCGTGGTTGAGCCAGGCCAGCTTGGCCATGTCGAACTGGGCAGTCGACTTGCTCACATGCGCGAGGTCGAACCATTCGACGAACTGCTCGCGCGTGAATTTCTCCGCGTCGCCGTGGCTCCAGCCCAAGCGCGCGAGATAGTTGAACAGCGCCTCGGGCAGATAGCCGTCCTCCGGGTACTGCATCACCGAGACCGCGCCGTGGCGCTTGGACAAACGCTCGCCATCGGCGCCGAGGATCATCGGCGCATGCGCGAACTGCGGTAGCGGCGCGTCGAGCGCCTGGAATATGTTCACCTGGCGCGGCGTGTTGTTGACATGGTCGTCACCGCGAATCACGTGGGTGATGCCCATGTCGAGGTCGTCCACCACCACGCCAAAATTGTAGGTGGGCACGCCGTCGGCGCGCAGGATCACCAGATCGTCGAGCTCGGCGTTCGCGACGGTGATCGGCCCCTTCACCAGGTCGATGAACGTCACCGCGCCCGCGTCCGGGTTGCGAAAGCGCAGCACCGGCTTGACGCCCGCCGGCGGCTTCAATCCCGCCGCTTTCGCATTCTCCGGGCGCCAGCGGCCATCGTAGCGCGGCTTCGCGCCGCGCGCCCGCTGCTGCTCGCGCATCTGCTCGAGCTCGTCCTTGCTCGCATAGCACCAGTAGGCCTTATCCGCGGCGAGCAGCTGTTCCGCCACTTCGCGGTAGCGCGCCAGGCGCTGCATCTGCCGGAACGGCCCTTCGTCCCAATCCAGGCCCAGCCACTTCATGCCCTCGATGATCGCGTTCACCGAGGCTTCGGTGGAGCGTTCCAGGTCGGTGTCCTCGATGCGCAGCACGAACTTGCCGCCGTGCTTGCGCGCGTAGGCCCAGGAAAACAGCGCGGTGCGCGCGCCGCCTACGTGCAGATAACCAGTGGGACTGGGAGCGAAACGGGTGCGGATCATGGGAAGGCCGGCTGCATAAAGCTCGCATTTTACTGGATTACACCGGCTTTCGAATTGACCGGGAGCGGCCGTATGTGATTAAATCCGCACTCGGCCGGGCGGTTAACTCAGCGGTAGAGTGCCACCTTCACACGGTGGAAGTCACTGGTTCGATCCCAGTATCGCCCACCATCCGAACCTTCAAAGAAGTTCGCCAGAAGCCGGAAGACCAAGCAGCAGCAAGGGTTTCCGGCTTTTTTCATATCCGTGCAACCTTTTCCGCCAAGCAACCGATGCTGCTATGTGCGGGAGCGTACGGTGCCGGCCTCATCTTCGGCGTAAATGTTGACATGGCGTACGACCGACGCAAGGCCGAACCCCGGCACTTCGCGCATCGCCTTCTCTGAAGAAAGGATTACTCCATGAACATCACCTTGGCGCTTGCTCCCCTGGTATCGCTGATCGCCGGGATTCTGATCCTGATCATTCCGCGGCTGCTCAATTACATCGTCGCGCTGTATTTGATTGTCATCGGCTTGATCGGACTTTTCGGCGCGGGCAATCTGCATCTTTAATCGCGACGCAGGCGCCGCTGAAAACCAAGTTTCCGGCATCCTCCACCCGCCCCCGGAGGGCTTTCCCCTCGAGGGGGATCGAGACCTTCGGGGCCTCTCCCCCCGTTCTGCAACAGCCCTAAGCGCAATTACTTGTGCGCGATGGCCTTGTCGGTGAACAGGTAATCCTTCAGCTCCTTCGAAAACGCCGGATCCTTGCGCCGGATCCATTCCAGCACCATCGAGGCATGTTCTTTTTCCTCGTCGCGATTGTGCGCGAGGATCGCCTTGAGTTCTTTGTCCTTGCACGCGTCAGCGCGCTGGTTGTACCAATCGACCGCCTCCAGCTCCTCCATCAACGACACGATTGCCCTGTGCATATCGCGCGTCTCATCGGACAATTCCTCGACTGGCTCGTGATAACCGACACTAGACATGGAGCGCTCCTTGTTCGCGAACGACGCGCCGATTATATCCCACGCAGACGATACGACGGATTCCGACCGCGTTTTCCGGGCTTGTCAGCATCCCCCGCCTCCGGCCTGGCCGCCGCCTGATAAACTTGCAACCCGTCTGCAAATTGCCGCAGCGGCCTCGTACCTTGTATTTCGTACCAAACGTTGATTGGAGCCATGCAATATGTCCGGACACGGCCACGTAGACCCGTCCAACAAGAAAATCGCGCTGCTGATTTCCATCCTCGCCTTGGTGCTCGCGTTTGCCGAGACCTTGGGCAAGGGTGCACAAACAGCTGCGCTAAGCCACAACATCCATGCTTCCAACCTGTGGACCTTCTTCCAGGCGAAGACCATACGCAGCACTACGCTGCGCACCGCGGCAGAAGCGCTCGAAGTGGAATTGGCGCAGGTCTCCCGTCCTGAGCAAAGAGAGGCCATGCAAAAGCGCATCGCCGACTGGAAGGCAGGGATTGCCCGCTACGAGTCGGAGCCGCAAACGCAAGAAGGACGAAAAGAACTCGCCGCGCGCGCAAAGACCGCTGAGGACCAGCGCGATCGCTCGCTCGCTGCCTACCACAATTACGAGATTGCCTCGGCCGCGCTCCAGATCGCCATCGTGCTCGCATCGGCCGAAATCATCACCGGCGTCGTCCTGCTCACTTGGATTGCTGGCGGGCTCGGGCTGGTCGGGATCGTGTTCTGCAGCCTCGGATTTTTCGCGCCGACCGCAGTACACCTGTTCTAGGGCGGCGCCGCGGTTCAGTTCGCAGTGGTGCGATAGCCTGCGGTGACCTGTGCGGGCGCGAGATTGCTGATGCGCCAGCTGCCCGCCTGCGCTTCGTATTCGAACAACAGCGGAGTAGCGTTGGCGATGTGCTGCTCCAGCAAATCGGCGCCGAGGCTGAAAACCAGCACGTACAGCGGGCCGCCGTGGGCGACCAGCAGCGTGGATGCTTCGTTATCCAGGGCGTCGTTGAATCCTGCCTGGGTGCGCTCGATAAAATCGCGCAATGACTCGCCGTTGGGCGGCTCCACGCGCCAATCGAGGTTCTCCGAAGACTTGCCGATCAGATCGCCGAACCATCTCTCGCGCAGGCGCGGTTCCGCAATCACCGGCGCGCGCACGACCTCTGCCGCAGCCTGCGCCGTCTGCCAGGCGCGGCGCATATCGCTCGCCAGTATGCGTTCGACCGGGTGCGCCCGCAGATATTCGGCGGCACGCCTGGCCTGCGCCAATCCGGTCGGATTCAGCGGAATTTCGGGCGGCTGATAAACGCGCCGCGCATTGCCCTCGGTTTCCCCGTGGCGCAGAAAGATGAAACGCCGCGCGCGCGACCGCAGCGGCCGCACTGCGGCCAGTTTGCGCACCTCATCGAGACCGTGTTTGGTGAGCCTGGAGCGCCAGATCTGCGCTGCTTTGTCCGCTGTCATGTCACCGCCTGCGTCCACGCGGCGCGGCCTGCCCGCTTGACTGCCTCGCCGGCGGGCGCGCGCAGCCCTATTCCTTTTCTTTGGTGACGACCACGCTGTTGACGAACAGCACGCTGGGGAAAGTGCGGTTCAGCGTCTTGCTGTGGAAGTTGGTCATTTCCATGCCCTTGTCGAAGCGGATCACATCGCCTTTTTTCACCGGCACGGCGTTGGCGGCGAGCCACAGCGTTTTCTTGTCCTGCTTCACCTCAAGGTAGATATACGGCGCCGCAGCGATCGTGCTGAGGACTTTGGCCTTTTGCGGCAACTGCGCCGCGGCTGCGCCCTTCTCCGCCGCACTCGGACCCACACCGGGGTGCCCGGCGGGCAGCGGCTGGGCGCCGGCGTAAGCGGAAAAAACAGCCAAGGCAAGCAATACGGGTACTGTTCTCATCGGCGGGATTCTTTCTGGATCGAGTTGGAATGCGTCATTATACGCGCAAATACTCGGCCGCCGGCGTGCGGCAATCGGCTCGCGGCGCGCCGCTGTTGCGGCATTTCAGGCCTTGTCCGCCTGCTGCCACTCGAATGCGGCGCGCATGTAATCCTCGCCCTCCTCGAGGAACTCCACCAGTTTGATGATGCGGCTGTGTTCGCCCATCATGACCTCGCACGATTGGCCGGGAACGAAGCTCTTGTTCTCGAGGATCATCACCGGATGATCGTGCGATTTCAGCGCATCGGGCAGCATGATCGCGCGCATGTAATCGAAGGAAAACGACCCGGTCGACGAAGCCCAGTTGTCGGCCTTGTGTTCGTCCGCACCGATCACCCGCAGCCACACGGAAACCGGGCGCTTGGAGAATATGCGTATGCCGCAGCGCAGCCCCGCACCCGCGTCCATGCGCCGGATGATGCCGACCCACCACACCTTGTCTGATTGCAGCTGTATGCCGCAGAGCTTGCCCGGCTCGGCCCACTTGCCCAGATCGGGCGGTATTTCGGCGCCCAGCCCCCATTCGCTCAGGTCTTGTTGCACCCAGGTTTCCGGAATGGATTCGATTTCCTCCGCGACCAGCTTCATGATGTTGGACGTCTTCTCTTTGAGGGCCATGTCTTCGCTGAGCGCCACGTTGGAGCCCAATTCGATCTTGGTCACGCGCTGGCAAATCGGTTTGAGCCCATGCACTACGCTCACCTGCGCTGCCGCTTTGATTCGCGCGTAACGCCGGTGTGGCGGCGCGACGCCGAGGTAGAGCTGCAGGTGCTTGATCACAGTGATGATCTGCGCCGGCGAGAACTCTTTGCCGAAACGCTGCTCTTCGCTGAGCATGTTCTTTTCGCATAACAGGCGCAGTTCGGCCAGCTTGGGCAGCGCCTGCCCGCCGCCGACAAAGCGCTTGTTTGCGCCGGGCGCCTCCTTTGCCGGCGCGAGCACCGGTGGTCCGCCTCCGGCCAAATTGAAGCCGAAATTGCACTCGGGCTGCGGCACCCGCGACCAATCCGCGGAGATCGCAAACCGCGCCAGGATGCGAAACGCGAGTTCCAGCTGCACCGGCGGAAACTCGTGCGGCGCCGCCAGGTACAACAACATGATCTTCTGCAACTCGGCGCGCACGGTGGTATGTGCTTCACGCACATAGGCGACGACCGGCTTGTCGTCCAGTTGCTTGAGCTCGGCGAACGCGTACAGGCGGTACAGCGGCGCCCATGCCTTGGGCTCGATGCCGATAAAGCGCAAATAGCGCAGCTTGAAACGCTCGCTGGTCGCACGCAGGGAGCGCGCCAGTGCCTGCGGCATCTGCGGCTCCACGAGCTTTGCACCCTTTTCGCCGTGCTCGAAATCGGCGACGCATTGGGCGTAGCCCTCGGAGAGCCGCCCCCAGTACTCGCACAGCGCATCCCAGATATTGCGCACAGCCCGGTCCTGCTGATGGATCTTTTGAAAGAACTCATCGAACAGCGGGCCGACATGCGCGGCGGCGGCCTGGTCGAGCAGGCACATCACCGCCAGGCGGTCGTCGCAGGAAAAACCCGGCGTATCCTTGACCGAAGCGACCCAGTGCGAGATTTGCTCCAGGGTATCGAGCGACACCTCCTCGGGCAGACCCGCGAGCGCTTCCTGCGCCGCCTGCGCGTCGCGCAGCGGATGATCCGGCTTGGCGCCGAATTGCTTGAGCCAATCGAGCATGCCTGCCCCAGGCGCGCGAGCGCTTATTGCCGGATCAGCATCACCGGGCAATGCGCAAGGTGCACCGTCTTCGTCGCGATCGACCCGAGCAGCATCCCCGACACCGCGCCCATGCCGTGCGTGCCCATGATGATCAGGTCGCATTTCAGTTTTTTCGCCTCGCCCACCAGGCTCTCCGCGATCGGCCCGACCATGATATGCAGGCTGCACTTCAGCTTGGCGCGATCGAACAGTTTCTTCGCGCCGCGCAAGGCGTCCTCGCCTTCCTCGCGATAGTAACGCTGCAGCGCTTCGTGGCCGACAGGTCTGATCAGGCCGCCTAGGGTCGGAACCGGCAGATGTACATAGATCAGGTGCAATTCCGGCGTCTGCCGGCACGCGGCGGCCTGCCGGATCGCCGCCTTGGCCACCTTGGCCGAATGCGAGGATCCGTCGACTGCGATCAATATTTTGGTCACGTTATGCTCCTATACGTTGAAAGCTCTGATCACATGATACACAACAAGCCCTGGCGGATATGCTCGCCCAAATGAGCGGCTTTGGCCAAACCGGCGAAGCCGAATCCCGCGACCAGCAGGCCGGCGGCCAGCTTGACGCGCCGATGGGAAGTAAAGTCGCGCAAACGCTTGAACGCCATCCCCGCCAGCAGCAGATTCGGCAACGTGCCCAGGCCGAACGCGAGCATCACAGCAGCGCCGCTGGCGGCCCCGCCGCTCACCAAAGCGGTCGCAAGCATGCCGTACACCAGGCCGCAGGGCAGCCAGCCCCACAAGCTGCCCAGCGCGAAGGCCTTGGCTAGCGTGTCGGCGGGCAGGAGTCTGGCGCCGTACGGTTGAATCCGGCGCCACAGCCACGCACCCAGCGCCTCCACCCGGGCCAGTTGATTGCCCAGCCCGGCAAGATACAGGCCCAAACCGACCAGCACGAGGTTCGCCAGCAGGTAGAGCAGCAGCTGCATCGGCAGGATGTGGCTGAACAACAACCCGGCGCCGCCGATCATGCCCATGATTGCCCCGGCCGCGCCATAACTCACGATGCGCCCCGCGTTGTACGCCAGATGCAAGTCCCATGTGCGCTGGCGGTTTTGTCGCAGTTGCACCGTGAACGCGCCGACTATGCCGCCGCACATGCCGACGCAATGGACGCCGCCCAGAAGTCCAATCAGGAAGGCGGCCGCAAACCCCGCCACCATGGTCTAGATGACCTTGGAATAACTCGCGCGCCTGCTTGCCTGGCGCAGGTATTTGTCGAACACCATGCACAGAATGCGCACCAGCAGCCGGCCTTTGGGCGTGACCACGATCCAATCGCCGTCGATTTCCACCAGCCCGTCCTTGGCATACGCGCGCAACTCCGCCAGCTCGGTGGCGAAATAGCTGGGAAAATCGATCAGGTGCGCGATTCCGATCGCCTCCATCGACAACTCGAAATGGCAGGACAACGCCTGGATCACGGCGCGCCGCACCAGATCGTCGGCAGTGACTTCGATGCCGCGCATCACCGGCAGCAGGTCATTGTCGAGGCGGTCGTAATACTCATCCAAGGTGCGCACGTTCTGGCTGTAGGTCGGGCCGATTTTTCCTATCGCCGATACACCCAATCCGATCAGGTCGCAGTCGCCGTAGGTCGAGTAGCCCTGAAAATTGCGGTACAGGCGGCCTTGCCGCTGCGCCACCGCAAGGTCGTCGTCCGGCTTGGAGAAATGATCCATGCCGATGTAGACATAGCCCGCTTCCAGCAGCGTTTCGATCGCCATGATCATGAGCTGAAGCTTTACCTCAGGCTGCGGCAGGTCGGCATCCAGAATCCGCCGCTGCGGCTTGAACACGGCCGGCAGATGCGCGTAGTTATACAGTGCAATGCGGTCCGGCGAGCACGCGATCACCTGCGCCAGCGTCGCGCTGAAACCTTCCAGCGTTTGCCTGGGCAGACCGTAGATCAGATCGATGTTGACGGATTGGAAACCGTGCTTGCGCGCCGCGTCGATCACCGTGACCGTCTCTTCCACGCTCTGCATGCGATTGACGGCGCGCTGCACTTCGGGATTGAAATCCTGCACTCCGACGCTGATGCGGTTCATGCCCAACTGGCCCAGCAGCGCCACTTTTTCCGCCCCGACCTTGCGCGGATCCACTTCGATCGAAAATTCGCCGTGCGCATCGAGATCGAAGCTCTCGCGTATCATCTGCATCAGCTCGGTGAGTTCGGCTTGGCTTAGAAAAGTAGGCGTGCCCCCGCCCCAATGCATTTGCGTCACGCGCCGCCGGCCACCCAGCTCGGCGCTCTGCATGCGGATCTCCCAACCCAAATACTTCAGATACTTAGCTGAACGGCCATGGTCCTTGGTGACGATCTTGTTACAACCGCAGTAGTAGCAAATAGTGTCGCAAAAAGGCAAGTGGACGTATAATGCGAGCGATCTGGCCATGCCGCCGACGTTTCGTTTCGCCAGCCAGCTGCGATACGCGGCCTCGTCGAAAGCCTCGACAAAGCGGTCTGCGGTCGGATACGAAGTGTAGCGCGGGCCGCTGATATTGAATTTTCTCAATAACTCGGCATCAACCTGGAGGTTATTCTGGGGCGGATTCATGCGTAAGGCAGTTACTTTCATCGGCCAAGTCTGCCGAAATCCAAGACGGAAATGTTGATGTGGATCAAACCAATACTCCCTTACGCGCAGCTGGCATGAGCGCCCCCAAACTAGCCCGCGTAATCGACATACGCGCGCTCAAGAGTGCCTGCTCGAACTGCAGTTTGCGCGAGATGTGCCTGCCGACCGGACTCAGCCAGGACGAGATCGAAAAACTGGACCAAATGGTCTATACGCGCAAACGCGTCAAGCGCGGCGACAGTGTCTATCGTTCCGAAGAGAAATTCGGGTCCCTCTACGCCATACGCAGCGGTTTTTTCAAAACCACCCTGGTGATGGAAGACGGCCGCGATCAGGTCACCGGCTTTCATATGGCCGGCGACATGCTCGGCATGGACGGCATCGGATCGGACCAGCATTCCTGCAACGCCGTCGCGCTTGAGGACAGCGAGGTCTGCGTCATTCCCTACGGCCGCCTGGAAGAACTGTCGCGTGAAATGTTCATGCTGCAGCAGCACTTTCACAAAGTCATGAGCCGCGAAATCGTACGCGAGCACGGCGTGATGCTGCTCCTGGGCAGCATGCGCGCGGAGGAGCGGCTGGCCGCGTTCCTGCTCAATCTGTCGCAGCGCTTCACCTCGCGCGGCTATTCCGCCTCTGAATTCAATTTGCGCATGACGCGCGAGGAAATCGGCAGCTACCTCGGCCTGAAACTGGAGACCGTCAGCCGTACCTTCTCCAAGTTCCAGGAAGACGGCCTGATCGGCGTGCAGCAAAAGAACATACGCATCCTCGACAGCGAAGGCCTGAAGAGCGTACTCGGCCGCGATCCGGCCTAGCACCGCGCGAACCAGGGGAAACGCCCCCTAACAGTCTCTTAGCGGTAGACCAGCACCGGTATCTTGCTGTGGGTCAGCACCTTGTGGGTTTCGCTGCCCAACAGAACGCCCGACAGGCCGCTGCGGCCGTGCGAGGCCATGAAAATCAGGTCGCACTTCCCCTTCCTCGCCGCGCTGATGATGCCCGCGTAAGGCGTATCGGCCATCACCACCGAGCCGCGGTACTTCACCCTGGCGGCGCGCGCCGCCGCTGCGATGTACTCCAGGTATTTCTCCCCCGCCTCACGCGCATGGCGCTCGAATTCCTTGGGCGTGGGCATGTCCGGCGGGATGTAATCGCCGAAATAATACGGCTGGAACGGCTCGACCACGTAGCAGCCTGTAATCTCAGCCTTGATGCTTTTGGCGAAAACTATTCCGGATTTAATCGCACGCGCCGACAATTTCGAGCCATCCGTCGGAATCAGTATGTTCTTGAACATGATATCTCCTTTAGAGAAGTGATCAGCAGCACCCGCCCGGCTGGCCGCGCCGGGGGCAGCCTTCCGGCCTTTGGGCCTGCGGCAGCGGACAGCGGTTCACTTCGAACGGCGAGCGCTGCAGGAAACAGGTTAGCGCACTCGATGCCGCAGCGAAAGCCCAAAACACAAAGAAACCGATCGAATAGACCGCCGTCCGACCAAGATTCACGGATTCGCCGAACACCTGCATGTCGCGCGGATCGAACAAGGTGAAGATGATCCCGTCGGCTACCCCTGCGACCAAAAACGCCGGCCACAGGATCCACATCAGTCTCTGCGTCATCGTCCGCCCCCCTTCGGATACTCCTCGCCCGCCGGCAACTGTGTGTGAGCGTCGAGCGCCAGCGCACCCGTCGCGGGCAGCATCCAGTCGCCCTCGAGGCGCCAGTCGCTCTGCTCCAGAAACACATGCCAGCGCCCGGCCCGCAGCGGCTGCAGCTGCCCCTCGTAGACACCCGGCTGCACCATGCTCAGTTTCACTTTCTGATCCATGCCCGCACGCGTAGGATGCGCCAGCAGCAGCGTCAGCGCGCCGCTGCGCGCGCCGCCGAGCTGCACCCGCACGCGGCCATCGACGAGCGTGAGTTCCGCTTTGATGCCCAGGCGTTCGGCGGTCTCGCTGCGCCGCAGCGTCTTGTTGATGGTGAGGCCCTGTTTGTAATAATCGTCCGCCACCAGCCCGTCGTCGCTGCGCACGGCAAGCCAGGCAGTAAAGAAACTGGCGACCACGACTGCCGCCGGACCGGCCATCAGTATCCACGGCCAGGGTTCGCGATACCAGGGTTGTGCGCGCACGCCGTTCGCGTTCATCTCCACCTCATCTCACCAGGAATATCGAGCGCTCGCGCGCGATCAGGGCGGCGTCGTCCGTCGCGCTGATTTCGAATTCGATTTTATGCGACCCGGGCGGCAACTTGCCCATCTCGATGCGCAGCCGCACCGGCACCATGCGCGTGGTCGCGCCGGGGATATCCACCGTGTCCGCGTCGGCCACCTGCAGCGTGTCCGCTCCGCTCGCGCGGATGATGAAGCGGTGCGGCTTCTCCTGCGTATTCATGATTTGCAGCTGGTAGATGTTTTCCACCCAGCGGCCGTCGACCTCGCGCGACAGGCTCGCCCGGTCGCGGATCACATCCACCTTGAGCGACACGCGCGTGTACAGCGTCACCGCTATCGCCAGGATTATGGCCCACAGGATCGCGGTGTAAATGAGCACGCGCGGACGCAGCGCGCGCGCGATGATCTGGCGCCCGGTCAACTTCTGCTGCAGCGCGTTCTCGGTGGTGTAGCGGATCAGGCCCTTGGGATAACCCATTCTCGCCATCACCTGATTGCAGCCGTCGATGCAGGCCGCGCAGCCTATGCATTCGTATTGCAGCCCGTTGCGTATGTCGATCCCCGTGGGACAGACTTGAACGCAGATATCGCAGTCGACGCAATGCCCCAGCCCCAGAGACTTGGGTTCGAGCCTGCGCGCGCGCGGGCCGCGCGGTTCGCCGCGCTCGCGATCGTAGGTAATGACCAGGGTATCCGGATCGAACATGGCGCTCTGGAAGCGCGCATAGGGGCACATGTACTTGCACACCTGCTCGCGCATCCAGCCCGCATTGCCGTAGGTGGCAAAGCCGTAAAACAGCACCCAGAATATCTCCCACGCGCCCAGCGTGGGCGCGCCGGCCTGCGCTCCGGAGGCAAGCAGAGCGCCGACCTCCGCGGCGAGTTGATGGATAGGCGTGAAGTAGCCGACGAAAGTAAATCCGGTCCACAGCGACAACAGGATCCACAGGCCGTGCTTGGTCGCCTTGAGCGCCAATTTGCGCGGCGACATCGGCGCCTGATCGAGCCGCATGCGCGCCGAGCGGTCGCCTTCGACCTTGCGCTCGATCCACATGAATATCTCGGTATATACCGTTTGCGGGCAGGCGTAACCGCACCACAGTCGCCCGGCGACTGCGGTAAACAGGAACAGCGACAGCGCGGATACGACCAGCAGTCCGGTGAGGTAGATGAAGTCCTGCGGCCAGAAAACGATGCCGAAAATATAGAACTTGCGCGCGACCAGGTCGAACAGCACCGCCTGGCGCCCGTTCCAGATCAACCACGGCCCGCCGTAGAACACCAGCTGCGTGAAAAATACCAGCGCCCAGCGCCAGCGCGCGAACCATCCGCTGACTGCGCGCGCGTAGATTTCCTTGCGGACCTCGTATAGCGGCTGCTCGACCACCTCTTCCGCCTGGATCAAGTCCGCTTCCTTGGGTCTGTCGTTCACTGCTGTTTGCCTTGAAATATGCCCGCACGCCCCGTCCGTGGCGTCCCGGCAACGGGCGGCAGCACAGCCGCTTCGAACTCGTCCGGTATATTGCGGCGCGCCCGGGCAGGGGCGGCGCCGGGACTACTGCGCACTGGGTTTGGCCGGCGGCGCGGCAGTCCCTGCTGAATTCGAGAGGCCCCAGACATAGGCAGCGAGTATGTGCACCTTGGCCTCGCCCAAGAGTTCCTTTTGCGCCGGCATGGTGCTCATGCGGCCCTTGCTGATCGTCTCGATCAGCGAGGGTTCGTCCGCACCATAGAGCAGGGCCACCTTAGTGAGGTTTTCCGCACCTATGGCCGGATTGCCTTTCGCTTCCGGACCGTGGCAAGCAACGCAGGTGGTGGCAAATTTCTCCTTGCCGCGCGCCGCGCGCAGGGGATCGTAGGTTCTGCCATTGAGCGAGAGCACGTAGTGGGCCATGTCCTTGACCCCGTCGTCGCCCAGCACCGGACCCCAGGGAGGCATCACGGCTTGCCGGCCCTTCAGGATCGTCTCCTTGATCGTCTCCGGCTCGCCGCCATAGATCCAGTCCGCATCGGTCAGGTTCGGGTAGCCTTTGCCGCCACGCGCGTCCGACGAGTGGCATTGCGCACAATTGTTCAGGAACAGCTTTTGCCCAAGCGCGCGCGCCGCGGGATCGGCCGCCAGCTGCTTCAAGTCGGTCTTGACGTATTTGTCGTAAATCGGCGCCGACTGGGCCTCGGCCTTGGCCACCTCTTCTTCATATTGCTTTTTCGAGGTCCATCCGTACGAGCCGCTGTAGGTGCCCAGCCCCGGATAAAGCGCGAGGTAAGCCAGGGCGAAGACGATGGTTATATAAAACAGCCAGATCCACCAGCGCGGCAGCGGGTTGTTGAATTCGACCAGATCCTCGTCCCAGGCATGTCCCGTCGTTTCCACCTTCGACCCGGACACCTTGCGCGTGCTCATCACCTGCAACAGCACGCCGCAGGCGATGATGCTCACGATCGTGATGATGCTGATATAGATGCTCCAGAAACCGCCGGTGAAATCGCTCATTTCCGCTCTCCGTATTCGATCGCTTCGTCCTCTTCATCGAATGGCAGGCGCGCCGCCTGGTCGAATGCCGCCTTGCTGCGCCCGCTGTACGCCCATAGGACGATGGCTATGAATATCGCGAAGGACACCACGGTAATGACACTGCGCAGCGTATTGATATCCATGGCTACCTCACCGTCTTGAGCGCGGTGCCGAGCACCTGCAGGTAGGCGATCAATACATCCTGCTCGGTCTTGCCGGCGAGCAGTTTGCGCGCGCCGGCGATGTCTTCATCGCTGTAGGGCACGCCGACGCTGCGCAGTGCGCGCATCTTGGCCTCGATGTCGTCGCTGCGCACCTGGGTTTTGGCGAGCCAGGGATAGCCAGGCATGTTCGATTCCGGCACCAGATCGCGCGGATTGTTGAGGTGGGTGCGGTGCCAGTCATCGCTGTACTTGCCGCCGACGCGCTGCAGGTCCGGCCCGGTGCGCTTGCTGCCCCACTGGAACGGATGGTCGTAGACAAACTCCCCCGCCACCGAGTAGTGGCCGTAGCGCTCGGTTTCGGCACGGAACGGCCGGATCATTTGCGAATGGCAGTTGTAGCAGCCTTCGCGCAGGTAGATATCGCGCCCGGCCAGCTGCACCGGCGTGTAGGGTTTCAATCCGGCCACCGGTTCAGTGGTGGATTTCTGGAAATACAGCGGCACGATCTCCACCAAACCGCCGACCGCCACCACCAGGATGATCAGCACGATCATCAGGGCGTTGTTCTTCTCGATCATTTCGTGACTGAAATTCATGATTTCTATCTCCGCTCAGGCGTGCGCTGGCGCAACCGCCGGGATGGTGGCGTTCACCGCCTGTCGGCCCGCTACCGTCTTCCACACGTTGTAGGCCATCACCAGCATGCCGCTGAGATACAACAGGCCGCCCAGCAGGCGTATGGTGTAGAACGGATAGGTCGCCTTGACGCCCTCGACGAACGTATAGGTGAGCGTGCCGTCGTCGCTGACCGCACGCCACATCAGGCCCTGCATCACGCCGGCGATCCACATCGAGGCGATGTAGAGCACGATGCCGATCGTGGCCATCCAGAAATGCGTGTTGATGAGCGGCACGCTGTGCATCTCGGTGCGCCCGAACAGGCGCGGGATCAAATAATAGATCGATCCCATGGTCACCAGACCGACCCAGCCGAGCGCCCCCGAATGCACGTGGCCTATGGTCCAGTCGGTATAGTGCGACAGCGCGTTCACGGTCTTGATCGACATCATCGGCCCCTCGAACGTCGACATGCCGTAAAACGACAAGGACACGATGAGGAACTTGAGGATGGGATCCTGCCGCAGTTTGTGCCAGGCGCCGGACAAGGTCATCATGCCGTTGATCATCCCGCCCCAGGACGGCGCCAGCAGGATCAGCGAGAACACCATGCCGATCGACTGCGCCCAGTCCGGAAGTGCGGTGTAGTGCAAGTGGTGCGGGCCGGCCCACATGTAGGTAAAGATCAACGCCCAGAAATGCACTACCGACAGCCGGTAGGAATACACCGGGCGGCCGGCCTGCTTGGGAATGAAGTAGTACATCATGCCGAGGAACCCGGCGGTCAGGAAAAAGCCGACTGCGTTATGTCCGTACCACCATTGCACCATGGCATCCTGCACCCCGGCGTAGGCCGAGTAGGACTTCCAAAACGTGACCGGAACCTCGGCGCTGTTGACCAGGTGCAGCAATGCGATCGTCAGGATAAAGGCGCCGAAAAACCAGTTCGCGACGTAGATATGCGGCGTTCGGCGTTTGGCGATGGTGCCGAAAAACACGACGGCGTAGGCCACCCACACCAGGGTGATCAGAATGTCGATCGGCCATTCGAGCTCGGCATATTCCTTGCCGGTGGTGTAGCCCAGCGGCAGCGTTACCGCCGCGAGCACGATCACCGCCTGCCAGCCCCAGAACGTGAAAGCCGCGAGGCCGCCCGCAAACAGCCGCGCGTGGCAAGTGCGCTGCACCACGTAGTAGGAACTGGCGAACAGCGCCGAACCGCCAAACGCGAAAATCACCGCGTTGGTGTGCAGCGGCCGCAAGCGTCCGTAGGTGAGCCAGGGAATGTTGAAATTGAGCTCGGGCCAGCGCAGCTGCGCCGCGATCACCACCCCCACCAGCATGCCGACAATGCCCCACACCACCGTCATCAGCGCGAACTGCCTGACTACCGTGTAATTGTATGTATTCGTCTTGTCCATGCGCGTCTCGCTGTAATCGATTGACAAAAACCCGCTTGCGCTGAATATGCCCCCATGGGCGACTTTAGCAACCGCTTTGGCTCGCCCCTTTGATTTGGATCAGACCCTTGCCCCCGGCGCATCCGGCTTCGCTCCTGCTCTGGCTGGTCCAGGCCGGGAAGCGATAAGTGGCCCCCAATAGCCACAATAATAGTAATGTTATTTTCGATTTGAAACCCTGACCTGCGTCAACTTCGGCGGTCCAAGCCCGGCGCGGACCGCGACTAGACGGGGCCGGCGACTGCCTTGCGCACTTGCGCTGTGCGCGCGCCAGCAAAGATGTCTGCCATCGCGCTCAGCCGCTTGATGTCATTGAGACGGATGTGCCTGCGCTGCGTCGTAATCAGCTTGTCTTTGCGAAAGCGCGCCAGCACGCGGCATACCGTCTCCTCGGCGATTCCCAGATAGTTGCCGATATCGCCGCGCGACATGCTCAGGTGGAATTCGGTGGGCGAATAATTCCGGCTGGCGTAGCGCCGCGACAGCCCGACCAGATAGCCCGCCAGTTTCTCCTCGGCGCTGCGCTTGCCCAGCAACAGCATCAATTCCTCGTCTTGGCAAATCTGCCGGCTCATGATGATGAGCATTTGATACTGCAGCGCCGGAACTTCCTGGGCCAGTTCCTCGAATCGGGCGGCGTCCACCATGCACACCGAGGTCGTCTCCAGCGCCCGCGCCTCGCAGCTGTACTCGCGCGCCGGGAACGCGCTCAAGCCCAGCAGCTCGCCCGCGATGTGAAACCCGGTTATCTGCGTGCGGCCGTCTTCGGCACATAGATAGCTCTTCACCGAGCCGCTGCGGATGGCATAAACGTATTCGAAGCGCTGCCCCGGCCGGAACAGCAGCTGTCCGCGCTTGAACACCGCCTTGCGCCTGACTATGCTGTCGAGCAGGGTCGAGTCGGCGCGCTCCAGCCCGAGCGGCAGGCACAGCTTATAGATGCCGCAATATCTGCATGCGAGCGCATCGCAGCTTGGCTGCGTCTTCGCGCGGCGCTGCAGCGGTTCGCTCTGATCGCGTCCCGCGCAAATGCTGCTGACGTTCATGCCGGGCTCCAGCTTCCCTGCGCTTCGCGCACCCTGCCCTCGTCCCTCAGTTTGAGCAGATGCGCCAGCAGGGAGCGGCTCGCCACCGGGTACAGGCGCGGCGACACATCGTCGTAGACTGCCGGCAGCAGTTGTTCCAGCGTGGCTGCGCGGCCCACGCGCACCGCGTTCAGCACCTTGTTTTCGCGCGTGAGCCGATGGATCAGCAGGCGCTCCAGCGCTTCCTGTGGCTTGTCCATGAGAAATCCATGTCCCGGCGCAAACCAGGCCAGGTCTTCGCTTTGCAGCTGGCGCAGGGAGTCGAGATAGACGCGCATATCGCCGTCGGGCGGATTGATGACCACGGTCGAACCTTGCATGACGTGGTCGCCGGTAAACAATAATTTCTCTTCTTCGAGCAGATAGCACAGCTGGTTCGACGCGTGCCCCGGCGCATGGATCACGCGCAGCCTGCAACCCGCGACCTCGATGCGCTCGCCGTGGGTAAGCACCCGATCCGGGCGAAAACTCTGGTCCTGGCGCTCGAACGGCGGCGGGGGCATGCCCAGGAGCTCGGCCCCGGTTCTCGCCTTGAGCAGCGCGGCCGCGGGTGAATGGTCCAGATGCGTATGCGTGACGAGGATCCAGCGTATACGCCCGCCGGCCGCCGCCAGCACCGCCGCGACATGTGCGTCGATAGCCGGACCGGGGTCGATCACCGCGACGTCCGCGCCCGCACCGAGAAGGTAAGTATTGGTGCCCGGGCCGGTCATGAAGCCCGGATTGGGCGCGGTAATGCGCCGCAGCTTGGGCGAGAGCTGCACTACGTTGCCGGGAACGATTTCGCAGGATGCGCTGCCGCTGCTCTCGGGATCGAGCCGCCCGACCTCGGCGTAGGCGTAGTCGCCGGGCACCAGCAGCTTGCTGCCTTCGCGGCTGCTCGCGGTGCGCGGCGCCATGGTCGGCATTTTGCGCGGCGAACGCGCGTACGCCAGCAACGCCGCCGCGGCATCGAAGCCGGCGATGCTCTCCAGCGTCTTGATGGTGGGAAACACGAGCTGCATTTCCCCGCGCCGATGCCGCTCCAGCGCTTCGCCGGGCCGGACCCACAGGTGATCTACGGTCTCGCTGTTGTCGTGCGAAGCGGTTTGCGCCGCCGGCGCCTCGGCCACGAAAAACCGCGTGTCGTAGCGCCGCGGCCGCCCGGGCTGGGTGATCCAGTGGCTGTAATAGGCGAGCCGTCCCGCCGCGAGGCGCAGGCCGCGCTCGCGGCACAGGTCGGCCAGCGTCGCCCGCCCGGCGCGCACGGATTCGCGCCATTCGGCATAGACGCTGACATGCTGTTCATCGTTCAGGTCGGCATAGCGGCCCTCGGCGTCGTGCGCGAGCAGCAAGCCGGCCTCCTCGAAGCACTCGCGTACGGCGGCAGTCCAATAGGCCAGGCCGCCGCGCTCCACGCCGAGCAGGCGGCTCGCCTCGGCGTCGTCCAGACCCTCGCAATGCGCCGCCAACTCGGCCGAGGCATCGCTTGCATCGACGCCTCCTCCCGGAAACACGTGGGCCCCGCCCATGAATGCGGCCGATTGCGTGCGCCGGATCATGAACACCTCCATGCCGTCGCTCGCATCACGCACCAGAATCAGGGTCGCGGCCGGACGCGGGACCAGAACCTGGTTCATGCCCCCACCCGCCGCGGCGCCGCGTTTCGCTTTGCCTCGGCGGCCAAATTGTTTTCCTGCTTATGCATTTTGACTCCGCATGGCGCGCTTCAGCGCATGACGAACGGATTGCCGGTAACCGCGCCGGTGTTGATCCAGACGCTCTTGAGCTGCAGGTATTCGCGCACCGCGTCCATGCCGTTCTCGCGCCCGAGACCGGAATCCTTGTAGCCGCCGAACGGCGAGAGGTAGCTCACTGCGCGGTAGGTATTGACCCAGACCGTGCCGGCCTGGATGCGCTCGGACATGCGGATGGCGCGGCCGATGTCGCTGGTCCAAACCCCCGAGCCCAGGCCGAAGCGCACGTCGTTGGCGATTTCCAGCGCCTCGGCTTCATCCTTGAACTTGATCACCGACAACACCGGACCGAACACCTCTTCCTGCGCAATGCGCATCTTGTTGTTCACGCCGGCGAACACGGTCGGCTCGACGAACCAGCCCTTGCCGCATTCGGGGCGCGTGGCAGCCCCGCCCCCGAGCAGCAGTTGCGCGCCTTCCTGTTTCGCGATGTCGATATAGCCCAGCACTTTTTCGTACTGCGGCCGCGTGGTCACCGGGCCAACCTGTGTGTCCAGGCTCATCGGGTCGCCCATGCGCGCGGTCTGCGCCAAGGCCAGCAGCTTCTCCATGAAGACGTCGTGGATGCTCTCCTGCAGCAGCAGGCGCGAACCGGCAATGCAAGTCTGGCCGGTGGCCGCAAATATGCCGGACACCGCCCCGTTGACGGCGTCCTCGATATTCGCGTCGGCAAACACGATGTTCGGCGACTTGCCGCCCAGTTCCAGGCTCACGCGCTTGAACATCCGCGCCGCAGCCTCGTTGATCACGCGGCCGGTCGCATCCGAACCGGTGAACGCGATTTTTTTGACCAGCGGGTGTTCGACCAGCGGCATGCCCACGTCCTTGCCGAAGCCGGTGACGACATTGACCACCCCGGGCGGAAATCCGGCTTCCTCGAACAGCTTCACGAATTCCAGCGTCGACGCCGACGTGAATTCGGATGGTTTGATCACCACGGTATTGCCGGCGGCCAGCGCCGGCGCGAGTTTCCACGCGGTCAGCAGCAAGGGTGAATTCCAGGGCGTGATCGCGGCCACCACGCCGAGCGGCTCGTAGCGCGTGAAATTGAAAAACCCCTTCTTGTCCAGCGGAATCACCGCACCCTGGATCTTGTCCGCCATACCGCCGAAGTAGTAGTACCACTGCGGAATATAGTTGAGCTGGCCCTGCATCTCCGCGATCAGCTTGCCGTTATCGCGCACTTCGATTTCGGCCAGCTTGTTCGCATCGCGCGCCACCAGCTCGCCCAGCTTGTGCAGCAGCATGCCGCGCTGGCTCGCGTTGAACTGCGGCCACGGCCCGGTCGTGAACGCCTGCTGCGCCGCGCGCACGGCGCGGTCCACGTCCTGCGCGTTGCCCTGCGCGATCTGCGCCCAGGGTTCGCCGCTGTAGGGGTTGTAGCTGTCGAACCACTTGCCCGAGGCCGAATCTGCGAATTTGCCCCCTATGTACATTCTCAATTTCTGCATCGCTGTCCCCGCTTTCTTGATCTTTGCGAACTGCTGCGAATCTTAGCGCAAACCGCCCGCCTACGCCCCGGCGCTAAGGACGGCTTCCGTGGCGCATGCGGAAATCGCGCAACTCCGGTACGCGCCAGAACGGCAGTCCGGCGATAAACAGCGCGCACACCGAAAACACGAAACTCGGCCGATAGCTGCCGGAAAAATCGTGCAGCAGCCCGGCCATCAGCGAGCCCAGGCCCGCCCCTACCGCATTGCTCGCGAAAATGATGCCGTAAATGGCGGCGACGTTTTTTCCGGCGAACAGGCGCGTGCTGATCGAGGACACGATCGGGCCGCGCGCACCCTGGCAGATGCCGAACGCAAGCACGTAGGCGATAAGCAGGCCGCGCAGCGGGAACCAGGTCATGAGCAGCAGCAGGGTCACGCCGACGATGCTGCCAACGAAAGTCAGGCTGACGATGCGGCGCGGGCCGATGCGATCGGCGATGGCCCCAGTGCTGAGCACGCCGACCACCGACAGCATCGACGAAGTGCCGAACGCGGTGGCAGCGACGATGGGGGAGAAACCCTGCTCCACCAGATAGGCCACGGTCTGCACCATGATCGTATACATGCCGACCGAAGTGAAAAAGAATACCCAGACCAGGCCCCAGAACATGCGCGTTCTCATCGCCGTGCGCACGGTCCATTCGTGCTCGGGCGCGACGCTGCTGCGCTTCAGCTGGTCGTATTCCGGATGGCCTTCGGCGAAGCGTCTCCACGGCAGGAAGAACACCAGCGGCACAAAGGCGAGCAGTACGCCGCCCATGATCTGGTAGCTCTCGCGCCAGCCATGGGTCTGCAGCAGGTACTGCACGCCCGGCACGATGAACAGCGCCCCCAGTCCGAGGCCGGCGAAAGCCGCCGAAATCGCCGTGCCCAGGCGCTCGCGGAACCAGCGGCTGATCAGGCTGGACGAAGGCACCATGCCCAGAGAGGCGGCGGCGATGCCCGTCATCACGCCGACGGTGGCATAGAACTGCCACAGCGTGTGCACCTGCGGCGCGAGCAGATAGGCGCAGGCGAGCGAGGTCATGCCGCAGGTATAGAGCGCACGCGGCCCGAAGCGGTCGAACAGCATGCCGACGATGGGTGAACTCAGGCCGGTGACCAGCAGGTAAATCGAATACACGCTGGTCGTCTGCGAACGGGTCCAGCTCAGATCGCGCTCCAGCGGCAGCAGGAACACGACGTAGGTGTCGGCGGTGCCGCGCCCGATCATGTTCAACACCACGCAAATGCCTAGCACAGTGAGTGCGGTGCGCGTGTGCGTCGGTATTCTTGGCAAATCAATCCCCACGAGGCGCGAACAAGCAAACGACGCCCAATCGCGTCAAGCAACCATTCATCGTCCAGCCGTACCGATTGCCTCGCGACACTTCAATACGATTTAGGCAGACCGAGAACCTTCTCGGCGATGAAGCACAGGATCAGCTGCGGGGTGATCGGCGCGATGCGCCCGATCAGGCTCTCGCGCAGGTAACGTTCGACGTGGTATTCCTTGGCATAACCGAAGCCGCCGTGGGTCATCAACGCCTGCTGGCAGGTTTTGAAGCAGGCTTCCCCGGCAAGGTATTTGGCCGCGTTCGCCTCGGCGCCGCAGGGCTGGCCGCCGTCGTACAGGCTCGCCGCCTTGAACACCATGAGGTTGGCCGCCTCCAGTTCCATCCAGCACTCCGCGAGCGGATGCTGGATGCCCTGGTTCTGGCCGATCGGCCGATCGAACACGACGCGCTCCTTCGCATACTGCGTCGCGCGCGCCAGCGCCGCGCGTCCCAGGCCGACCGACTCCGCCGCGATCAAAATGCGCTCCGGGTTCATGCCGTGCAGGATGCAGTCGAAGCCCTTGCCCTCCTCACCCAGGCGGTCTTCGGCCGGCACCGGCAGCCCGTCGATGAACACCTGGTTGGTATCGACCGCGGCGCGGCCCATCTTGTCGATCTCCTGCACTTCGACATAGCGCCGGTCGAGGTCGGTATAGAACAGCGTCAAGCCGTCGGCAGGTTTGCGGCACTCCTCGATCGGCGTGGTGCGTGCGAGGACCAGCATTTTCTCGGCCACCTGGGCCGTGGAAATCCACACCTTCTGCCCGGACAGGATATAGCGACCGCCTGCGCGCACGGCGCGCGTCTTGAGCCGCGTCGTATTGAGGCCGGTATTGGGCTCGGTCACGGCGAAACAGGCTTTTTCGCGTCCGGCGATCAGCGGCGGCAGCATGCGCCGCTTCTGCGCGTCGGTGCCGAACACCACCACCGGATTCAGGCCGAAGATGTTCATGTGCACGGCCGAAGCGCCCGAGAAACCTGCACCCGACTCGGCGATGGTCTGCAGCATCACCGCCGCTTCGGTGATCCCCAGGCCGGCCCCGCCGTAGGCCTCCGGCATCGCGATGCCGAGCCAGCCGTCGCGCGCCAGTGCCTGATGCAGTTCATGCGGGAATTCGCCGGCGCGGTCTTTCGCCAGCCAGTAATCGGCGTCGAATTGCGCGCAGATTCTCGCGATCGCCTCGCGTATCGCCTGCTGCTCCGCGGACAGTGCAAATTCCATATTCAGTTCGCAGCAGCGGCCGAGCCGAGGATGCGCTCGGCCTCGGCCGGCGCGAAACCGAGTTCGCACAGCACCGCCGCGCCGTCGGCATTGAGCGCGGGCGTGCCGCGCCTGAGCGCGCCGCCGCGCTCGCCGTTGGCCCACAGCGGAAACAGAATATGGCGCTCGCCATCGACTTCGGCCACGTCCTTGCGTGCCGCCGCATACTCGGTCCTGCAGGCTTCGGCCGGCGTCATGGGCAACTCGGCCGGAACGTCGAGCGGTTCCAGCAGATCGTGCCATTGCTGCGCGGTTTTCTTCAGGAACAACTGCTTCAGCAAGCGCGACAACTCGTCGCCGTGCTTGCGCCGGCTGGGATCGGTGTCGAATTTCGGGTCCATCACGCCGGGCTCCATCTCTTTCACTGCGGCGCGAAAGTTTTCCCAGAAATGCTGCTCGACGATGCCGAGGATCAGCACGCTGCCGTCCGCGGTTTCGAACAGATCGTTCACCGGCCAGATATGCGCGCGCGGGTCGGTATGCCCGCCGATGCCGTGGCGCAGCGCGGCGCAGAACAGGCCCGCTTCGTACAGGCTCAAGTCGAGTTCGGCGCCGCGCCCGCTGCGGCTGCGTTCGTGCAGCGCGGCGAGGATCGCGATGGTGCCGAAACTGCCGCCTTGCATGTCCGCGATCGGGATGCTCGAGCGTGCCGGCTTGCCCAGCCACGAACCCGGGTACGACAGCCCGCCGCTCGCACCGACATAGCCGATGTCGTGCCCGGGCTTGTCGCGCCAGGGACCGTTCTGGCCGAAGCCCGACAGCGAGCAATAGATGAGCCCGGGGTTCAACGCCGACAGGCTGGCGTAATCGATACCCAGGCGCGCGCTTACGCCCGGTCGGTTCGACTCGATCACGATGTCGGCCCAGCGCGCGAGCCGCTCGATCACCGGTTTCGCCGCCGCATGCTTGAGGTCGAGCGCAATCGAGCGCTTGTTGCGGTTGATCGCATGAAACACCGCGGGCAACAGGCTCCTGCCCGAGTCGCCCCGCGGCGGTTCGACTTTGATTACGTCCGCGCCCAGATCGGCGAGGATCGCGGTGGTGAACGGCCCGGGTATCAACGCGGAAAAATCCGCGACCTTGAGGCCGGATAGCGGCAGCCAACTCATGCGTGATCTTCCAAAATGGCACGCAACTCGGCGAGCAGTTTCGCGTGGCGCTTGAGCGCGCCTTCCATGCGCTGCATCGGACCGGCCAGTGCGACGCTGTAGATTTCGCCGCTGGCCGCCACCGGCACCGCCACTGCCATCAGATCGGCGACGGTCTCGCCGTGCGTCACGTACCAGCCGCGCGCGCGTCCCTGCTCCAGATCGGCTTCCAGAGCCGCGCGCGAAGTAATCGTGCGCGAAGTCACACGCGGCAGCTTCATGCCCTCGAGCAGTTCATTGCGCAGCGCCGGCGCAAGGCTGCCCAAAAGCGCCTTGCCGCTTGCGCTCGCGTGCAGCGGCCTGAATTCGCCCACTTTCGGACTGTAGCGGATGCTGTGCAGGCCATCGAGCACCGCCAGATAGACCGCCTGCCGGTCGACGCGCTTGGATAGCAGCACCGTCTCGCCGGTCTGGTCGCGCAGCTTTTCCAGCAGGGGCACGAAGCGCTCGGCCAGAGGATCGCGGCTCGCGATCGCGCGCGCGTGTTCGAACAAGAGCTTGGTCGGATAAAAGCCGGCGCGCGCCTTGACCTCGTACAGATAGCCGCGCGCCTCCAGCGTGCGCACGATGCCGAAGCAGGAAGACACCGGCGCATCGATCGCGCGCGCCAGCTGCGACAGCGACAGCGGCTTGCCTTCGCGCGCGAACGCTTCGAACAGGTCCAGCGTACGGCCGGCAGTTTTCACATTCATGAAAAGATTTTAGCATATGTGAAAAACGATGTTGCGCGGAGGAAAAGCAACCGCTAGAGCTTGCGCCGACGGCGGCCCGTCCGCGCGGATCGCCGATTGCGTACGGACGAGAAGCCGTCCACACGCAATCGGCGACCATGTATAAAACCCGATACCCTGTTTGGTGTTAACCATAACCGTGTATTCTGTACGGATGCGCTTGTTATCCGTGCGGAAAACACGGTTGGCGCGCACAGCGCGCAAGGGTTTTCGTCGCATGCGACGGTATTTGAGGTGCCCAGGATTATCCGGATGTCCCCGCTGGCGGACCGGTTAAGGCCGAATCCCAAACGCCGTCCGGCCCGGCGTGCGCAGCGGCGCCGCGAGATCGGCAAATTCGCACAACAGTCGCCGCGTGTCGCGCGGATCGATGATTTCCTCGACAATGAAGGACTCCGCGCTGCGAAACGGCGAAGTCAGCGCCTTCAGGCGCTTTTCGATCTCGGCCATTCTTGCCGCCGGATCGGGCGCAGCCTCAATATCGGCTCTGTAAGCGGCTTCCAGGCCGCCTGCGATCGGCAGCGAACCCCACTCGCCCGAGGGCCAGACATAGCGCAGGTTGTAGCGCCCCGAATTCTGGTGCGCAGCGCCGGCCACGCCGAATACCTTGCGCGCATCCTTGGGCACGGCCTCGATCAGCCAGGGGTCGCTGCGCCCCGGGTCGTCGTCGCAGGCCGTGCGCGGCGGCAGCTCGTACACCGAACTCGGCAAATAGGACAGGAAGCGCCGCGCGCGCGCGAACGCTTCGGACTCGCTCGGCGCCTCATCGTCGACCGCACCATTGCGCGTATGGATCGCGCTGCCGCCGAGTTCGTTCTTTTCGTGGCTCTTCTCCACCCGCGCCACCACCGGCGGGCCGGCGACGAACAGCTGCGAAGTATCTTTCACCATGACCGAGTAGTGGCTCGCCGCCACCCGCGCCGAGCCCAGCCCAGCGACCGACCCCAGCGCGAGCGACACCACCGGCACCACCGACATGTTCTTCACCACCTGCTCCCAGATTGCGATCGTCGGAATCTGGGTCCTGCCATCCTGCTCGATATTCTTTACCGAGCCTCCGCCGCCGGTGCCGTCGACCAGACGCAGCATGGGCAGGCGCAGCTCGTAGGCCATCATCTCGACGCGCTCGAGTTTCTCGCGCAGACCGCCGTCGTTGGCGCCGCCGCGCACGGTGAAATCGTCGCCGGCTATCACCACCGGCCGCCCGTCTATGCGGCCGCGGCCCATGACCAGGTTCGTCGGCACCATGTCGATGAGCTCGCCCGCGTCGTTGTAACGCGCCTTGCCTGCGATGGCGCCGATCTCGTGAAACGAACCCGCGTCGAGCAGGCCGGCGACGCGCTCGCGCACCGTCAGCTTGCCGCCGGCATGCTGGCGCTGGATTTTCTCCGGCCCGCCCATCCTGCGCCCCAGTTCTTCGCGCTTGCGCAGCTCGTCTATCTCCGGTTGCCAGGTCACGCTGTCCTCTCGCATGGGTGATGTGTTCGGCGCAAGTCTACCAGCTTGCCGTCGCCGCAAGAACGCGCTACCGTGGCGCGGGAATTGTCCATCGTCATAGTAGAAAGGAAAGCACATGCAGCAAGGCATACGGCTGGACGGGAAGACCGCGCTGGTCACCGGCGCTTCGAGCGGCCTCGGCTGGCGCTTCGCCCAGGTTCTCGCCGCAGCCGGCGCCGGCGTCGCTTTGGCGGCGCGCAGTACGGACAAGCTGGAGCAGCTCAAACGCGAGATCGAGGAAGCCGGCGGCAAAGCCTGGGCTGTGAACATGGACGTGACCGACATCGCGAGCGTGCGCGGCGCCGTGGCCGCCGCCGAGTCCGCGCTGGGCGGCATCGACATCCTGCTCAACAATTCGGGGGTGAGCAAGCAGCAGCGCGCGACCGAGGTCGAGGAAGCCGACTACGATTACGTCACCGACACCAATTGCAAGGGGGCGTTTTTCGTCGCCCAGGCCGTCGGGCGCAGCATGATCGCACGCAAGTGCCCCGGACGCATCGTCAATATCGCCTCGGTCGCGGGGCTGCGCGTGCTGGCGCAACTGTCGACCTATTGCATGTCGAAGGCCGCGGTGATCCAGATGACGAAAGCGCTGGCCAACGAGTGGGGGCGCTACCATATCAACGTCAACGCGATTTGCCCCGGCTATATCGAAACCGGCATCAACCGCGCCTACTGGGAAACCGAGGGCGGCAAGAAACTGGTGAACATGCTGCCGCGCCGGCGCGTGGGCCAGCCCGAAGACCTGGACGGTCTGGTGCTGCTGCTCGCCTCGGATCAATCCAACTTCATCAATGGCGCGGTCATCACCGCCGACGACGGGCTCGCGGCGGGCTAGACGCTAACGCTGCTTCGCCTGTTTCAACCGATACTGCTTTTCGAACTGGTCGGCCGCGGCGGGATCGAGCCGGCGCAAGCCCTTCAGCGCTTCATCCCTGCGCTCGTTCTGCCCGGTGCGCTGATAAGCACTCGCGAGGCCGTACCAAGCCTGCTCCAGTTCCGGATCGTAGCGCAGGCTCTCGCGGTAATTCGGCAGCGCGAGGTCCGGCTGTCCCTGCTGCAGGTACAACTCGGCCAGCGCCAGATACGCCTGCGCCGATTCGGGCCGATAGCGCAACGCCTGGCGATAGGCCTGAATTGCCTGCTCGGGCCGGCCCAGCGCGCTTTCACTGCGGCCCAGGGCGAGCCAGGCGCCCTCGTCTTCCGGACTGAGGCGCGTCGCCTGTTGATACGATAGGACGGCGACCGCAGGCTGGCCCAGCCGCTCCTGGGCGTAACCCTGCAGGACCCACCATTCCGCGCGTTCCGGTTCGCGCTGCAGCTGCACCTGCGCCAGCTTGAGCATTTCGTCCCAATTCTTTTGCTGCTCCAGTTCGACGATGCGGTCGGCCGTGGCCCGGTCGAAATGCCGCGCGAGCGCGGCGATCATCGGTGTCACCGACACCAGCGCCACTTGCGCGCAGCCGCCACAAACGACAAGGCAGGCGATGACGCCTGCCTTTCTGATGAAGCTAGAAGTCAAGAACGCTCAGACTTTGTTCTGATACACATAAGGCTGCTGCTTGACGCGGGATTCCTGCGCGCGTTTCTGCGTATCCAGGTCCTGTTTGTGGTCCCACCAGATCGCACGGCTTTTCGTCTGCTCCGCCTCGAGCTGCGGCCTTTTCTGCTTGAACTCGCGCATGAATTTGGTGAACTCCGATTCGTACGATTTCTGCTTGAACTCGTCGAGGAATCTGTTGAGCTTGGATTCGTCTGCTGCCATGTGTCGCCTCTTTTAGGTTGGAGGCCATTTCAGAATCACAGAAATGGCCGCCTAGTTTAAAACTGCTCTTCGCTCAGCGCCATGACGCCCGCGGCGCCGCGCATGACGGTATTGCGCAGGCCCGGCGCCTGCGCCAGGATATGGTCGGCATAAAAGCGTGAGGTCCCGATCTTCGCCTGGTAGAACGCCGCATCGCCCTCCTTGGCCGCGAGCCGCTGCTCGGCCACCAGCGCCGCGCGCGCCATCTGCCAGCCGCCGCAGACGATGCCCATCAGCTTGAGGAAGGGCACCGAGCCGGCATGCACCGCCTTGATGTCCGACCCATAGGTAGCGACGATCCAGGTCGTGCACTCTTCCACCGCCTTGATCCCGGCGGCCAGACTTGAGCGTATCGCCGCCATGTCCTCGCCCCGGGCCTGCGCCAGCTGGCCCTCGACCACGCGCATCGCCTTGATCACTTCCTTCGCCGTCGCCCCGCCTTCGCGCGCCAATTTGCGCCCGACCAGGTCGTTCGACTGGATCGCGGTAGTGCCTTCGTATATGGTGGTAATGCGCGCATCGCGCAGCAGTTGCGCCGCACCGGTTTCTTCGACGTAGCCCATGCCGCCATGCACCTGGATGCCGGTGGACGCCACTTCGATGCAGGTTTCCGTGCTCCATCCCTTCACCACCGGAATCATCATGTCGGCGAAAGCCTGATGCTTGGCCCTCAGGCCTGCGTCCGGGTCGCGGTGCGCGATGTCCATCGCCGCCGCAGTCACATAGGCCAGCGCCCGCATCGCTTCGGTTTGCGCCTTCATGCTCATGAGCATGCGGCGCACGTCGGGATGGCGGATGATGGGCACGGCTTTGGCGCTGCCGGCGAGATCGCGGCTTTGCACGCGCTCCTTGGCGTAATCGCGCGCGAGCTGGTAGGCGCGGTCGGAGATCGCGACGCCCTCCAGGCCGACCGCGAAGCGCGCCGCGTTCATCATGATGAACATGTAGGCGAGGCCCTTGTTCTCTTCGCCCACCAGATAGCCCACCGCCCCTTCCTTTTCACCGAAGATCAGCACCGCGGTGGGGCTCGCATGAATGCCGAGCTTATGCTCGATCGAGGCGCAGTGCACGTCGTTCCTCTGGCCCAGGCTGCCGTCGGCATTGACCAAGAATTTGGGCACAACGAACAGCGATATCCCTTTCACCCCTTCGGGTGCGTCGGGCGTGCGCGCGAGCACCAGATGCACGATGTTCTCGGCCAGGTCATGCTCGCCGTAGGTGATGAATATCTTCTGCCCGTAGATGCGGTAGTGGTCGCCCAGTCGCTCATCCTTTTGGCGCACGGCCTTCGATTTCACCAACGCGAGATCCGAGCCGGCCTGCGGCTCGGTCAGATTCATGGTGCCGGTCCAGGTGCCTTCGACCATTTTCGGCAGAAACGTCTGCTTGAGCGAGTCCGCACCGCGCAGGAGCAGCGCCTCGATCGCGCCGCCGGTCAGGAGCGGGCAGAGCGAAAACGACATATTGGCCGCTTTCCACATTTCCATTACCGGCGTCGCCACCAGCTTGGGCAGGCCCTGGCCGCCGAACTCCGGCGGGAACTGCAGCGCGTTCCAGCCGCCTTCGACGAACTGCTTATACGCCGCGACGAAGCCCTTGGGCGTGGTGACCTTGCCCTGGTCCCATTTGGAGCCTTCGCTGTCGCCTGACTGATTCAGCGGCGACAGCACTTCGGCGCAGAATTTTCCGCTCTGCTCCAGTATTTGCTCGACCAGATCCGCGCTGACTTCCTCGCAGCCCGGAAGCTTTGCCACCCCGTCCAGTCCGGCGAGTTCCTTCAGCACGAACTGCATGTCTTTCAGCGGCGCGACATAGTCACTCATGACTGGCTCCCAACGAAATCTTGAACCACCGGGAGTGCCGGGACCGGGGACAACGCCTGGCCCGGCATGTTCCCCTGCGCTCCCGCCCCGGCGACCGCAGCCTCCGGCATCAACCCAGGTCCTTCACCAGCTCCGGCACCACTTTGAACAAATCGCCGACGATGCCGTAATCCGCGACCTGGAAAATCGGCGCTTCCTCGTCTTTATTGATGGCAACGATGACGCGGCTGTCTTTCATGCCGGCCATGTGCTGAATCGCGCCGGAAATGCCGATCGCGATATACAGTTCCGGCGCGACGATCTTGCCGGTCTGCCCCACCTGCCAGTCGTTGGGAACGAAGCCTGCGTCCACGGCGGCGCGCGACGCCCCCATGCCCGCACCGAGCTTGTCCGCAAGCGGCTCGAGCAGCTTGAAGTTTTCCGCCGAACCCATGCCGCGGCCGCCGGAGACGATCACCTTGGCTACCGTCAGTTCCGGCCGTTCCGACTTGACCAGTTCGCGTCCGACCAGGCTGGACAGACCCGCGTCGGCCGCTGCCGCCAGCGTTTCCACTGCAGCCGAGCCGCCGCTCGCCGCGACCGCGTCGAACCCGGTGGCGCGCACCGTGATGACCTTGATCGCATCCTTGGACTGCACCGTCGCCAGCGCCGTACCCGCATAGATGGGGCGCACGAAGGTATCGGGCGAGTTGACCGCGATGATTTCGGAAATCTGTGCCACGTCGAGCAGCGCGGCGATGCGCGGCGCCACGTTCTTGCCGAAGCTCGTCGCCGGCGCCAGGATATGGCTATAGCCGCTCGCGATCGACGCCACCAGCGCGGCGAGGCTTTCGGCGAGTTCGTCTTTGTATTGCGGCGCATCCGCGACCAGCACTTTCTTCACCCCGGCGATCTGCGCCGCGGCCTGTGCGGCAGCGGCACATGCGCCCCCCGCGACCAGCACGACGATGTCGCCGCCGATTTTCGCCGCAGCGGCGACGGTGTTGAGCGTGGCGCCGCGAATGGCTTGATTGTCGTGATCGGCTATTACGAGTATGGACATTTAGATCACCTTCGCTTCGTTGCGGAGTTTTTCGACCAGCGTTTTGGTGTCCGGCACCTTGACCCCGGCCTTGCGCTTGGGCGGCTCTTCCACTTTGAGCGTGGTCAGGCGCGGGTTCACGTCTACGCCCAGCGTCTCGGCCTTGATCGTCTCCAGCGGCTTCTTCTTCGCTTTCATGATGTTGGGCAAAGTGACATAACGCGGCTCGTTCAGGCGCAAATCGGCAGTAATCACAGCCGGCAGCTTGATCGAAATCGTCTCCAGGCCGCCGTCGACTTCACGCGTGACCTCGGCTTTGCCGTCCGCGACTTTCAATTTGGAGGCAAACGTGGCCTGCGACCAGCCCAGGAGCGCGGACAGCATCTGCCCGGTCTGGTTGCAGTCGTCGTCGATCGCCTGCTTGCCCAGAATCGCGAAATTCGGATTTTCCTTCTGCACCACGGCTTTCAGGAGCTTGGCCACAGCCAGCGGCTGGAGTTCGGCGTCGGATTCGACCAGGATCGCACGGTCCGCGCCCAGCGCCAGGGCGGTGCGCAGCGTTTCCTGGCTTGCGGCCGTGCCGCAGGACACGACCAGAATTTCCTTGACCACACCCGCCTCTTTCAGGCGCACCGCCTCTTCGACGGCGATTTCGTCGAAAGGATTCATCGACATCTTGACGTTTGCGGTCTCGACGCCGGTGCCGTCCGCCTTGACGCGCACCTTGACGTTGTAATCGACCACCCGCTTCAC
>JAJZPQ010000123.1 GCA_021811085.1 Pseudomonadota bacterium | reverse complement strand
GGCCCACAGCGCCAAGGCCACCACCCCCACCATGTAAAGCGTGCGCTGTGCCGGCACGGCGAAGCCGGCGATCAGGCAATAGGCCAGCGCGGCGAGAAAACCGGCCAGCGCCGAGGCCTTGCGCGCGGACAGCGCCAGCATCAAGGCCGGGGAGCGCCGCCACAGCCAGTGCAGCAGCGCCGCGAACAGGCTGGCCACCATGGTCACGTGCAGGCCGGAAATCGACATCAGGTGCGACACGCCGGTGCGCGCGAACAATTGCCACTGCCGCGCGTCGATCGCATTCTGGTCGCCGATCGCGAGCGCGGTCAGGACGCCCGCGTAGGGGTAACCGGCCAGCGCATCCCAGTGGCGCGCACGCAGGACTTCGCGGCTGCGTTCGACCAGATATGCCGGGCGCAGCACCAGATCGTCCCGGCGCTCCATGCCGCGCGGGCGCACATAGCCGGTAGCGCCGATGGCGCGCTGCAGCAGCCAGGCCTCATAGTCGAAGCCGTGCGGATTCACGCTGCCGTGCGGGCGCCGCAGGCGCACGGTAAAGCGCCAGCGCTCCCCGGCGCGTATGCGCGCGGTTTCCTGGAAATCCTCGCGGCTCGCGCCGTTATACCAGGCCAGCGCGATGCGCCGCGGCAGGCGCGCCGCGGCGGGCGCGACCTGTTCCACGTCGAAATCGAAACGCACACCGCCGGCGAACGGCTGCGGCAGGCTCGCCACCACCCCGGTGACTGTCAGGTCCGCGCCCTCCCACTCGCGCGGCAGCTGCTCGGCCAGGCGCCACTCGGCCCGGGCGGCGGCATAGAAAAATCCCGCTGCAGCGATGGTCGCGGGCAGCAGCAGCGCAGCGGCCATACGCTGCTGCACCGCGCGCAGCAGCCAGCATAAAGCCAGTCCCGGCACCAGCAGCCAAGCCCCGGCCAGCGGCGCCAACTGCGGCTGCAGTTGCAACAGGCATGCGCCCAGGGCAAAAGCGACGATATTGGACCGCATCGAAGCTTAACGAACGACTATGGCTGCGGTTGAATTCCCTTACAATTGGGCTATGGAAACAGCGCCTTCGATTGCAGCTGCGATGCCACGCAAGTTTTTCAAAAAATACCTCCCCAACCACGAAAGCGTGCGCAATCATCGGCATATCGCGCGCTTCGGCGGTTTTCTGCGGCATCCCAATCTGTGGCACCTGAACCGCCACTCGGTGGCGGGCGGGGTCGCGGTGGGCCTGTTTTCCGGCCTGATCCCGGGGCCGCTGCAGATGCTGACCGCTGCGATACTCTCAGTGGCGTTGAAGGTGAACCTGCCGGTGGCGCTCGCCACCACGCTCTACACCAATCCCCTCACCATCGGCCCGCTGTATGTGCTCGCCTATCTGATCGGCCGGCTGATCATAGGCGGCAACGCAGCACCGCTCAGCTCCCCGCCGGAAGTACAGTGGTCGCATCTGGCCGCGTCCGCCGAAGCCTTCGCGCAATGGGCCCTGTCGATGGGAACACCGCTTGCGGTCGGCCTGGTCGCGCTGGCGCTGGGACTGGCCCTCGTCGGTTACGCTTGCGTGCAAATCGGCTGGCGCGCCTACGTGATTCGGGCCTGGCGCCGGCGCCGCCAACTGCGCAGCGAACATGGCCACTGACACCGCCGCGCCGCGCGTCTACCGGCGCTTCGTCGCGCCGGCGCTGGCACTGGTTGTGGTCAGCCTCGTCGGCACGATCGGCTACAAAATCATCGGCGGGCCGCAGGTTACCTGGCTGGACTGCCTGTACATGACCTTCATCACCATCGCCACCATCGGCTATGGCGAAATCATCGATCTCAGCCATTCGCCGGGCGGGCGCGTGTTTACCATGGCCATCGGCCTGGTCGGCATCGGCGTCGCCACCTACATGATTTCCACACTCACCGCCTTCATCCTGGAAGGCGACATGAACGAGGCACTACGGAGGCGGAGAATGCAAAAGAGCATCCAGGCAATGCGCAAGCATTACATCATTTGCGGCATCGGCCGCGTCGGCACCAACGTCGCGCACGAGCTCGAGGTCACCAGCCGCCCCTACGTCGTGATCGAAACCAACAAGGAGGCGATCGAACGCTACCTGGAGCGGCACCCCGAGGCCTTGTGCACGCATGCCGACAGCGGCGAGGACCGCGCGCTGATCGAGGCCGGCATCGAACACGCGGCCGGCGTATTCGCGGTCACCGGCGACGACAGCAAGAATCTGGTGATCACGCTCTCGGCCAAGCTGCTCAATCCGGCCGCGCGCGTGGTCGCGCGCTGCCACGATATCAACTACACCGACAAAATACGCAAAGTCGGCGCCGACGCCATCGTGTCTCCGGATTTCACCGGCGGCATGCGCATCGTCTCCTCGATGATACGGCCGAAGGTAGTGAGCTTTCTCGACGAGATGCTGTTCGCGGCCGACGCGCTGCGCGTGGAGGAAGTACACATCCCCGAAGGCTTTCCCGCAACGACGATCGGCGGGCTCAAACTGAACCGGCGCGACTTCGTCCTGATGGCGGTGCGCGCACAGGACAAGTGGGAGTTCAATCCGGCGGAAGACTTCGGCATCCAGGCGGGCAACATCCTGGTCGTGATGACCACGCCCGAAGGGCGCAAGTCGCTGGAACGGTCTCTCGGAGCGGCGGCGGCATGAGCAGGGAGCAGGGGCCGCCGAAGGGCGGAAGAGGCGCCCCGGCGCGAGCCGGGGATCTAACCCCGGAGGCGGCCGTGGGCGGCCGGCGGCCCCATGCGTCCGAGTTCGGGTCGCATCCCCATCTTGTGGATGGGGCCCCTGCTCCACCTCATCGGCCGCCCCATGCAATAGGGATGCGACCGCCCGCGATTACCGCCAGACGCCGACAGTGCGTACGTTCGAACTACGACTATGGAACGGAGGCGGCGTGAGTCTTCATGTCTGGCTGACGTTCATCGTCGCCGCGCTGTTGATCAGCCTGTCACCGGGCGCAGGCGCGATCTCCTGCATGGCGAGCGGCATGCGCTACGGCTACCGGCGCTCGCTGCCGAACATTGCCGGCATGCAGCTCGGCGTCGCATTGCAACTGGTCGTGGTCGGCATCGGCTTGGGGGCGCTGCTTTCCGCGTCCACGCTGGCCTTCAATCTGGTCAAGGTATTCGGCGTGCTCTATCTGTGCTATCTGGGCTGGCAGCAGTTCCGCGCCGAAGCGCGGCCGCTGCAACTCGCGCAAGGAGAAAGCGCGGCAGCCACGCCACGCGCGCTATTGGTGCAAGGCTTCCTGGTCAATGCGAGCAATCCCAAGGCGACGATTTTCCTGCTCGCGGTGCTGCCGCAGTTCATCGATCCGCACGCGCCGGCGCTGCAACAGTATCTCGTGTGCATGGCGACGCTCACCGTGGTCGATGTAATCATCATGAGCGGCTATGCGCTGTTCGCGGCGCGCGTGCTGCGGCTGCTGCGCGAGCCACATCATCTGCGCTGGCTGAACCGCGGCTTCGGCAGCATGTTCATGCTGGCGGCCGGCTTCCTCGCCCTGTTCCGGCGCGCCTCCTAATCCGGAATCAGGACCCCGTCCTGCAGCCGCAAAATGCGCTGGGCGCGCGCGGCAATGCCGGGGTCATGGGTGACGATGACAAAGCTGGTGCCGCGGCCGCGATTCAGCTCCAACATCATCTCGAACACTTGCGCCGCGGTATGGCGGTCCAGATTTCCGGTAGGCTCGTCGGCGAGCACGCACGCGGGCTGCGTCACCAGCGCCCGCGCCAGCGCCGCGCGCTGGCGCTCGCCGCCGGAGAGCTCGGCCGGCGTATGGGTCAGACGATGCCCCAGCCCCACTTCCTCGAGCACGGCCGCGGCGCGGCTGCGCGCCTCCGCCGCCGGCATGCGCCGGATCAAAAGCGGCATGGCCACGTTTTCGAGCGCGGTGAATTCCATCAGCAAATGGTGAAACTGGTAGACGAAGCCCAGCGATTGATTGCGCAGCCGGCCGCGCGCCGCGTCGGAAAGACTTTGCATGGGGCGGCCGAGGATGCTTACCTCCCCCGCCGTCGCGCTGTCCAGCCCGCCGAGCAAGTGCAGCAGCGTGCTCTTGCCCGAGCCCGAAGCGCCGACGATGGCGACCAGTTCCGCGGCGCGCACTTCCAGGTCCACCGCCACCAGAACCGGAATATCGACTGCGCCCTGCCTGAAAATCTTGGCGAGCTTGCTGCAGCCGAGAACGACTTCACTCATAGCGCAGGGCCTCGGCCGGATTCACGCGCGATGCGCGCCAGCTCGGATACAGCGTGGCGAGCAGGCTCAATACGAAGGACACGGCGGCAATGGTTATGACGTCTCCCCACAGCAATTCGGACGGCAGCTCGCTGATGTAATACACGTCCTTCGCCAGAAAGTGGACGCTGAACAGGTTTTCTATGAACGGCACTACCACGTGGATGTTGAGTGCGAGCAGCACGCCGCCGCCAACGCCGATCAGCGTGCCGATGACGCCGATCAGCGCGCCCTGCACGATGAACACCGCCATGATCCCCGCGGGCGCCGCACCCAGGGTGCGCAGGATGGCGATATCGGGCTGCTTGTCGGTGACCGCCATCACCAGGGTGGAAACGATGTTGAATGCGGCCACGGCGACGATCAGCAGCAGAATGATGAACATCACGTTCTTTTCCATCTGCACCGCGCGGAAAAAATTGGCGTGGCTGCGCGTCCAGTCGGTCACGAACACGTCGGCACCCAGCTTCGACAGCAGATCCATGGCCACTTGGCGCGACTGGAACAGGTCGTGCAGTTTCAAGCGCACGCCCGACACCTTGTCTCCCATGCGATACAGCGTCTGCGCATCCTCGAGCTGGATCAGCGCGAGGCCGGAATCGTATTCGAACATGCCGATCTCGAAAATCCCGACCACGCGAAACTGCTTCAGCCGCGGAATAATGCCGGCCGGCGTGACCTGCCCCTGCGGCGCGATCAGCGTCACTTTGTCGCCGACCAGCACGGCGAGCGCGCGCGCGAGCTCGGCTCCGAGCACGATGCCGTATTCGCCGGGTTTGAGCGCGGCCAGGCTGCCCGCCTTCATATGGCTGCCGATCGCGGCGACCTGGTCCTCGCGCTCGGGCAGGACGCCGCGGATAATCGCCCCGCGCACCGCGCCATCGAAAGTGAGCATGCCCTGTACGTTGACATAGGGCGCCGTAGCCAGCACGCGCGGATCGGCAGCAGCGACTTTGGCCACCGCCTGCCAGTCGGAGAGCACGTCGCCCGGCCCGCTGATCTGCACATGCGAGGCCACGCCCAGGATGCGCGTGCGCAACTCGTTCTGAAAACCGTTCATCACCGACAGCACCGTGATCAGTGCCGCCACCCCGAGCGCAATGCCCAGCATCGAGCTGAGCGAGATGAAGGAGATGAAATGGTTGCGCCGCTTGGCGCGCGTGTAGCGCAGGCCGATGAACAGTTCGTAGGGAAGTGAGCGCATGGTCATTTTTCGTGCGGGGGTATTTTGACACACTCGCGCCCGGCTTATGCGCCGGTGGCAATGATAAACTTCCACATGCATTGCCATCTGCTGCTTCCCGACCTGTTTTGGCCCGAACGCGACCAGCGCGACATCTATCGCGGCATCGCGACGCCGGCGCTGGAACGCTTGCTGGCCAAGGGACGGCGCGAAGCCGGCGTCGCGGCATCCGCCGAGGCCTGGCTGTGCCAACACTTCGAGCTGGATGAACGAGGCGAAATCCCGGCTGCGCCCTATTGCCTGCTTGCCGACGGCGGCGAACCGGGCGAGCACTATTGGCTGCGCGCCGATCCGGTGCACCTGAGGCTGGAGGGCGGCAGGCTGGTGCTTGCCGACAGCGGCGCCTTTCCGGTGTCGCAGCAGGAAGCGGAGAACCTGACCGACAGCCTCAACGCGCACTTTGCCGGCGACGGTCTGGTGTTTTATCCGCTGCGGCCGGACCGCTGGTATCTGCGCGTAGCGCAGGCGCCGGCGCTGGAAACGACGCCGCTCGCGCAAGCCGCAGGCAGGAGCATAGATTCACTGTTGCCGCGCGGCGCGGACGCCGCGACCTGGCAGGCGCGCTTGAACGAAATCCAGATGCTGCTGCACGGCCATGCGGTCAACGAGCAACGCGAGGCCGCGGGTGAACTGGCGATCAACAGCGTCTGGCTTTGGGGGGGCGGCAGCATTACAGGGCCCTTGCGCGAAGCGTTCCATGCAGTTTGGTCGGGTGACCCCTTCGCCGCTGGATTGGCGCGGGCTGCCCGCGTTGTGCCACGCGAACCGCCCGGGGACGCGGCGGAACTGTTACGCGCCGGCGCAGGCGTGAACCTGATCCTGCTCGACCAGCTGCGCGCCGCCGCGCAGTACGGCGATGCGCAGGGCTGGCGTGTAGCCCTGCAGCAACTCGAGCGCAACTGGTTTGCGCCCCTGCTCGAAGCGCTCAGGCGGGAACGCGTCGGCATGCTGAGCCTGCATGCGCCCGCACCCGCGGGCGGGCTCTCGGTCGAGGTTACGCACGGCGACCTGCCCCGCTTCTGGCGGCGGGTGCGGCCGCTGGAGAGTTACGCGGATGGTGCATTTTGAGAATGTCTCGACAGTGTCATCCCGAGCGCAGCGAGGGATCTGCTTTTCGCGATCGCATCAGAAGCAGATTCCTCGCTGCGCTCTCAAGAACGTACCTATAAGTAATTGAGTAAGAATGAGTAATTTTAAGCGCCTCAGCGGGAACCAGCTAGATCTCTCGCCCAACGTTCTTACGCACTTCCGGCTCCGCCGACGGGGCGTGGAC
>JAJZPQ010000122.1 GCA_021811085.1 Pseudomonadota bacterium | reverse complement strand
CTTCGGTCTCCCACCTTGGGGGACCCGCCCGGAAAGGTGGCTGAGTGGTCGAAAGCGCCGGACTCGAAATCCGGTGTACGGTTCTCCGTACCGTGGGTTCGAATCCCACCCTTTCCGCCAAATCAAGAAAAGCGGCCGACGGTCGCTTTTTTAATTGGCTCCGGCCGCCCTTCGGCTATTCTTGACTCATGTCCGCATCAGCCGTCAACCCCGGGCTCTTCCAACCGCTGCGACAGCAGCGCGCTTTGCTCTGGGGGCTGCTGGTTTCGATTGCCCTGCATGCCCTGATATTGCTCGGAATTTCGCAGCACGAATTGCCTGCGCCGCCGTCGACCGCGCTGCTTGTTTTGACGGCCAGGCTGGCAACTGAGACCAAGGCGCCGCGCGAACAGCCGCCGCCGTCGCGGCCGCAGTCCGAGCCGCCGCCAGCGCCCAAACCAGCGCCGACCCCGCATCCCGCGCCGAAGAAGCCGCTGTCTACGCCTGAGCCAGCGGTGCCAAAGGCTGCGCCGGTCGAATCGGCGAAGCCTGCGCCGCCGGAACCGGCAGCTGCAACGCCGGCTAACGTGGCATCGAGCGCGCCCTCAGCTGCGCCTAGCCAAGCCAAAGCGGCACCTCTGGCACCGGTCGGTGCAAAGACGGAGGCGACGACCAAGTCTGGCAGCGACGTAGACAACGGAACCTTGGAGCGCTATCGGCTGGCCCTCATCGTCGCGACCAGACGCTACAAACGCTATCCGGCGATCGCGATGGAGAAGGGCTGGCAGGGCAAGGTGGAAGTGCACATGGTGATCGGCGCCAACGGCATGCTCGCAGATGCCAGCATCAAGACCAGCAGCGGCCACGAAATTCTGGATAATCAGGCGATCGACATGCTCAAGAAGGGCAAGACCACGGTGCAGATCCCGGCGGGCTTGCGCGGGCGTGAGTTCAGCATCGACGTCCCGGTCATTTTCAACCTGGACGATCCCGGCTCTTGAGAAGGCGGACTTAGTGCGAGGGGCTGGGCGTAGCTTGCGTTGTTGGCGCAGCGCCAACGCGCTCGCCGGCGTTGACGAACTTCATCAGCGCGAGGATCACGCCCAGCGTACCGAGATAGAACAGCAACTGGATGCCGTAAGGGCGGGCGGTGTAGCCGATCAGGGTATGCAGCACGCGGCCGAGGACGCTCTCGTCCGATACCAGCGCTGTCGTATCCCATACGCTTTCACCCAGGGCCGGTAGGATGTCGGCCTGTACCAGGAAAGCCGCGCCCTGCGCCGCCATACCGGCGGCGAGCAGGAGGATCATCCAGCCGGTGACGCTGAAAAGACGCGAGCTGGGGATGCGCAGCAGTCCGAGGTATAACGCGGAACCGATGGCTGCACCAGCGCCGACGCCAATCAGCGTGCCTGCGAGCATGCCACTTGCATGGCCGGGGGAGGACGCGGCGACACCGTAGAGAAATAGCACCAACTCCGATCCTTCGCGCAGAACGGCCATGCCCACCACGGCGGCGAGCACGTGCATGGGCCGGGTGCCGCCGCGCACCGCGGCGCCTACGCTCTTCAAATTGCTCGCCAGCTCGCGCCCATGACGGCTCATCCAGACGTTGTGCCAGGCAAGCATGGCGACGGCGAGGAACAGTATCGCGGCATTGAGCAGTTCCTGCCCCACGCCCGAGGCGGCCGAGGCGATAGCATCGGCGAACAAGGCCACGGCCGTTGCGCCGAGCACGCCGCCGAGCACGCCGCCGCTTACCCATAGCCCGCGCCGCAGAACCCCGCGCGTTGCGGCAAGCACTATGCTCACGACCAGCGCGGCTTCGAGCACTTCACGAAAAACGATGATTGCGGTGGCAAGCATGCGGGCGGCCTATTTCAGTAGGACCTGAGCCTGCCCGGATGCGGGCTGGCCAAAGCAGGAGCGCGGCTCATAGCAGTGTTGGGTGTGTACTCACGATGAACAAATAGTAATGGTTCTCATTAGCGGTGTCAAGGCGCATTTGGAGGCCGAGATGCGCCAAGGCCAAGGGCGTGACCAACTCCCCGGGACAATCCGCTCTGACAGGTGGGCGTCGAATCAGCCGGGTGGCGTAATCACGCGGCGCGCGCCGCTATAGCGCCGCACCCAGTAGTCGGAGTCAAAGTTTTCGACCCGTACTTCGCCGCCGCTGGTAGGGGCGTGGATAAAGCGGTCTTCGCCCAGATAAATGCCGACGTGGGAATAGGCGCGCCGCTGGGTGTTGTAGAACACCAAGTCGCCCGGCCGGAGCGCACTGCGCGGTACTGGTTGACCCAACTGGCTCAGATCGGCGGTATTGCGCGGCAAGGCCAATCCCGCTCCCTGACGATAGGCATAGGCCACCAGGCCGCTACAATCGAAACCGGTCTGGGGCGACAAGCCACCGGTCCGATACGGTGTGCCCAAATAGGCCAGAGCTTGCATGGCTGCGCTGCTAGCCGGGTCAGTCGGCCGTATGTCGGGCGCCGCCGCCGCCGCGGGCTCGGCTTCCTCTACTGGCAAGCGCGTCGGCTGGCCCGCACATCCAGCCAGAAGCAAGCTAATGAACCCTATTAGAAACAGTGGATTATGCCTTTGCATTCAAGTAATCTAGGAGATATGTCGGAAAAAGTAAAGGCCTATCGGCGTCGCGCTCGTGTGCTCGCCGACGAATCCGGTCGCTAACCGAATGCCTCTGTGCAAAATCGAGGAATTGGCATGCAGCGTTTACGCGGTTTAGCGGTGCTGCCGGAGTGCGCAGGGATAGCCGGCACATTCGGGTCATGGTGGAGGAAGTGAAATAGGGCCCGCGTGCTAGGATTGGCCGATGCCTCTACCCGCAGATAATCAGCTCGAATCGGTGTTCGGCGCAGACGGAGCGCTGAGCCGCGCCATACCCGGCTATCGCACGCGCCAGCAGCAAGTCGAGATGGCGCAGGCCATCGCCCAGGCCATGCGCGACAACAGCCTGCTCGTGGCCGAAGCGGGCACCGGCACCGGTAAGACCTACGCCTACCTGGTGCCGGCGCTGCTGTGCGGCGGCAAGGTCATCATTTCGACCGGGACCAAGAACCTGCAGGACCAGCTCTATAACCGCGATCTGCCCACGGTGCGCGACGCGCTGCAGGTTTCGGTGACCACTGCACTGCTAAAGGGCCGCGCCAACTATGTCTGCCACCACCACTTGGAGGGCGCGCTGGCCGATGGCCGCTTTGCCAGCCGCGAGGACGTGACGCATCTGCACAAGATCGCGCGCTTCGCCAAAGTGAGCAAAAGCGGCGATCGGGCGAAACTCGTGGACGTACCTGAGAACGCGCCCGCCTGGCAGTCGGCAACCTCGACGCGCGAGAATTGCCTGGGGCAGGACTGCAAGCAATACGCGGATTGCTTCGTCATGGCGGCCCGGCGCGAAGCGCTCAGCGCCGACATCGTCGTCGTCAACCATCATCTTTTTTTCGCCGATGTGATGCTCAGGGACGAAGGCGTGGCCGAACTGCTGCCGGCCTGCAATGCGGTGATATTCGACGAGGCGCATCAGCTGCCGGAAACGGCGACGCTGTTTTTCGGCGAGAACCTGAGCTCGGGCCAAATGCTCGATCTGTGCCGCGACACCCTGGTCGAGTCGGTCGCGGGCGGAGGTGAGCTGCCCGCGTTGCGCCCGGCAGTAGCCGCAGTGGAGAAAGCAAGCCGGGATGCGCGGCTCGCATTGCCGCTCGATGCGGTGCGCCTTGCCTATGCCGCGGCCACCGCGAACCAGACATTCAAGCAGGCGCTCGCCGTTCTTGAGGAGAATCTGAAAAAACTGTCCAAGCTGCTGGAGACGCAGGCGCAGCGCGGTGAAGGGCTGGAGAATTGCTGGCGGCGCGCGCTCGATCTCGACGCCCGACTAGGCCGCTGGCTCGCCGAGGAGCCCGAGGGCATGGTGCGCTGGGCCGAAACCTATAGCGCCAGCTTTCAACTGAATGCGGCGCCGTTGGTGATCGCAGAAATATTCCGCAAGCAGCTGCAAGGACATCCGCGCGCGTGGATTTTCACTTCGGCGACCCTGGCGGTCAACCGCGACTTCAGCCACTACACCGGCGAAATGGGCCTGGAGGAGGCGCGCACCGCGTGCTGGGACAGCCCATTCGACTATCCGGAGCAGGCGCTGCTTTATGTACCGGAAGGACTGCCAGCGCCCAACGATGCCGCCCATACTGCGGCGGTGGTGGATGCGGCTTGGCCGGTGATCCAGGCCAGCCGCGGCCGCGCTTTCCTGCTGTTCACGACCCTGCGCGCGATGCGCCGCGCGCATGAACTGTTGCAACAGCGCTTCGATGCAGAAGGCGTCGATTATCCGCTGCTGTTGCAGGGCGAGGGCAGCCGCAGCGAGCTGCTGGAACGCTTTCGACGCCTGGGCAATGCGGTGCTGGTGGCGAGCCAGAGCTTCTGGGAAGGCGTCGACGTGCGCGGCGAAGCGCTGTCGCTGGTGGTAATAGACAAGCTGCCGTTTGCGCCGCCCGACGATCCGGTACTCGCCGCGCGCATCGAATATCTCGATAAGCAGGGCAAGAACGCGTTCATGGAATATCAACTGCCGCGCGCGGCAATCAGCCTGAAGCAGGGCGCGGGGCGCCTGATCCGTGATGAAACCGACCGCGGCGTGCTCATGATCTGCGACCCGCGGCTGATCAGCAAGCCCTATGGACGGCGCATCTGGCAGAGCCTGCCGGCAATGCGGCGAACGCGCGTACTCGAAGAGGTGACGGATTTTTTCGCAGCCGCTCCGGTAGAATAGCGGCTGCAAAAATTACATGAACGCGATTCTAATCACCCAGATTTTGTCATTCCGAGCGAAGCGAGGAATCTGCTTTTCACGCAGGGTAGAAAGCAGATTCCTCGGCGCACGGCCTCGGAATGACAAGTCTTGCATATCACTATGAATATCCTCGTTACCGGCGCCGCAGGTTTCATCGGCGCAGCGCTTTCGCTGCGCCTGCTGCAACGCGGCGATCACGTCGTCGGGCTGGACGACCTCAACGACTATTACGACGTCAGTTTGAAAGAGGCGCGCTTGGCGCGCTTGCGCGCCCACAGCGGTTTCGTATTCGAGAAAATCGACATTGCCGATCGCGCGGCGATGAAGAATTTGTTCGCCCGGTGCCGCTTCGATGCGGTCATGCATCTCGCGGCGCAAGCCGGCGTGCGTTATTCGATCGAAAATCCCAGCGCCTATATCGATGCCAACCTGGTCGGATTCGGCAACGTGATCGAAGGCGCGCGCCGCGCCGAAGTCGGGCACTTCGTGTTCGCCTCATCGAGTTCGGTATACGGTGCGAACGCCAAGCTGCCGTTTGCCGAAGACGACAGCGTGGATCATCCGGTGTCGCTGTATGCGGCGACGAAGAAGGCGAACGAGCTGATGGCGCATAGCTACGCGCATCTGTTTCGCCTGCCTTGCACGGGCTTGCGCTTTTTCACGGTGTACGGCCCCTGGGGTCGTCCGGACATGGCGCTGTTCAAGTTCACGCGCGGCATTCTCGCGGGTGAGGCGATTCCGGTATTCAACCGCGGCGAGATGGTGCGCGACTTCACTTACGTCGACGACATCGTCGAAGGCGTAATCAGGGTAATAGGCCGGCCGGCGCAGGCGGACCCCGCCTGGTCGGCGCTTGCGCCCAAGCCTTCTAGCAGCAACGCCCCTTACGGCATCTACAATATCGGCAACCACCAGCCGGTAAAGCTCATGCGCTATATCGAGGTGCTGGAGCAATGCCTGGGCAAGAAGGCGAAGCTGGATCTGCTGCCTTTGCAGGCGGGCGATGTGCCTGAAACCATTGCCGACGTGTCGCGGCTGGAGGCGGCGGTCGGGTTCAGGCCGACGACATCGGTCGAATCCGGCATCGCGCGTTTTGTCGAATGGTACCGAGCGTATTACCACGTCTGATTGCCAGCTTGTACCAAGCTGAAATTTCACACTTCTACAGTTGAGGAAACCATGAAAATAGTGATTACCGGCGGCGGCGGATTCCTGGGCTACCGCCTCGCGCAAGCCTTGCTGAAGCGCGGCACCCTGACCAACGGGGACGGCAAGCAGCAGGCCATTTCGCAGATCGTGCTGATCGACACCGGCTTCCCGGCGCGGACCGACCCGCGTCTGAAATGTCTGAAAGGCGACTTCACCGACGCGGCGTTGCTCGCCGGCGCCATGGCGCGGGACACCGATTCGGTGTTCCATCTGGCTGCCGTGGTGAGCGGCGGCGCCGAAGCCGATTTCGATCTCGGCATCCGCGTGAACCTGGACGGCACGCGCAGCCTGCTCGAGGCCTGCCGCAAGCAGGCGCGCCCGCCGCGCTACGTGTTTACGAGTTCGGTGGCGGCGTTCGGCGGCGAGCTGCCGCCGGTACTGGACGATTCCACCACGCCCAACCCGCAGACGTCCTACGGCGCACACAAGGTCTGCGGCGAATATCTCGCCACCGATTTCAGCCGCAAGGGATTCATCGACGGCCGCTCGCTGCGGCTGCCCACCATCGTGGTGCGCGCGGGCAAGCCCAATCTGGCTGCGTCTTCGTTCGCCAGCGGCATTATCCGCGAGCCTTTGAACGGCGAGATTTCATCCTGCCCGGTAGGCCCCGAAACCGGCGTGTGGCTGCTGTCGCCGGGCAAGGTCGTCGATGCCTTCATTCACGCGCACGAGCTGCCGTCGAGCGCCTGGGGCGTCAATCGTGTGGTGAACCTGCCCGGGATTACCGCGACCGTGGCGCAGATGGTCGAGGCTCTTGGCAAGATCGCCGGCGCCAAGGTCGCCGCGCGTGTGGAGTGGAAGCCGGATGCGCGCATTCAGGCCATCGTCAAGACTTGGCCTGTTCGTT
>JAJZPQ010000121.1 GCA_021811085.1 Pseudomonadota bacterium | reverse complement strand
CGGGGGAAACAGATAGTTCGTCTCCCGGTCAATCGGTACGAAACGTCCCATCCGCCCCTCCAAAATCGAATTTCTATGAAACCGATTTTACCGACTAACCGCACTAAAAGTCCGACAGGCTGCTAGATCTCTCTATAACCCTTCATCCCACAGAAATGCAACTTGTTTTTGGAAGATCGCGCCAAAAAGTTGTTGTGGTACGCCAAGAAAATTTGGTTTTCGACATGGCGCCGAAATTCGGGCCGACTGCCCCGCTCGTGGCGGGCACTTAGCGCGGAAACCGCCTTGGCGTCGGCAACTTCCTGACTCGCACCACCTTCGACTTTCGGGTCATGTCGGGAGCCGCCATGACGGCCGGCAGTCGGGCTAGGAGTTCGGAAAACTTTTCCCGTTCTGCAGCGAGTTGCGCGTTCACGCCCGCAATTTTCTCTTCCAGGCGATCGGCCGCGGCCCGTAGCACGGCAATGTCATCGTCGCGCTTCAGCAGTTCGCGGTCTTTGGCGTCGAGTATTTTCTGGAGCGCATCCAGTTCCCGCTGGTAAGCGCTGCTCGCGCTGGCGGCTCTTGTTCGCTCCGCGTCGATTTCGGCAAGTGCTCTGCGCTCGCCGGCGCGCGCCCTTTCTTCCGCCAGAGCCATGGCGGCGCGCAGGCTCTCAAGGTCAGCTCGAAAAGCCGACTTTGCTTCTTCCAGGGCCGAATGCGATGTGGCAAGTTCCACTTCAAGCTTTGCGACCCCTCGTTGGGTTGCCTCGTATTCGCCGCCAAGTCGCGCAAGGGCGGCATCCCGCTCGGCAAGCGACGCGTCTTTTTCTAGTAGCCGTTCCGTCAGCCCGACGATTTCGGCTTGAAGCGCATCCCGCGCTGCCTCAGCTGCTTTTACATGTTGGACTGCATCCCGCGCCTTAGCCTCGTACTCGGCCTTTGCTAGGTCAAGATCCGCGCGGGCTTCTTGGCTGGCCAGCGACCAAATTTTTCCAATTAGATCGCCAGCAGACGATCGCAGCGGATCGGGAATGTCTGGATGGGCAAACGCGACCTGGCTGCGTTCCCGCAGATCCCGCCAGAACCGGGTAAGCACCGCCGTTGCGGTCGTCATGCTCCCTTTTCCGACCAGTTGGTAGAGGCGGTTTGCCGTTGGCGTAATGCCGAATTTAAAAAAAAGCACCGCCGCAGCCTCGCGATACAGCGACTTGGTGTCCGGGCTGGCGGCGCGTAACCGGTCGATTTCGGCTTGAATTAGCTCAGCGCTGCCTGTTTCTTGATGATCTTTCATGCGTAAAACTATACCGTAAACCGGTAATTTTCTACGCCCTATTCCACAATATTTGACATTATGGCTCTAGTGTATAAATATTGACGCGATCGACCCAGCTGCTTTGATCCAGGATCATGGGCCAACACGGACGAAAAAGCGCCAAACCTTCATGAACGACCTAACGCCAGTACCCGCCCTCTTCGAACCCTTGGCTTTACCAGCCGAGCTCGACGGTTCGCTCGGCGCAAATCGCGTGCGCGGTGGTTACAAGCAGATTTCGGCAGGCACCGACGAGGGTGCCATCAAAGCGTTCCTCGCCCGGTACGCAGATTCGAAAACGACGTTCGAGAACTACCGAAAGGAAGTCGAACGCTTGTACCTCTGGGCAGTCTTTGAGCTGGGCAAGCCCCTCTCCTCCCTCACCCATGAAGATCTGCTCGTCTACGAGCGTTTCATGGCCGATCCCAAGCCGGCGGACCGGTGGGTCACCTCGAGTCGCCGAAAACCTCCGCGGAGCCATCCGGACTGGCGGCCTTTTCAAGGGCCGCTCTCCGCCCAGAGCCGGCGCCAGGCGTTTGTCATGCTGAACGTCATGTTCGGGTGGCTCGTCAATGCCGGCTACCTTGCTGGAAACCCCCTCTCCCTATCGCGGCAGCGGCAACGGAAAGCCAAGCCACGCATTACCCGCTACCTCGATCCGGATCTCTGGGGCGAGGTGAAGCAATACATCGACTGCATGCCGCGTGAGTCCGATCGCGAACGTGCTCGCTACCATCGCGTCCGGTGGCTTTTCACCCTGCTCTACCTTGGCGGCCTGCGCATTTCCGAAGTTTGCGAGAACACCATGGGATGCTTCTTCTGCCGCCGGGATCGCGACGGCGAGGAACGCTGGTGGCTCGAAGTCCTAGGAAAGGGCGAAAAGACGAGGCTCGTGCCAGCGACCAACGAATTGATGGTCGAGCTTACCCGGTACCGCCGAGAGAATGGCTTGTCGCCCTACCCGTCACCAGGCGAAGACATCCCACTGGTGTTGCCGATCGGAAAGAGCCGAACAGCGCTCACCAGGGCGGCACTGCATCTGGTTCTGAAAAACGTGTTCGAAAGCGCTGCAGAATCCCTTCGACTCCGGGGCGACGAATTCGCCGCCCGTGCGGATCTCTTGTCTCACGCGTCGGCGCATTGGCTGCGCCACACCGCGGGCTCACACATGGCCAATCAGGCGGTCGACTTGCGGCATGTTCGCGATAACCTTGGGCACGAATCCCTGAAAACGACCAGCAAGTACCTTCACTCTGATGACGATGTACGGCACAAGGAAACCGAACGCCTCCATCGGATAAATTGGTAAAGCGAGTCCAACTCCAACCCGCAATGCCACAACAACCGATGGTCGGCTCAGCGCTTGCGGACCGTCCATCCGAGGGGGAAGGCGATCTGACCCCGCACCGCCTTTCCGAGCGAAATCGGCGTTCGTGTAGCGAGGGCGAGTGTCGAGAAGGCTGGACGATGACCCGCCATTGGAGTAGGATTAAATCCTATCCAGCGCTGGAGCCCGCTATGCGAACCACGCAACAAATGAGCATCACCCTGCCCAAGGACATGGCGGACGTGGTGAAAGCCAAGGTACGCACCGGCGAGTACGCCAGCGAAAGTGAAGTGATCCGGGATGGCTTGCGGGCGCTGATGGCACGGGATCGCGCCGTGGAAAGCTGGCTGCACAATCAGGTCGGCCCTGCCTTTGACGCGCTGAAAGCCGATCCATCCCGCGCCGTCACCGCGGACGGGGTCCGAGCCCGCTTGGCCGCTGAGCGCGCCAAAGCGCGATGAGCCATCGCGTCGTTTTCAGCCCGGAAGCCCAAGAACAGCTTGCCGCGTTGTACCGCTACATCGCCCAGGCGGCGTCGCCGGACGTCGCGGCGCGATACACCGACGCCATCGTGACCTATTGCGAGAGTCTTCGCACGTTTCCCCATCGCGGCACCAAGCGCGATGATGTAAGGCCCGGCCTGCGCATAACGAACTACAAGAAACGGGCCGTGATCGCCTTCGACGTGGATGCGGGGCAAGTTTCCATCATCGGCGTTTTCTATGGCGGTCAGGACTACGAAACGCTCCTGCAAGACGAATCAGACAACGGCAGTGCAGAGCACTGAGCGGTTTTCCGTGGCAATTTTTCCGTTTTCCGAGACGCCCTTTCCGCCCGTCGGAATGACCGCTTCCTGGCAGGGAAATCGAGGGGCGGAAAATTCACAATCGGCCATAAGCGGGCCCTCAACTGTTGGCAGCCCCGCCGCCCAAGGGCGAGCTGTGCGCCGAGCTCAGGAAGTTGGCCGGGCGCACCTGGCAGCACCCGGTCACCGGCGAGCCGGTGCGCTTTGCGGTCTCGACCATCGAACGCTGGCTGTTGCGGGCGCGGCGCGAGCGGCGCGACCCGGTCGGAGTTCTGCGGCGCAAGGTGCGCGCCGATGCCGGTGTTCAGAAGGTGGGCTCGGCGATCCGGCAGGCACTGCAGGCGCAGTACGCCGCGCACCCGAGCTGGTCGGTGCAGCTTCACACCGACAACCTGCAGGCGCTCATCGAGCGCGACCCGGCGCTGGGGCCCGTGCCGTCGTACTCGAGCATCCGGCGGCTGTTCCAGGCCCAGGGTTGGCGCAAGCGCCGGCGGCTCAGCAGCCGCGATACGGCGGGCGCCCAACAGGCCGAGGCCCGGCTGGCCGCGCGCGAGGTGCGCAGCTACGAGGCGCCCTACGTCGGCTCGCTATGGCACCGGGACTGCCACGTCGGCTCGCGGCCGGTGTTGACCGCCGCTGGTCGATGGGCCACGCCGGTGCTCTTTGGCGTGCTCGACGACCGCTCGCGACTGGGCTGCCACCTGCAGTGGTACCTGCGGGAGAACGCCGAGTGCGTCGCCCACGGTCTGTCGCAGGCGATCCAGAAGCGCGGGCTGCCGCGCGCGGCCATGAGCGACAACGGTGCGGCGATGCTCGCCGCCGAGATCACCGAGGGGCTCGCGCGGCTGGGCATCGCGCACGAGACGACACTCGCGTACTCGCCGTACATGAACGGCAAGATCGAGAACCTGTGGGCGAACGTCGAAGGAAGACTGATGGCGATGCTCGAGGCCGTGACCGACCTGACACTCGCCACCTTGAACGAAGCGACCCAAGCCTGGTGCGAGTACGACTACAACCGCACCGTGCACTCCGAGACTGGCGCGACGCCGCTGGCGCGCTTCCTCGCCGGCCCCGAGGTGCTGCGGCCCAGTCCGGACAGCGAGGCGCTGCGGCTGGCCTTCACCCGCACCGAGAAGCGCACCCAGCGCCAGAGCGACGGCACGCTGGTGGTCGAAGCCCGGCGCTTCGAGGTTCCCAACCGCTACCGGCACCTGCGCGAGCTGCACATGCGCTACGCCGCCTGGGACCTCGCCCGGGTGCACCTGCTCGATGAACGCAGCGGCCAGGTCCTGTGCCGCCTGTACCCGCAGGACAAGCAGGCCAACGCCCGGGGCGTGCGCCGGCCGCTCGAGCCGCTCGCAGCGGAACCGGCGACGCACGCACCGCAACCGCCCGCCGGCCAGATGGCCCCGCTGCTGCAGAGTCTGTTGGCCAAGCAGGCTGCCACCGGCCTGCCGCCGGCCTACCTGACCAAGGATGAATCACCGGCACCAGAAGGGAATGAACCATGAACAAGAAGCTGCTGTCGCTCTATGGCCTGAAGTGGAATCCGTTCGCCCCCGAGGTGCCGGTCGAGGCGCTGCACGTGGGCGCGCGCCTGGACTCGTTTTGCTGGCGCGTCGAGCAGCTCGTCGGCGAGGGCGGCTTCGCCCTGGTCACCGGCTCGCCGGGGGTGGGCAAATCGGTGGCGCTGCGGGTACTGACCGAGCGCCTGTCGGCGCTGCGCGACGTGCAGGTCGGCGTGCTCAGCCGGCCGCAGGCCGGGATGGCCGACTTCTACCGTGAGATGGGCGAGCTCTTCGGCGTGCAGCTGCATCCGCACAACCGCTGGGGCGGCGCCAAGGTGCTGCGCGCCAGCTGGCAGGGCCACATCGACGCCTCGCAGTGTCGCCCGGTGCTGATCGTCGACGAGGGCCAGGAGATGCAGCTCGCCGTCCTCAACGAGCTGCGGCTGCTTGCCTCGGCGCGGCTCGACTCGCACCTGCTGCTCACCGTGGTGCTGGCCGGCGACCAGCGCCTGATCGAGCGCTTCCGCAGCGAGGAGCTGCTGCCGCTGGCTTCGCGCATGCGGGTGCGCCTGGCGCTGGATCGGGCCAGCCCCGAGGAGATGCGCGAGCTGCTGCAGCACGTGCTCGCCAAGGCCGGCGCGCCCAAGCTGATGACCCCCGAGCTCGTCGCCACGCTGTCCGACCACGCCCAGGGCAATCTGCGCGCGCTGATGAACATGGGTAGCGAACTGCTCGCACTGGCGGCGCAGCGCGAGGCGCGGCAAATCGACGAGCAGTTGTTCTTCGAGACCTTCGCATCGCCAGCCCCCGCGCAGCTCAAGGTGGCGGCGCGCCGGCGGTGAGCGCCGCCACGCTGCCGGTCGAGCCGGCCTGGTGCCTGGCGGTGCGGCCCGACGCGCAGCGCTGGCTGGTCAGCGATCTCTGGGCCGAGCAGGCGGTGGGCATCGTCGGCGGCGAGCCCAAGTGCTGCAAGAGCTTCCTCGCGCTCGATCTTGCGGTGGCGGTCGCATCGGGTCGCCCTTGCCTGCGGCGCTTCGCCGTGCCCAATCCGGGCCGGGTGCTGCTGTACGCGGCCGAAGATGCCCTGCACGTCGTGCGCCAGCGACTCGATGGCATCTGTGCCGCCGCCGGCTGCCGGCTGGCCGACCTGGATGTGCAGGTGATCACCGCACCAACGCTGCGACTCGACCTGCCGGCCGATCGCGCAGCCCTCGAGCGCACCGTCGCCGGGCTGCAACCGCGCCTGCTGATCCTCGATCCCTTCGTGCGCCTGCATCGCATCGATGAGAACGCCAGCGGTGAGGTGGCCCCCTTGCTCGCCTACCTGCGCGAACTGCAACGCCGCTACGCGGCTTCCGTGCTGCTGGTGCACCACGCCCGCAAATCCGCCGGCGCCATGCGTGCCGGCCAGGCGCTGCGCGGCTCCTCCGAGTTCCACGCCTGGGGCGACTCGAACCTGTACCTGCGCCGCTCGAATGATGCGCTCAGCCTCACGATCGAACATCGCGCCGCGCCGTCGCCGCCCGGCATCCAGCTCGAACTGCGGGCCGACGGCGGCGCACTGGCCTTGCGGCCCGTACAACCATCGTCCGATCCGCTGCCACCGCCGGCCGGCCTCGACGAACGCATCACCGCCGCGTTGCTGGCCGCCGCCGACACGATGAGCATCCAGGATCTGCGCGCCCAGTGCCGCGTACGCAACGCCACCCTCTACGAGCGCCTCGCCGCGCTAACCGCCACCGGTCGACTTCAGCGTACCGCCAACGGATACCGACTCGCCGATCCCAACGGATCCGCCAACCGCCCCTGCGCGCACGTCCCTGCGTAGCCGGCCACACCTGCTTCCCGTTCCCGCTTCCGCCACCCCCTACAGCGCACGGGAACCAGTAGCCGGAACTCCATCAAATACCTTGACCGCAAACACATCAAAAAGAGTGATCGTGCTCA
>JAJZPQ010000120.1 GCA_021811085.1 Pseudomonadota bacterium | reverse complement strand
AAAGATTGTCATAGAACGACTCTTTATTCTCGATTTGCGTCGCTTCGGTGAAGCCGAAGATCCGCCTCAGCGCGTCTAAGCTGCTTTCCAGCGTTCGACTATTTTGCGCGCTCGCGACCTTTAGCAGATCACTGACCTGCGCAATCGTAAGTCCTGGGTCAACTGCGCCGAACAGAGCGTACAGGGCAAGCGCATCAGTCAATACGTCCTGACTGTGGTTACGCGCCGCTGGCGGATTGGGCACGTCAGAGTTGAACTGGTTCTCGATAATGACGCGAATCGGGGGGGCCAACTGAGCGCCGAGCCCCGCGATGGGCGATACTCCTGCGTCGGCTCTGATGTTTGACACTTTGGCGGCCCCGATGGGCGCGGCAACGCCCAAGGCTCGCAAGACAGGCGCAGTCGCTATGCCCAGCACGCCATTTAATCCCGGCGCGTTGTATAGATACGCGTGTTCGACATTGGCGGAGAACTCTGCTGCAATGCCAACCGCGAGAAATCCACCCAGCGAATGCCCGGTAACGGTGAAATTACTCGGAAGCGTGCCGTTGTCCATCCACGCTCGAACCTTGGCGCGTAGTATTACGTATTGCGGTTGCAGCGCCGTAGTCCCTATTAGCGCAACATTAATGATGTCTGTTGCCAGATCAATTAGATCATCGGTGCCGCGTATCGCGAGATAGCGTCGCCCCGTCGCGATTTCGTGGAAGACCGTAGCCGACAAACCGGAACTCGAATCTCTAATTTGATCAACAACGATCCATGTATCGCCATACTGATTAGCTTGGATTATTGAGAAACCGGCCCGTTGTAACTCTAGGGTGTTCGCGACGCCCGGAAGCAAATCGGCGTAGGCCGCTAGGGCCAGTTGGGCCTGCTTGAAGTAATCATTAATCGCGGACATTATTTCCTCTGGCTGCGCTCGTACTAACGAACACCTCTTTTAGTAGCTTGGCGTCTCCGGTATTCGGGGGACAGCCAAATGATGATTCATGCCAAGGCCCAGGCAGATCACCTCCTCGTCGGCTATAGGTAATCGATTCGCCGAGAACTTTTCCGTCAAATCGGCGAATAACGCGATAGTAATTCCGCCACATCTCCGGGTTACCCCTGCGGTAGTAATCTACCCGTGACTCAAAAATGTATTCTGGGCCAAGTGGGTCTTTAGACATCCGGTGATAGAAGTTTATAAATCCTGAATCGTCGAATCTGTCCGCCGGCAGTCCAACTCGCTCGTGGATCTTGATTCCACCGTCCTTCGCGCAAAGCAGACGCACTTCCTCATCCAGGCGGTCCTTCTCGCGCACGCAGCCTCCAACAGCGCTTGCGCACAACGCTGCGCAAAGAAGAGATCTAGTGGGCAAGGCCCTTAGCCTGGGGATCACGCGGCACTCCTAATCATTGGACGTACGATTTTCCAATTGAGAATCCTGGAAGCGCATCATGCCCTTCCCCTCACCCTACCCTTCTCCCGGCAAGCGGGGCGAGGGAATGTCTCCGTCTTCATCTAAACTCCACTCGGTCCAGAGTAACCACCTCATCCACCTCCAGCCCGTTCGGCAACTGATGCGTGATATAGAGCATCGTCACCCTCCCCTTGAGCTGATTGATGGTGCGCGCGAACTGTTCCGCGGTGGGGCGATCGAGATTGCTGGCGGCTTCATCGAAGATGAGGATCTTCGGCCGCTTGAGCAGCGCCCGTGCGATGGCGAGGCGCTGCTTCTGCCCGCCGGACAAGCCGGCGCCGTGCTCGCCGATCCGGGTCTGATAACCCTCGGGAAGCTGCTCTACGGTGTCGTGGATTTCCGCCCACCTGCAAGCCTGGATCACTTGCTCGAACGTGGCGTTCGGATTGGCGATGATGAGGTTGTCGTAGATCGTGCCAGAGAACAGCACCGTCTCCTGCGGCACCACGCCGAAGTAACCGCGCAGTTCGTTGGCCGAAAGATGCCGGGTGTCGCGCCCATCTATCCTGATCTGCCCCTCGGTCGGCAGATAAAAACCTTGCAGCAATTTGGCGAGCGTACTCTTGCCGCTGCCCGACGGGCCCATGAGCGCGACGCAGGCACCCGGACGCAGCTCGACATTCAGCCGCTGGTACAGGTAAGGCAAATTGTCGTCGTAGCGAAAACTCAGATCGACAATCTCTATCGTTCCGGCTCCGGTGCCGTCGCGCGCCGGAATCACCGAGTACGGCTCTACCGGTGCGTTCATGATGTCGCCCAAACGCTTGACCGCTATGGCCGACTGCTGGAATTCCTGCCACAGACCAACGAGACGCAGCAGGGGTTGCGACATGCGACCGGCGAACATCTGGAATGCGACCAGCATGCCGACGGGGAAGCCGTCGTTTTTCATCACGATCCAGGCGCCGGTGACCAGAATCAGCAAATTGAGCAGCTGTTCCAGCGCATTGGCCGCGGCGTAGTAGGTGTTGGAGAGCTGGCGCGTGTCGAAGCCGGCGCGCAGGTAGCTCGAAAGATATTCGCCGTAGCGCGCCTGGAGTTGCGGTTCCATTTGCAGCGACTTCACCGTCTCCATCCCGGCAATGTATTCGGTGACGAAAGCCTGGTTGCGCGCGCCGAGCAGGAACTGCTGGTTCACGCGCTTGCGGATCAACGGCACCACGGCGAGGCTCAGCAGCATGATCACGGCGAGGATCGTGAGCGTGATCAGCGACAGGATCCAGCTGTAATAGAACATCACTGCCAGGAATATCAGCAGGAACGGCAAGTCGAGCAGCAGCGTCACCGCGGCGCCGGCGACGAACTCGCGTATGGTCTCCACCCCGTGCAGCCGCGCCACCACCACGCCGGTGGGGCGGTAGTCGTAATAGCGCGGCGGCAATTTCAGCAGATGATCGAACACCTGCGTGCCCAGCACCGCGTCCACGCGCGTGCCGGTGTGCAGCACAAGATACTGGCGAATCCAGCTCATGCCGGCGTTGAACACCAGAAACAGGGCCAGCGCGATGCCAATGACCGTCAGCGTATTCAAGCTCTGATGCACGACCACTTTGTCGAGCACGATCTGCGTGAACAGCGGCGTTGCCAGCGCAATGAGCTGAATCGCCAGCGACGCCAGCAGGACGTCGCGCCAGATGGCCTTGTGTTTGAGCAACTCGGGGACGAACCAGGAGAAACCGAAGGCTTCCTTGCGCGCGGCGGCCACATCTGCGTCGGCGGGCGGCTTCGGCTGAGCCGCGAACAGGATCAACTCGCCCGCATAGCGCTGGCTGAAATCGGCCGTGCTGAGCGTTGCTCCATTTGCCGCACCCGGCTCGAATAGGACGATGCGCTCTTCGTCGGCCTTGACCACCAATGCCAGCGCATGCGCAGTTTGGTTCTCGCGTTGATTCGAGCGCGCTTGCATATCGGCCGGGCTTTCGGCGCCCGCCTCAGGCGACTTGAGCAAAGCAAGACAGGGCAAGGGAGCGCGCTGGATTTCGTTCGCGGCGCTCACCTGCCGCTGCGCCTTGAAGCCCAGCGCCGCTGCGGCCTGGAGCAGGGTGGCCGCGGAATGCGGCGGCGGGAATTGCTGCGCTACGAGTTCGGGCGCAAAGGGGATGCGCTTGAGCTGGCTGATCGCGCCCAGAGCCCAAACGAAGTGCACGCTAGCCAAAGGCACATCGAGCGACATACGCGCCCTCTTACCGGTTCATGGCCAGAACTCGTATGCGCGCAGGCTAGCAAGATTGATTTCCCGAGACAATCAGCCATTTGGCCTAGTTTCAAGAATTCGCGTGAAGATAAATGGAAAAGCGTCAGATTTTGCACCAAGTTTGTTTTTAGCATGAGTCATCTCCTGAACATGACACAAATCCGGGCATCGACCGCTTTGCGCAACGCGAAATCAGGATTTGCCTGGTTATGCTCAATGACCAGCATGTATCTACAATGTTGACACATCCGCCCCTCCGGGCTAAACTTGGCTCGCGAAAGCGTCGTACGGTAGCTTTGCAAGCAAAGGAAAAATATTCGCATGAAAGTTCTAGTCAAGAAGTGGGGCAATAGCGCCGCTGTCCGAATCCCGGCTTCGCTAATGCAGGCTGCGCACCTGAATCTCGACCAGACCGTAGAGGTCAAGGAAGAGGGCGGGCGGATTGTGATCGAACCCGAGCGTGCCAGGGTCTTCGTGCTTCAAGATCTGCTGAACGGAATCGACTCTGCGAATCTACATCACCCCGTCGATACCGGACCGGCCGTAGGCCGCGAGGTCTGGTAATGGCACGTGCCTACGTTCCGGAGGCGGGCGACGTGGTGTGGCTGGAATTCTCGCCCCAAGCCGGGCACGAGCAGGCGGGGCATCGTCCGGCCCTGGTGCTCAGCCCGGCGAGCTATAACGGCAAGACGGGGATGATGGTCTGCTGTCCGATGACCACGCAGATCAAAGGCTATCCGTTCGAGGCTATTATCAGCCGGAATCCCCCGAGCGCTATCCTGTCCGATCAGGTAAAAAGCCTCGACTGGCGTGCGCGGCGGGCCAAGAAGAAAGCGTCGGTGAGCGCGGAGACCTTGAATGAGGTTCGAGGAAAGCTCCGTGCGCTTATCGGCGCCTGATAGACATTAGCTCCATTTATGGCGCTGGTCGGCCTGGGGGCGTTGGAGGGGCGCCCTCGCCCCGATCAGTGCCAATTCGAAGTCCGATCGGCCCGGGGGCGGGCCTCCCACAAACAACGAGCGACAAACAACGAACCACGATCAGCGATCAACGCTGCTCATGCATTCGGCCAGACTGGCTTTCCAGTCGGGTAAGGCGACACCGAAGGCGCGCTGCACTTTGGCATTCGCGAGCACCGAATAGCGCGGCCGGAGCGCGGGTGTCGGGTATTGCTCGGTCGTGATCGGCTTGAGCACAGGTATACGAGCGAGGGCGAATTCAGATTGCCCCGGCCGCGCGCTCGCCGCATGGGCAAGTATCACCGCGGCAAAGCCATGCCAAGACGTTTGCCCGGCCGCGGTCAGGTTGTAGATGCCGCGCCTTATGGCGCACGCATCCCGAAAAGCAGGCTGCCCATATCCCAGATGTTTAAGAATTTCGCCGGTCGCCTCAGCGATCGCGCGGCTCCAGGTCGGCGCGCCGACCTGGTCGTCCACGATCGATAGCTCTTCGCGCTCGCGCGCGAGGCGCAGGATGGTCAACAGGAAATTCTTGCCGCGCGTGCCATAGACCCAGCTTGTGCGCAAGATCAGATGCGGCACATCCACGGCCTGGATCGCGCGCTCGCCCGCGAGCTTGGTCCGGCCATAGACGCTGAGCGGCCGCGGCGCGTCGTCTTCGGTGTAAGGCGCGCCCTTGCTGCCGTCGAACACGTAATCGGTGGAATAATGGACCAGCGCCGCACCCAGGCGCTTTGCCTCTTCGGCGAGGATGCCCGGCGCCACGCCGTTGATGGCCTGCGCCAGCTCCTGCTCAGATTCGGCAAGATCCACCGCAGTATAGGCTGCCGCGTTGACGATCAGGTCGGGCCTTGTTTCGCGCACCTTGCGGCGGATTGCACCCGCATCAGCGAGGTCCAACTCGTCGCGGCCAACCGCAATCACCTGCCCGAGACCGGCCAGGCTGCGCCGCAGTTCGAAACCGACTTGTCCGTTCCTGCCGGTGACCAGGATACGGCTCAATCGAATACCTCGGCTTCGGACAACATTTTGCCCGCGCGATCCTTGGCCGCGAGGATCGGCTCGCCCGCGAGCGGCCAGGCGATGGCGAGTTCCGGATCGTTCCACAGCAGCGTGCGCTCGTGCTGCGGCGCCCAGTAGTCGGTGGTCTTATATAGAAAGTCAGCGTAATCGGAGAGCACGGCGAATCCGTGCGCGAGGCCCGCCGGAATCCAGAGCATGGCCTTGTTCTCGGCGGACAGACGATGGCCTTCCCATTTGCCGAAGGTCGGCGAGCTGCGGCGCAAGTCCACGACCACGTCGAATAGCTCTCCCGCCACCACGCGCACCAGCTTGCCCTGGGTCTGCCGGATCTGGTAATGCAAGCCGCGCAGCGTGTTCTTCACCGAACGCGAATGATTGTCCTGCACGAACTTCGGTGCGATGCCGGTTGCTTCCGCGAACGCGCGCTCGTTGTAGCTCTCGAAAAAAAAGCCGCGCTCGTCCCCAAATACCTTGGGTTCGATCACCAGCACATCCGCAATTGAAGTCGGCGTCACTCGCATCAGAACACCTGATCGCGCAGCACGCTGAGCAGGTACTGGCCGTAGCCATTGTTGCGCATAGGCGCAGCCAGGCGCTCGAGCTGGGCGGCGTCGATGTAACCGAGGCGATAGGCGATTTCCTCGACGCAGGCGATTTTGAGGCCTTGGCGCTTTTCTATGATCTCGATGAAAGTCGAGGCTTCGAGCAAGGACTCGTGCGTGCCGGTATCCAGCCAGGCCGTGCCGCGGCCCATAATATCGACCGTCAGTTGGCCTTGTTCTAGGTAGCGTCGATTCAAATCGGTGATTTCCAGCTCGCCGCGCGCCGAAGGTTTGAGCGAGCGCGCGAGTTCGATCACTTGCTGGTCGTAAAAATAAAGGCCAGTCACGGCATAGCGCGACTTGGGCTGCGTCGGCTTTTCTTCTATCGAGAGCACTTTGCGTGAGCGATCGAACTCAACTACGCCGTAGCGCTCCGGATCCTGGACTGCGTAGGCAAATGCCGTGGCTCCGGCCGGTCGATCCACCGCTGAACGCAATTTAGCTACCAAATCGTGGCCGTAAAAAATGTTGTCGCCGAGGATCAGTGCCGAGCGCGCGCCGCCGATGAAATCCGACCCGATGATGAATGCCTGCGCAATGCCTTCTGGAGCCGGCTGCACCGCGTACGAGAAGTGAATTCCCCATTTCGAGCCATCGCCCAAGAGCTGCTTGAAGCGCGGCGTGTCCTCGGGGGTAGATATCACCAGGATGTCGCGCATGCCCG
>JAJZPQ010000119.1:4919-6922 GCA_021811085.1 Pseudomonadota bacterium | reverse complement strand
GTCCAGATCTCGTTGATCAGCTCGAAATACTCTTCCGGCGGCAATTCCGAGCAGATTTTGACCGAATTCTGCAGATCGGCGACCATCACCGCGAGCGGGGTCAGCACCGGCAGGCGCTTGCGCATCAGATCGCGGATCACCGCGTCCCGCTGGCTCAGAAAATCGAGCAGGGTCGCGTTATATTGGTTCGCAGGAATATAGACGACGAATATCCCTTCGCGGAAGAACGAGGCGAACACGCGCCAGTTCTCCGCCGGACCGGAGCCATCGAACTGTTCGACCGAAAAATCGAGTATGGTTTTCCGCTCGGGCGTGACCACCGACTCGTCGTACAGGCGATCCGCCAAAGCCAGCGACTCCCGGTCCAGTCCGCGCAGCAAGCCGAGGACGCTGCTTTTGGCCAGGCGATTCTTGGCCAGCGCGAGGTGGATGCGCAGCAGTTCGGCACCGAATTGACTCGCTTTCTCCTGAAACAGCAACAGGAACAGGTTGCGTTCCGCGCTATGCGCAGGCAGCGAGTCCAGGCCGGAAAGCACGTGCTTGCGCGCCGCGTCGTTATACCAGGTCAGCTCGAAGTTGTAATTCACCATGTAGGCCGGATGCGGCACATCTTCCAGCGTCAGGCGCAAGGCGCGGCGATTATCCGACGGTACCGGCTGCGCTGGCTCGCCGGTCGGCATTTGAGCGGCGACGGCGATTGGCTCGGCGGCAAGCGGCTCCCGCCCGGACTGAGCAATTCCTATGCGTGCAACTACCTCGGCCATGGTCAACCCTTCCCCTTTTAGTCGTTGGACTTCTTTAATCTGGTCTATCGCCTCGTCCGGAAAATACCCCATCATTTTTGCATCGCCTTCTTCTGGCTGGGGCTGTTTGAGGAGAGGTTTAGACAGTATCCCTATATTAATGTAATTGTTTAGTGTTGCTCTTGAAATACCTGTTTTTTCTAATATTTCTTTGCTTGATTTCATTGTCGTCGAGGCCGCAACCAGCTTTAGGCGGCGCTTTCCCCTGCATTATTTAGACTGTATAAATAATAAAATAGGCTATTGTCTAAGTGTTGTCAATGGTTATTTAGACAGTTTAATTTTAGCTGTCTAGTAGGCGTTACGCAGGCCGGCAAGGAGCAAATCCTTCTCCGTGTGCAGGCCTGCCAACTGCCAAACCCAGCGCCAGTCTCACTGTGATGGATGTCAAAGCTCCCGAATCGCCAGGCGCTAATCTAGTTTTCATATCCTTCCCAGCGTGCCCCCGCCATGCCGAACCCAGCCCTCCAGCCCCTGTCCGTGAAAGACCTCGCACACCGCTGCGATCCAACGCAGTTCAGCTTTGCCACTACCGATGAGATCGAGGACCTGGGGGGTATCCCCGGCCAGGAACGCGCCACCGACGCCATCGAACTGGCCGCCGGCATCGATCGCGACGGCTACAACCTGTACGTCATGGGCTCCGCCGGTTGCGGCCGGCACACCCTGGTGCGGCAGAGGATAGAGGCGCGGGCCAAACCCGCGCGGCGTCCGTCTGACTGGGTATATGTGAACAACTTCGCCCAGCCGCATCGCCCTTTGGCGATTGAATTACCGCCGGGCCGCGGCGCCGGCCTGGGCAAGGATATGGAGCGGCTGGTGGAGGAGTTGCGCAGCAACGTCCCCGCAGTTTTCGAGGGCGACGAGTACCGCTCCAAAGTTGACAGCATCGACGCCGAATTCAAGGAGCGCCACGAAAAGGCGTTTTCGGGACTGGGCGATGAATCCATGGCCCAGGGCGTCGCCTTGCTGCGCACGCCAGCCGGGTTTTCCTTCGCTCCGGTAAAGGACGGCGAAGTCATCGGCGCGGAGGAGTTCGCCAAGCTGCCCGACACCGAGCAGCAGCGGGTCAAAAGCGCGATCGAAACCCTGCAGACCAAGCTTGAGCGTCTCATCCGCGACACCATGCGCTGGCGCAAGGAGCGCCTCGAGCGCATACGCGAACTCAACCGCGAGATGACGCTGTTCGCCGTCGGCCAC
>JAJZPQ010000119.1:0-4819 GCA_021811085.1 Pseudomonadota bacterium | reverse complement strand
CGCGCGCGCGGCGATGGCCTGTTGCCGCTCGCGCGCGACGCGGTTGCGCGGGTGCTCGATTTCGGCTCACGCGCCGCAGGCGACACGCGCAAGATCACGGCTAACATCGATCATCTGTTCGAGTTGCTGCACGAAGCCGACCACCGGGCACGCCAGGCGGGCAATGCCGCCATCGGCATCGACGCGATACAAGGGGCGATCGATGCCCAGCGCCATCGCGCCGGCCGCATACGCGCCGAAGTCCAGGAAGCGATCCTGCGCGGCAAGGTGCTGATCGATACCGCCGGTGCCGCGGTCGGTCAGGTCAACGGCTTGTCCGTATTCGATCTGGGCGACTTCGCCTTCGCCGAGCCGGTCCGGATCACCGCCACCACCCGCCTGGGCGAAGGCCAAGTGATCGACATCCAGCGCGAAGTCGAGCTCGGCGGCGCGATCCATTCCAAAGGCGTGATGATCCTGTCGTCTTTCCTGGCGGCGCGCTTTTCCGGCAACCTGCCGCATTCGCTCGCGGCAAGCCTGGTGTTCGAACAGACCTACGGCCATGTGGACGGCGACAGCGCCTCGCTCGCCGAACTGTGCGCCCTGCTCTCGTCGCTGGCCGATGTGCCGATCCGGCAAGGTTTCGCGGTCACGGGCTCGATCAACCAACTGGGTGAAGTGCAGCCTATCGGCGCCGTGAACGAAAAAATAGAAGGCTTTTTCGACATCTGCCAAGCGCGCGGCTTGAGCGGCGAACATGGCGTGCTGATTCCCGCCGCCAATGTGGACCACCTGATGCTGCGTGACGATGTGCTCGCCGCCGCCGCCGCAGGAAAATTCCACGTCTACGCGGTGCGCACCGCGGACGAAGCGATCGAACTGCTTACCGGCATGGCCGCGGGCCTGCCGCAGGATGCCGGCGTCGGTGCGCAACTCACCCTGAACGGCCGCGTGGCCGCCCGCCTGCGCGATCTGGCGGCGTTGCGCCGCGAGCAGCCGCGCCCGGGCCAGATCAAGCGGGCGGCGCCGTCGCGCCCGAAACACAATGCCCACTGAGGCGGAAAAAGTCCGCCGCATCGTCATGGCGCTGGACACAGCCTCCTCCGTCCTGCCCGCAATCGAAGCTGCCGCCGGGCTGGCGCTGGGGCTGAACGCGGAACTGGCCGGCCTGTTCATCGAGGACGAGCGGCTGCTGCGCTTTGCCGGATTGCCGTTTGCGCGTGAATTCGGCTTCGCCTCGGCGCGTGCGCGTCCTCTGGCACCGGCGGCCATCGAGCATGCCCTCCGGGCACAGGCGGACCAATTGCGGCGCCAGCTCGCCGCAACGGCCGAGCGGCTGTCTCTCGCCTGGACGCTCGAAGTCGTGCGCGGCGAAGTGCTGCGCAGCGCCCTGGAAAAGGCCGAAACTTCCGACCTGCTGGTGCTGGGCCGCTCGGAATATTCATGGCCGGGCACGCACCGCCGCAGCGATCCGGCGCAGCGCTTTCCCGCGCTGGCTGCGCACCCGGTGGCGGTGGTGTTCGACGGCTCGGCCGCGGCGCTGCGCGCCTTGTCCATAGGCAGCACCCTCGCCGGAGTCACGGGCAGCGAACTGACCGTGCTCGTGCCGGTCACAGGGGCACAAACTTTCAACGACTTGCGCCAGCGCGCGGTCGAGCATCTGGTCCATGGCACCGCTGCCAGCTATTTCTACCTGCCAGACAGCAGCCCGGGAAGCATCATCCGCACCGCGCGCGACCGCCATTTCGGCGTGCTGCTGTGGCCGGGATGCACCGAAAATCTCAAACCGGCGGAATGGTCCGAGCTGCCCTGCCCAGTGGTGGTTCTTAGCTAAAAAAAGCTTCGGCTAGACAAATCAGGTAAATTTCCGGATACTGTATAAACATACAGTTTTTGGAGATATCATGCCCGGCCTCGCCGTCGCATTCGATCAGCATCCCGGCATCTGGCGCGGCAGCGAACTGACGCGCGGCTGCCCGGGCATTGCCAGCGGCTTCGCCGCGCTGGATGCGGAACTGCCGGGCGGCGGCTGGCCCTGCGGCGTGCTCACCGAAATCCTGCCGCAGCACGAAGGCATAGGCGAGTTGCGCATCCTCGGTCCGGCGCTGGCGCAGCTTGCCGCACAAGGCAAATTCATCGCCTGGATCGCCCCGCCCTACCTGCCCTATGCGCCGGCGCTCGCCGTCGCCGGCATCGCCCTCGAGCGCGTGCTCATCGTCAAAACGGCGAAAGACGGCGACAGCTTGTGGGCCGCGGAGCAGGCACTGCGCACGGCGGCATGCGGCGGCGTGCTCGCCTGGCCGCGCCGGATCGGCTACACCCAATTGCGGCGCCTGCAGCTTGCAGCCGAGGGGAGCCGCTGCCTTGCGCTGCTGTTCCGTCCGAGCGAGGCTGCGCGCGAGCCTACACCCGCGGCGCTGCGCATTGCGCTCGCCACCTCCGCCGGCGGGCTCGCGCTCTCGATTCTGAAACGCCGGGGAGCGCCGCTCTCCCGCCCGATTTTTCTGCCCGCGCTGTCCGCGCCGCCGCTGGCGGCAGGCAGCCATCCTTCTCCCCGAGACTATGCCCATGTTGTGGATAGCCCTGCACCTGCCGCAGCTGCCGCTGGAAGCCTTTCAGCGCGGCTTGCCCTCGCCTGAACCCCGCGCGGTCGCCGAGCGGCAGCGCATCCTGGTGTGCGATGCCAAGGCCGCTGCGCGCGGCCTGCGCGCAGGCATGCCGGTCAGCGCAGCGCTCGCGCTCGCGCCGGGACTGCGCCTGCGCGAACGCGAGGCCGCAGCCGAAACCGAAGCCCTGCTCGGCATCGCTGCCTGGGCGATGCAATGCACGCCCAGCGTTGCGCTCGATTTTCCGGACAGGGTGCTGCTGGAGGTGTCGGGCAGCCTGAAACTGTTCGACGGCCTGGCACCGATAGCGGCGAGGCTGCGCCAAGGGATCGCCGCGATGGGCTACAGCGCGCATCTCGCTGCCGCGCCCACGGCCCGCGCCGCGTCCTGGTTCGCGCGCGCCGGCCAGCCTTGCCTCATAGACGACAGCGCTTTGCTCGAGGGCGAACTCCGCACTCTGCCGCTGTCGGTGCTGCAATACGCAGAGGAAGAAACCCTCGCCTCCATAGGCGCCGCCAGCATCGGCGATCTGCTCGCGCTGCCGCGCGCTGGGCTTGCGCGCCGCTTTGGCCAGGGTCTGCTCGATGCACTGGATCAGGCCTTGGGCCGCTTGCCCGATCCGCGCGGCTTTTGCGTCCTGCCGGAAAGATTTCGTGCCGCCATCGAACTGCCGGCCGAAGCCACGCAAGCCGAAGCCCTGTTGTTTGCGGCGCAGCGGCTGCTGGCGCAACTCGAAGGCTTTCTCGCGGCGCGCGCCGCCGGCACGCGGCAGCTGCTGCTGCATCTGTCTCATCGCGCCGGGCCCGCCACCCGCATCGAGCTGGGCCTGGTCGCCGCCTGCCGCGAGGCTGCGCACTTCGCACTGCTGCTGCGCGAGCGGCTGCAACAGACGGCGCTGCCCGAGCCGGTGCGCAGCATCGCGCTGGAAGTGCAGGCGATCGAGCCGCTGGCGCATTCCAACCAGAGTCTTTTTTCAGACGAGCTGCGGCAAGAGGGCAATTGGCCGCGCCTGATCGAACGCCTGCGCTCGCGCCTGGGCGCCGCTGCCGTGCACGGCCTGGCCATGTGCGCCGATCACCGTCCGGAACGTGCCAGTGCCCGGGCGGAGCCCGGCGCCAGACAACTCGATCTCGATTTCAACTTGCGCCCGTTCTGGCTGCTGGCCAGACCGCAGCCTCTGCAGGAAACAGGAGCCGTCCCCTGCCATCACGGGCCACTCAAATTGCTGGCCGGTCCGGAGCGCATCGAGTCGGGCTGGTGGGACAGCGCCGACATCGCGCGCGATTATTTCATCGCCCGCGCCGCCAACGAGGCGCTGCTGTGGGTCTATCGCGAGCGCAGCCCCGCCGGCGCCTGGTATCTGCACGGCATTTTTTCCTGAGTCGCAATGCAATTCGATCTGGCGTTTGTCATCCCGAACGCAGTGAGGGATCTGCTTTTCCGTCAAAACCAGAAGCAGATTCCTCGCCGCTTGCGCGTCTCGGAATGACAGAGCGCGGCGCGCTCCCCGCCTACGCGGAGCTGCACTGCCTGTCGAATTTCAGCTTTCTGCGCGGTGCATCGCACCCCGAAGAACTGGTCGCACGCGCGCATCAGCTCGGCTACAGCGCGCTCGCCCTCACCGACGAATGCTCGTTCGCGGGCGTAGTGCGCGCGCATACCGCAGCCAAGGAATGCGGCCTGCCGCTGATCCTCGGCAGCGAAATCCGCCTCGCCGACGGCCCCAAGCTGGTGCTGCTCGCGACCGACCGCGAAGGCTACGGCAATCTGTCCGAACTGATCACCCGCGGGCGGCGTCGCGGTGTGAAAGGCCGCTATGTCATCGCAGCCAAAGACCTGGACCAGGGCCTGCCCGGCTGCCTCGCCCTGCTCCTGCCGGGAGCGGAACCGGATCTGGCGCAGGCGCGCTGGCTCGCCGAGCGCTTTCCCGCACGCGCCTGGATCGCGGCGGAACTGCTCAGCGGACCGAACGACCGCGCGCGCCTCGCCGCGCTGCACGAACTCGGCGCAGCCTGCGCCCTGCCGCTCGTCGCAGCGGGCGACGTGCACATGCATCTGCGCTCCCGGCGCAAGCTGCAGGACACGCTCACCGCGATACGCCTTTGCACACCGCTCGCGCAATGCGGCCACGCGCTGTATCCGAACGCCGAGCGCCATCTGCGCCTGCGCCTGCGCCTCGCGAATCTGTATCCGCGCGAGCTGCTGGCTGAAACCCTGAGCATCGCCGCGCGCTG
>JAJZPQ010000005.1 GCA_021811085.1 Pseudomonadota bacterium | reverse complement strand
CGGCGCTCGCGCTCGCCACCGGCCAGGCCGCGGAAATGACGGCGCTCCTGACGCTGTGCGAACAGGGCGACGAAATCGTGTCGGCCTCGACCCTGTACGGCGGCACCTATTCCCTGTTCGAGGTGAATTTCCGCAAGCTCGGCATCAACACCACCTTCGTCGATCCGATTGATCCGGAAAATTTTCGCCGCGCGATCACCAAGAAGACCAAGGCGCTGTACGCCGAGACGCTGGGCAACCCGCTGATCAACGTGCTCGACATCGCCGCGGTGGCGGACATCGCGCACGAGGCCGGCGTTCCGCTGATCGTCGACAACACTTTCGCGTCCCCGTATCTATGCCGGCCGTTCGAGTTCGGCGCCGACATCGTGGTGCACTCGGCCACCAAATACATCGGCGGGCACGGCACTACCATGGGCGGGGTAATCGTCGAGTCGGGGAAATTCCCCTGGGACAACGGCAACTTCCCCGGCATGACCGAGCCCTCGCGCGGTTATCACGGGGTGCGCTTCTACGAGACGTTCGGCGATTTCGGCTACACCATGAAGGCGCGCATGGAGACGCTGCGGACTTTCGGTCCGGCGCTGTCGCCGTTCAACGCATGGATGCTGCTGCAGGGCCTGGAGACCTTGCACCTGCGCATGAAAGCGCATTGCGCCAACGCGCTCAAGGTGGCGCAGTTCCTCGAAGCGCACGCGCAGGTGAGCTGGGTCAACTATCCCGGCCTGCCGTCGAACCGCTACCATGCGCTCGCGGCAAAATACCTGCCGCGGGGCTGCGCCGGCATCATGACGTTCGGCGTCAAGGGCGGAGCCCGGGCGGGCGAGGCTTTCATCGACGCGGCGCAGTTCATGAGCCACCTCGCCAACGTCGGCGACGCGCGCACGCTGGTGATCCATCCGGCCTCGACCACGCACCGCCAGCTGTCCGAGGAAGAGCAGGTCAAGGCCGGCGTCACGCCCGACATGGTGCGCATCTCGGTCGGACTGGAGGAAATCGATGATATCCTCTGGGACTTGGATCAGGCGCTGGCCGCCGCAGCGAAAGCTTAAGTAGAGACCGCAACTTCCGCACGGCCCGACGGCCGGCAGATTCCAGACTACCGAACCCAATAGCAAAGGATTTTCAGCATGTCCGCTTTCGACTGGCAGTTTCCCTATGCCTCATATCGCAAACCCATCCTCGCGCGCAATATCGTCGCGACCGCGCAGCCGCTCGCGGCGCAGGCCGGGCTGCGCATGCTGCAGCAGGGCGGCAGCGCCATGGATGCGGCACTGGCCACCGCGATCGCGTTGACGGTACTCGAACCGGTTTCCAACGGCATCGGCAGCGACGCGTTCGCGATCGTCTGGGACGGGAAGCAGCTGCACGGCATGAACGCATCGGGCCGTTCGCCTGCGGCCTGGACGCCGGAGTTTTTCAAAGACCATAAGGCCATGCCGCAGCGCGGCTGGAACTCGGTGAGCGTGCCCGGCTGCGTCTCGGCCTGGGTGACGCTGTCGGAGCGCTTCGGCAAACTGCCGTTCGCCGAGCTGTTCCAGCCGGCCATAGGCTACGCGCGCGACGGCTATCTGGTCTCGCCCACCATCGCCAAGCAGTGGGCCAATCAGGTGGCGGAACTGCAGGCGCAACCCGGCTTCAAGGAAGCGTTCATGCCGCGCGGCCGCGCGCCGCTGCCGGGCGAAAAGTTCAGCTTTCCCGACCAGGCGAAAACGCTCGAACTGATTGCCGAAACCCGCGGCGACGCCTTCTACCGCGGCGACATCGTGCGCAAGATCGCCGCTCACGCCAAAGCGCACGGCGCGCTCATGACCGCAGCCGATTTCGCCGCGCACACCAACGACTGGGTCGCACCGCTGGCGCAGGATTACCGCGGTTACACGCTGCACGAGCTGCCACCCAATGGCCAGGGCATCGCTGCGCTGATGGCGCTGGGCATCCTGCAGCATTTCGACGTCGCGAGCTTTCCGGTCGATTCGGCCGACAGCGTGCATGTGCAAATCGAGGCGATGAAAGTCGCGTTCGCCGACGTCTACCGCTATGTGTCCGATCCAGCGAGCATGAGCGTGCGCAATGCGGAATTGCTCGACCCCGCCTACCTCGCCGCGCGAGCGAAGCTGATCGACATGAAGCGCGCGCAGAATTTCAATCACGGCACGCCGCCCAAAGGCGGGACGATCTATCTGACCGCGGCCGACGCGAGCGGCATGATGGTGTCCTTCATCCAATCCAACTACATGGGCTTCGGCTCGGGCGTGGTGGTGCCCGGCACCGGCGTCAGCCTGCAGAATCGCGCCCATACGTTCACGCTGAAGGCGGGGCATCCGAACCAGGTGGGTCCGGGCAAACGCCCGTTCCAGACCATCATCCCGGGCTTCGTCACCAAGGACGGCAAGGCGCTCATGAGTTTCGGCGTCATGGGCGGCAGCATGCAACCGCAAGGCCATGCGCAAGTCATGGTGCGGCTCGCCGACTACGGGCAGAACCCGCAGGCCTGCTCCGACGGCCCGCGCTATCGCGTGGTCGAGGGCCTGCGCGTCAACGTAGAGCCCGGATTCCCGCGCGAGACGCTGGCCGAACTCGAGCGCCGCGGCCATCAGCTGGAGGAACTGGCGCAGGGCTATCTGGATTTCGGCAGCGCGCAGCTGATCTACAAGCTCGAAGACGGTTATCTCGGCGCCTCCGATCCGCGCCGCGACGGGCAGGCCGTGGGTTTCTAGTATCAGATCGAGTTCGCTTCAAAACATAAAGACAGCATCGGGAGAGGTCATGATCAAGCTTTGGGGGCGCAATAATTCGGTCAACGTGCAGAAGGCGATCTGGTGCCTGGAAGAACTGAAGTTGCCCTACGAGCGCATAGACGCAGGCATGCAGTACGGCGTGGTCAACACGCCCGAATTCCGCAACATGAATCCGAACGGCCTGGTGCCGGTGATCGACGATGGCGGCACCGTGCTGTGGGAGTCGAATGCGATCGTGCGTTACCTGGCCGCGAAATACGGCAAGGGGATGCTGTGGCCGGAAGATCCGGTCGCGCGCGCGCACTCGGACAAATGGATGGACTGGTGCGCGACCACGTACTGGCCGCCGATGCGCACGATCTTCTGGGGGCTGGTCAGAACGCCGCCGGGGAAGCGCAATATGGAAGAGATCGAAGCCGCACGCAAAAAATCGGCTGAAGTCCTGACCATGCTCGACGCCGCGCTCGCCGACCGCGACTATATCGCCGGCAGCACGCTCAGCATCGGCGATATTCCGCTGGGCTGCATCAGCTGGCGCTGGTTCGGCGTAAAGGAGTTGGAACGGCCGGCGCGACCCAACGTGGAAGCCTGGTTCAAGCGCCTGTCCCAGCGCGAAGCATTCAAGAAAAGCGTGCTGCTGCCGCTGAGCTAAAGCCGTGGCTCAATTACCATTCAAAGGCAAGATCGCGGTCGTCACCGGCGCCGCGAGCGGCCTCGGCCTCGCGATTGCCGAGCGGCTCGCCGCCGACGGCGCGAAGGTGGTCGTGTCCGACATCAACGCCGACGCCGGCAAAGCCGTCGCCGCGCGGCTGGGCGGAAGCTTCGTGCAGGCCGACATGGCGAAGCGCGCCGATTGCCGCGCCCTCGTCGACCAGGCGCTCGCGGCCTATGGCACCGTGCACATCCTGGTCAACAACGCCGGCTTCCAGCACGTAGAGACGATCGAGGCGTTCCCCGAGGACGTATGGGACAAGATGCAGGCGGTGATGCTGACCGCGCCTTTCCTGCTGACCAAGTACGTCTGGCCGGCGATGAAGCAACAGCGCTGGGGACGCATCGTCAACATCTCCTCCATCCACGGCCTCATCGCCTCGCCCAACAAGAGTTCCTATATCAGCGCCAAGCACGGGCTGGTAGGCCTGACCAAGACCGCCGCGCTCGAAGGCGGCGCGTTCGGCATTACCGCGAACGCGATCTGCCCCGCCTACGTGCGCACGCCGCTGGTCGATGCGCAGATCGCCGATCAGGCGCGCACGCGCGGCATTCCGGCCGAGGAAGTGATCGAGAAAATCATGCTCGAGCCGGCCGCGGTCAAGCGCCTGATCGAACCGGCGGAAGTGGCGGACTTCGCCGCCTATCTGTGCGGCGAGAGCGCGGGCGTGATTACCGGTGCCGCCCTGACCATGGATCTGGGCTGGACTGCACGTTAACGCCCCCCGATAAACCTGGCGCAGACGATACACCGAGCTGCAGTGATCGATCTTGTGTAAAACCCCGGCAGCGTCCTTGTTTTTGTCAATAACCGTGTTTTCTGAACGGATGCGCTTTTTATCCGTTCAGAAAACACGGTTGGCGCGCGCAGCGCGCAAGGCCTTTCGTCGGTTGCACCGCGCCGTACATAACACCTCGCGCCTGCGATTCGCTTCAGTTCTTGAGTACGGCACGTAAGCGGGCATCGCGCTCGTCCTTGGGCAGTTTCGCCAATTGTTTCACCGCGGCATAGAAGCGCGGCAGGTCGCCGCCTTCGCGCGCGAGCAGCGCAGTGAAGGCTGGAACGAACTCGTTGTAGAGCGCCACCGAGGCCAGCGTAGCGTTGTTGGGCTTGCCGGCAAACCAGCGATCGTAGCCGGCAAAGCCGCCCCATGAGGCCTTGAGCGCGCGATACTCTTCCTCCATCTGGGCGAAGCGCTGCGCCTTGCCCACGCGCATTTCGTCGGCCGGCAAATCCTGCCGGTAATATTGCGCCAGGATAGCCTGATACTTCACCAGCAGCGCAACGAAGCCGCGGCGTATCGCGCGCAGGCGCGCGTAGCTTGCACGCTCCTGGTCGTTGCCGTTTTGCGCGAGCCAGCGCTCCACCCCCGCCCGCTCCACCGTTACCGCGAAGGATTCGTTAAAGCGGGTATCGTCCCTGACATAAACCAGCTGATGCGCGAGTTCATGGAACATGAGGCGGGCGAGTTCGACTTCGGGGTACCGGATGAAGGTGCTCAGGACCGGGTCGTCGAACCAGCCCAGAGTCGAGTAGGCCGGCACGCCGCCGACAAAGACATCGTAGCCGCGTTCGCGCCGCGCGGCGCCCGCGGCCTGCGCGTCGGCCTCGCCGAAATAACCGCGGTAGCCGACGCAACCGGCGATCGGAAAGCAGGAGGTGACCGGATCGATCGAAAATTCCGGCGCGGCGAACACGTTCCACAGGACGTAGGGCCGCCCCAGATCGGCGTAGCTCCTGAAGCTGCCGTTGTCGGGCAGCGCAAGCTCGCGGCTGGCAAACTCGCGGATGCGCAATGCCGCGCGCAGCTTCGCTTTGAGTGCCTCTGGCACGGAAGCGCTCGCGAGTTCTTGTTCTATAGGCGTGGCGCGGCGCAGGAGATCGATTTGCCCGCGTACCGCCTGCGAGTAGTAGCCAAGCGTGGCACAGCCGCCAAGCAAGGGCAGGAGCGCAGCGAGCAGGAACCAGCGTATGCGCATCAGCGGCCCTCGCGCCATTCAGGCGCTGCGCGACTTTTGCGGTCGAACGCTCCGCGCCCCTTGTGGTCGAACGCTCCGCGCCCCTTGTGGTCGAACGCTCCGCGTTCGAGGAAAGCCGCGACCTCGCGCGCGACCTGCGCCGAAACCAGCATGCCGCTGTGGCTGAGCGGCAGCACGATGCGGTCGCGCATCCCCGCAGCCTCGGTCTCCTCCAGGCGCACCACGCCGTCGTTGGTGCCCGGCAGGTGCATCAACACGCGCCCCAGGCCCCAGGGCCGGCTGCCGGCGATCACGCCCAGTTCGCATCGCGGCCGGAACAGCTCGGGCAGACTGCGCCAGATGTCGCGGCTCGCGCCCAGCAGCCGCTTGCCCGCGGGCAAGTGCTCCATGCGCCGCCCCGCCATGCAGGCGCGCACCGGCGTGCCGATCAGCACCACGCGGCCGATGCGCCGCTCGCCCTGTTCTCTCAGGCAGCGCAGGATCACCAAGCCGCCGAGGCTGTGGCCGACCAGATGGATCACGGGCTCCTGCAGCTCGGCGATGCGCCCGGCGAGCCGCCGCGCATGCTCGTCCAGGCTTTGCGCCATCGAGGGGTAAGTGAACGTATAGGCCGCGTAACCGCAGCGCGCGAGCCGCAGACGCAGGCCCTGCATCACCCAACCGCGCATCCACAGTCCGTGCACCAGGATTACGGCTTCGTGCACGCTTTCCTCCACGGCTCGGCGCCCGCGCCGAGCAGCAGGCGCAAGCCGGCGAGCGCGGGCAGCAGACAAAACGCAAGATAAGCCCTGCCGTAGCCGCCGGCGAGCCCGGCCACGAAGCCGAACAGCGGCGGCGCCGCGAGCGCGCCGATGAACGTGAAAAACTGCGTGCCGCCGGTAATCGCGCCGACCTGGCCGGACGGAGCGCGCCGCGCCACCTCGGCCAGATAGACGCCATTCCAGCCCACTGCGGAGGCACCGAACAAGGCGCTCAGGAATAGGACCAGCGGCAGCGGCCAATCCGCGCTGAGGCTGGCCACGCCCACGCCGGAGAGCGCCATCATCAGGCCCAGCAGTCCGAGCATGCTGCGCGGCGACAGCCAGCGATCGGCGACCGCGCCCCAGACGATGCGTCCGACGATGCCGGAAACATGAGCCGCGGAGTAGATCAAGCCCGCAGCGACCAGGCCGTATCCCAGCTCCAGGTTCAGATAGCTGACGAAATAGGCGATGAGCGAGAGCTGGGCCGAACCGAAGATCATCGAGACAATCGCAAGCTCCAGCATGGCCGGATTCGCGATCACCATCCCCAGCGGCGCGAAAAAATCCCGCGCCGAGCCGCTTTGCCTGACCCGCGGTGCAGCCGCGTCGGCGGCGCGCGCCGGCTGGATCAGGAGCGCAGCCACGAGGCACAACAGCGCCACCGCCGCCGCACTCCAACGCCAGCTCAAGGCCAGGACCAAGGACGGGACCAGGGCGCCGGCAAGCGCGCCGCCCAGGGGCACGCCGGTCTGCTTGATCGAAAAAATCAGCGACATCATGCGCGGCGGCGCCGCGCTCGCGAGTATGTGCGAACTCACCGGATTGACCATGCCGTAACCGCTTCCGATCAGGGCGGCAGCGGCAAACACCAATACCATCACCGCGCCGGTTCCCACGGCGAGGCCGGCAGCCGCCAGGCAGACCGAAATCTGGCACACGCGCAGCGGACCGAAGCGGCCGATCAGCGCGCCGCAGGCCAGCCCCGAGAGCATCGCGAACAAATATTCCAGCGCGACGAACCAGCCTATGGCCTGAGCGGAAACGCCGAGCTCGCGCGCGGCAACCGGCGCCATCACCGAGGGCGCGATCATCGCCATCGAGGTCAAGGCTTGCACCGCGAGCGTGATCGCCAGCGGCAGGACCACGCCATTCATGCGCGGACCGCAAGCAGCATGCTAGTCGAGCACTTCAATCGCACCGCCCACATTCACTGTGACCATGCTTACGCCGCCCTCGAGATTGGGCGGCGCGACCTCCGGCGCAGCGGCCGCCATGGCGCGCGCGATGGCGAAGCGCGGCGGCGGCGCGCTGTAGCCGGTGCTCACATTCAGGCGCTGGATCTTGTAGCTGCGCCCTGCTAGCGCGCGCCGCACGATGTCCGCGCGCACTTTGAACGCGGCGATCGCCTCCGCAATCAGTTCGTTCTCCGCCTGGCGCCGCGCCTCGGACGAAACCGAAAAGGCCGTATTGGCCAGCTGCATGCCCGCCTGCAGCTTGCCGATCAGGCGCGAGGCCGCCTCGAAATCCTTGCTCTCGAGGCGGATCTCGGCGCGGCCACGCCAGCCCTGCAGCACATTGCCCTTCGCGTACACCGGATAGGTCTGGTTGTTGCCCGAGCGGGCATGTACGGCCGGATACTCGCGCGCCGTGCGCAAAGCCTCGTTCGCGGCCTTGTTCAACGCGGCGGCGAGCGCCGCCGGATTCGCGTCGTTCAATTCCACGTACAGACTCGCGCTCACCGTATCGTTTGCGAGCTCGCGCTGCGCCTCGGCCTGCAACTCGACCATGTTGTAACGCGGCGCCGGGTCGGCCGCGAGCGCGCTGCCGGCCAGCACCAGCGCCAGCGCGGAGAATATCCATTTAAAAGCGCCCATGATGGCTCAAGTCCCGGATATGAAAAACGAAGTATAGCCGTTCGCCCTCCGGCGCCGGCAGGCCGGCGCCAGTCGGGGCACGGGTAAACTCGTATATAATCTGCGCCAGTGCGGCACCTAGAACCGCCACCCGCTGTCCGCAATGGACTTCAACCCTGTTTGAGGAGATTGAGATGAAGAAGTTTATGCTAGCCCTGGGCGCCGCCACTCTGGTTGCCCTGTCCGCGCCGCTCGCGGCCCAGAACAAAGTCAACCTTTCCATCGCCACCGGCGGCACCGGCGGCGTGTATTACCCGCTCGGCGGCGGCATCGCTGCCGAGTTGTCCAAGTATGTCCCCGGGATGGAGGCCACCGCCGAAGTCACCGGCGGCTCGGTCGACAACCTCAAGCTGATCGGCAGCGGCAAACCCTACATCGCGCTGACCATGGCCGACGCGACCCTGGACGCATACAAGGGGGAGGATAAGTTCAAAGGCAACAAGATTCCGGTGCGCACGCTGATGATCCTGTATCCGAACCGCATGCACGTGGTGTCGGTGGAGGGCCGCGGCGTCAACAAAATAGCCGACCTGAAGGGCAAGCACGTATCGACCGGCTCACCCGGCAGCGCCACCGAAGTGATGGCCTTTCGCGTGATCGAAGCGGCCGGCCTGGACAAGGACAAGGACATGCGGCGCGAGCGCCTGGGCGTGGCCGAATCGGTAAACGCGATGAAAGACGGCAAGATCGACGCCTTCTTCTGGGTCGGCGGCCTGCCCACCGCGGGAGTGACCGATCTCGCCAACACGCCCGGCACCAAAATCAAGATGATCGATCATGCCGAGCTGGTCCCGGCGATGAACAAGAAATACGGCAACCTGTATGTCGAGGACGCGATCCCGAAGGCGACCTACCGCGGCATGGACGCCGATAACAAGCAGGCAACGGTAATGAACATCCTGGTCGCCAACGCAAACATGGACGACCAGACCGCTTACAACATCGTCAAGACCATTTTCGATAAGCGCCAGGACCTGATCAACGTGCACAAGGAAGCCGCGAATTTCAAGCTCGAGAACCAGAAGGCCTCCGCCTCGCCGATCCCGTGGCACCCGGGTGCGGTGAAGTACTTCGCCGAGCATGGTATCAAGCTCAACTGAGAACCCGGTTGATTTGCTTGCCCGTCACGACCCCGCCAAGCGGCGGGGTTTTTTCGTTTTAGCCTGCCGCCCGGCAGACCCGCGGCGCATCCGCGCCGCATAGAAGAGGCGCGCTAGCCATGAGTGAACAATCCAAAACGGGGGAGAACCTCGAGCCCGTCATCAGCGACGAGGCGCTGAAAAAGGCAGAGGAATTCATCGAGGAGGAAGAAGGCGCGGCCAACAAGCTGAGCGGCTGGCTGGCCGGATTCATCACCTTTGCCGCGGTAGCGATGTCCGCGTTCCATTTGTACACCGCCTATGGCATCGTCGCAACGCAGACGCTGCGGCCGGTACACGTCGCCATGGTCCTGTTCCTCGGATTCCTGGTGTTTCCGGTGGCGCAGCGCTATCGCCATCGCATCATGTGGTGGGACTGGGCCCTCGCGCTGTTGTCGGTTGCCGTGGCGGTATACCTGATCCAGGGCGGCGACGACTTCACCGACCGCAACACCTCGCCCAACAATTGGGACATTTTCTTCGGCGTCGCGCTGATCCTCATGGTGATGGAAGTCATGCGCCGCACCAACGGCTGGATCATGCCTGCGATCACCAGCGCGTTCATCCTCTACGCGCTGTTCGGCGCCTACCTGCCCCACCCGTGGACGCACAAGGGCTACGAAGTCGGCCGGCTGGTCGGGCACATGTACATGACACTGGAGGGAATCTACGGCGTGGCCGTGGACGTGTCGTCCTCGCTGATCATCCTGTTCACCATATTCGGAGCGTTCCTGCAGTATTCGGGCGCGGGCAAGTTCTATATCGACTTCTCCTTCGCCGCGATGGGCGGCAAGCCCACCGGCGCCGGACGCACCGTGGTGCTCGCCTCGTTCCTGCTCGGCGGCCCCTCGGGGTCGGGGGTCGCGACCACGGTGACGCTGGGCGCGGTGGCCTGGCCGATGCTGGCCAAAGCCGGCTACGAGAAGAACGCCGCCGGCGGCCTGCTCGCCGCGGGCGGCCTGGGCGCGATCATCTCGCCGCCGGTGCTCGGCGCGGCAGCGTTCCTGATTGCCGAGTTCCTCAAGATTTCCTATCTCGATGTGCTGCTGATGGCCTGCATCCCGACCGTCCTGTTCTACCTCGCGCTGTTCCTGATGGTCGAGATCGACGCGCGCAAATACCACATGGGCGATTTGCTGATCGAGAAGGCCGATACGGTGTGGAACCTGACCAAGCATTACTGGTATCACTTCCTGTCGCTGATTTCGATCGTCGCGTTCATGATGTGGGGCTTCTCGCCGGTGCTGTCGGTGTTCTGGGCGACGGTGGTATCGTTCGTCACCAGTTTCCTGCGCAGCGATACCTCGCTCTTTTCCTACGACCTGTTCCGCGGCAAAGGCCCGCTGCTGCCGCTGATCTTCAAGTCGCCGTTCGTCAAGGCAATGGAAGGCGGCTCGATGGGCGTGCTCAACGTCGCCGCGACCTGCGCCGGCGCCGGCATTATCGTCGGCGTGGTGACGCTCACTGGACTGGGACTCAAGTTCAGCTCGATCGTGATCGACTACGCCGGCGGCTCGCTGTTGATGACCGCGATCTACACCTCGCTGGTGGTGTGGATCGTCGGGCTGGCGGTGCCGGTGACCGCCTCCTACATCATCTGCGCGGTGATCGCCGCGCCGGCGCTGATCAAGCTCGGCGTGCCCGACTTCGCCGCGCACATGTTCATTTTCTATTACGCCGTGCTGTCCGAGGTCTCGCCGCCGACGGCGCTGTCCCCGTTCGCCGCAGCGGCGATCACCGGCGGCGATCCGTACAAGACGACCATGCAATGCTGGAAGTACACCGTGCCGGCGTTCCTGGTGCCGTTCATGTTCGTGCTCGATCCCGCCGGCCAAGGATTGCTGCTGATGGGTTCGACCAAGGCTTTAGCCACGGCCAACTGGTGGTCGATCGCGGAGGTCACGCTGAGTGCGGCCGTCGGCATCGCCGCACTGGCCGGCGGCTTTCAGGGCTGGGCGCTGATCAAAACCAATCTGGTCGAACGCTGCATGCTGATCGTCGCCGGGTTCGCGCTGGTCTACCCCACCGCCGTCGCCGATTTGATCGGCTTCGGTCTCGTGGCAGCCGCGCTCGGGCTGCAGGTCGTGCGGCGCCGCGCGATGCCCGTCGCGCCTGCCTGAGCGGCAAGCGTGGGAGGCCCGCCCTCGGGCCGATCGGACTTCGATGTAGCTTTGTGGGAGGCCCGCCCTCGGGCCGATCGGACCCCGCGCCGGCACTGATCGGGGCGAGGGCGCCCCTCCTACAACTGATCGCGGCGAGGGCGCCGCTCCCACGCCCAAAGGAAGTCCCCCTTGGGGGACAGCCGCGGTGTCTTAAGCAGCGGCCTGGGTACGCGAAGCGCGCTTGCGGTCGTGCTCTTTGAGGTAGCGCTTGCGCAGGCGGATCGATTTCGGGGTGATTTCGACCAGTTCGTCGTCGGCGATGAATTCCACCGCTTTCTCCAGCGTAAGCTCGATCGCCGGCTCCAGGCGCACCGCCTCGTCGGTGCCCGAAGCGCGCACATTGGTGAGCTGCTTGCCCTTGATCGGATTCACCACCAGGTCGTTGTCGCGCGAATGGATGCCGATGATCATGCCTTCGTACAGCGCTTCGCCCGGGGCGACGAACATGCGGCCGCGCTCCTGCAGTTTCCACAGCGCGTAGGCAACGGCAACGCCGTCCTCCTGGCTGATCAGCACGCCATTGCGGCGCTCGTCCATGTCGCCCTTGACCGGACCGTAGTCGTCGAATATGTGGCTGGCGAGCCCGGTGCCGCGCGTGAGCGTCAGGAACTGGCCCTGAAAGCCGATCAGTCCGCGCGCCGGAATGCGGTATTCCAGACGCACGCGGCCGCGGCCGTCGGACACCATGTCCTGCATGTCGCCCTTGCGCCGGCCCAGCTCTTCCATTACCGCGCCCTGATGGGTTTCTTCGACATCGACCGTCAGCAGTTCGTACGGTTCCTGCTTTACGCCGTCGATTTCCTTCATCACCACGCGCGGGCGGCCAACGCCCATCTCATAGCCTTCGCGGCGCATGTTTTCGAGCAGGATGGTCAGGTGCAGTTCACCGCGCCCGGAAACGATGAACGTATCGGAATCCTGAGTGAACTCGACCTTGAGCGCGACGTTGCTCTTGACCTCGCGCTCGAGGCGCTCGCGGATCTGGCGGCTGGTGACGAATTTGCCTTCGCGGCCGGCGAGCGGCGAATTGTTGACCATGAAATTCATGGTCAGCGTCGGTTCGTCCACTCTGAGCAGCGGCAGCGCATCGGCTTGCTCCGGAGCGCAAATGGTCGAGCCGATGCCGATTTCCTCTATGCCGTTGATCAGCACGATGTCGCCGGCTACCGCCTCCTCCGACACCACCCGTTCCAGGCCCTCGAACGTCAGCACCTGGTTGATGCGCGCCTTGATCGGCTGCGAATCCGGGCCGTTCATCACCACCACGTCCTGCAGCGGTTTGATGCGGCCGCGCGAAATGCGGCCGATGCCGATCTTGCCGACGTAGCTCGAGTAGTCGAGCGAGCAGATCTGCAGCTGCAGCGGGCCGTCCGGGTCGTCGTTCCGTACCGGCACGTGCTTGAGAATGGCGTCGAACAGCGGCCGCATGTTGAACTTCTGGTCGTCCTTCAATTCATCGATCGAGGCCGGCGCATCTTTCATGTCGGCAACCGCCCAGCCGTGCAGCGCGGAGGCATAGATCACCGGGAAATCGAGTTGTTCCTCGGTCGCGCCGAGCTTGTCGAACAATTCGAACGTATGGTTCACCACCCAGTCGGGCCGCGCGCTGGGGCGGTCGACCTTGTTGACGACGACGATAGGCTTCAGGCCCAGCGCCAGCGCCTTGCGCGTGACGAAGCGCGTCTGCGGCATCGGCCCCTCGACCGCGTCGACCAGCAGCAGCACGCTGTCCACCATCGACAGCACGCGCTCGACCTCGCCGCCGAAATCGGCGTGGCCCGGCGTATCGACGATATTGATGTGGGTGCCTTCGTAAGTAACGGCGCAGTTCTTGGCGAGGATGGTAATGCCGCGCTCGCGCTCGAGGTCGTTCGAGTCCATCACGCGTTCTTGAATATGCTGGTAGGCGGCGAACGTCCCCGACTGCCGCAGCAGCTTGTCGACCAGGGTGGTCTTGCCGTGGTCGACGTGGGCGATGATGGCGATATTGCGAATTGGGCGGGTCATGGAAAGCAGTCTATAAAGAGAATCGCAGCTCGTGTCGCGAACCGGCACGAGAGCATATTGCATCCTGCCCCCGCCTGATCTTGCTCGAAACTGGGTTGAAATACCTGGACCAAAGTTTGCTTGGGGCAAGCCCGTCGCGGCTTTGGAAGGCCAGAAAATTCAATATGTTAGCACGATTTGCGCGAATTGGGCTGTTTTTCCGGCTTACTTGTATAATCCGTGAAGCCTGCGGCAGCGTCGTCGCTACATTTATTATATATAAAACATCGAGTTATCCATGCCTAGCCTGTCTGCCGCCGCCTTGACCGACCTCGCCGAGCGCGCCCTGCAACAGGGCGGGGCCGGCGCCGCGATGGCCAAAACGACGGCGCGCGCGCTGGTCGCCGCCGACATGCAGGGACTGGCTACGCACGGCGTTTCGCGCGTGCCCGGCTTTCAGGCGAAGCTCGACACGCCCTTCGGCCTGGTGGGCGTGCGCACCGAAGGCGCGACGGTGGCGGAGATCGTGTATTTGCCGCCCAGTGCCGGCACCCTGGCTCCGGCCAATGCGCTGGCCGAGCGGGTCTGCAGGCAGATCGAAAAATATGTGCGCGACCCGGACTACCGCTTCAAGCTGCCGCTGAAGGAAATCGGCACCGCGTTCCAGCGCCGCGTATGGGAACAGATTGCGGCGATTCCACGAGGCGAGACCCGGACCTACGGTGACCTCGCGCGCGCCTTGCGCTCCGCGCCGCGCGCGGTGGGCCAGGCCTGCGGCAGCAATTATTTTCCGCTGGTGATTCCCTGCCATCGCGTGGTCGCAGCCACGGGTTTGGGCGGCTTCGCGCATACGAGCGGCGGCTACCTGCTCGAGGTCAAGCGCTGGCTGCTGCGGCATGAGTCGCATCTTGAGCCGCGCGCGCCGCAAGCGCTATGAAAGAAACCGACTCGGCCTTGCTCGATGAATTCTGCGACCATCTGTGGCTGGAAGATGGCCTGTCCAAGAACACGCTGGCCGCATACCGGCGCGATCTCGCGCTGTACGCAGACTGGCTCGCGCGCGCGCGCGCGCGCGCGCTGCTCGAAACCAGCGAGGAGGATCTGTCGGCGTACTTCGCTTTTCGCTACACCCAGGCGCGCCTGCGCGCGAGTTCGCAGGCCAGGCTGCATTCCAGCCTGAAACGTTTCTTCCAGTATGCGCTGCGCGAAAGCCGGCTCGCCGCCGATCCCACGCTCAAGCTGGACACGCCGAAAAAACCGCAGCGCTTTCCCAAGTCGCTGACGGAAGCCGACGTGGAAGCGCTGCTCGGCGCGCCGGATGTGGAATCCGCGCTCGGCCTGCGCGACCGCGCGATGCTGGAAATGCTCTACGCCACCGGGCTGCGCGTGTCCGAACTGGTGGCGCTGAAGCTGATCGAAATCAGCCAGGACATGGGCGTGGTGCGCGTGTTCGGCAAAGGCGGCAAGGAGCGCATGGTGCCCATGGGCGAGGAGGCGTCGGCCTGGCTCACACGCTACCTGAGCGAGGCACGGCCGCGGCTGCTCGCGCGCGCGCAGTCCGATGCGGCGTTCGTCACCGCGCGCGGCGCGGCGATGACGCGCCAGGCATTCTGGTATCTGATCAAGAAGCATGCGCGCGCGGCGGTGCCGGGCAAGCCGCTGTCGCCGCACACGCTGCGCCACGCCTTCGCCACCCACCTCTTGAACCACGGCGCCGACCTGCGCGTGGTGCAGATGCTGCTCGGCCATGCCGACATTTCCACCACCCAGATCTATACGCATGTGGCGCGCGAACGCTTGAAGCAGCTGCACCAGAAGCATCATCCGCGCGGATAAGCATGAGCAAAAAAGAACACGCGTCGGAAACGCCGGCGACCGCCTTCCTCAAGCAACAGGGCGTAGGCTATACGGAACACCTGTATGCGTACGAGGAGCACGGCGGCACCGCGGTATCGGCGCGCGAACTGGGGGTGTCCGAGCACGCGGTGGTGAAAACGCTGGTCATGGAGGACGAGGCGAAGCGGCCGCTGCTGGTGCTGATGCATGGCGACCGCAAAGTCTCGACCAAGAATCTCGCGCGGCAGATCGGCGTGAAAAAAGTCGAGCCCTGCACGCCCGAGGCCGCGAACCGCCATACCGGCTATCTGGTCGGCGGCACTTCGCCCTTCGGCACGCGCAAGCGCCTGCCGGTCTATGTCGAAACGAGCGTGCTCGGTCTGGAGAAGATCTACATCAACGGCGGCCGGCGCGGCTATCTGGTTGAAATCGATCCGGGAGAACTCGTGCGGCTGCTGGGTGCGAAGACCGTGGAAGTGGCGCTCGAGGACTGAAAGGCGTATCCGCGCAATTGTCATTCCGAGGCCCAAGGCCGAGGAATCTGTTTTTCTCGCCCGCTGAAAAGCAGATTCCTCGCGTCGCTCGGAATGACAGCATTGGGACTATCCGAAACGAATTACTATTTCTTGCTTCTCTCAATTACCACGCCGACGCGGCGCGCGCTGCGCTGGGCGCCGACTTTGGCGATGCTGACGCGCACCCAGGGCGCGTGGAATTCGCCGAGCAGGATCTGCGCCACATGCTCGGCCAGATTTTCGACCAGGCCGTAATGCTGTTCGATCAGGACCGTGCGGATGCGCTCTATCACCACCGCGTAATCGATGGTGTCGGCGACCTTGCCGCTCTTGAATACGCGATCGTCGGGCAGCCCGATTTCCAGATCCAGTTCCACCGTCTGGGTGATGGAGCGCTCGCGCTTGTAGATGCCGATGCGCGCATCGAGCCTGATTTCGCGCAGAAAGATGATATCCATGTCGGGGGCAGAATGAGACGGGGGCTAGGGCGGGAAACGGTTCCCGCGTAAAATGGGCAGCACATTCTAACAGGCCCCAAGACCCTACAGATGGCAACCCTGGTATTTGCAGTTGCGGCCTATCTCATCGGCTCGCTTTCCTTCGCCGTAATCGTGAGCCGGCTGTTCGGCCTGCCCGACCCGCACAGCTACGGCTCGGGCAACCCGGGCGCGACCAATGTGCTGCGCACAGGCAAAAAACTCGCTGCCGCGCTGACGCTCGCCGGAGACACCGGCAAAGGCGTCCTGGCGGTGCTGCTCGCCAGGCATTTCGCCGCGGACTACGGCGTGGACCCGAGCGGACTCGCGCTGGTGGCGCTGGCGGTGTTCCTCGGCCATGTGTATCCGCTGTTTTTCGGCTTCAAAGGCGGCAAGGGCGTGGCGACCGCGCTCGGCATCCTGTGCTCGCTCAACCTCTGGCTCGGCCTGGCAACGCTCGCGAGCTGGCTCGTGATCGTGCTCATTTTTCGCATGGTCTCGCTCGCCTCCATCATCGCCGCGGTGTTTGCGCCGTTCTACACCGCCTTGCTGTTCGGCACACTGAGCCCGCTGCTGCCGGCGGTGCTTGCAATTGCGGCATTGCTGATCTACCGGCACAAGGAAAATATCCAGCGCCTGATCGCGGGCACGGAAAGCCGCATCGGCGCGAAGAAACAGGATACGGCGTGAACCTGGCTGCCCTCGCGGCGGCGCTGCTCGGGTTCGGCCTGACACTGGGCCTGATCCGTTTTCTCTCCCCGCGAGCGGAGCGCTATGGCCTGATCGATCATCCGCGTGGCGGGCGCAAGGATCACGGCAGCGCCACGTCCACCGTCGGCGGCCTGGCGATTGTCGGCGGGCTCGCGCTGAGTGCGCTGCTGGCGCAGTTCGCGGGTCAGGTGCACCCCGCTTTCTGGGCCGGCCTGCTCCTGATCGCGCTCATCGGCTTGGCCGACGATCTCATCGACCTGCAACCCACGATCAAATTCGCCGCGCAGATCACCGCCGCGCTGCTGATGATCTATTGGGGCGGACTGTATTTGCATTCCCTCGGCAATCTGGTGAGCGCCGAACCCCTGATCCTCGGCCGCTTCGCCATACCGCTCACCGTGTTCGCGCTGATCGGCGTGGTCAACGCGATCAACCTCTGCGACGGCGCCGACGGGCTCAGCGGCGGCCTGGTGTTCATCGCGCTATTCTGGATCGCGCTAATGAGCGCGCTGTCGGCGCATACGGACACGCTCGCGCTCGCGCTGGGATTGCTGGGCTGCATCGCGGCCTTCCTTGTCTTCAATCTGCGCTCGCCATGGCGCACTCGCGCCGCGACATTTCTCGGCGATGCCGGCAGCCTGTCGCTGGGCTTTGCGCTCGCCTGGCTCAGCATAGACGCAGCGCAACCGCAGGCGCAATTGTTTCCGCCGGTCACGGCGATCTGGCTGGTGGCGATTCCGATCAGCGACACCATCGTGTGCATGAGCCGGCGGCTGCTTAAAGGGCGAAACCCGTTTCACGCCGACCGCACGCATCTGCACCACATCCTGATCGATCTCGGCCTGCCGGTCGGACGCGCCGTCGCCGTGATCCTCTTGATCGCATTCGCGCTCGCCGCTGCCGGCGTCGCCGGCTGGGCGCTGCAGGTGCGCGAGCACCACATGTTCTACAGCGCCATGGCGGTGTTCGCGCTGTATATTTTCCTGGTCGGGCTGGGGCTGCGGCGCGTGGCCGCGCGCGCTGGCGCAGCTGCAGGCATACACAAAATTTCACAATTGCATGACGGCTAAGGCAGCGTGCGCAATGGCGCATGGACTAAAATCGCTTGCCTTGCCAGCGCGATTCAGGCGAAGCACGAAAATCAGGACTTGATGCGCAAACGTGGACACATGCATCCGGCGCCGCTCCTTGCCCTGGCGGGCATGGCGGCGCTGGCCTCGACCGCCTTGGCGCAGCAGCCGCGGCCCGATGTGCCGCCAGGACCGGTCGAGCCGGCACTGCCCTATTCGCCTTCTGCTGCGGCGGCGGCGCAAAGCGGGCCGGCCCAGACGGGCGGCATTGCGCTGAAGCTCATGGGTGCGCTGGTCACGGTCCACCCATCGATCAAGGTGGACCTGCGCCACGACGACAACCTCTACCTCGCCCCGAATAACCGCGCCTCCGACCAGATCCTGGTGCTGACCCCGGCGCTGAGCCTGGAGGCAAGGCAGGCAAACAACACGTTCGGCCTGCGCCTGAGCATGACCCTGGGCCAGTACCAGAAGAACACGGCAGACAATTACAGCAGCTACAACATCGGCGCCGTGGCCGATCTCGACCTGGGCACGCGGCTGCGCGCGAACCTGAGCGCCGACTATCTCGACGGCATCGATCCGCGCGGCTCCACCAACAATCCGCTGTCGCCCACACCCGATCATTACCACCAGGTTCAGGGGCGGAGCATCTTCTCCTATGGTGCGCGCGGCGCCAAGGGGCGCATCGATTTGGAACTCGGGCAACTGCGGCGCAATTACTACAACAACCGCGCGATCACCGCGGCCGAGGACCGCATCGTCGACGACATCGGCGCCACCTTCAACTGGCGCATAGAACCGAAGACCACGCTGCTCGTCCAAGGCAAGCACAGCAGGGTGGACTACACGCTTTCCAGCTCCACGCTGGGCAGCGTCGAAAACTCTTTGCTCGCCGGCGCGATGTGGGAGGCGTCGGCGAAGACCAAGGTGGCGTTCAGAATCGGCATGGTGAAAAAAGATTTCGATGATGCCGCGCGAGCCAGTTCCACGAACCTCAGCTGGACCGGCGAAGTGGACTGGAGCCCGCGCACGTATTCGCATGTCGCGCTGAGCCTCAACCGCGCGCCGGCCGAAACCACCGGCGGCGTCGGCAATTTCATCGACCGGACCAACACCGGGCTGCGCTGGACGCACGACTGGTCCAGCCGCTTCACCACCGCGACTTCGGCTGCCTACGCGACCGACGCTTATCAAGGTGCGGCGCGCACCGACAACACCCAGAGCTACGGCATCAACGCGAATTTCAAGATGCGGCGCTGGCTCAGTTTCGGCGGCGACTACGCGCACAGCAAGCGCCGCTCCGACGACGGCAATTTCGATTACCAACGCAATGTTTTCATGCTGTTTTTGAATGCGGCGCTCTGATAGAATCGGTCATCCGTTGGAACCGATGCCGGCCCGCAGGTACTAAGCGTAGTGGGCTATTTCAGCATGAGCGAAACGGCCCCCGGATTAGGGGAGTTTGAGGGGGCAGCTCCCCTCATTTTGAAATAGGCTTTCTATGGTTCGTCCCAGCCGTTTCGCGTTTGTTCTCGGTTTTTGCCTGTTCGGCTTGATCTCCTGCGCGCAGGCGCCGGCGGTCTCGGGCGCGCCTGCCGCCGCGGCCGCTCCCGTACAGCCCGAGACCGAGGCGGATTCCAAGGCCGACACGCTATCCAAATACCGCCTGTCGACCGGCGACGTGATCAGCATCAGCGTATTCGGCGAAGACGACCTCAAGCGCGACAAGGTGCGCCTCAGCGACGCCGGCACCATTTCCTATCCGGTGCTCGGTGAAATCCAGGTGCGCGGCAAGACCGTAGGCGAGCTGGAGAAAATCATTACCGACGGCTTGCGCGGAAGCTACCTGGTGAATCCGCGAGTGGCCGTGACCATAGACGAATACCGGCCTTTTTTCATCAACGGCCAGGTCACCAGTAACGGCAGCTTTCCGTTCCAGCCTGGATTGACCGTACGCAAGGCGGTAACGGTGGCCGGAGGCTTCAAGGAACGCGCCTCGCAGAGCAAGATCACCATCGTGCACGACGGCGACCCGAGCAATACCCCGGTCAAGGCCGACCTCAATACGCCGGTACGTCCGGGCGATACCATCACCGTCGGCGAAAGTTTCTTTTAGCGCAGCTATTCGCCCGTGCGCGGCAAGTACGTTTGCAATTCCTAGCTGACCGGCGATGAGCCTGCGTCCCCGGCTGTTTGCTTTAGTCGCTGCGGCAGCCGGCTGCGTCCTAGTCGGGCAGGCCGGCGGCAGCGAACTCGATCTCGCCTACCGCGTGGATCAGCCATCCTTCCACCTGCCCGCGGCGGCAGCGCCGCTGCCGCGCCGACTCGAGGAATATGTGCCGCCGCCGCAGCCGCCGGCCCCGGCCCCTGCAGCGCCAACTGAGGCGGCGTCCGGCGCTCCATTCCTTTACGTCTGGGACCGCGTGCGCGCCGGATTCACGCTGCCCGCGCTCGGCGGCGCGCGCGTGGCCCATTGGCAACGCTGGTATCTCGATCACCCGCAACTGCTCAAGGCCATGTTCGAGCGCAGCCGGATCTACGTCTATTACGTGGTCGAGGAATTGGACAAACGCAAACTGCCGACCGAGCTCGCCTTCCTGCCCATGGTGGAAAGCGGCTATAGCCCGGCGGCCCTGTCTTCGGCGCAAGCCTCCGGGCTATGGCAGTTCATTCCCTCCACCGGCAAGGCCTACAAGCTGGGGCAGGGTTTCGTCTATGACAACCGGCGCGACATCATCGCTTCGACTGCCGCGGCCCTGGATTACCTCACAACGCTATACGCGCGCTTCGGCGACTGGCAACTCGCGCTCGCCGCCTACAATTCGGGCGAAGCCGCGGTGGCGCGGGCGATCGCACGCAATAAATCCCGGGGCCTGCCTACCGACTATCAGGCGCTGCCGCTGCCGGAGGAAACGCGCAACTACCTGCCCAAGCTGCAGGCGCTGAAAAACATCGTCGCCAATCCCGGCGCCTTCAACCTCCAGATCGAGCCGGTGCCGAACAAGCCTTACTTTGCCACGGTCGCGAGCGAGCGCTATCTCGACGTCGATATCGCAGCCAGGTTGGCGGGCGTGCCGCTGAACGAGTTTCTCGCGCTCAATCCGGCATTCAATTTGAACCTGATGTTCAACGGCCCGGGCACTCAGATCGTGCTGCCCGTGGACAAGGTCGATGCATTCATCAACAATCTGGACAACTATACCGAGCCGCCCAAGCGCGCAAGCCGTGCCGGTGTCGTGGGAGGGGCGCCCTCGCCCCGACACCTGCCATGACCGAGCGCCGATCGGCCCGAGGGCGGGCCTCCAACAACAATGCTGCATCGATATTGCGTGCGTTCGCTCCCGAATTCGTGGCGAATGCCGTGGGTGTTGTGGGAGGGGCGCCCTCGCCCCGACATGTGCCATGACCGAGCGCCGATCGACCCGAGGGCGGGCCTCCAACAACATTGCGACTTCGACATTGCGCGCGTTTGCTCGAGCATCGATGGCGTTCGCATTGCTTGTCGCGCTGCAGCTAGCGACCGCTTCCGCGGCGGCGTTCGCAGCTACGGCCGAAGACGCGGACGCCCTCGCCCAACGCGTCGCCAAGCGCGAGCCAGCGGCGATCGCGCAGCTGCTCGAGCAGGCGCGGGCAGGCGATGCCGAAGCGGAGCTGCGCGTGGCTTGGCTGTACTACCAGGGGCAAATCGTAGAGCGTAATTTCGCACTGGCCCTAGAGTGGTTGCGCAAGGCCGCGGCCCGAGGCCAGCCCCAGGCGATGAACCTGATCGGGCATTTGTACCAGGAAGGCCTGGGCGTGCCGCAGGATTACGGTCAGGCGCGACTGTGGTACCGGCAGGCCGCTGAGGCCGGGCTCGCGGCAGCGGCCAACAACCTCGGCTGGCTCTACTTCAAGGGCTACGGCAGCGGCAAGAGTCCGGCACTGGCGAAAGAGTGGTTCGAGCGCGCCGCGGACAAGGAATTGCCGGCGGCGCTCTACAACCTGGGCTACCTCTACGCCGGCGGCATCGGCGTGGTGCGCAATCCGCAGCACGCGCTCGAACTCTACCGGCAGGCGGCGGACCGCGCCTATGCGCCCGCCCTGCGCGCGATCGGCTGGCAGTACCAGACCGGACAAGGCGTCGCGCGCGACTATGCCGAAGCGAAGAACTGGTACGAGAAGGCCGCCGCGCGAGGCGAACTCGAAGCCGTAGCCCTGCTGGGGCAGCTGTACCAGCAAGGCCTGGGCGTGCCGCGCGACCTGGACGCCGCGCGCGCCCATTACGAACAGGCTGCCGCCGGCGGCGATCCGGTGGGGCAGCTGTTTCTTGGCTGGCTGTACCAGCAGGGGCTGGGCGTAGCGCAAAGCTACACCACCGCGCTCGAGTGGTATAGAAAGTCCGCCGAACAAGGAAATGCCACGGCACAGAACGACATCGGCTATCTCTACAACGAAGGGCTGGGCGTGCCGCGCGATTACAAACAGGCGTTTGCCTGGTACCTGAAGGCGGCCGGCCAGGATGAGCCTACCGCGCTATTCAACGTGGGCTATATGTACGAGGAAGGGCGTAGTGTCGCGCGCAACCTCGATGAAGCGTTTCGCTATTATCAGAAGGCGGCCGAACGCGGGAATCAGGAAGCGCGGCGCATTATCGGCAAGGCTGTTCGGTAGGAGAGAGCTTACGCGCGCCCACAAACGCATTTGGTACCAGTCCGCCGTGATCAGGCTGCAAATACCACCTGCAAAGTGGCCAATATATCTGATAGCGTCTTGGACGTGACCGCTCCCAATCGCTTGACGAGCCGGCTCTTGTCGAGAGTCCGAATTTGGTCCAGCAGAATCAGTCCCTTCTTGCCCTCGAAGCTCACCGCAATCCGGAACGGGGCTGGCCGGCTCCCCGTAGTCATCGGCGCCACGATAACGGTGCGCAAGTAATCATGCATCTCGGCCGGAGAGATGATCACGCAAGGGCGCGCTTTGCGGATTTCACTGCCTATCGTCGGGTCGAGCGTCGCGAGCCAGATTTCGCCTCGCTTCACCACGCAAGCTCCGAGTCTCCGGCGTTGCCGAATTCCGGCCACACCAGCCTATCATCACCGCTCGCTGCGATCGCCTTGCTCGCCTCGGCCCAACCCTCGCGTACGCCGTTTCGAGGCTTGCGCAAAACGATCGCATCGCGTTCGATCGACATCTCGGCCTCGCCGTCAAGTCCCAACTGGGTCAAAACCGGCTTGGGAATAATCACTCCCTGGGAATTGCCCATTCTCCTGATCGCGATCTTCATGTGTGGTGCTCCCGCAGTTCCAGAGTAAGAACAATGTTATAACTTCTGGGCGAATTTGTCCAGCCACGATCGTTCATCCGTTGTGGCCCAGAATCGAGGCAGTTCGACGGCGCGATCGACGACGCGTCAAGAGCGCGCCAGCCGCGCCCTGAGCACGCGCAGCAGAAAGCTCGGGTTCGAGATGAAGTTCCTGCGCCAGAGACGGCGCGGTTCCTGCAGCAGACGCGGCAACCACTCCAGCCCCAGGCGCTGGAACAGCGGATGCGAGCGCTGCACGCGGCCGATAAAGAAGTCGAACACCGCGCCCACCGGACCGATGAAGCGCACCTCGAGCCGGTCGCGGTGCTGCCGCACCCATTTCTCCTGTTTCGGCGCCGTCATTCCGACCCAGAGTACGTCCGGCTTTGCACGGTTGATGGCATCCACCATCGCTGCATTCTCCTCGGCGGAAAACGCCTCTCTGAACGGGGGGGAATACACGCCTGCGACACGTAGGTTCGGGTAATCCCGGCCCATGCGCTCGACGATCCGCGCCAGCGTCTCGGCCGTCGCGCCCAGGAAAAACACACTGCAGCCGCCGCGCGCATTCAGGCGGCTGTTCAAGCCCCAGAAAATGTCGCTGCCGGTGATGCGCTGCCGGATGCGTCCGCCGAGGATGCGCGATGCGATCAGTATCCCCACCCCATCGGGCACGGGAAGGTCAGCATCCTGCAGCGCCACAGAGAACGCGGCGTCGCGGAGCGCGATCTCGAGGGAATGCGGATTGAGGCAGGCGAGATACCTGCCCTTGGACTTGCCTTCGATCCAGGCCAGAATCCGGCACAGGCAATCGTCTTGCGAAATCGTCGTGATGCGATAGCCAAGTATGTCTTCGTCGTTGCGATCCGGCGCGAGCAGAGCAGCCGAGGGCGTCATGCGCCCGCCTTTTGCTGCGCTATGGCTGCGGCGTAGATGTCCATGAGCGTGGCGTAATTGCGCTCGGCGGTGTACTTGCCCTCGAACTCCGCGCGCGCGGCCGCGCCCATGGCTTCCAGTCGGGCTGCATCGTTCCAAATCGCACCGAGCGCACGCTGTAGATCGCGTGCCTCGCCCGGCGCGAACAGCACGCCCGTGCGCGCGTCCTCGACGATGCAGGGAATCGAGCCCAGGCGCGAACCCGCGACCGGTACGCCCAGCGCGAACGCCTCGCGGATGGCCATCGGAAATCCTTCGTAGCACAGCGAGGGCAGCACCAGCAGCCGCGCCTGCGCCAGCCGTTCCTGGGTAACGGCGAACGAGACCTGCCCCAGTAGCGCGATCTTGCCGCCCAGACCCGCAGCAGCAATCGCGCGCGTCAGCGCCGCGCGCTCGGGTCCGTCTCCTATCAGCTCCAGGGGCGGCGCCGCGTCGCCCCAGAGCTTCCAGGCTTCGACGAGCGAATGCAACCCCTTCTCCGGTCCCAGCCTGCCGATATACACGACCTTGCCCGCGCGCGCGGCCCAGGGCAGCGGCATGGGCGGTGCCGGATAAAAATGCGGCTTGAGATGCACGCGCTGAGCCGGCAAGCCCGCCGCGACCAGTTGGTCGCGCTGAAACGCAGTCAGTGCGATGAACGCATCGACCTGGCGCTGCCAAGTGTGCAGGCTACGGTGCAGGGCGATCATCGCCGCCAGCGGCAGCGTAGCCAAGCGGCTGGCGCGATAGCAGCCGTAGCGCAAGGCCGGCGTAACGCTATGCCGGTCCAGGCAATCGGTGCACGGCCGGTTCTCGCGCAGCGGAATCCCCGCTGCGCAAAATGTGCGGTAATTGTGCAGCGTGAGCACAGTCGGCACGCCCAGCTCATGCGCTGCGGAAAATATCGAAGGCGAGATCAGCGGAAACGTATTGTGGGCGTGCACCACGTCTGGCCGCTCGCGCGCTATCAGCCGGCGCAGCGCACGCGCGCTGAACGGGTTCCATGGCGTCGCCAGCGCGCCGCGCAGCAAGCCCGCCGCGCCGCTGCGCCTGATATCGTCGCTATGGCGCGTGAATTCGATCAGCTGATGTCCTTGTGCGCGCAGCAAATCGCGCTCCGCCTCGTAGACGGCGTTCTCGCCGCTGGGGGCTTCCGAGCCGTAGAAATTGTGGGCGAGCAGGACTTTCATGTCAGTTGACGCTGACCCGTCCTTTCCACAGCCGGACCGCCAAGTCGGAAACGATTCCGGCCGGCATGGAGCGCGGCAGTTGCATCGCCTGCAGGACACCGTCGGCGAAGCGGTCCAGCGACCAGGCAGCAACGATCTCTCTCGACTTCCTGCCCATTTGCGCAAGGGAATCGGGGGAAGAAGCACCTGTGCGCAGCAGGAGTTCGGTCAGCGCGTCCGCGTCCTCCGGAGGAAAGCACCAGCCGTTCTCGCCCTCGGAAACCAGAGTGCGAGCAGCGCCGCAGCCGCTGCTGACTATGACCGGCAGCCCCGCAGCGAGACCCTCGTTGACCACCAGCGCCCAGGGATCGGACGCGCTAGGCACGATCAGCGCCTGCGCCATTCCATAGTAGCGGCAGAGGTCGTCCCCAAACTGCGCGCCGGCAAAATGCACCCCTTCGATGTCGGCCGCCATGTGCCAGATCGTCTGCAGATAGTCGCCGCCTCCGACCAGGACCAGATCCCGGGGATTGCCGCGAGCGCGCTTGCGGTAGCCCGCGTAGGCCGCAAGCAGGGTCTCCAGGCCTTTGCGCGGCAGGAACCTGCCAACATAGAGGAAATAATCCTGCAGCGGTGCGCCGGCAATCTTGATCGGCGCGGCCTCGGCGCGCGCCCGGTCCGCGCCTCGCGCGAAGAAGTCGTTATCGACCACATCCACGCCGAAGACCATCTTGTCTGGCGGGAACCCGAGCCTGCCGTAATACGCCGCGTGCGATGGCGCAGGAATGAAGACCCCGTCGATATTGGCGTGAACCAGCCGCTTCACTCCGGACACTATGGAGCCCCTGCGGTCGGTGTGCTCCCAGGCATCATCCATCATAAATGTGCGGTTGCCGGAGTGGCGGCGATACGCCACCGCGGCCATGCCTTCCGGAAAAGGCGTCGCAGGAGCGAAGACCACATCCGGCTGCGCGCGCTTCAAGGCTGCCAGCACAGCAGCGTGAATCGCTGGGGCGCGATGATCGTGGTAGGACGTCCCGGGAAAACAGCAGACGTGATCAAAACCCGCATCCGACATAGCCGCGTCGAATCCATACGAAGCGTCCTGGGATGCGGCCTCGATCGCCGTCAATCGATACCCGAGCGCGGCGCAGCGCTCGCGCAGGCGCCTGATGCGCGCGACGTGATAGGGGAGGAAGCGCTGCCACACAACGGCGATATGCCATTCTGCGATCGCACCACGCCGCTGTATCGATTTCGCCTGTTCGCTATCGGGGGCCGGCGCTGCGCGCCGCGGCGCATCGAGCGCACGCACAATGCCTGCGCAAAAATTCTCAGCCATCAGATCGAGCGTGTAGCGGGACGACGACGCATCGCAGCCGCTGGCCAGTCGCTCGCGCAATTCTGGGTCCTCGAACAGCCCGGCAACCCCTTCGACGAAAGCCGGAACATGGTCTGTAGTCATCAGGCCATTCCTGCCCGGTTCGAGATAGGCGATCTCAGGAGAGTGGATGCCGCAATCGGTCGTCACCAGCGGCAACCGCATCGCGAAACCGTCGAGTATTCCCACCCCAACCATGCCCGGATTGAGCAGCACCTGCCCCAGCGACATATACAGCGCTTTTTCGCGCCCATGCCGCGCGCCCACCCACTTGCACCAAGGCTGAGCGGCTGCAAAATCGTGCACCACTTGGCGCAACGGTCCGTCGCCGATCACGAGCAGCTCGAACCCCGGAATCCGCTCACGCAAACGCGCCGCGGCTGCCAATAGAAACTCAATGCGTTTGTCACGGTGCAGGCTCCCGATGAACACCCCAATATTCTTACCCTGGAATCCCAGGCTTGAACGCACAGCATCAACCTCCGCCCGCGACAGACTGTTGCGCCAATCGGCCAAGGACTGCGTGTCGACCGCGTTGTTTAGACAGGTGATGCGCTGCGCAGGGAACCCGTTCCCGGCCACGCGCTGCGCCGAAAGTGCCGTGTAGGCAAACCACCACTGACACCGTCTGGAGACCCAGGCCTTGAACTTCTCACGCACGCGCTTACGCGCGATCGCCTGAAAATTTGCGCCGTGCCCCCAAAAAGCCAGCCGTGTACGCCACGGCCGCCGCAACAGCAACAAGACATAATTGCTGAGCATGCTGTTCTCGTGCGGAAGCACCACCAGGTCTTGCTGCTCCAGCAGCTCCGCCGGAATGCGCTGCAAAACCAGGAAGGAACCATCCAGAGCCAGATAACGGCACGGGATTGGAATTCCCCAAGGCAGCGAACCTTGATCGCCGCGCATTTCCTCCGCGCGCGTCGCCGTGCCGTAGATTATTTGGAGCCGGATACCTGCAGCTGCGAGTTTTCGATGCAGTTTTTCAAATAGCGGTACCCGATATTCGGTCAGGCGGCGCTGGACTATGAGGACGCGTGCTTGCAATTCAAACGTCCTGCTCACCGAACCCGGAAACCCAAGCGCAAATCAACACGGGGGTTTTTGAAGTTCGAGTGCATAAGTTCTTACGAGCAAGCATTTCGCAAGATTCGTGTAACCGTGGCACACAAATCCCCTGCTCCTGAACCACAGAATGACATCGAAGGGATCTAGGCTGTTGCAGGCATCGGAATCCGATTGCCAGTACTCCTGGTAATTCGCTTTAAGTTTTCGGTGTTTTAGAACGGCTGGTCGCCCACGACCAAGAAGATATCCTCCCAAGCGCGCCAGCCTTCTAAGGATGACGAACGGATACCTGATCAGAGGACTGTCCCTAATGGGGATAGAAGCCTTGATAAGCTTTTGGCTGAAAGTGAGGTCGGAAAAAGGCCGAACCGAATAGCCGTCGGCAAACCAGGCTCGCGTATGCCAGGCAGGGGCCAGCAGGCACACCGCTCCCGCCTTCATCACCCGCACAAGTTCCTCGAGTGCGATATCGATATCCGGAATATGCTCATATGTCGCATATGAAAATACGGCATCAAAGGTTGCGTTCGGGAATGGGAGTCTCGCATCTGCGACTGGAAAAAACGGCTTGTGATAATACTTGGAAAGGCTCGAAGCAAGATCCACCCCTGTGTAATCCACCACTAAGTCCTGAAATAGCCCCTTCGCGCTTCCGATCTCCAGGCACTTCTTTTGCTGCAGATTCCATTTGTCGATGAACGTCGTCAGCAGTTCGTGGAATGGGTGTTGTACCGGATCGTCGCCGGGAGCGTATTCGCTTTCCCGGTCAATGTTTTCGTAAAACTCCTTCCGATGTCGATCACGCGCTTCGTTGATGGTGGTCACGTTTCTGTCCTTGATTTCACGAAGCCCCTGAATTACCGCGCCAGCCGCGTCGCACCCTGCCGGTAAATAGACGCTTCATTGTTTCATAGAAGAGCCGCGCACTCAGTCCAGGCAGCAGGCTTATCAGGAACAGGGCCGGCAATTTCCCGCGCAAGCCGGCGAGGTGCAAGGCCCTTCCAAGCTCCTCCCTGGCGCTCCGGCTGTCAGCCAAGCGCAGGAAGATTACTCCGCGCATTCGATGCCAGTGGGCGATATATTCAGGAAGGCCTGCGACGGCTGTCAATTCACGGCGATCGAGTAACCGCGCCAACTCTTCTCCTACACGATCAGGCACAGCGGGGACGCGCCCGGGTCTGCTCGAAATTTCCTCTGGCTCCCAAAAGGTCGCTAGCGGCACATTGCGATAGCCGATCTTGTAGTCAACAGCAAGCTTAGCCCAGGTTAACAGATCCTCGCCGGTAGCGATTCCAACGGGAAATCCGCCAACAGCGCGGATGGCTGCGCTGCGCACGACAATCGCCGAGGAACAAAGGGGCGGGTCGGATTGCGCGGCAACCTGGAAATAGCGCTGAAGTATGCCTTCTTCCAAAACTGGCGGTAACCCATTGAGCACCGCTCGCCTAATCCCGGTCTTGTTGTTTGCAATGTAATAGCTCGTCGCAAACACGCCGCACTCCGGGAATTTCACCGAAAGACCCAAAATCGTCGCAAGAAATTGCGACTGCCACTCGTCGTCCGCGTCCAAGAACGCAATTAGGTCGGTTCGCGCCAACTCGATCCCACGATTGCGTGCCACAGACACGCCGGCATTGGCCTGCGATACGACCCGAATCCGCGGATCACGATATCCGCGAACGATCTCCGGACCAGAATCCGTCGAGCCGTCATCCACCACGATTAACTCGAAATCGCAGAACTCCTGGCCGATGACCGACTTAATGGCCCTCCGTATCTCTCCCCCCTTGTTATAGAGAGGCATTACTACAGACACGCAGGGGGTCATGATGGGTGCGAGATTGCTTACCGGTACGTCAATCCGGCGGAGGGAACTAATTCATCCTCATTCACCGACGCCGCATATCCGGCGCCTAACATCATAAATTGCAGATTTCCAAAAAACGCTGCGTAGAGGATTATGTTATCGGTCGCCATGAACATGGCGAACGGGAAGAACGCTCCCGCCCCCGCGATAAGAAACAGGCGTGCAGCTCCGGCACTGCGATAGCCCGCGCGCAACGCATGCAGCAGTTGAAGAATCATGCAGACAAGAAATACTAGCGCCCCAACATAGCCGTAGTCGAACGCGAGCCTCAAGTAGTCGTCGTGCGGATGAGTTAGTTGATCGTCGGTTCGGTCCAATACGAATTGCTCCGAGGCATTGGCTCCGTGTCCGAACCATGGCGAATCCTCGATCCCTCGCTCCATGGCTTCCTGGATAGCTTTTCTTCCTGTCGTTCTGAGATCCGGGTTATCCCAAGTAAGGTCCCATATCGTTCCCTCCCCGGAGTAGAACATTTTGGTCTGTACTCTTTCTGTATTGAACACCACGAATCCAAGGAACGCGACACCTAACAAGATCGCAATTCTCTTCCACGCAGGAAGGGGAGCGCAGGTCAGGGGCAATGTGAGCCCCATCGCCGCGATTCCGGTTCGTGTCACCGCGATTACCGGCACGGTAGCGAAAAGCAACCATTTGATCGCTGCCCCTTTTTTGCCGAGCGCATATTCCGCCGCGAAGAACGCTCCAAACAGCGCGGCGGTAGTCGCCTGGGGGGCCAAACCCGTTACCTCTGGAAGAACGCCAGTTGCAGCGAGGCCCGAGTTTACGAGAATGGCAATGAAAAATGCGACCGAAAATTTGTCGAGTAGCGATCCGATGCGCGATAGTTCTGCTTCGCCAATCGCGGCCTTGGAAACAGCCGTGCCGATAACCATCGGAGTAATCAACATGATCGTGCGCTGAAGCGCACTTTCTGCTCCCGCGAACAGCAAGTAGCCGATGGTCATGCCAAACCAAGGCACCCAGATCCAAAATGGAAACCTCAGCACACCTGGGGTCGTGAACAACACATAAAGGGAAAAAACCAAAGGGATGAACCACCCGAATCCGGAGACCTGGAAGCCGAAAATCGACTCCCCGGTCAAATTCGACACCAAAGTGGCGATCCCGATGACCCACACGATAACAGGGGCGCTTTGCTGTTCCGGTAAAGCATTCGCCGGCGCGTAACTTGACGTTCTCCAGAATCCCATTCGATGATGAGCCTTGCTGGGCTACCCTCCTATGTCGGCTGCCTAGACATGAATAGTGCATGTCCGCGGATGGTTAATATCACTGCTATCCCCGCCCCCATTTCTGGTATGCATATAGGATCGATTTAGAAAATCGATCAAGAGAGAATAAGCGCTCCGCCCGGCCCTGGCCACGCTCGCCCATCCGTCGCGCTTCTGCCGGATTTGAAAGTAAACGGCGAATCGCCTCCGCGAGCGCGGCGCTATCGCCTGCGGGAACCAGGTAACCCGTAACACCATGGTCAATTATTTCCTTCAGTCCCTCGACTTTGGAGCCGACGACAGGTATTCCCGCAGCCATTGCCTCAACTGCGGTAAGCCCAAATCCCTCAAATAATGATGGCATGGCTAGCACGTTCATAACAGAGTAAAGCTCCCAAACCTCATTGTGCGCCTTCGCGCCCAGCCAGCGAATATGCTTGCCTACTCCCAGGTGGTGGGCTCTGTCCTGAAGCGCAAGCTTTTCAGCCCCTTCCCCGACGACGACAAGAACAGCATTAGGAAAATGTCGAACAACCTCAACCAGTGCATCCAGCAGCACGACATGCCCTTTTTGCGGCGCCAGTCGTCCTACAATTCCTAACACATTCTCACCGACTAACTCTAGTTCTCCAATTATCCGTCTGCGGTTAGCCAATAAAGTAGCGTTCTTGATCGAGTCCGTATCAACACCGTTGTAAATCGTCCAGTGCCGTCGCCCATGCAAGCTGCCCGGGCGAAGCAACTCGCTTGTTCCAAACCAAAACTCTTCCACTCCTCTGGAAACACAAAAAAATGCGGTACACAGCCGTGCAGCGATTCGCAAAAGAAACTTGTGCCTCCGCCCATATGCGCTGCTACCCGCGATGTGCACGGTCGAAAAAACAACTTTCACACGAGCCAAACGCGCGCCCAATATGGGGAGCAATCCCGGCGCAAGATACTGTATGTGCACTATATCGGGTCGGTAGTGGCGAATTGTGGCAACAATGGTCTTCACGAGCGCGAACATATCGTTCAATCCATAATTGGGCCCGTCGCGCTTTAACCGTAGCAGCACGACGGTGGCCCCAGAATTCTCCATGAGTTTGACAACGTCCTCGTCAATCTCGTAATAGCAGCAAACGGTGACGGCATAGTCAGCCGCCACCAGGACACGCACCGTAGATAAAACTTGCATTTCCGTGCCACCAAGCAAAAGCACAGGTATGCAAAGCATAACTTTCCTGCCGCCAGGTAGGCGCGGAGCTCTGTTTTTCGACCTATCCAATTTCGCCAATCGCTTGGTCGAGTTGTGTGAGCGCATTATCACTAGGAAGAGTGGGGTGACAGCACCTGCTGAAGCCCATTAATCACGTCCTCCACCTCAATTTTCATAAGGCACTCACAGGGCGCATCACCGTCATTCTTATAGGAATAGCTGTCATTACCGAAGCTAAAAAGGGCGATGACCTTCTTACCCTTAGGGAACCAGTGGGTCGGGCTAACCCTTGTCGTAAAAATAGCGACAGTAGGCTTGTCAAGCTCCGCTGCAATATGCATCGTTCCAGTATCATTTGTAATACATGCAGTGCACAATCGCAGCAACTCGATCAACTCTTGTACGCTAGTCTGCCCGGCAAGGTTTATGCCGACGTCGCCCGCGCACCGCAGTATTTCATCCCCAACCGATCGCTCCGATGCGGTGCCGGTGACGACAACGCACGCCGCATACTCGCGGCGCAAGCGCGCTGCCAGCGCTGCGAAGCGCTCTGCAGGCCAGCATTTCATTTTGAATTTTGCCCCCGGATTAATTACGAATAACGGCCTTCCGCCGGCCGCGCTTCCCAATTTTGCGCTTATTGCCGCAAGAGCCATTGCGCTCCTTGGCAGCGCTTGAGCGCAATTGACCGGTGTTAGCCCAATTTCGCGCAGAACCTCGGCTGCTCTACGCGGCTCATTTCGCACAAAATGATGCTTGACCCTATTTATGGCTGCAGCAGGGCGATTATATGCATTGATGCAAAATCCGATCGTCCACTTTGCACCCAACCATTTGGCGAAGATGATTTCGCGAACCACAGCGCCGAGCCACCCGGTATTTCCGAAGCGCGAAAAATTTACAAAGAGATCGCAAGGAATCCGTTCTGCAACAGGGTAAGTGACCACTATTCTCAACCCTTTCCGTCCTACCGGGTCGTCCCGAACAACGACAATCCTATCCAACCAATGCATTTCTTGAAGAAGCTTGCGCGACAGCTCAGGATCATATCCCGTCGCATTCACAATAACCGTAATGGTCGCGTTGGGAAAAGCTCTCCTCAATCCCGCTAAGGAGGAAAGTGTTATGACATTGTCACCGAGGGTACCGGCGGTGTAGGTGACGATATCGTGCACTTGCCTGCGGGGCAAGGAGCCCCGTCGAAACAGACAGAGTTTAAGCACGGTCACCGCGCCATTTGCGGCGATCACCCACGCCCCAACGAGCAAGCGGGCGATTCGATATTGCAGTCCACGCGCCTCGTGCTTGGCTTCGATTGCGCGGATTTCGTCCAGAGTACGCGCAAAGCAGACCTTAGCACCGGTCATGCCGAGTCGTCCTGATTCAGGCACTGCGTGTAAAGGCCGCCAAGCGCCGCAACATGGGTCTCAATCGCGATCGGTTCACGTACGTTTTCCGCAAGGGAACGCGCTTTGGTAGGATCGTCCAAGAACCCCTGCATCGCTTCAGCCAGGGCCGCCACATCATTAGGGGGCACGATAATCCCGTCTAGCCCATTTCTGACCTGCTCGGCGGGGCCGCCTGAATCGGTAGCGATGACGGGGCGTCCCAGAGAAAACGCTTCCGCTATGCTGAGCCCAAAAACCTCCAGACATATGCTTGGCAAGATCACCGCGTCGCATCCGGCTACAACCTTTCGATAATCCGATCCTGACAAATAGCCGTGCTGGATCACTTGCTCCGGACGACGAACCTGCTTGAGCACAGAGGTCCAATACCGCTTCTCCCACTTTGAATCTGCCCTTCCGACGACGTGAAGTTCCACGTCCCCGGTCAATCGGTTTAGCGCTTGAATGAGCACATGGAGGCCTTTTACGCGGCTCAATCGTCCTACATATGCAAAGCGGGTGACGTGGCGGCCCGAAGGTGAGGGAATTTCGGTCCTTCCTAGTTCGGGAATACCGTGCGGAATAACCACCACGCGCTCGGTGCGCCAGCGGTTTAGCAAGAGCGCGCCCCGCATGGCTTTGGAAGGCACAATTACACGATCGGACTTCGCAATCAGTTCCTCGACCTCCAGCATCTTTTTCTGCACCTGCAGCGGAATTGTTAGGGCTGGGGTCAGGTAAGGAACTAACGGCACCCGTCGGAGAAGGCGCCCTACACTGAGCTGCAGCCCGAATGGCATAAAAGAGAGGATCGCACTCCATAATCGTCCAAGCGGTTGCTGCCTGGCGCAACAGTTCGTGCAAACTTGCTGCTCCAGGGCGCGATGACATATCGCGTCCTTGTCATCAAGCAGCGCACCGGCTGGACAAACCAAGCCGCCGTGATGCGCGGTAACTATGCAGGGTATCCCCATCTCGGCGCAAACGCGCGCTACGAACGCCTTCAGGCCATGCGCGTGAACGATGTCTGGGTTTGCAAGCGTAATCCCCTCCCGAAGGGCAGCCTCCACCTGAGGCTGCGCGCTGCCCTCTGCGAGATACAGTCTGAGTAGCCGGATACCATTCCTATCTGACACGCCGATATTCGCGCTATCTACCTGGCCTCCATTGGGATTCCTAATGCATTCCAGGACCGTCACGTCGCAACCGTTTTGACGGAGCGCATATGCAAGGTCCCGGACGTACGTCTGCCCGCCGCCATAGGCCGCGTCAAAGCTTCCCCGTATCGGCATGCAGACGCGTCTTAGTTCTTCTGTTATCGCCAATTTGAACGCTCTAAGCGTTACTTGCCATTGCATTCTCCATGGATGTTACGATGGAGCGGTGAAATAGGTTCTTAGATAGCGCAGCCACGTCGCAGCGGTGTACGGATTGATACAAAGCTCCTGCAGGAACATAGCGCGCGATTCGGCAATCAATCCTTTATCCCACAGCATTCTGCCAAAACGATTGAGATCCGAGGAGAATCGCTTTCTAAAAAGCTCGTTATACCTACGGTCATGTTTAACGTTGAAATGCCAAAGTTTTATGGCCATCAACGCCGCAGATTCCGATAAGGAAAAATTATTGCTCTGACTTTCCTGATCAACATGGACACGCAGACAGACGTCCGGCTCGGCGAGAAACATCACCCTTGAGCCGGTCATCAGCGAGATGAGCACATGTAAGGCAAGGTCAAGTGCCGTGCGTGCAAATATTACTTGCTCCCAGAGCAGATGCACCACGGCGGTCCTATACACTGTTGCGCCATTGAACCATTCCCCAGAAAATCCGAGGGTCAGGTCAATCAGTTCCCTATCGGCGAATACTTTGTCCGCCGCACAGGGAAGCAGAGATTTTCTTGTTACATTGCCCTCCAGATCACAGCAGTCGAAAGCCCCCGTTACCGCGCAAAGTTCCGGTTTTTCCTGGAATGCGAGCATCCTGTTACCTAGAAAATTGGGCTTGTATAAATCATCGTCGCCTAAAATTGAAAGGAATTCACTTCTTGCAGCTCGTACCCCATAGGTCCAATTGGCGGTAAATCCGATGTTCGACTCGTGCCGGATACATCTAATACGCCGATCGGATATCTTCCTGACGATGTCCGTCGTACCATCGGTACTGCCATCATTAAGAAGGATAAGTTCAAAGTCCACGTACGTTTGCGACAAGACACTTTGAATTGCTTCTTCAATCAATGATGCTCTGTTGTAGGTTGGCAGTATGACGCTTACGGCTGGCATAGGCTTACAGGATTCTCAGAGTATGTGGAACATTCGCTCTTATCCAATTCGATTCCGGTACGGCCTTGTCCATATTTTCAATTAATCCAAATTTGGCGTGAGAACGGCGCGTAGAAGCATTACTTGACACACGTCATTAGGTACCTAATATTTTCCGCAGGCCAAATTCGGCAGAGCCTTCTTTCATATCGGTCCTGCCATACTCGACTGGAGTTGATGACAGTCTCCATTAGTGGGAACGCCAGTCGATCTATCCATTTACGGTCTAAAAGCGTTACGTGGATATCCAACACCCTGAACCTTGCGTCCGAATAGAACGTTGGAACCTTGCGGGATGGTTGGTCTTTCTCGTCCACAAAGTAATACATGGAATATAAGCCGAATGGCTGGCGATGAGTAATATCCGAGTAATAGTACGGATTTGAGAAATGTGGCACATAGACATCAAGCGTTCCACCAGGGCATAGTATTCGGTAAAACTCCTCTATCAAACCAACCACATTTTCGACGTGCTCTAGAGTATGGTACGAAAAGATCTTTTGGACGCAACTGTCAGGCAGGTCATCGAGCGGTTGATTCAGGTCTGCCTGTATATCGAGATTTGGAAAGAGCATTCTATCGACGCCGAAGCACTTGGAGATCGGCTTTGGGCCGCAGCCGATATCCAGGCTGATGAGTTCACCCTCATTAATGCATAGTTTTACTGCAGGATTTAAAATTCTCAATGGTCACCTTTTGCAAATTGTCCATCGGCATCTATTGCAGCGCCCCGCATTAGCCTTGCGTCCTTAACGCCAGCTATTTTTTCCAGGCCATGGGTCTCATAGTTCCGAATTCGTCGTCGCTCGTAAATATAGTGTCTGAAGTAGCCCATATTTATGTACTGGTGCATTTCCTTGTCAAATATACCCTCGACCTTATTGGTTTCATTTGCCCAGCGTAACCGCACGTATATTAGACCCAGGACTGAAATCAGCAATCGAACCCGAGGGAATCTCGTATCTTTATGATGCCAGTGATGATTTAAGTAAGCTCGCACTTTCCCGAGGTTTATCGCATACTGAATTAACGCGCTTTTCTTGAGTCTTTCCGTTGCGAAATGGTGACAAACCGTTCCTTCTGTCGACGCCCACCGGAACCTGTATCCAGCTTCTCTCAGTTGCATTCCAAATAAGCTATCCTCTCCGCAGCCTAACCGTCCTGGCCCAAGCTCTGGATCAAATCCTCGGACGATCTCTAAGCATCTTCGAGATATCGCCATGTTTGCGCCAATTAGACCTTCGTCGAAAGAGTAGCTTTGGACATTGTCAAGCACGATCCCCTTCTCGGCGGTTCCTATCAAGCGGCTGCGTAATTGTTCCGGGATCTTCACGCCGCCGGCTACCACGTCAGCCAGGCCAGATAGGATCGGCTCGGCCATGGCAGTTACCCATCTCGGTGGCGGGAGCACATCGTCGTCAGTAAATATGAGTACTTCACCTTTGGACGCCAATATTCCAGCGTTTGCGGCGAAACATTTTCCCACGCGCTTCTCGTGAAGATACGCGCAATGAAGCCGCTTGAACTCAAATTCTTCGACTATGGATTTGTTGAGTCCCGATGGATGATTGTCTGCGATGATAACTTCCATGTACAACTCACTGGGCAAGATTTGTGCATTGAGTGCGGCTAATTGCTCCCTCAGAAATGCGCCGGGGTCATATGTGCAGATTATTACCGATACAATCATTTTCCATTTTCCAAGAAATATGGAAGAGAGCCCTTCTGCGAAGGCTGAGCAGCGCATAACAGAAATATGCGCCAGCGCAATTTGAGGCCAGCATAATCAATCTCCAGAGGAGCGGTTTCAGGCTTTTCTTAGCGACTCCCTCACGCCAATTGAGCGAGCAGATTATATCGAACCTACTTCAGGGCATCGATATACTCGTCGAAGTGGAATCCCTCGTGCAGATTGGCGATTGATTTTCTTCTTGTACATAGTGTTCCCCTAATTTCAGCGCGGCGGAGATCGGAATCAACGTACAGTTCGTCGCTGGGCTGCCGTCATTATCAGAGCTATTACGCCCTTTTCCAATCTCCATTTACCAATCAATCCGTGCAAGATTATAAAGGAGACCCCGCAAAGACTTACCTTGACCACAAGCGTTGCCCAGTTCATTCGAGATGGCACAATATCGGAGAGAACCAACGCCAGGGATATGACGACAAAGCCCGCGATTATCGGCCTGGCGACTGCTTGAACGAACTCAACGATGCGCACATCAATTTCGGCTCCAATGGCCGGCAGGTAAATAAGAAACTGCGTCCCATAGCTCGCCGTGACCAGTACCGCTACACCTTCAATCCCCCAGAACCGAAAAACGGGATAAAGAAGTAATGTCTGAATTAGACTTGCAGACGCTATTGCCTTTAGTTGGACATCAGCCTTACCTATCGCCACTATGACAGGCCCAACGGGAACCAATATAGTAGAAATAATTCCATACAAGCACATGATACGAAACGTGCCTAGTGCTGGCGCCCATTTATCCGACCCATGACCAAGAACGACCCGGAGAAATTCATTTGCCCCCCAAAATAGGCAAATATGCAAAAGCACGGCAAAAAAAGCCGCATACTCCAGTAATTCGAGGTAGATCTTTCTTATGGTTCGTCTATCGTTCTGAATACTCGATAGCATTGGGAAGAGGACATTCAAGACGACCCCCTGAAGCAGGCCGGAGAGAATGCTTCCCCAGCTAAAGGCAAGGGAATAATAGCCAAGCGCTTGTGCCCCGCCAATTGCGCCCACGACCGCATTGTCGAAGCTGAAGATCGAAAACATTACCAATCCCGAAAGAAAGACCTTGCCCCCGAAGCTGATCAATTCGGAAAGGTCGTCTCCCTTTAGGTGAAATCTTGGTCTTTCCCAATGAACGGCATTAACGAATACCGCGCTTGCCATTGCAGAAGCAACAATCGCCACAACTATGCTCCAATAACCCTTTCCAGCTACTGCGAGCGCGATCGCTACTGCGGCGTTCACGATTGAGCTAATTGACTGACTGGCACTCAGCAAATCGAACCGCGCGCCACGTGTTAGCTGTGTTTGCGGCAGGAAGCTTAGAGCGCCGGTCAGGAACGTTATTCCAAGTACCTGCACTACACGGACCACTTCGTGGCTTTCGAAGACAATGCTTACAAATGGCGCAAGGACAAATGCCAGGGCGCACAAAACAACCCCAAGCAAGAACCTTATGGTAAATGCCACAGTAAGGGATTCCCGACTGAGGTCTTTTCGTTGAACAACTGCAGCGCTTAGCCCGAAATCACTGAACTGTGCAAGGAAAGTGATAAAGATGACAGCGAACCCGTAGATGCCGAAGTCGCGGGCGCTCAGGTACCTAGCGAGCACAATGCTGGTTGCCACCGATGCGACGACGGATACACCTTTTCCAATCGCGCTATACGCAATATTTGTGACCGTTTTTTCCCGTAAGTCAGGAGACATTAGAGGTCACCATTGAAGAAATCCATTATATGGAACGGTAAGCCGGAAGCGCAAAACTACTGCGGAAATTCCGCATGACCGTGATTCAGTCCTATGGCGTCCCCGCGACGGCCGCGCTGACCAGCATAACTAACCCAAGTTGCGTCAATACCTACCTTATTCCGCGCTACCAAGGCACGGTTCAACGCTTGATCTTCAACAGCCAGTTAGCCTGATACCGCATGAATCTTAATTCATTCAATAGCCGAACCAAGATATCCTTCGAAAGCGGATTTGGAGGAGGGCGCAATAAATAGGCTATCGGCAGTTTTATCAGGAGTGCCGAAACTATCACCAGACCAAGAACCAAGTTATAAGGAACACCAGTTGTTTTTTTAACCAATTCTAGGGTACTCGCCATTCGATGTTCATTTATCTTCAATTCAATAGGCGCTTGGGGACTCTTAGTGGATGCCCCGCCAAGATGCAAAACTGAAACTTGCGGCAAACACCAAATTTGCATGCCACCGTTCCGCGCTCGCCAGCACCACTCCACTTCTTCACCATAAAAATAAAGGGCCTCACACAAGCCGCCCACTTTTCCTATAGCTTGCTTGCTAATTAGCATGCATGCGCCGCCAACCCATCCGACTCGCATAGCATTTGTATTCACCGGATTTGTCCATGGCATTAACCTGTGCCTAATAGACGGCGGCAATGCGTTGTCCAGACTAAAATTTCTGATGACCGTCCAAAGCATGGGCTTTAAAGGATAGCCTTGGCTCTGCAGCGATCCATCAACATTGATTAACCGGGGGCCGACGGCAGCGACCATGTGGTTGCCTCGCATGAAACGATATAGGGTATCAACAACGTCAAGGTCCACGACGGTGTCGCTGTTCAAAAGCAATACAGCATCTCCCCGTGCAATTGCAATTCCCTGGTTGTTGGCCTTGGCAAACATGTTATTCACTTTGTTTTCGATAACCTGAACATTAGGGAATTGTGTTCTGCACATCGCAACCGAATCGTCCTTTGAATTATTATCGACAACGATGATTTCAAAATCTGCCCTAATATTTGAACCATAAATTGAACGAATACAGTTAGCCAGCAAATCACTTGTATTGAATGAAACGATAATGATTGAAATCATTTCTTGATCTCTATTTCCTTTTGACCGAATCGCGGGTGCCGCCTCCACATCGTTGTGTAAGCTTCCCGCTCTTGGCGCTGTCCAGCAATAGACTACGACCCGCTTAGAGTTGCTTAACCGCCTGTGGCTTTCTCAAATAGAATGCTGCTTGATCTCCACGAGCGCATTCATTTAGCTCCGCCGCCCGCACTGCGAAAGCGGCGAGTTGTCGTTTCGTAAATATTGGCGCCCGCGGCTTTTTGTATTCAGCAAGCTCGCCCAAAAGGGGGATGTCCATTCTGTATTGCTCGCTCCCAGAAAACTGGAAAGAGGTGGAGTCGTACACCGTTTTGCATAACTCCAGCCCCGCCCTCTGAGCTAAGAATCGCATGCTTTCGACAGAATGAAGATAGCAATGTCTAGGCGCATCGAGTTGCACCCAATTTACTCTGTAATGTTCCCACGCATAAGAGGATACGGTCGGAACTCTGATGACGCAACAACCGTTAGGTGTCAGCAATCCGGAAACAGCCTGCAAAGTGGCGAGCGGGTCAGGTACGTGCTCGAAGGAGTGATGAAACATTATCAGATTCCATTTTCCGCCCACCTCATGGACTGATTTTTTCAGAATTCGCAACCCGCTTTCGTATTCGACATCTGTCGCGATAAAGGGATCAATTCCCAGAAGATTCTTGCAACCCAAATCGCCGAGAAGAAACAATAGCGCTCCTGAGCCACATCCGACGTCCAGAATGTGTGCATCCCTATTTATGGGAACAAGGGAAGCCCACTTTAGTGACGCGTTGGGATACCTGACGCATAAGAAGCGACCAATCAATCCCTCACCAAAAGCGGCGTAGCGATCCCTCAGCCGTATCAAGGCATTCTTGAATTTTCTCTTTGTCGGTCGAGTGACCGGTTTTAAGGAGTAGTAATCGTCGCGGTAATACTTGAAGATATCTACGGGAATTTCTTCAATTTGTAGACACCCACAACTTGGACACTGAAAATATCTAAATACATCTCTGTATCCATACATCATTTCTCGGACTTCATACAGCTGGTTATTGGCTTCGTTGTCACATATTCTGCATTTCATGCTTGAGCGTCCCAGGAGAGCAGCAATCAAGGATTGAGGATGCTCCCGAGCAGCCGCTTTTCCCAAACCAACGCCGACCGCGTAATCTCGTCCAAGCTGGTGCCGCGCGGCTCCCAGCCGAAAGCCTCTTTCAATTTTGCGTTGCTTGCGACCAGTCGCGCCGGGTCCCCCGCGCGCCGCGCGCCCAGGCGCACCGCGAAATCCACGCCCGAGGCCTGTTTCACGGCTGCGATCACCTCGCGCACACTGTGGCCGCGGCCGTAGCCGAAATTGAGCACGGCGGATTCGCCGCCGCGCTGGAGGTAGCCCAGCGCTTGGAGGTGCGCTTGCGCAAGGTCTTCGACGTGGATGTAGTCGCGGATGCAGGTGCCGTCCGGCGTGGGATAGTCATCCCCGTATATGGTCATCTCCGGCCGCATACCTAGCGCAGTCTGGCAGGCGACACGGATCAGGTGCGTCGCCCCCGCGCCCGATTGTCCCAGGCGCCCGCCGGCTTCGGCGCCGGCGACATTGAAGTAGCGCAGGATCACGTATTTCAAAGGATGCGCCGCCGCAATGTCCGCGATCATCCGCTCGCTCATCAGCTTCGAGGCACCGTAGGGATTGATCGGCGCCAAGGGCTCGTCCTCCGACACCAGCGCCTTGTCGGCCATGCCGTAGACCGCAGCGGTGGAAGAGAAGATAAAGCGGCTGACCCCGTGCCTGACGCAGGCGCCGAGCAGCTGCAGCGTATTCGCGGTGTTGTTGGCGTAATACTTGATCGGATCGACGACGGACTCGGGCACTACGATGGAGCCGGCGAAATGCATCACCGCATCGAACCGCCCCTGGCCGAGGACGCTGTCGAGCAACGCGGCATCGGCGAGCTCGCCCACGACTAGCTCGGCGTGGAGGACCGCTTCGCGACGGCCGGTGGAGAGGTTGTCAAGGACCGTCACTGCGTGCCCGGCGTCGCCGAGTTGCTTCACCACATGGCTACCGATGTAACCGGCGCCGCCGGTTACGAGGATGCGCTGGTTCGTAGCGCTGCGCGCTTCGATCTTCAACTTGGGATTCAACTTTGGGCCGCGAGTTCTTCACGCACGATCTTGCGCACGAGCTCATGCGTAATCGGTTGCTCGGCTAGCCCAAGATAGGCCTTCAACGCGTCGTTGATCAGCGTCTGATACCCCTTTCCGTTCTTCTCGGATTGGACTTTGAAGCGCTCGAGGACGGCGTCGTCAAGGTAGATGGTGATACGCGTTTTCCCGGTCGTGGGAATCACGGCTCCGCGTTTGCCTTTGGAGAAGTCATATATTTTTTTCATATGCTCTGCGCTCCTTTGGATCGGCCTTTCGAACCGAAATAATTCGTGCATTGTCGCCGCGATGTGTATAGACAACGACCATCAACGAGCCGAATACGTTCATGCCGATGGTGACAAAACGCTGTTCGCCTTGCGCAAAATCATCCTCCACGGAGAGCGCAAGCGGGTCGTTCAGCACACCGTCACCCTCGGAAAGAGAAACACCGTGTTTCTTTAAATTTGCCGCATCCTTCTTCGGATCGAACTCGGCTGGCATGAAAGCAGTATATGCATGCAATGCATATACGTCAAATTCACGGGGTTGGGGATGGGCCGCGTCTCGTATAACCCACCACTATAGGAGATGGTACGGTCAACAGAAGCCCCCACATCTTCAGTGTCGTCGCATCCACGGCGCCGCAGCAAGTTCAGCGCATGCGCCATTTTGGCTGGAATACGCAGCCGCATTGTGCGAGAATGTACACATTCCGATACAAAGGCTCATTATGGCTGAATCCTCCACTACGATTTCCATCCGTCTCGAGGCGGCCGTGAAGGCGCGTCTTGATCACTTGGCCGACGCCACTCACCGCAGCAAGTCCTTCCTCGCTGCCGAAGCCATTCGCGCTTTTGTCGAACTCAATGAATGGCAGATTCACGAAATTCAGACCGCCCTACAAGAAGCGGATGCGGGAGACTTCGCAAAGCCCGCCGAAGTGAATAAGGTTTTAGGCAAATGGCGCAAGCCGGCATAAAGCCCCTGGAAGTCGTCTGGCTGCGCAAGGCTCTGCTCAATCTTGACGAAGAAGCAACGTATATCGCACAGGACAATCCGCAGGCCGCACAGCAAGTTGTCTTACGCATTATTCGCGCCGTCGACCTGCTGAGACACCAACCCGGATTGGGGCGACCTGGTCGGGTACCGGGAACGCGCGAATTGCCTGTTGCCGACACTCATTACTTGATCCCGTACCGCGTGCGCGGAAAATCTATCGAAATCCTGCGTATTTTCCATACCGCGCGCAAACCGCCATCGCAGTGGTGATGCGCAGAGTCGGGGGTGCTTCTACAAACTCATCGCCGACAAGTCCCAACGCGGTTTGACGGTGAAGGCGTAGGATTGTGGGAGGCCCGCCTTCGGGCCGATCGGTTTTCGATTTGGCACCGGTCGCGGCGGGGGCGCCGCTCCCACAACACCGGCACCCAAACGCAGGGCACCGGCTAGCGCAATCATCGCCCCATTGTCGGTGCAGAATTCGAATTCCGGATAGAACACGAAATACCCCTGCTCCGCCGCCGCGCGGTCGAGCCGCTCGCGCAGGCGGCGGTTGGCGCCGACGCCGCCGGCAACCACGAGCTGTGTGAGCCCGGTCTGCTCCAGCGCGTACAGCGATTTCGCCACCAGCACGTCGACGATCGCTTCCTGGAACGATTCGGCGACGTCGGCCCGCGCCGCGGCATCGGGCGCTTCTTTGCGCACTAGCAGCATTACCGCGGTCTTCAGGCCGCTGAAGGAAAAATCCAGATTGCCGGTCTGGTGCATTTGCTCGAGCATGGGCCGCGGCAGCCTGTAGCGGTTCGCCCTGCCCTGCCCGGCCAGCTGCGCCAGCGCCGGCCCACCCGGATAGCCCAAACCCAGCAGCTGCGCGGTCTTGTCGAAGGCTTCGCCGGCGGCGTCGTCCACGGTCTCGCCGAGCAGTTCGTATTCGCCCACGGCGCCCACGCGCATGAGCTGCGTATGTCCGCCCGAGACCAGCAGCGCGACAAACGGAAATTGCGGCGGCTTCGCGGCGAGCAGCGGCGAGAGCAGATGCCCTTCGAGATGGTGTATGCCGATGGCCGGAATGCCGAGCGTGAACGCGAGCGCATTGGCGACGCTGGTGCCTACGAGCAGCGCGCCGGCCAGCCCCGGCCCTTGCGTGTAGGCGACGGCATCGACGTGCGCGAGTTCGGCGCCGGCCTCGCGCATGACCTGGCGTATCAGCGGCAGCACGCGCCGGATGTGGTCGCGCGAAGCGAGTTCGGGCACCACGCCGCCGTAGTCCTGGTGCATCGCGATCTGGGTGTGCAAGGCATGCGCGAGCAGGCCGCGCTCGCTGTGATACAGCGCGATGCCGGTCTCGTCGCAGGAAGTCTCGATGCCCAGGATCAGCATAGTGCGGGCTTGCAGGCGTTCGGGGTTGTCACCAATGAAGAAAGCGCAGACGTGAACAGATATAATACGCGAGTTTCTGCATCGGGCGCGCGGCCCGTCGCACGTCGGAACTTGGAAGCGAAATGCGGTACTTGATCACTCTGTTGTTGTTTGGCCTGATGGCCGGAGCACAAGGCCAGACGCCGGACCTGGCTCATCTGAGCCTGTCCACGGCCGACGCGCTGCTATTGCAGAAAAACCGCGAATTGCAGGCGGCACGGCGCGCGGTCGAGGCAGCGCAGGCCGCTACGCTCAGTGCCGGTGCGCGTCCCAATCCGAATCTCAGCCTCGGCGTCGGCTCCATCAATCCGCAGGTCGGGGTCGGCGCCGGCGGGCTGCGCGATAAAGTCGTCGACAGCTCGATCCGCATCGACCAATTGGTCGAGCGCGGCAACAAGCTGGGGTTGCGCGTGGCCACGGCGAAAAAACTGGAGACGGCCAGCAGCGACGATCTGGCCGACATCCTGCGCCAGCAGCGCCTCGCCTTGCGTGGCGGCTATTACGACCTGCTGGCCGCGCAGGACCGGCTCGCGATCAGCGTCGATACCGCCGAGTTGTACCAGCGCAGCCTGCAGGCGGCGGAACTGCGCCTGAAAGCCGGCGACATCGCCAGTTCCGACGTGGCGCGCATTCGCGTCGATGCACTGCGCGCGCAAAACGACGCCCGCGCTGCCGAAGCCGACCGCAGGCGCGCCCAGTTTGCGCTCGCCTACCTGATAGGCGCGGAGCAGCAGGCTGAGGCGATCAAGGCGACCGACCCTTGGCCCGCGCCGCAGGCGACACCGACAGCAGACCCAGACCAAATGATCGAGCGCCGGCCGGACGTGCGCGCCGCGCGCGCGCGCGTGGAAGCGGCGAGCGCCGCGCTCGACTTGGCAAAAAGCCTGCGCAAGCGCGACCTCACGCTGGGCGCGCAGTTCGACCACTACCCGGTGAATCCCAATTACGCGGCAGGCAGCGGCGCCGGCACCGGCAACACCTGGGGCGTGTTCGTGAGTGTTCCCTTATTTACCCGGTACTACTTCGAGGGCGAAATCCGGAGCGCCGAAGTCGCCTACGATGCCGCTGCCGACAATCTCAAGCGCACCCGCGCATTGGCGCGATCCGATATCGCCAAGGCGCGTTCGGACGTAGATGCCGCGGCCGAGCGCCTCGCGCGCTACCGCGACAGCATGCTCGGTGAAGCGAAAAAATCGGCCGACTCGGCCGAATTCGCCTACAAGAACGGCGCCATCGGCGTGATGGATCTGCTCGATGCGCGGCGCACGCTGCGGGCGATACAGTTGGATGCGGCTGCGGCGCAGGCGGATCATGCCAAAGCGCTGGCGGCCTGGGAGGCGGGACTGGGCGCAGCGCAGTAGGCACCACACAACACATTGATAGGCGAGGTCTACCGCTACCGCTTCAAGGCCAAGCGCCACCGCCACGAGTGTCTGTAGGAGTGGGCCTGTGGGAGCGACGCCCTCGCCGCGATCGGTGCCAGGCCGAAGCGATATCGGCCCGAGGGCGGGCCTCCCACTCAAAAAGCCGGCCTGAAACAGCCCTTGTCCGGCGGCGGAAAGTGCTGATATAATTCACGGTTTTCCGCCCAAGTAAAAGCCGGAGTATTGATGCCTACTGTACGAGTCAAGGAAAACGAGCCGTTTGAAGTCGCGCTGCGCCGCTTCAAGCGCACCATCGAAAAAACCGGTCTGTTGACCGAACTGCGCGCGCGCGAATTCTATGAAAAGCCCACCGCCGAGCGCAAGCGCAAGCTGGCCGCAGCGGTCAAGCGCCACTACAAGCGCATCCGCAGCCAGCAACTCCCGCCCAAGCTGTTCTAAGCCCTGATATAACTAAGCGGCCATAGGCGCCGGGCAACAGCCCGCTCCTGCCCGGCCGGTCAAGCGTCGCCATCGCGCGCATGTCGCTCAAGGCAAAAATCACCGAAGACATGAAGGCCGCGATGCGCGCCAAGGATGCGGCGCGCCTGTCGGCGATCCGCCTGCTCCTCGCGGCGATGAAGCAGCGCGAAGTGGACGAGCGCATCGAACTCACGGATGCGGACATCCTCGCCATCATCGAAAAAATGCTGAAGCAGCGCCGCGATTCGGTGGCGCAATACGAAGCGGGCGGCCGGCAAGACCTGGCCGACGTGGAAAGATTCGAAATTGGCGTGCTCTCGGGCTATATGCCGCAGCAGTTGTCGGAGGCCGAAATTGCCGCCGAAGTGGCCGCGGCAGTCACAGCGGCCGGTGCCAAAGCGATGCAGGACATGGGCAAGGTCATGGCGCTGCTCAAGCCCAAGCTGGCCGGCCGCGCCGACATGGCCAAAGTGTCTTCCTTGGTCAAAGCCAAGCTCGGCAGTTAGAGAATTCGTCCTCCAAGAGGACTTCCTTCGGGGCGTAGGAGGGGCGCCCTCGCCCCGATCGCTGCCGAATCGAAGTCTGATCGGCCCGAGGGCGGGCCTCCCACAGCGTCGCGCCCACAGTCCTAGGTTTCACTTGCGTTTTGGCCGAAATGGCCTATAAATAAGACATCTTCCCTGGGCACCACCGCCGGGGAACGTTTTTTTCCAGGCCCTCGAACCCAAGTCCAAGCGCGCGTGATACCCGACTCCTTTAAACGCGATTTGCTCAATCGCGTCGATATCGTCGATATCATTCAGCGCCATCTGCAGCTGAAAAAAGCCGGCGCCAACTACAGCGCCTGCTGTCCCTTCCATAACGAAAAATCGCCCTCGTTCACGGTCAGCCCGTCGAAGCAGTTCTATCATTGCTTCGGCTGCGGCGCGCACGGCGACGCGATCGGCTTCCTCATGGAGTATTCGGGCCTGGGCTATATCGAAGCGATCAAGGAACTCGCCGCGGGCGCCGGCATGACCATGCCGGAATTCGAGCCGCGCTTCGGCAAGAAGAAGGAAGAAACCGGCCCCGATCTGTACGAGCTCATGCGGCGCGCGATGCAGTACTACCGCGAGCAGCTGAAGGCTTCGCCGCAGGCGATCGAATACCTCAAGCAACGCGGCCTGTCGGGCCAGATCGCGGCGCACTTCGGCATCGGCTATGCCCCGGACGGCTGGCAGAATTTGCAGGCCGCATTTCCCGATTACAACGACAAGAGCTTGAAGGAAGTCGGCCTCGTGATCGAGAACGAAGCGGGCAAGCGCTACGACCGTTTCCGCGACCGCATCATGTTCCCGATCATCAACCAGCGCGGCTTCGTCATCGGATTCGGCGGGCGCGTCATCGGCGCGGGCGAGCCCAAATACCTCAACTCGCCGGAGACGCCCTTGTTCGAGAAGGGGCGCGAGCTCTACGGCTTGCCGCAGGCGCGCCAGGCGATACGCGATGCCGGCCGCGCGCTGGTGGTCGAAGGCTATATGGACGTGGTGGCGCTGGCGCAGCACGGCGTAGGCTATGCGGTGGCGACGCTGGGCACGGCAACCACGCCGGTGCACGTGCAAAAGCTGCTGCGCCAGACCGATGAAATCGTGTTCAGCTTCGATGGCGATGCGGCGGGCAGGAAAGCGGCCTGGCACGCCCTGGAAGTGTGTCTCCCCGCGACGCAGGACAGCAAGACGATACGTTTCCTGTTCCTGCCCGAAGGCGAGGATCCGGACAGCTACGTGCGCAGCAAGGGCAAGGCGGCGTTCGAGGACTTGGTCGGGCACGCCGAGCCGCTGTCGGCCTATCTGCTGTCGCAGCTGCGTACGCGCACCGACACCAATACCGCGGAAGGCCGCTCGCGCCTGGTGCACGAAGCCAAGCCGCTGCTCAAGAGCGTGGCCGCGCCCGGGCTGCAGCTGCAATTGCTGAAACAAGTGGCGGATATCGCCGGCATGACCCAGCAGGAAGCCGAGCGCCTATGCGAAATGCGCAGCACGCCTGCGCCGGGCGCATGGCAGCGTCCCGCTCCGTCCAAGGTCGCGCGCGCCGCAGTCAAGAGTTTTGAACTGCGCCTGCTGGAATGTGTCTTAGTTAAGCCGGCGCTTGCGGGCGAACTGTCCGGCGAAATCATCCGCGGCGACAACCTCGAGGCGCAAGCCCTACTCGGGCTGGGCGAGTATGTGCGCGCCAACCCCGACGTAAGCTCCGAGATCATGTTGATCGACCATTTTCGCGGCAGCCCCTACGAAACGCTGCTCAAACAGGTTCGTTCCGAGCTCATGATCCTGGGTCTGACGCCGGAGCAGGCCGAAGGCGAGTTCCGCGACGCGCTGCCCGGGCTCGAACGCCGGCGCATCCACGAGCAGTTGAATGAATTGCAGCGCAGGAACAAGACAGGGGTACTCAGCCCCGCGGACATAGAACAGATGAACGCACTGACTAAGCGCCTCGCGGGGTTGGATCGGCGCCCGGGAACGAAGCGCCCTGTGGTATAATCACCGGCTTTTTTCCAATACTTCACCGACTTAGGACAAGCTCATGGCCGCACATCAAGCCAAGAAATCCGCCGCAGCTGCAAAAGCGAAGGCAGCCAAGCCGAAGACTGCACACAAGAGCGCCGCGCCGGCGAGGAAGAAACCCGCGGCCAAGCCTCTGTCCAAAGCCCGGCCGCTGGCCAAAACTAGGCCGCTGGCCAAGTCCAAGCCCTTGGCGAAAAAGGCCAAGCCTGCGGCCAAGTCCAAGCCTTTGGCGAAAAAAACCAAGCCCGCGGCCAAGACCACGGTCAAGCCCGTAGCCAAGCTGGCGGCCAAGGCGCCGGCGCCGATTAAAGGCAAGCCCCAGGCTGCAGACAAGGCCGCGGCGAAACTGCCCGTAGCAGTCAAGGCCGAGCCGCAGGAGAGCGCCGCAGCGAAGCCGCAGCAGTCGGCCAAGCAAATCGCCAAGCAAATCGCCAAGCAGCAGGCAGCGAAACTCACGGCGAAGCAGAAGGCCGACCTGCGTAAGGGCGAGCAAAAGCCCGAGGACGTGGAGGCGCGGCGCACGCGCCTGAAAAATCTGATCAAGCTCGGGAAGGAGCGCGGCTTTCTCACCTACTCCGAAATCAACGATCACCTGCCCGACGACCTGGTCGATGCGGAGCAGATCGAATCGATCATCACCACGTTCAGCGACATGGGCATCCAGGTCTATGACGCCGCGCCCGATGCGGAAACGCTGCTGATTTCCGAGAACGCGCCGGCGGTCGTCCCCGACGAAGACGCCGAAGAAGAAGCCGAGGCCGCGCTGTCCACGGTCGACCCCGAGTTCGGCCGCACCACGGACCCGGTGCGCATGTATATGCGCGAGATGGGCTCGGTCGAGCTGCTCACGCGCGAGGGCGAGATCGAGATCGCCAAGCGCATCGAAGACGGCCTCAAGCACATGATTCAGGCGATTTCGGCCTGCCCGACCACCATCGCCGAAATCCTCGCGCTCGCCGGCAAAGTCGCGCGCGACGAAATGCGCATCGACGAGCTGGTCGACGGACTCATCGACCCGAACGCCAAGAACGAGCCGGTCGCCGAACTCGCCGAAGTGGCGGCGGAAGAGGAAGAGGAGGAGGAAGAGCTCGATGAAGAGGCGCAAAACGCCGCCATCAGCGCCAGCCTGCAGCAGCTCAAGGAAGATGCGCTCGCGCGCTTCGACGTGATCCACCGGCTGTTCGAGAAAAAGAAGACGGCGCTGGTCAAGCACGGATCGCGCAGCAAGGAATACCTGAAGATCCGCGACAAGATTTCCGCCGAACTGATGGATATCCGCTTCTCCGCGCGCATCGTCGAGCGCCTGTGCGACGCCTTGCGCGGCCTGGTGGAAGAGACGCGCCGCTACGAGCGCCACATCCAGCATCTGTGCGTGACCAAGAGCAACATGCCGCGGCCGCACTTCATCAAGGTGTTCCCCGGCAACGAGACCAACCTGCGCTGGGTCGGCAACGAAATCGGCGCGCGCCATCCGTACAGCACGCAGCTTGCGCGCTATCAGCCGGCAATCATGGAAAACCAGCAGAAGCTGCTCGACCTGCAGGCGCGCATCGGCATTCCGCTGAAAGACCTCAAAGACATCAACAAGCAGATGTCCACGGGCGAAGCCAAGGCGCGCCGCGCCAAGCGCGAAATGACCGAAGCCAACCTGCGCCTGGTGATTTCGATCGCGAAGAAATACACCAACCGCGGGCTGCAGTTCCTCGACCTGATCCAGGAAGGCAACATCGGCCTGATGAAGGCGGTGGACAAGTTCGAATACCGCCGCGGCTACAAGTTCTCGACCTACGCCACTTGGTGGATCCGCCAGGCGATCACGCGCTCGATCGCGGACCAGGCGCGCACCATCCGCATCCCGGTGCACATGATCGAGACCATCAACAAGATGAACCGCATCTCGCGCCAGATCCTGCAGGAGACCGGGCAGGAACCCGATCCGGCGACGCTCGCGCTGAAGATGGAAATGCCCGAGGACAAGATCCGCAAGATCCTCAAGATCTCGAAAGAGCCGATTTCGATGGAGACGCCGATCGGCGACGACGACGATTCGCACCTGGGCGATTTCATCGAGGACGCGGCCACCATGGCGCCGGTGGATGCCGCGGTGTACGGCTCTTTGCGCGACGCGACCAAGGAAGTGCTGGACTCGCTCACGCCGCGCGAGGCCAAGGTGCTGCGCATGCGCTTCGGCATCGAAATGAACACCGACCACACGCTGGAGGAAGTCGGCAAGCAGTTCGACGTCACGCGCGAGCGCATCCGCCAGATCGAGGCGAAGGCGCTGCGCAAGCTGCGCCACCCCTCGCGTTCGGAGCAGTTGCGCAGCTTCCTGGACAACGAAGCATAGAAGAAACATGCCCCTCTCCCCCGCGGGGAGAGGGTTGGGTGGGAGCCCGAAGGGCGGGACCACCCGAAGAGGTGGGTGAGGAGCCTTCCCAAACCCTGTATCATTTCCCGTAGGGCCTATAGCTCAGTTGGTTAGAGCAGAGGACTCATAATCCTTTGGTCCCTGGTTCGAGTCCAGGTGGGCCCACCAATTTCACTCTTCTGAGAAATGTCATTTAGGCCATCAGCGCGGCCTGCAGCTAAAGGCACGGCCCGCGCAGACCAGCAACGGCCCGTGCGCGCGCGCGGCAAGTCGGCCTATGTGGTCCTGTTCGTTCTGCTCGCGCTGATTGCGGCACAAACCGCGCGGCTGGGAATGGCTGGTTTTTTTGTGCAGCTGGGTCAAAACGAAAGCGAGCAATGGACGCCGGAGTCGCGCGCGCCGAGCGCGCACAATGTCGAGCGCGTGGCCAGGCATTACTCCGACAGTCTGAAGTACGTTTCCGACAACCCCTGGGCGCTCGAAGGCGTGGGCGCGATGGATTTGGCCAAAATGCGCGCCTCCAAAATCCCGCGCGCGGCGCTCGCCGCAACCAGGGATGCGAATTTGCGCTTCCGCCAGGCGCTGCGTCAGCGGCCGACCTCGCCTTACCTCTGGGCGAATCTCGCGCTGACCAAGCTCTATCTCGACGAAATCGACGCCGAATTGTCCACGGCCTTGCGCCACGCCGAAGAGCTCGGACCATGGGAGCAAACCATACAGCAGACGGTGGTGTTCGTCGGGCTCGCCGCGTGGCAGGATCTCGACCCCGATGCGCGGCAGGCCTTGCTGCGTACGATCCGCCGCGGCGCTGAACGCAATCCAGAGAAGATTTTTCAAATCGTTAAAAGTTACACGCGCTTCGATCTCGTTTGTGCTATAGAGGAATACAGGCGTATTGGCGGTCCGGACTGCACCAAAGCGGCGCAGACCGCCAGGCCGGGTGAGCCGGCGAACCAGGGAATTCCTCAATGATTGCGACGGGAAATGCGCGGAAAGCGGTAAAGGCGTTCAGCGCTGGGTTCATTTCGCTCGCGCTTGCGCTCTTTTCGTCCATCGCATGGTCCCAAGCCGGATACGTGCATGAGATTTCCGGCTCGATTTTCATCAGCAAGGGCGGCGCCAAAGCGGTGCCGGCAAAGGTCGGTGAAACCTTCGACGCCGACACGGTATTCAGCACCGGCGCCGACGGAAAAATGGTGCTGAAATTCGCCGATGGCCAGGTAGTGGCCTTGGGTGCGGACTCGGGCGTGCGCATCGGCAAATACAATTACGTCGCGCATGACCTCAGGCAAAGCAACAGCAGCATAGAATTGATGCACGGCGAAATGCGCTTTGTGGCCGGCCTCATAGGCGCCACCCATCGCGAGGGCGTGCACATTGCGGCGGGCGACTCGAGCGTGCGCATTCAAAGCGCCGGCGGCGCCGACTTTACCGTGCAAGTGAATCCGGGCCCTGCGGAAACCGGCGCGGCAGTGGTCGCACTGGGCGAAATTTCGGTGCACACGCCTTACGGCCCGATCTACAGGGTCGAGCCGAGCCAGTATGCCCCCTGGCAGCCTGAGCGCAAGCTATCGCAGCCCATGCCGGTCGCGGCGGCGCCAGCCGTGGTGCAGGCCGCAGTGGCCGAACTGTGGACGACCATAGTCCCGGTCAATACGCCGGTAGTGGTCGCCTCGACTGCGCGCATGGCCGCAATGGCAGCCGCCGCCAGCCAGCCCGAATCCTCCGCCAGCCCCGACCTGCAGCTAATCGGATACGTCTATGCGGTCTCGAACAAGGTGTCCGTGCGCACTCCCTCGGGCAAGACGATTGCCGCGAAGCCAGGCGACACCTTCCGACCCGGCACGACGTTCAATACAGGCACCGACGGACAGGTAGTGCTCAAGTTCGCAGACGGGCAGTTGGTGGTGCTGGGTCCAGCCTCGACTCTGGGCGTGGATCAATATCATTTCGATCCGCACGACCTCAAGGCGAGCAGTACGGCGCTCGATCTCGCCGACGGTGCGATGCGCTATGTCTCCGGTGCCATTCATGCGGAAAATCGCGAGGGCGTGAGCATTTCCGCGGGCGCCTCCCTGGTCGATATTCTGAACACCGGGCTCGCCGACTTCAGCGTCGTCGTCGACAGCAAGGCCAAAGCGCAGGAGATAGGCATCGCGTCTGTAGCCGCCGGCGCGGTTTCGGTGCATACGCCCTACGGCCCGATCAGCAAGATAGAACCGGGACAGGCCGTGCCCTGGCAGCCCGGCCGGACGTCGCAAGCTCCTGAACCGCTGGCTGCAGCGCCCGCGGCCGTTCAGGCCGCGATCAGCGCGTTGGCAGCAGTGACGGTACCGGACAATTCGCCCGTCGCAGTTGTTGCTGCCGCGCGCGCGGCAGCCGCAGCCGAGACAGCCAGCCGCGCGCAGGCAGCTGCCGGCGCGAATCCGGATAACGCGCAGTTGCGTGCCGCTGCGCAAGCTGCAGTGGAGCAGGCGAACGTTGCGACTCAGGCCGCCACCACCGCCGCGCAAGCGGTCGAAGCGACGGTCTTCGCCAGCACGCTGGCAAGCTTGCCCGCGACTGCAGCGGGTCCGGCGCAAGTGCAAGTGCCCCCGCCAGCCCCGGCGCTAGCCCCCCCGGCTGCGCCGATCAACCCCACGGTCACACCCGGCGGAGGGGGCACGTGCGTAGGCAGCAAGTGCTGAAATCGAGTTCCAACTCAACCAGGCCCGACAGCGCAAGTTGCCGGGCCTGTTCATTTGAGCGCCGGCAACGGCCCTAGGTGCGTACCATGCGCCAAACAGCCGGCGGCACTCGTTGGATCTACGGCCTGTACCTGGCACTGCTCATCTGGGCACCCGTCCCGTTAGGCAGCAACCGGCCTTGGGCCTGGGCCGTACTCGCGCTATGGGTGCTGCTGCTCGCCCTGGGCTGGTTGGTCGGCCGCATTCGCGGGAAATATTCCCACCCCGCGATGCTCGACGATGCGCGGCCTATGCTCTGGTGCGGCCTGTACTGGCTGTGTTACGTCTGGCTGCAGTTGCTGCCGCTGCCGATCGGCATTCTGCAAACGCTCTCGCCTGAAGCCGCGCGTTGGCATCTCGCGGCAGCGGCCCCCGGCGCGCTGTACGCCGCACCGCTGACTCTGGATCGTTACGCCACGCTGGAGGCAGCGTGCAAGAGTACGGCCTATATCGCGTTCTTCGCGCTGAGCCTGATCCTGCTGCGCGACCGCGGTCGGATTCGCAGCGCCGCGTATGTACTGATCACGTCAGGCGTATTACAGGCTTTGTATGGCGTGTTGAGCAGATTCCAAAACCTGGAACATGTCGCCACCGGTACGTTTGCGAATCGCAATCACTATGCCGCCTATCTCGTGATGTGCTTGTCCGTAGGCATCGGCGTAATGATCGCAAACCTTTCCGGCGCGCAGAGCCGCTCCTGGGGGCACTTTTTTCGCGATCTGATTCAATGGATCATTACCCCGAAAATGGCTCTGCGCCTTGGGCTCGTGGTTACGGTCGTTGCGCTGGTGCTCACACGATCGAGGATGGGTAACATCTCGTTTTTCGTCAGCCTGATGAGCGCAGGGGGAATCGGCCTGCTGCTGGCAAAGCGCGCGACCAAATCCATGGTTGTACTGCTCGTCAGTCTGGTCGCGGTTGACGTGTTTCTCGTCGGCGCGTATTTCGGCACGGAACGTGTGATCGAGAGGATCGCGCAGACCAGCACGCAATCCGAGGACCGCGGCGAGGTCGCCGCTTGGACCCTCAACATGTGGAAGGATTACCCGGTATTCGGATCGGGCCTAGGCTCATTCCCGGTGGTGTATCCGCGCTATGCCGGGCAAAAATCCTGGTGGACCTATACCCACGCGCACAACGACTATCTGGAATTCGGCGCCGAGACCGGGGCAATAGGGCTGTCGCTGCTGGCGCTGATGGTGTCGATGTCGTTGGCGGCCGCCGTGCGCGCGCAATACCTGCGCCGCGACCCGCTGATGCGCGGCTTGTCCTTCGCGGCAATCATGGGAATTACGGCACTGATGCTCCACAGCTTCGTCGATTTCGGCCTGCAGATTCCAGCGAACGCATTGACATTCATGCTGCTGCTTGCGTTCGCCTGGATCTCGCTCTATCACGAGAGCGCCGACTCTTGAAGCTTGGGATGTCGCAGAGTAAAGCAGGGCAAATCCAGCCTAGATAAGGCTGATCAACTGCTTCGCGCGCAGTTCCTCCGCCAGCCTGAGTACGTCGCGCTCGAGGTCCTCCGGCGTCACTTCATATTCCGCAAGCATAGTCGCGCAAACCTCGTCGATGGTCTTGCCCTCAGTCAACAGTTGCCAGATACGCGCACCGACGGGGTCCAGGCCGAAGTAAGTTCCGCTGGCGAGATCCAGAATCACCGTCTCTTCACCGACCTGCCGTGCCAGCACCTGCTCCGGGATGGTCACTTTGTCAGTCAAGTTCATGCGTCTTCACTTCTTCCGTTGCATGCTCAGCAATGGCCTGCCGGACACGCACCAAGTCTTCAAAGCGACGCGGATAATCGAGGCGGTAGTGAATCGGATGATTCGCCAATTTTGCCACTTCATCGAAGTGCGAAGCCAGTAGCGGCTTTTCTTCCACATCGAGCAAGAAAGAATGCTTCACCCACTCAACCAAAGCCTCCGCGGCGTTCATGCGCTGGAAGATTATCTCCGGCGTACGGCCATCGCCCAAGAAATATACCCGACGCAAAGGCCGGACCTTATCGCAAAACGAGATACTCTCGCCCGCCAGAAAACGAGCTTTGGAAGTAAACCTCAGTGCTGGCGCAGTCTCCACCTCGGCAGGAATCAGCGCATTCTCGCTATCTTCCCATAGGCGAATGGAAGGATGGCTGGCCAACGCCTGATAACCGTCGCCGGATGGCTCTAACACTAGCCCATCGTCACTCAGGAAACGAAACCCGCTTATTGCGAAACTGGCCGCCAAGGTCGACTTGCCGCGGCCGGACACTGCCACAAAGGCAACCGCACTGTCTGCGATTTCAACAGCGCTCGCATGAAAAACCAATTTCCCTTGCTTGCTTAGTATTAAAGGTAACACATGGTTCAGATAGAGGTGATGCGCGGTCGAATCGGTCACACCCGGTGCGAGCGAACAAGCCACAGACAAACCATCGGGCGAAACCCGAAAGTCGGCCAGTTCAGGAAAACGCAGCAGGTAACCCGCATTTGTCCGGAAGAACCGCGTCCATAAAGTACCGTCCGGGCAAACCCATTCGTGGAATGGCAAAATACTCAAAGGCACTTGCCGCCGCGAATGGGTGAGACTGAAACCGGACACTATTCTGTATCCCGACCAAGCACACGCAGACTGCAATCCGAAATTTCCGTTGACGACGGAAACGAATCAGGATGATCGCGCGAGGCCGCTTGCCCTACTTCACGCGCTGTACTTTTTCCATCAGAGTAGCCTGGCATCAACCTTCCAGCCTATATGTCATGCCTCAATTGCGGAACGCGGTCTGGGTTAGCCTGGATCAAATTCTCCGACGGGAACAACATATCCCGCGTTTCTGCCAGGCTCATTGAGCAGGATTGTCTATCCCCAGCATCGCGTAATTGACCATCTTATGGCCATCTGGATGGCTTGATACCGCCTCGGGCAACACCGCTTCAACCTCATCAGCCATAACGCCAAACTGCCTGCCATTTCCTGATGCACCACCGAATCCCGGCTTGTAGTCAAACAGGTAGAGGCCAATTCCAAGCGGATGATCTCCGATTCTGACAATGTTTTCCTTGATGCTTCGATCGGAACCAGCAGGTCTTTTGAATCCGGCACCGTCACTGGCCTTGCCTGCGGAACCCTGGGTCATACGATGAAGCGAACCAAAAGTGCGCAGGACGGGTCGCTGATACGTCTTCTTGGGAGCCGAATCCAGGATCGGTTTCACCGGATTGGGTTCTCGTGACATCTTTTCTTGCTTCATGCTGACCTCCAGATCTATCTTATCCGAGCCAATTCATCGAGACGCACGCCCAGTACTCAGCTGTCGCTGCCAGCAGCCAGCGCGCTGCAGCCAAACAAACTCCAAACCAGCCATTCCGGCACCCCTTCGAATGACTTATCTCCAAACTCAGTATACGTCCTTTGCATTAGTTCCGGCAGAACCCACATGCGCCGCTGTTGTTGCACTGTCTCGACCGCCATGGCTAGTTTCATATCCTCTGCGTGCCTTCTGAAAGCGATCATAAAGTCCGCCTTGATTTTCCTGTCCAGCACAAGCGTGGGCAACAGACCTTGCATGGCGCGGCGATGCAAGACCCTATCTTCCCCCCCGAGACGCCGAAATCGCTCAGGGATTGAAAAGGCAAACTGCACCATCGCAGTATTCCAGAACGGTCGTCGCAGTTCCATGCCCAGATTCGCGGCAAGGCGCTCTTCCATCTCCCGCGCCAAAGCGGAATAAGGCCCGTGCAATATCCAATACTGCCGACGCTGTCCAGCACGGCCGAAGCGCGCGCCGTCAAACGAAACGGCGGGTTTCCTCATGCGTTGTGAGGCAATCTGATGGAATTGCGGCGAAAGCCATCCCTCGAAATCGGTCGTGTGCCGCCTGTGAATTGCGAGCGCCTTCCGCACAATGTCTTTGGCGCAATTCGGCAACAGCGGCACTACGCCATAACGAGCCAACCGCCAGCAGGCGCGCAGCGTTCCGACCTCCCGACAGTCTGTCTTCAAGAAACCATAAACATTTCGCCATTGCCCCAATGCCAGCTCCTCCGCATAGTAAGTAAGGTCGCCGCCCAGCCATTCATCGCCTCCCACTCCTACTAGAAGCGCCCGGCATCCCTGCTCCCGAGCCAATTCCCTGATGTCTGCGCCCATGACCCCGTTTGGATACCCCGGAAATTCCCTATAGATTCGCGCTCGATCCTGATACCAGGACAATGGCCGTTTCCTCGGATTCACTTCATGAACGGGGATTCCCACATGCTCCCTTACCGCACGGGCGTATTCCAGATCATTGGCGTCGGGATCGTCGTCAAACGCGAGGGTATAACCGGCAAGATCCGGGGCCAGAAAATGTTGGTCGCGGCGCAGTTTCGCCGCAACCGAAAAGATGGCGGATGAATCGAGCCCGCCACTTACCTCAATCGCCAGCTTCTGCTGCGAACGCGACATCCGGCGGACAGTGTCGGCAAACAACGCGCGATAATGCTCCACATACTCATCGTCGACCGGATACCGCAATGGCGAATGAAGTTCTGGCTGCCAATATTCGCCCGAGCGCACACCTTCGTGCGCAATTTCCATCCAATGTGCTGCCACCAAGCGCGAGATTCCGTTCCATGGCGTTTCGTCCCGGGAAAGCCAGTTTTGGTTCAAATAATCCGCGACGATGCCCTCATTGAGTTCCTGCTTCACCCAGGGCATCGCCAGAATCGCGTGCAGTTCGGAGGCAAAGGCAAGCGTTTTTCCATTCCAGTGATAGTTGAACGGTTTGTTACCCATGCGATCGCGCGCGCAGAATGCCATTTGCCGCCGCGCATCCCAGATCACCAGCGCAAAATCGCCATCAATGTGGCGCAAGCATTCTTGACCCCAGCTTTCGAAAGCCCTTAGCACTAACTCGGCATCGGACCGGTTCCGCAGCACCACGCCACGCCCCAGCAATTCCTTTCGTAGCTCGTCCCAGTTGTCCACCCGGCCATCCATAACGAGCACCAGGCTTTGGTCCTCGTTGGTGAGCGGCTGCGTTTCTTCGAGTGATTCTGGTGTAGTGCGTAGCATGCACTGCCCTAACGCCACCGCGCCTTTGACCCAGTGGTTGATGCCGTCCGGGCCACGGTACGCCATGGCCTTGGTCATCTTCTCCACCAGCCCCGGCGCAACGGGCGCGCCGTCAAAATGAATGATTCCGGCGATACCGCTCATGGCGACTGGAAGGCCCCGGGAAGCAGGACTTCGGCAAACGGCGCGAACTGCTCGCCCACATCCGGTCGGTCGTTGATGGGGATGCCCGCGTATTCGACCCAGGCATGGGCGTCGAGGGCACCCTGGGTCAGACGCACGCCGATACGCAACTGGTTGGCGACACCCCGACGCCGCAACACCCAGCCCAGCAGCAAGGAACGTGTGAGGCAGGTCGCGGGGACAGGAGCCTGCCGGGCAGCGATATTGACCAGCGTGGCGATGCGAACGATGTCATCGAGCGAAACCTTGCTCCCGATCGGTGGGTTATCGCGTTGCAGCCAAACCTGAAAACGGCGCGGCCCGAGGACGCGCAGCCCAAGAGAGAACAACGGCAGCCACCCTATCGCGGCGAGCAGTGTGCGCCGCTCAGGCCAGGTAAGCGCGTGGAAGCTTGCCCATTTCGTGGTGATGCCATTCATCATGCGGAAGAGGCGCCGGTTGCCCGGATGCGGTGGAGAGGCCCCCATTATATTGCCTTGATCCCGCGTCAGTGACTACTTGCTGATCTCTGCGGCATCCGGGCCATATCGGATCCCGGTAGAGAAGTGTTTCTCAGGCCTCGTTGATCCATTTCGCCAGCCGCGCATGACGTGCAGTAGTTGCCGCCAGCTGCGGGTCCGATACGCTGAACGCCCAGGCGCTCGCGGCGTAGGTTCGAACGAGGTCGCGCAGCCGGACCGCGTAATAAAGACTTAGGCGCGCCGAATGTTCCGGGATGCCGTAGATCAACGCCATCTCCGCGCGCGGCACGAATAGCCTGTTCCAAGCGATCCCAATCTTTGCCACCAGCCCGCGCCTGCCCGCGAAAGCCATGAGATTGGGCGCGGCGCGCATTTCGTCCGGAATCTCGGCAAGAGCGACCAGATGCACCAGCGCCTCGGCGAGCAGTCCGGCATCGAGCGCATTGCCGCCAAGTGCCGCGAGCGCATCCGCGGATATCTGTACACCGAGGTGGTCCCGCGCGAGCCGCAAGGCCGCCGCGACACCAATCCTCCAGCCGTGGCGCCGACCCTGGTTAACCACCACAGTCCAATCGAGCTCGGGATGCGCGCGCACGATCTCGGCGATGTCGCATAGCGCGCGCAGGCTGAACGCAAAAATATGGTTGTAGGCAAGGTGTGCGCAAACGTGCAACAGCAGGAACTCCGGCGACATGATGAGCGTTTCGGCGTCGCCGAGGCGAGCCGAAACGGCGCTGCGCCAGATGTCCGCCAACGGCGGACCGTAGGGGTGGAGCGGATCGTCCAGCGTCCAGTGTATTTCGACCACGGTGCCGGCTTGGCGATGGATCAGACCGACATGGTATTTTCCGTCGAGCATCGCTTCGGCGGCGTCGGGCCGGCGTTCCTGGAAAGCGTACTCCAGGGTTTCCTCTTCGCAACCATAACCGTGGCGGCGCAAAACCGCAATCGCCTGCTCGCGCTGCGAGCGCGATACCAGAAGATCCACATCGATCATCGGCCGCAGGCTGATATCGCGGTACACGAGCTCGGCGAGGTGCAGTCCCTTGAGCGCAATGACCGGAATGTCCCGCTCGCGCAGCGCCTGCGCGATGCGCCGGAATTCGCCTAGATTGCGCAGATTGACGAGCGCGGTCGCGCGGCGCTCTTCCGCGAGGCGCGTGCGCACTCGCTGCGGGAACGCGGCGGGCGCGGCAGCCGACTGCAGGGCGCGATCTAGCAGCGGCGCGACGCCGTGCCGTTGCGCCAGCTCGAGAATTTCATTCCAGACCTGCGGCGGAAATTCCTGCACCCGGGCGGCCGCTGCCCCACCAGCAGGCCGAAGAAGCGCGAGCAGCGCGCGCGCGCCCGGGCTCAGGTTCTCACGCCGGTTGGACGTACTTGGCAGTTCCATCAATGAGTTCGGTGCGCCAGTTTACCCCGGCGCCGGTAGTAGAATGACCGGCCCAATATAGTACGATTCGGGCTGTGTCATTATGGCAGACAACAATTCCACAGACCTTACGCAGTTCGCGCCAGGCATCCGGCGGCCACGCATTGGTTCCCGCTTCAAATCGATAATATCCGCTCGCACACCATGGACGTAAACAAGAAATCCCGTTCGGACCTGAAGGGCCAGGAAGCCAGGATTCTGTGGCTTACCGGCCTATCGGCAGCAGGCAAATCGACCATCGCCAATCTCGTCGATATGCGGCTGCACGCCCTGGGCAGGCATACCTATCTCCTCGATGGCGACAATATACGCATGGGGCTCAACAAGGATCTCGGATTCAGCGCCTCCGGCCGCGTCGAAAACATCCGCAGGGTAGCCGAGGTCGCGGCATTGATGGTCGACGCCGGGCTGATTGTCATCGTGGCATTCATTTCGCCATTTCGCCGTGAGCGAGCCATGGCGCGCAGCCTCGTGGGTCCGGGCGAGTTTATCGAGATCTTTGTCGATACCCCGATCGCGGTCGCGGAAGCCCGCGATCCGAAAGGTCTCTACAAAAAAGCGCGGCGCGGCGAGCTCAAGGATTTCACCGGCATCGATTCCCCCTATGAGGCGCCGGAAAATCCGGAAATTCGCATCGACACCACGCTGACATCTGCGCTTGAGGCCGCCGAGACCATCGTCAGTTTCCTGAAGATGCAGCGCTGAGGACGTAATTCCGACCTGCGCTAGCCCGATGCGCTGCGTCAGTTCTAGATTATCCGCCCCTGATCCAATCGCACGACCCGGTCCGCCACCGCCAGGCTCGCCGGCCGATGCGTGATCAGCAGCACCGTGCGGCGCCGGAGCGCATCGCGGCAGGCATGCAGAAATTCCGCTTCGCCCGCAGGATCGAACATCGCCGTGGCTTCGTCGAGTATCAGGATGGCCGGGTCCTTGAGCAGCGCGCGCGCGAGCGAGAGGCGCTGCTGTTGCCCGCCCGAGAGCTTCACGCCGCGATCGCCGATCAGCGTATCGTAGCCCTGGGGCAGGGCCGTGATGAAATCGTGGGCCCGGGCGGCAACGGCCGCGCTTTCGATTTCGGCCTGGCTGGGATCGGGCCGCCCGTAGGCGATGTTGTCGCGCACCGAAGCGTTGAACAGCAGCACATGCTGCGGCACCACGCCGATCTGGCGGCGCAGGCTCGCGAGCGACACGCCAGCGATGTCGACGCCGTCGATCAGGATCTGCCCCGCGGACGGCAGATGCAGGCGCAGCAGCAGATGCCCGAGCGTGCTTTTGCCCGCACCGTTAGGACCGACGATGGCAATGGTCTCGCCCGCGGCGATATGCAGGTCGAGCTGCTCCAACGCGGGTGGGCGCCCGCCGCCATAGCCGAAGTGCACTGCGCGGAATTCGATCTCGCCGCGCACCGCCGCAAGCGCGATGCCGGCATGCCCTGCTGCTTCCGGCGGCTCTTCCATCGCCTGCTGCAGCCTGGCGAATGCGCCCCGCGCCATTTGCGTGCGGCCGTAAACATCGGCGAGCCCGGCAACCGGGCGCGTAAGCAAGGCCGCGTACAGCAGGAAACTCACCAATTGCGAGGGCAGCAGCCTGCCTTCCCCCAGATCCGAGCTCGCCAGCGCCAGCACCAGCACGATGCCTGCTGCCGCGATGAGTTGCGACGCCGGCTCCAGCGCCGCGTAGATTCGGCGCTGCCTTACGTTCAATTGAAAAACGCGGCCGATCTGCTCGCGGTAACGCGCTGATTCCTGCGCTTCGCGCGTGAAGGTTTTTATCGCTGGCAGCATGCTCAGGTTTTCCTGGGCGATAGCAATCGCAGTCGCGTACTCCTCCTGCAGTTGCGCCGCGAGCGGCCGGATGCGGCGGCCGACGACTTTAGTCAGCAGATAAAACACAGGGATGAGGATCACTGCCGACAGCGCCAAGGCGGGTCGGATGCCAAACATCAGCATCACCGCCCCGCTCGCGGTGAACAGCAGCGGCACCAGCGCTAGCGCCGTACCGCTCATGAAACCGCTCAGGACATAGACGTCGTTGGTGAGCAGCGCGAGCGTATCGCCCAGGCGCCGCTCGTGATAGTAGGTCAGGGGCAGCGCCTGCAGATGATCGTACAGCCTGATCTTCAGGTCGGAGACGATCCTGTCGGCCGCATTTTCGAGGATATAGGTGTTGCCGAACTTGAGCAGCGCCTGCAGCGCGAATAAGCCCAGCATGCCTGCGAGTACGACGCCGACGCCGGCCGCTGCTGCGCCGCCCGGCGTCGGCTCGGCGGAGCGCAGCATGGCCTCGGTCAACAAACCGCCGGCCCAGGGCACCAGCAGCGCCGCCGCGCTCTCGAGCAGCATCAGCACCGTGCCGAGCGCGAGCAGCGCGCGCTGCGGCGCGGCCAGGGCGAGCAGCGCCCGCAGATCGCTCATGCTCCGAGCACGCTGTGTTTGAGCCAGACCATACTTAAATGACTGCGGGTTTTTGCACCGGACGGGGATGGGCAGTTTACTCGTTCCGCCGCGGTTGATGTTAGGGCCGAGGCCACGTAGCCTATGCGCCTATATTCGCCAAACGCCGCACTGCTTGGCGTTCCCAATCTCATACTCGAACGGATCTTTCCCATGAACGGCGCCGAAAGCCTAGTCCGCTCGCTGCTCGCCAGCGGCGTAGATACCTGTTTCGCCAATCCCGGCACTTCCGAGATGCATTTCGTCGCGGCGCTCGACAAGGTCGAGGGCATGCGCTGCGTGCTCGGCATGGCCGAAACCGTGGTGACCGGCTGCGCCGACGGCTACGGCCGCATGGCCGGCAAACCTGCGGCGACGCTGCTGCACTGCGGTCCCGGTTTCGCCAACGGCATTGCCAACCTGCACAATGCGCGCCGCGCGCATACGCCCATGGTCAATATCGTCGGCGATCAGGCGAGCTACCACCGGCCGTTCGACGCGCCGCTCACTTCCGACACCGAGGGCCTCGCACGCGCGACGTCCCACTGGGTGCGCACCAGCGCCTCCTCCGCAACGGTGGGCGCGGACAGCGCCGCTGCAGTGCAGGCGGCCAACACCGCGCCCGGACAAATCGCCACGCTGATCCTGCCGGCGGACACTGCATGGAACGACGGCGGCGTAGTCGCCGCCCCGCTGCCGGTCCCGCCGCGCAGCGCGGTCGCGCCCGACACTTTGCGCACGATCGCACAAGCGCTGCGTCGGAAAGAACCCGCGATGCTGGTTCTGTTCGGCCAGGCGCTGTCCGAAGCAGGCCTCGTTGCCGCCAATCGCGTGGCGCAGGTCAGCGGCGCGAAACTGCGCACGCCCACCCAGGTGTCGCGCATGGCGCGCGGGCGCGGGCGCGTGCCGGTGGACCGCATTCCCTACGCGGTCGACGCCGCGCTCAAGATGCTCGCCGGAACCAAGCACGTCGTTCTCGTGGGCGCGAAGGTGCCCACGGGATTTTTCGCCTACCCCGGCAAGCCCAGCCTCATGGCCCCGCCGGACGCACTCACCCACGTACTCGCGCGGCCGGAGCAGGACGCAGTCGCCGCGCTGAATGCGCTGGCCGACGAACTCGGCGCGCCGCAGCAAGTGGCGATTGCCGCGGGCGAGCAACAGCCGCAACTCGGACAGGGGCCGTTCGAGCCCGTGGCGTTTGCCAGCACGCTCGCCGCGCTGCTGCCCGAGAACTGCATCGTCGCCGAGGACGCGGTGACCTCCGGCCGCGCGCTGTTCGCGCCGACGTTCAACGCCGCGCCCATGGACTGGCTGCAGAATACCGGCGGCGCGATCGGCCACGCGTTTCCCTGCGCCACAGGCGCGGCGATCGCCTGTCCCGAGCGCAAGGTGGTGTGCCTGCAGGCGGACGGCGCGGGCATGTATTCGCTGCAGGCGCTGTGGACGCAGGCGCGCGAGAAGCTCGACGTGGTGAACGTGGTGTTCGCCAACCGCATCTACAAAATACTCTACGGCGAACTGGTCTCGGTGGGCGCGAAGCCGGGCCGCGCCTCGAACGAACTGTTCGATCTGGCGCGCCCCGAACTCGATTGGGTCAAGCTCGCCGCAGGCATGGGCGTGGAAGCGACGCGCGTCGAAACGCTGGAAGGCTTTGCCGACGTGTTCAAGTCCGCCTGCGCGCGGCGCGGGCCGTTCCTGATCGAATTCAGGATCTAGACGCGTCGGCTCAAATCGCGCCCTCGTTTTGCAGAATTGCGATATTGCGCGGACGAGAAGCCGTCCGCGCGGCTCGTCGATAGCGCACGGATGAAAAGCACATCCGCGCGCGATCGACGAGCTCGTATAAAACCCGCACCATATGCTTGGTGTTAACGTAACCGTGTTTGCTGTACGGATGCGCTTCATATCCCCACAGCAAACACGGTTGGCGCGCGCAGCGCGCAACTGCCGGCACACGACAACTGTTGAGACGCTGCTTACGCAAACTCAGCGCTTCCCCAACAGCGCACGCTCCAGTTTGGGATGCGCGGCGTAGCGCGCGAGAAACTCGGCCTCGTCGCGCCCACCCTTGGCGCGGATCACGCGCGCGAGTTCGCGCCGCTCGGCGAGACTCCAGCGCGACACCCGTGGCAGCGCAAACACGACTACCGGGCTCCAGCGCTGCCACGCCAGGCGCTCGCCCGCGGAAAAGCCGCGCAGCGAGCGCAGGCCGGTAAGGCGCAGTGCCTCGCGGCTGCATTCGGCGAGCACGCGCTCGCGCCCTTCCCTTGCGCGCGCCGCGAGGCCCGCGCTCACGCGCAAGCCCGGCGCCGCCAGCGGCGGCAGGCTCGGCCTGCGTGCGCGGTCGAAATCGAACAGCAGATGCGATTCGGCCAGAGCGCGCAGCGTAGCCGCGCTCGAGCGGTGGCCCGGGTCAGCGCGCATGCGCGCCAATTCCAGGCGCAGCAGCCGGCGCGCATCTGCGGCGAGCGGCCGGAATCCGAGTTTGTAATAGAACCACCACGCGCCCGAAGCGATCGCCTCGTCGTTGCCCTGGCCGAGCTGATACGGATCGAGGCTGAAGGACTCGGCGCCGAACATATGCCGCACCATCGCCAGGGTGCGGGCAAAGGTATGGGCGGCTTCGCCGCCGCGAAAGCTCTCGAAAACATTGAACGTCATGCTGGCCGAACGTCCGATCACGAACGCCTCGCCGTAGCCGATCGGCACGCCGTTATGCAGGATCAGGTAGCCGCAGGTCGCGGGAATCAAGGCGCGGCGCTCATTGATGACGCCGATCAGCGCAAACGCCAAGCCGCCGTCGTCGTCGACCAGGCGCACGTCGCGCGCATTGCCGTAGGCGAATGCGTCCAGATCGCGCGAACGCGTCACCATCGCGCTGCGCGCCAGTTCGATCAATTGCTCGCCTTCGCGCGCAGACGCGCGGCGCACGCCGCGATACAGGCGGCCGAGTTCCGCGCGCAGGTCCGGGCGCGCACGGCGCAAGGGCGCATGTTGAAACGCGATCGGCGCCGCAAGGTGCCTGGCGCTGGTGCGCGCGGGCGTGTCCGGCCCGGGCTCGAGTACGTAACTCAGATCGAGCGCGTCGTGAAACGCTTCGCGCGTGAAGCTGTCGCCCGGCATGGCCGCTATGCGGCGCGCGAGAAAGGCGGCGGCGCTCTCGCCGCGCGCGCGCAATTGGTCGAGCGCCGCGAATGCGGGCGCATCCAGCCGCTTCAGCGTCGCGGCCTCGGCCCAGCTCACCAGCAGCGGCAGCGCCGCCGCGAGCCTGTCCTCGACCTCGGCTTCGCTGCGATCGATGAGCAGGCGCTGCGGCCAGCGCCGCGCGAGCCAGCGCAGCGTGGACCAGAAAAAACGGTAGTGGATGGCCGTGCCCGCGATCCCCGTATCGGCAAGCGCGTCGCGCGCGCGCCGCAGATCGGGCCGCCGCGCAAAGCGCGCAAGCATGCGCTCCACCTGCAGCAGCAGGCGCGCGTCGTCCGGATAGGCGCGCAGGAAACACAGCAGTTCGTGCAGCCGCCGCAGCGCGCGCGCCGAACGCAGATCGGCGCGAGCCAGCCGCACAAGCAGCGCGAGTTTCGCTGCGGCGCTGCCGGCGCCGTAGTGATCCTTCGAGCGTTCCAGCTCGCGCAGCAGCCTCGTCGCCATGAATCCGACCAATCGCCAGCCCGCATTGCGCCAGCAGTTGAGAGTGTATTTGGGCCTTGCCCGACCGGGGCCCGGGCTAACGCCCCTGGAGTATGGCCTCGATCGTTTGCTGAACCGCGAGGGCCTCGGCGAAGCTGGGCAGCGTATGCGCTTCCCCGGCTATCATCGCCGCCAGCTGATCGAGCTGTGCCGTTTGTCCGATCTGGCGGTTGCCCTGCGCCGTCCCCAGTGCAATCCAGTCGCCGTCGCCGCTGCGCCGGCGCAATCCGAACCAGTCGTGGATCTCGAGCGCGCCCGCCGTTCCGCTGAGCGTCATGCGGTTGAAATCGGGATGACTGCCGCCGACCCGCGCTGCTATCGTCACCGGCAGCCCGCCCGCCTGCAGCCGCGCCGTCAGCGCGCGCTCGGAACTCACGCCGTCGGCCGGGTAGTCGGGCTTCGCCTCCTCCACCGTCGCCGGCCCCAGCGCGCGCTGCAGCACGAAAATGAAGTGCGACAGCACTTCGCGCGCAAAGCCGCCTTCGGCGCGTTCGGCCAGCCAGCGACCGGCCCCCGCCTGCCAGCTGCGCGGCCAACGCTCGAACGCGAGTTCGATTTCGACCCGCTGCGGCTTGCCGATGGATGCGTCCGTGATCGCCGCCTGCATCGCTGCGAGGCCGGGCGAGGACGCGAGCGAGAAATTGACGGCGGCACGGCGGCGCTCGGTTTCGATGCGCTCGATCGCCTTGCGGCCCGCGGCGAAATCGACGGTGAGCGGCTTTTCGCTGAACACGGCCAGCCCCGCATCGAAGCCCTGCTGCGCGTAGGCGAGATGGCTCGCCGGCGGCGAAGCGATGTAGAGGCAGTCGAGCCCAGGTGTCCCGATCACCTCCGCCGCCGTCGCCGCGATGCTGAGGTCGGGATAGCGCGCCCGCACTGCGGCCACCGCTGCCGGATTCGGGTCCCAGGCCACGAGCGCCCGCGCGCGCGCATGCTCCGCCAGACGCGCCAGCATGCGCTGGCCCATCACGCCCAAACTGATAATGCCGATCTGCTTGCGCTCGCTCATGCGGCAAAGCTTATCAGATTGGCGCTTTCGGTCAACGCAGCTGCCGCGCGCGCGGTCCGGACAAGCAGCGCAAAATATGTCACATTGTCGCGTCGCCGGCAGAACGCAGAAAAATGGAACACGAACATCAGCACCATCACGCGCACGGGCATCCCGGACACGACCGCGCCTTCGCGCTAGGGATTGCGCTCAACCTCGCGTTCGTCGCGATCGAATCGGTGTACGGGGTGCTGTCGCATTCGATGGCGCTGTTGGCCGACGCCGGCCATAACCTGAGCGATGTGCTGGCGCTGGCGCTGGCCTGGGGCGCGAGCGTGCTCGGCCGGCGCCGGCCGTCGCGCCGCTTCACCTACGGCCTGGGCAGCTCCTCCATCCTCGCCGCGCTCGTCAACGCGATGCTGCTGATGCTGGTGGTGGGCGGCATTGCCGTCGAGGCGGTGCAGCGCCTGCTGAACCCGGTTCCGGTCGCCACCATGACCGTCATCTGGGTGGCCCTGTGCGGGATCGTGGTCAATACCATAACCGCGCTGCTGTTCCTGCGCGGGCGCGAGCACGATCTGAATGTGAGGGGCGCGTTCCTGCATATGGCGGCCGATGCGGCCGTCTCCCTCGGCGTGGTGCTCGCCGGCCTGGGGATACTTTACAGCGGCTGGACCTGGCTCGATCCGATGATGAGTCTGGTCATCGCCGCGGTCATCATCGGCAGCACATGGGGCCTGCTGCGCGATTCGCTGAACCTTTCGCTGCATGCCGTGCCGCCGCGCATCGATGATGCGCAGATCCGCAGCTACTTTTCCGGACTGGGCGGGGTATCCGAGTTCCACGACTTGCATATCTGGGGCATGAGCACGACCGAGACCGCGCTGACGGTGCACCTGGTCATGCCGCAAGGCCACCCCAGCGACCGTTTCATTGCGCAAGTCGCGGATGAATTGCGCGAGCGCTACGGCGTCGGCCACGCCACGATTCAAGTCGAGACCGGCGACGGTCCCCAGCCCTGCGCTCTCGCGCCCGACCACGTCGTATAGCGGTTAATCCCTGCTATGCGAGCTTGGACTCCAGGCTGAACGCGGCAGCGGCATCCTGCGCCAGCAGCTTGGCCAGATAGGGCATGGTGGCATCCAGCGCCTGGGGCAGCAGCCAGGGCGGATTCAATATGAACATGCCGCTGCCGTGCAGGCCATAGCCGCTGGCTGCCGGCTTCTTTACGCTAAGGCTGACGTGCAGCCAATCCTTCTGCTGCAGCTGCTTGAGCTGGTCCGGAAACTGGCGCGATTCGCGCCGCTGCACCTGCGGATACCAGACCGCATAGACCCCGGAGGCGAAGCGCTTGTGCGCGTCGCGCAAGGCCGCCAACACCTGGCGGTAGTCTCCCTTGTCTTCGTAAGAAGGATCGATCAGCACCAGCGCGCGGCGCGAGGGCGGCGGCAAGACCGCTTGCAGGCCGGCGAAACCGTCGCCGGCTTGGGCGATCACGCGCGGTGCCTCGTCGCGGAAGTATTGCTGCAGCAGCCGGCTCTCGGTGCTGTGCAGCTCGAACAGGCGCAGCCGGTCCTGCGCTCGCAATAGCTGCGTCGCCAACTGCGGCGAACCCGGATAACGGCGCAATGCGCCGCTGCCATTGAATGCGCGCACCTCGGCGACATAATCGGCCAGCGGCTGCGGCAGATCGCTGCGCTCCCACAGGCGGGCGATGCCGCTGTCGTATTCGGCATTCTTGGTGGCGTAGCCCTCGTCCAGCGCATAGGCCGCGGCACCCGCATGGGTGTCGACGAACCACAGCGGCTTGTCCTTCTGCGTCAGGTAGCGTATCAGCTGCACCAGCACGAGGTGCTTGAGCACGTCGGCGTGATTGCCTGCATGAAAGGCGTGGCGGTAACTGAGCATTTAATCTGGCGCGCCGGCGCGATCCCGCACCTGCGACATCAATACTTGTCGTACTTGGTCGCCTTGCCGCGCACGGTGTCGGCGGGATACTTCTTCGCGTTGAGCGCGATTTTTTCCGCAGCCGCCGCGTACAGATCGACGCCGAGCTTGTCTGCGAGCAGCACCAGGTAGACCAGCACGTCGGCCATCTCGTGGCGCACCGCTTCGAGCTGTTGCGGCGCGAGCCGCGCCGATTCCTCCGGCGTGAGCCAATGAAACTCTTCCATGAGTTCGGCCGCCTCGATCGCAACGCCCATGGCAATGTTCTTCGGCGTATGAAACTGCTCCCAGTCGCGCTCCCGGGCGAACGCGCGGATCAGCGCCGCGAGTTCGCCCAGATTGCCGGGCGCAGGATGAGGCATCAGCGCTCCGCCGCGCCGGCTGCGCGCGCGCGCAGCACCGGCGCCAGGGCAACGGCGGATTCGCGCAGCAGCTTGGCCGTCGTATCCCAGCTGATGCAGGGATCGGTCACCGAGCAACCGTAGATCAGCCGGGACTTGTCCTCCGGGATCGGTTGATTGCCCGCAACGAGATTGCTCTCCAGCATCAGGCCGACGATGGAGCTGTTGCCCTCGACGATCTGGTGCACGCAATCGCGGAACACCAGCGGCTGCAGTTCCGGCTTTTTCAGCGAATTCGCATGCGCGCAGTCGATGACCAGGTTGGGCTTGAGCCCTGCCTGCACGAGTTCCTGCTCCGTCAGCGAAACCTGGGCGGTGTCGTAGTTCGGGCTCTGGCCGCCGCGCAGCACGATGTGCCCGTAGCGGTTGCCGCGCGTGCGCACGATCGCCTGGGTCCCGTCGGCGGTTATGCCGAGAAACGTGTGCGGTGTTCGCGCCGAGCGTATGGCATTGATCGCGACGCCGATGTTGCCGTCGGTCGCATTCTTGAAGCCGACCGGCGCCGACAGGCCGCTCGCCATTTCGCGGTGCGTCTGCGATTCGCTGGTGCGCGCGCCTATCGCGTACCAGGCGATCAGATCGCCCAGATACTGCGGCGAGGCCGGGTCCAGCGCCTCGGTGGCCGCGGGCACCCCCATTGCGGCCAGGTCGACCAGGAAGCGGCGCGCGCGCTCCATGCCTTCCTCGATATGGAAGGAGTCGTCCATGTGCGGATCGTTGATGAACCCCTTCCAGCCGGCGACCGTCCTCGGCTTCTCGAAATAGACGCGCATGACTACATAGAACGTGTCCCGCACCTCGGCGGCGAGTTCGCGCAGCCGCTTGGCGTAGTCCAGGCCGGCCGCGGGATCGTGGATCGAGCACGGGCCGACGATCACCATCAGCCTGGGATCGGCGTGGTCGAGTATCCGGCACAGCGTCGTACGCGCCGCGGCGACGAATTGCGCACCGGCGTCGGACAGCGGAGCGCGTTCGTGCAGCTCGCGCGGCGAAGGCATCGCCTCGAACGAGGCGACGTTGAGGTTTTCAGTGGTAGGGAAGCTCATGCCGGTCTATTTGACGCCGAGGCTGGCGAGCACGGCCGCGCGGCGGCCGGCCGCCGCCTGTTTCAGCCCGGTGTAGAGGCTGGCGCCGTGGCTGTCCATCGCGACCAGCAGCGGCCCGAAGCCCTTGACGCGGAAGCGCCACAGGCTTTCCGGATTGAGGTCGTCCAGATCGACATCCTCGATTTGCTCGATCCAGGTCGTTTCCAGCGCCGCCGCACCGCCCACGATCGCGAGATAGACGCCGCCGAGCTCGGCGAACGCCGCGAGCGAATCGGCCAGCATGCCGCCCTTGCCGATGATCATGCGCACGCCGTACTGGCTCATCAGCGGCCGGGTGAAGCGCTCCATGCGCGCGCTGGTCGTCGTGCCTACGCACACCGGCGCATACCCGGCGGGATGCGCGGCCGACGCCTGCACTTTCTTCACGTTGGGCGCGGTATGGATCACCGCATGGCCGGCCAGATCGAAGCGGGTCTTGCGCCCGCGATCGAACATATGGATCTGCGTCGCGTCGCGTATGCCGTACAGCGTGCCGTTGAGCGTGACCGTATCGTTCACGCGCAAGGCGCGGATCGCAGCCTCGGCCACCGGCGTATTGAAATCGTAATGTGCCATGTCGATCTGCCCCGATCAGCCGCTAAAACCCGTACTCGAGCCCCGCGGGGGTGAACGTGGCGCGCGCACGCCGCGCCGAATGGCATTGCATGTTCACCGCCACCGGATTCATGGTGATATGGGTCGCGGCGGTCTCCACATGCACCGCGAATGCGGTCGCATCCCCGCCCAGGCCCTGCGGCCCGACACCGAGCCGGTTCACCGCTGCCGACAGCGCGCGTTCGAGCTCTGCGCCCTCGGCGTCCGCGCAACGCGAGCCCAGCGGCCGCGTCGCCGCCTGTTTCGCCAGGTGCACGCACAGGTCGGCGGTGCCGCCCACGCCGACGCCGACCACGGTGGGGGGGCAGCTCTTGCCGCCGGACTCCAGCACGCAATCGATGACGAACGTCTTGATCGCATCCACGCCCTCGGCCGGAATCGCCATTTTCAGCCAGGAGCTGTTCTCCGAGCCCGAACCCTTGGGGATCATTTCGATCGACAGCGATTCGCCGGATTCGCTGAAATCGATGTTGATCACCGGCACGCCGCGGCCGCAGGAAGTATGTTCATTCATGCGCGTGAGCGGATGCACCACTGAGGAACGCAGCGGATGCTCGCGCGTCGCGCGCTCGCAGCCGCGGCGTATCGCCTGCTTCAGCGCATAGCCGTCCACCGTCACGGCGCGGCCGATGGCGACGTTGTAGATCGGGATGCCGGTGTCCTGGCACAGCAGGTTGGCGTTGTCCTCGGCCACGCTGATATTCCTGATCATGGTGCCGAGTATGCTCTTCGCCGTGGCGTCGGTTTCGCCGCGCGCCAGCGCGGCGATGCCCGCCTTGATGTCGGGCGGCAGGATTTTGAGCGCGCGGATGTACAGCTCTTTCGCCGCTTCCTCCACCTGCTGCAGATCGACATCCATATGCGGGTTTCAGTGAACCGAGATCTTGCGCTCGCGCACCACTCTGGCCCAGCGCGCACTCTCTTCGCGGATGGCCTTGGCGAACTGCTCCGGCGTATTGCCGACCGGAACCATGCCGAGCACGTAAAAGCGCGCGCGGATCTCCGTCGTGTCGAGGATCTTGGCCGTATCGTGATACACCTTGTTGATCACTTCTTTCGGCGTGCCCGCCGGCGCCATCAGCCCGAACCAGCCGATGTTCTCGAATCCGGGCAGCGTTTCGGCGACGGTGGGAATATTGGGCAGCTGCGGCGAGCGCTCTTTGCCGGTCACGGCGAGCGCGCGCAGATTGCCGTGGTTGACGGCGCCGATCGCGCCGGCGATGTTGGCCGTCACCATGTTGATCTGATTGGCAATCAGGTCGCTCATCGCCGGGCCCTCGCCCTTATACGGGATGGCGGCGACGTCGAGGTTCGCGGCGTCGAGGAAATTCTCCGCCGCCAGATGGGTCTGGGTGCCGATGCCGGCGTGGCCGTAATTGAGCGTGCCCGGTTTGGCGCGCGCCAGATCGATGAACTCTTTCAGGGTCTTCGCCGGGAAACTCGGGTTCACCACGATGACCTGCGGCCCGCTCGCCACATTGGTGATCGGCATCAGATCCTTGGCCGGGTCGAACGCCATTTTCTTGTAGATATACGGGTTGGCAGTGACAATCGAACCGGAAGTCATGAACAGCGTATAGCCATCCGGTGCGGACCTGGCCGCCACTTCGCCGCCGATATTGCCGCCGGCGCCGCTGCGGTTCTCGACCACAACGGGCTGGCCCCAGGCATCGCTCAGTTTCTGCGCCAGTACGCGGGCCACGATATCGGTCGCGCCCCCGGGCGGGAACGGCACGATCATCCTGACCGACTTGTTGGGATAGCCCTGGGCCCAGGCGCTGCCACAGGCCAGGACCAGCAGGAATATAAACGCTTTCAGCAGCTTCATCGTGACCTCCTCCAGTATGATTTGCGAAATTTATTTTTCTATCTCAACCTTCTTGTTTCATTCTAATCCGACAGTCGTGCAACCGCCACGAATTACAGCGCGAGCGCGAAGGCCAGGCCGGCAGCGAACGCCGCGCCTGCGGCCCAGGCCAACAGGGTCTTCTGCCAGCCGCGCCAGGGCAGAAATTCCAGCGCCAGCAGGCGCAGGCCTCCGGTGAGGTGCGCTGCCAACAACAGAACCAGCATGGTCTCGGCGAATTTCAGCAGCGGCTGCTCGGTCCATTTGAGCAGCGTGTCCAGTCTGGCCTCGCCCTGCAGCGCATTGCCCAGCGCCCAGAAATGGAAGGGCAGGAACAACGACAGCGCCAGACCCGACAGCCGGTGCACCAGGAACGCCCACCAGGCCGGATGATTGCGCGAGCGGTAGTCGTTACGCATGCTCACCCCAGGAATACCGCCCAGCCCGCGCGCAGGCCGAAAACGAACAGCGCGAGCGCGAGCGCGCCTATAAGCCAGTTCAGGGATGCAGCGCGCCAGCCCAGCCATTCCTGGCACAGCGTGCGCAAGCCTATCGGGGCATGCACCGCGATCGCGAGCACGTACAGCGCATAGAACGCAAGCGCGGCGGTATTGCCCCGGGTGCGCCCCAGAATGGCGGCGCCGGTCAGGCCGTGGCGCACGGCGTAGATAATGGTCACCAAATGCACCAGCACGCACAGCGCGAGCACCACGGCGCTGGCGCGCTGGGCGATCCACAGCCAGGTTTCGAACCGGGCGCTGGCCGCATGCGCCGGCGCGCCAGCCGGAACTTGAATTTCAGCGCTCACAATTCGCCTTTCAACGCGGCCAGCATCACCGCACGCTTGAGCCCGGCGATGGAAGCGGTGGGCGCGATGTTCTTCGGACAGCGCTCGCTGCAGTCGAGATGCGTGTGGCAGGCATGGCAGCCGGCATCGCCCGCGACGGCGGCCAGGCGTTCCGCGCGCGCGCCGTCGCGCACATCGTTGACCAGCGTCCAGGCGCGGTTCAGCGCGGCCGGCCCCAGGTAGTCCGGATTCCAGGAGACGACATCGCAGGACGCATAGCACACGCCGCAGCCTATGCATTCGATCCCGGCATTGGCCGCCACGCGCTCGGGAGAATCCGCCGCGACCCGCGCGAAGTCGTCCTTGCGCGTGGTGCCGGCGCCGGAGACGAACTGGCCGCGCGCGCGCGCCCATTTATCGAAAAACTCGCGCATGTCGGTGACCAGGTCTTTGATCACCGGCAGATTGGCCAGAGGCGCGATCTGGAGCGTGTTGTTCTTTGCCACTTTCGCCACATGCGTGCGGCAGGTCCAGCGCGCGACGCCGTTGACCGTCATGGCGCAGGCGCCGCACATGCCGACGCGGCAGGCGAAGCGGTAGGACAGGGTGGGATCGATGCTGCGCTGGATATAGGTGACTACATCAAGCACGCTCTGGCTTTCCTGGCGCGGCACCTCGTAGCTGCGATACTCGCCGGAGGCAGCGCCGCGCCAGACCGATACTTTCAGCATATCCATCGCGCTATTCTACCCATGTTGGCGGCTTTGGACTTTGCCACGGGGCGCGCTGCGGTTTACGGGAATCGACGGCCGGCCCCGCCGCCAAGGCACGATAGGCGGCGGGCGCGAATCCGGTCCGGGGCGCCGCGCGCGGTGCAGCGGAGGCGCTGACACCGGCATACTTCAGTGCTTGGTCTCCATCAGCTTCTCTTCGTCGAGCAGCTTCTTCACCTGTTCCTTCTGCTCTTTCATGTATTGCGTAGCCTGCGCCATGGTCATCGGATTGGGCACAAAACCGGCCTCGCTCAACTTTGCCTGCACCTCTTTGTTCGTCACGATCGCATAGAAGGCCTTGTCGAGCTTCTGCGCTATGTCCTTGGGAAGATTCTTCGGCCCGATGATTCCGCGGTCGATGCGCGGATAGATCTTGTAACCGAGTTCGGCAAATGTGGGTACGCCCGGCAATTGTTTCATGCGCGCTTCGGTGCCGACTGCGAGGACCGTTACGCCCGTTCCCATCATTTCCACCGCGGCCGGCGAATTGGTGAACGCCGCGTCCACGTGGCCGCCCATGATTTGCGGTTTCACCTGCCCGGTGCCCTGCAAGGGAATATAGGTCAGTTTGATCCCGGCCACTTTCATGAACTGCAGGACATTCAGGTGCGGTCCGGAAAACTTGCCCACCGCGGCTATCGTAACCTTGCCCGGGTTCTTCTTTGCATAATCGACAAACTCCTTCAGCGACGTTGCCGGGAAGCCCTTCTTCACCACCAGCGTAGACGGCGTGTTCTCTATCATTGAAAGATAGGTAAAGTCCTCGGTCTGGAACTTGACGTCCTTCATCGTGAGCGGCTGCGTGATGATGTGCGGAGAATTGAACCCCGCCAGCGTGTAGCCGTCGGGCGCGGCGCCAGCCAGCGTCTGCCAGGCAAGCGCACCGCCCGCAGCCGGCTTGTAATCGGGGACGAAACGCACGCCGAGCGCCTTCTCAAAAAACGGCTGCATCAAGCGGAACTCGATATCCGACTCGCCGCCCGGGTTGAACGCGATGATGTAGGAAATTTCCTTGGCTGGATACCCTGCGCCCTGCGCCCGGGCGGCGGTTATGGAAAAACCCAGAACGCACGCCAGTACGATGCCGACTAGATATTTGCTTTTCATTGTCATTCCTCTCTTTTTGCGGATACGGTAACCGGGAGCCCCTGCGCTTTCATACATCGTCTTCGCCGAGCTTTTCCTTGAACTTCGACCTGCGCTTGCGGATCGCAGGAATCATGTTCGACACGACCAGCAGGGCGGATATGCCTATGAATACAGCGGATATCGGCTGGGTCAGAAAAACGCTCGCGTCGCCCTGACTGAGCAGCAGCGCGAGGCGCAGATTGCTTTCCATCATCGGCCCGAGCACGAGGGCGAGTATCAGCGGCGCCATCTCGAACTTGAACTTGCGCATCACGTATCCCAGCACGCCGAACGCCGTCATCAGCCCTATTTCCACCTGGCTGAAGTTCAGGCTGTAGACGCCGATGAGGCAGAAGATGAGGATCAGCGGGAACAATATGGAATAGGGGATCTTCAGCACCTTCACCCATAGCGGTATCAACGGCAGATTGAGCACGAGGAGCATGGCGTTGCCGAGATACATGCTCACTATCGTGCCCCAGAAAATCTCCGGGTACTTGGTGATGAACATCGGTCCGGGCTGCAGGCCATGGATCATGAAAGCACCGAGCAGCACCGCGATGACCGAGTTTGCCGGGATGCCCAGCGTAAACAGCGGGATCATGGCTCCGCTGGAGGCCGCATTGTTCGCCGATTCCGGACCGGCGACTCCGGCGATGAAGCCGGTGCCGAATCTCTCGGGGGTCTTGGAAAGCTTCTTTTCCATCGCATAGGATGCGTAGGTCGCGATCACCGGCGCCGGACCCGGCAGCACGCCGATCAAGAATCCGAGCCCGCTGCCGCGCAATATCGGCTTGATCGAATCCTTCCAGTCCTGCAGCGTCGGCATCAGGTTCTTCACCTTTTCCGTAACCAGAGTCGTGGTGACGATGCGCTCCACGTTCATCAGGATTTCGGAGATGCCGAACAGCCCCATCACCGCCGGAATGAAGCCGATACCGTCGGCAAGTTCGAGGACGCCGAAGGTAAGCCGCTGCGTTCCCGCAATGGTGTCCATGCCTATGGTTCCCAGCAGCAGGCCGAATATCGCGGTCATGAAGTCCTTCAGTATCGAGCCGGATGACATGTAAATGATGATCACAATGCCCATGAGCATCATCGAAAAATACTCGGGCGGGCCGAAGGCAAGCGCGAATTTCGCCATGGGGGGCGCCAGCAGCACGATGCCGAAGATGCCCAGGGTGCCGGCGATGAAGGATCCGAACGCCGCGATGCCCAGCGCCGGGCCCGCACGTCCCTGCTTGGCCATCTGATAGCCGTCCAGGCAGGTGATAACCGACGCAGCCTCGCCGGGCATGTTGACCAGTATCGAAGTGGTCGAACCGCCGTACATGGCCCCGTAATAGATGCCCGACAGCATAATGATCGTCGCGACGGGGGGGATGTGGAAACTCACCGGCAGCAACAGCGCAATCGCCGCGGTCGGCCCCAGTCCGGGGAGTACCCCGACCAGAGTTCCCATAAGTACCCCGATGAAACAGAACAGCAGATTGACCGGCTGAAAGGCGACGATCGCGCCCTGCAGCAGATGGTTGAGAATTTCCATTCGAGTATCCCCCCTGCTAGAAGCCTAATAGTCCCTTGGGAAACTGAATTTCTAGCAAGGTAACGAAGACGAATTGCGCCCCGACGGTGGAAAGCGCGGCGGTGACCGCGGTCCTAAGCCAGGTCTGCGGAAAGATGAAACGCACCAGGAATGCGACAAACAGAAACGTCACAAGTATGAAACCGAGCGGCTTGAGAAGCAGGTTGTAGGCGATGAGGGATGCGACCACCATGCTGACTCTCTTCCAGGAATCACCCTCCGGGAAGAACGGCTCGCCCTGCTCGAATTTCTTGAAGAATGTCTTGCCGAGAAGGGCGGCCGACAGGAGCGCGAGCAAGATGCCGGCCCACAGCGGCAGGAAGCCCGGTCCCGGCTCCTCCATGGTGCCGATATCGACGCTGCGCGAATACACCGCAAAGAAAATGCCTACTCCCAGGAAGAAGAATCCTCCGATGAGATCATTGCGCTTCACTGGGTCACCTTGTTGATCGGGATGTCGGGTTTCAATCGCCTGCGGACACCTATGCGGGAAGTTTGACGGCGGCCAGCGATTCCAGGTCGTCGAGCAGCGCCTGCGGCACTTCAACGCCCTCATCCCGCGCCTGCTGCTCCAGCTTGGCGCGCCGGGAGCCCGGCAGGCGCACTTCGGGATCGAGCAGCATCGTTGCAATGAGCGTTTCCATGCGCTCGGCGAATACCTCGGCGCCGGCGAGCGCCGCCGGGTCCACCACCAGGAAGGCCTGTCCGATGTGCGGCCGGTTGCCGCTGTCGGAGAAGAACGAATCCGCCTCGAAACCAAACGCTGCGCCAGTAAGAGCGCAGCACAACAGCTCGACCACCAGGGCCAGCATGGCGCCCTTGACGCCGCCGGCCGGCAACATCATCCCCTCCAATCCCGCTTTCGGATCGGTGGTCGGATTGCCGTCCTTGTCCAGCGCCCAGCCCGCGGGGATGGACTTGCCCGCCTTCGCCGCCACCATCAGCTTGCCGCGGGCAACTTCCGACAGCGACAGGTCGATGGTGAGCGGCGGCTGTCCGCGACGCGGAAACACTGCCGCGATCGGATTCGTGCCGTAGATAGGGCGGCGACCGCCCCAAGCCGGCATGGCCGCCGGCGAATTGCCGAAGGCGAGGCCCACCATGCCGGCGGCTGCGACCGGTACCAGATGATAGGCGGCGACGCCGAAATGGTGGCTGCGGGTGACACCGGCGAAAGCTGCGCCGCATTCGCCGGCGCGCGCAATCGCTTCCTTCACGGCCAGGGCGCAGGCGGGAAACGCCAGGCCTTCGTCGGCATCCACCAGGCAGGCGGCGGCCTTGGTACGGATGACGCGCGGCTGTGCCGTGCCGTTGACGCGGCCGTGACGCAGGTGGCCGGCGTACTGCGGCACGCGCGACAGGCCGTGGGAGGCCAGGCCCTGCGCTTCCGCCGTCACCAGGGCGGCGGCGGTGACGCGGGCCATCTCGAGCGACGCGCCGGCGCGCAGCAGCGACTCGGCTGCAAGCGCATTCAAGCGTTCCAGGGATAACTTGGGCATGGTGATTGCATCCTTGCTAGGCGGCCTGCAGGAAATCCGCCACTCCGGCGGCGATCATAGTGCTGACACGGGTGTTGGACTCGCGGGTGAGGCCGCCGATATGTGGTGTGAGAATCAGATTCGGGGCCGCGGCCAGGGGCGAGCCCTCAGGCAGCGGTTCCTGCGCATAGACGTCCAGCGCCGCACCGGCGAGTCTGCCGCTGCGCAGCGCCTCGGCGAGGGCCGTCTCGTCGACGATACCGCCACGGGCGGTATTGATGAGCACCGCCTCGGCGCGCATGCGGCCGATGCGCGCCGCGTCCATCAAACCGCGCGTCTGCGCCGTCAGCGGCACATGCAGGCTCACGGCATCGGCCTCGGCGAGCAGCGCGTCGAGCTCGCGCCGCGCGACGCCGCTTTCGCCCCAAGCGGGCGCGTCGGCGGCCAGCAGCGGATCGTATGCCAGCACGCGCATGCCCAGCGCCATGGCAAGTTTGGCGGTGAGCTGGCCGATGCTGCCGAAGCCCACCAGGCCCAACGTCCGCCCGGCAGTCTCGCGTCCTTCGGACAGCTGCGTGCGCGGCCACTTGCCTGCGGCCACTGCGGCGCTCGACAGATAGGCGCCGCGCAGCAGCAGCATGACGGTGGAGATGACGTACTCGGCCACCGCCCGCGTGTTGGCGCCGGTGGCCGGTATGACCTTGATGCCGCGCGCCTTGCAGGCCGCGACATCGATATTGTCCAAGCCCACGCCGAGCCGGCCGACTACGCGCAGCCGCGGCGCGGCGGCGAGCAGTTCGGCATCGACCTGGGTGCGGTTGCGCACGATCAGCGCCGGCACATCGTCCAGCAGTCCGAACAGATCGGCGCGGCGGTCGACCAGTTGCGGGTCATAGACCACGCTGAAGCGGGCGCGCAGCGTATCGACCGCAGCCAGATCCATGAATTCCGTTATCGCAATCTTCATGCTTACCATCACTCCTGTGGAATTGGCTCCTTGCGGACCGCCGCGGCCGCGCTGCGCGCCCCGCTTACGGCGCGCGCAGCGCGTAACGGCGCGAGGTCAGGCGCTCTCGTACAAGCGCGTGAGCACGAACTCGCGATGGCCCAAGGCCTCCGCAGCGGTGAGGCGGCCGTTGGCGGTGCGGAACATGCAATCGAGCAGCGCATCGCCCGCCTCATCCTGCGTCATTTCCCGGCGCAGCAACCCGGACACGTCGACGTCGATGTGCTCGGACATGGTGCGCACGGTGCGCGGATTGGCCGACAGCTTGATCACCGGCAGAATCGGATTGCCAATGACGTTGCCCTGGCCGGTCGGAAACAGGTGTACTACGAATCCGGCCGCCGCCAACAGCGTCACCATTTCGGCCGCGGCCGAGGACGAGTCCATGAACCATAGGCCTGGGCCGCTCGGCGTCTCAGCCTTGTCGACCACCCCGTCCACCAGGCATTTTCTGCCGATCTTCTGAATGTTGCCCAGCGCCTTTTCTTCGATCGTGGTCAGACCGCCGAGGATATTGCCCTTGGTCGGCTGCGAATCCATCAGATCGCTGGTCTTGTGCAGGTTGATGACTTCCTGGTAGCGGTCGAACATGGCCATGAACTGCTTGCGCACGGCCGGCGTGCGGCAGCGCGCAGCCACCAGATGCTCGCCGCCGGTGATCTCGGTGGTCTCACCGAAACAGAGCGTCACCTTGTGCGGATACATCTTGTCGAAGGCATTACCCACGGTCGGGTTGGCACCGCAGCCCGACGTGGTGTCGGATTCACCGCACTTGGTCGACACCCACAGGTCCTTCAGCGGCCGCTCCTCGCGCTTGAGTTCCGAGGCCCACTGCACGTACTGCTTCGCCGCCTTGGACGCGCGCATGATGGTGTCGTGGTCGCCGTGCTGCTCGATGCCGAAGCCGCACACCGGCTTGCCGGTCTTGGCGATGCCATCGACCACTTTCTTGGTCCATTCCTCCTCGATGCCGATCACCACTACCGCGGCGACGTTGGGATTGGACCCGGTGCCGATGAGCGTGCGGAAATGCAGATCCAGGTCGGCGCCGAATTGCAGGCGCCCGTAGGGATGCGGCAGCGCCATCGCGCCCTTGATGTTGTTGGCGACCGCCTCGCACGCGGCGTTGGCGAGATCATCGACCGGCAGGATGATCACGTGGTTGCGTACGCCGATGCGGCCGTTTTCGCGCTTGTAGCCCCAGAACTTCGCTTTGGAAAGATTCATGACTACCACCTCTTCGTCTTGATGTTGTGCACGTGCGCATGTTCGCCGACCTTGATCGGCGCCACGGTGCGGCCGATGTCTACGCCGTATTTGATCACCGTATCGTTCGCCTTCAGCTTCTGGATCGCGAGCTTGTGGCCGATGGGGATGTCGTTCTGCGCGCGCACCTTGATTTCCTTGTCCTGGTCCATGATCCAGCCGGTGAGCTGCTGGCCGGATTTGACGCCCTCGACGACGACCACGCCGACCGAATCGTGCTCGTCATGCACTACAAAGTGGATCATGCTTACGCCTCCTTAACCAGGTTCAAATTCTCGAATCCGCACTGTCGTCATACTGCGGCAAGCGCGGAACAAGAATGGTAGGCGCCCCCGCCGCCAAAGTCAACTATATGACTTGTATGATATACATGATGTGCTAGACTGGCGCCATGCAAATCAGCGAAATTCCCGGCGCGGATACCGGCGGCCCGTTGCCGCTGTACAAGGAGGTGAAGCGCCTGCTGACGCAGAGCCTGGCCGCAGGCGAATGGGCGCCGGGTGTGGCGCTGCCCTCCGAAACCCGGCTGGCCCAGCGCTACCGCGTCTCCATCGGCACCGTGCGCAAGGCCATCGACGAGCTCGCGGCCGAACGCATCCTGCTGCGCCACCAGGGACGCGGCACGTTTGTCGCGAGCCACAACGCGCGGCGCATGCTGTTCCACTTTTTTCACATCGTCCCCGCGAGCGGCGCACGAGAGCAGCCGCGCACCGAATTGCTTTCCTTCGCCCGCGCCAGGGCCGATGCCGACAGCGCCGCGCGCCTCAATATTGCGCCGGGCGCGCCGGTGTTCAGGATCAGGAACCTGCTGCACCTGGGCGGGCAGCCGGTGGTGCTCGACGACATCACGCTGCCGGCGGAGCGCTTTCCGCGCTTGAGCGAAAAGATATTCAGCGGACGCGACAGCACCATTTACCAGCTCTACCAGGAGCGCTACGGCATCAACGTGGTGAGAAGCGCGGAGCGCCTGAGTGCGGCGCTGGCGGACCGGCCGAGCGCGAAGCTGCTCGGCGTACCGGCAGGCTCGCCGCTGCTGCGCATCAAGCGCATCGCGCTGAGCTACCATAACCTGCCGGTCGAATTGCGCACCAGCCTGGTCAACACCGCCGAGCACGAATACTTCAGCGACCTGGGCAAGGACTGAGGACAAATTATGCAAACCCTACGCACTGACATCCTGATCCTCGGCTCCGGCGGCGCCGGCCTGTTCGCCGCGCTGCACGCGCACCAGGCGGACCCCAAGCTCGACATCACCATCGCGGTCAAGGGCCTGCTCGGAAAATGCGGCTGCACGCGCATGGTGCAGGGCGGCTACAACGTCGCGCTCGCCGCCGGCGACTCGATCGAGCGCCACTTCATGGACACCATCGAGGGCGGCAAGTGGCTGCCCAACCAGGATCTCGCGTGGAAGCTGGTGACGCTCGCGGTCGAGCGCATCCACGAGCTGGAGAACGAGCTCGGCTGCTTTTTCGACCGCAATCCTGACGGCAGCATTCACCAGAAGGCGTTCGCCGGACAAACGTTCGACCGCACCGTGCACAAGGGCGATCTTACCGGCATCGAAATCATCAACCGCCTGGCCGAGCAGATATGGTCGCGCAAGATCAAGCGGCTGGAGGAGCATCGCGCGGTGGCCTTGATCAAGGCGAAGAGCGGCGACGCACTCGCCGGAGTGCTGATGATCGACATGCGCACGGGCGAGTTCGCCTTCGTCCAGGCGAAGGCGGTGCTGCTCGCCACCGGCGGCGGGCCGACCATGTACAAGTACCACACCCCTTCAGGCGACAAGAGCTGCGACGGCCTGGCGATGGCCTTGCGCGCAGGCTTGACGCTTCGCGACATGGAGATGGTGCAGTTCCATCCCACCGGTCTACTGGCAGGGACGAACACGCGCATGACCGGCACCGTGCTGGAAGAGGGGTTGCGCGGCTCCGGCGGCTACCTGCTCAACGGCGCGGGCGAGCGTTTCATGGGCAACTACGACGCCAGGCTCGAGCGCGCCACGCGCGACGTCGTCTCGCGCGGCATCTACGCGGAAATGCGCGCCGGCCGCACCACGCCCAACGGCGGCGTGCATATCAGCATGGCACACCTGGGTCCGCAAAACGTGGTGAAGCAGTTCAAGGGCATGGTCGATCGCTGCGCCGACAGCGGCTTCGATCTCGCCGGCGGACTGGTCGAAGTGGTGCCGACCGCGCATTACATGATGGGTGGCGTGGAATTCAAACCCGATTGCTCCACCGCACTGCCCGGCCTGTTTGCCGCGGGCGAAGACACCGGCGGCGTACACGGCGCCAATCGGCTCGGCGGCAACGGCGTCGCGAACTCGACTGTCTACGGCGGTGTCGCAGGCGAGGAAATGGCCGCCTGGGTGCGAGCCCAGGGCGAACTGCGCGAACCCGACGCCGAAGCAATCGCCGCGACCGAGGCGGCCTGTCGCGCGCCGCTGGGCCGGCGCCCGGGCGATGTCGAAGGCGTGCGCGAGACGCTGTACGAACTGATGTGGGACGATGTCGGCATCGTGCGCGACGCGAAAGGGCTTGCGCGCGCGCGCGGCGCGCTGGCCGAATTGCAGGCGCGCCTCGATACCACCGGCGTAGATGCCGGCGATCTGCGCTACAACCTCGCCTGGCACGACTGGCTCAACCTGAACAACCTGATCCTGGTCAGCCGCGCCATTTGCGAAGCGGCGCTGGTGCGCGAGAATTCGCGCGGCGCGCACTATCGCGAGGATTTTCCCGACGCGGGCGAGCTCGCGACCTCCACTTACAGCCTGGTGCAGGCGGCGGGCGCAGGTTTCAGCGTCAGCCGCGAGCCGGTACAGTTCACGCGCGTGCGCCCCGGGGAAAGCCTGGTCGGCTGAGAGCGCAGCCGGCGCAGAAGCCGGCTGCCACCAGGATTCTTGAACATTCAAGCAGCGGCATCTCAGGTGCTGCCTGCCTCTTTGACGTATCAAAGTGCTAAATTTGGCAAGGCAATTGGAAATTCCCACGAAACAGTTAGGAAGATTGCAACCCTCATTGCCAACGTTCCAATAACCTTGACGGTTCAATACCCCCAACGCTCATGCCGCACCGGCAGGCGATTCAGTTCTTCCCGATGGAATCGCCATTGCGGCATGAACCGATCCATCAAGGCGACGAAGCGGCTGTTGTGGGTGGGCTCAAGAAGATGCACCAATTCGTGGACAACGATGTATTCCAGACAGGTCGGTGGTTTCTTGGCTAATTCCAGATTGAGAAGAATGGCCTTGGTCTTCGGCGAGCAGCTTCCCCACATCGTCTTCATCTTTCTGACGCCGAAGCGCTCAACTCGCACGCCCAGATGCCGCTGCCATTTGGCAATGAGCGGCTGAATTTCGTCCTTGAGTTGTCGGCGATACCACTCATCAATTACTGATTGCTTCTTGTCGCCATCCGCGCCCGGGCGCACGTGCAGGACCATGGTCGCATGTTTGAGTTCGACGCGAGGTGCGGCCTCGTTTTCCACTACTTTCAGAAGGTAACGCTTGCCCCGGTAATAATGGCTTTCCCGGTCAAGGTATTCCCGCGGGGCCTCGCGTTCCTGACAGCGCAGCTTTTCCTGCTGCTTCTTAATCCAGCCCAGCTTGGAGATCGCGAAAACGCGGATCGTGTCCACCTCCATGCGTAAAGGAGCAGCGATCCGCACCTTGCCTGTCGGCGGGTGAACGCTCAGGTGTAGATTTTTGATGCCCTTTTGCACCACGTCTACTTCGATATCGCCAAGGCTAATCCGCGTCACCATCAGTATTCCCCCTGCTGCTTGATGATGAGGAAAAGCCGTTCCACCTCGGCAACGTCTTGCAATATTCCATACATCGCGCCCTTGATGACTTGCTCGCGCGCCTGCACCCCGCGCCAACCATCAGAGCGGACGTGCTTCACGGCTGCATCGATCCTGATTGCGAGATCGAGAGCACGGTCTGCGGCAGGAGCGGCCGCTGTGTTCGCGCCGGCTACGGCTGAACTCCCTTTAAGGTTGTTGTATAGCGCACGACGACCCGCCGTATTGAGCTGTGCGGGCGCATCCTCAGCGTGCCCCGCCTCTACCCGCTTGACCAGTTCCGCGTAGCGCCGCAGAAGCTCCTCGTACGCGATCGCCTTGGCTTTACGCGCGGCAATGATCTCATCGAGTAGGGCCGACATTCTTTCGTAATATGCAGGGTCATTGAGATGTTCCTTGATAATCTTGCTGCGTACGTTGTTCTCGATCGTCTCCGCGATGGCGTTGCGGTTGCCTTTCAAGCCGCCGAGCTGCGACGCGATCGCATTGGCGATGCCGGATTTCACTATCAGCTCTAGCAGACCCATGTTGTCGAACGGCGAAATCTTCCTCGGCTCGTCCGCCTCGATGTAGGTGTCGATGAGGTGGCGCATGTCGGCCTCGTAGGCCTTGAGGTCGAGCGTCTCGCCGCTGGCCTTGCGGATGATTTCGCGCACGTTCAGGTAATGGTCGAGCTGCTTCTTGATGCGACCGACATCCGCCGAACTGTAACCGGCAGCCTCCAGTTCGTCGGCGATGTTGGCGTAGGCGCGTACCAATGCCACGGTTGCCTTGTAGAGCGCAGCCCGCTGCGGCTCGCGCTCCTGCAGATCGGCGGCAATCTCCGTGTTGCCGCAGAAGTAATGAATGTGCTCCAACTCGCCCTCGGGTGGCTCGACCGGTTGGCATAGCAGCGCGAGGGCCTCCAGCGCGTCGTCTAGCCGTTCTTTCCCCTTCTTCAGGCGATTCTGCAACAGCACCTCGGGATCGACCCCGCCGGCGCTGTGGTCCAGCTCGGAGGTGTAGACAGCGATGGCGTTCTCCACCTTTTTGAACAGGTCCTTGTAATCCACGATGTAACCGAAGTCCTTGTCCTCGCCATCCAGCCGATTCACACGGCAGATGGCCTGAAACAAGCCGGATCCTGCATCGACTTGTCGATGTAGAGGTAGGTGCAGGGCGGCGCGTCAAAGCCGGTCAAGAGCTTGTCCACTACCACCAGCAGCTTCATATTGGTCGGTTCTTTCGTGAACAACGCCTTGGCCCACTCCTCGTAGGTTTCGGTCTTGCTCATGCCCGGCTTCGCGTCTACGTCCTTGAGCAGTTCGGTGTAGGTGTTGTAGATGAACTGCTTGTCGGTCTCGCTGTTGGCGCCGGTTTCCTCCAGCGTCACGTCGCGCGCCAGCGGGTTGTAGGAAGTCACCACCGCGCACTTGCCCTTGAACGGCGTCTTCTGGAACAGCGTGAAATACTTGCACGCCTCATAGATGCTGGAGGCCACCAGGATGGCGTTGCCGCGCTCGCTGGACAGGCGCGGCTTCACGCTGAAGTCGAAAATGACGTCGCTCACCACCCGATCCATGCGGGACTTGGAACTGAGCACGTTCTGCATCGTGCCCCACTGGCTTTTCAGTTCGGCCTTCTGCCAGTCGTTGAGTCCCCTGGTCTTGGCTTCGAACCAGGCGTCAATCCTGTCTTCGGAGCCGAGCCGCTGGTCGATGTCCCTCGCTTCATAAACGAGGTCCAGCACGACTCCGTCCTCCACGCCTTCGCTGAACTTGTAGGTGTGGATGTAGCCGCCGAATACCTCCAAGCTCGTCGCCTTGTCTTTCGCCAGCAACGGCGTACCGGTGAAGCCGATGAACACGGCATTGGGCATCATCGCCTTCATCACACGATGCAGCTTCCCGCTCTGCGTGCGATGGCATTCGTCCACGAACACGAACACCTCGCCCGCCGTCGGGCTGGGTTGGGCCTGCAGCTCCCTGATAAAGGCATCGAAGTCGTCCACGTCCCGATTGCGAAGATGCGGGCCGAACTTGTGCACCAGCGAACACAGCAGGCGCGGCCTGGCCTGCCCGAGCTGGCTCATCAGGTCGCGACCGCTGCTGGTGCGCTTGATGGGCTCGCCGGCCTCGGTGAAGACCCGCTCGATTTGTTTGTCCAGCTCGTCGCGGTCGGTGATGATGGCGACGCGCGCGTTGGGGTTGTTCTCCAGTATCCACTTGGCGAGCAGCACCATAACGATGCTCTTGCCGCTGCCCTGCGTGTGCCAGATGATGCCGCCCTTCTTCTCGCGCACCTGCGCCTGCGCGGCTTTGATGCCGAAATACTGATGCACCCGCGGCAGCTTCTTCACGCCGCCGTCGAACAGCACGAAGTCGTGCAGCAGTTCGATCAGGCGGTTCTTGCGGCACATCTTGAGCAGATATTTATCCAGCTTGAAGCGGGTGTTGTCGTCCTCATCTTCCTTCCATTTGAGGAAATACTTCTCCGGCGTGCCGATGGTGCCGTATTGCAGCCCCTCGGAATCGTTGCCGGCGAACACGATCTGCACGGTGGCGAAGAACCACTCGTTGAATTCCTTCTGCTGGTTGGAAAGCAGTTGCCGGATGCCGTCGCCGATGGAGACACGGCTGTTCTTCAGCTCGAGTACGCCGATCGCGATGCCGTTCACATAGATCACCAGATCGGGCCGCCGCTCGTGATTGCCTTTGAGCGTCACTTCCTCGGCGATGGCGAAATCGTTCTTCTCCGGCTCGTTCCAGTCGACGAGGTGCACAGTCTCCGTGACCTTGCCCGCCTCGATTTTGACCGGCACGCCGTAGCGCAGCAGACCGTACACCGTCTGGTTGTTGCCGTAGAGCGTGCGGTTATGGTTGTCCGCCTCGGTGCGCAGCTTGTGCAGCGCCGCGCGGATCTGCGCTTGTGTGTAACCACGCTTGGTCAACCAATCAGTGAGCAGCCCTTCCTCGATGTTGCTGTTGCCTTCGCGCTCGGTCCATTCGCCCAGATAGCGGTAACCCAGCTCGTCGCGGAACAGGGCGATAACCCGGTTCTGGGTGGCGCGTTCGGGCTGGCCGATGGCACTCACTTCAGCACCTCCCAGCGTCCGCCCTTCCGCGGACCGACAAAGCGCAACTTGCCTTCCCGAGCCAATCTGGCACTGGCGCGCTCGACCGCACTCACCGATTTCCCGATAGCCACAGCGACCTCAGCCAGCGACGCACCCGGACTCGCCTGCAGGAAGGCAAGGATTTTTGCCGGCGTTTTTACCAGCGTTTCTACCCGCGCTTTCACCGGCGTTTCTACCGGCGCTTTATTCGACACCGGAAAACCGAATTCAACCCAAAGTCCCTGCGCCTCTTCGCGCAAGCGCGGCGCTTTCAGCCCGCGGCTCAGGCAGGCCTGGCGCATTTTCTCGATGCCCAGCCCCCAGGATTCGATCATGCCGGCGCGGAAGAACGCGTTGGCGATGTCCGGGTTCGGCGGCTGTGACGCGTGCTTGCCCCGCAGGGTCGCCACCGTCCAGCCTTGCTGCAAGCGGCCGTTATTCCAGATTACAAGATGATTGTCATAGACGCTGATCTGGATCGGCACGCCGCTGCTATAGTCCTTGTGCGCAATGGCGTTGAGCAGCGCCTCGCGCAACGCCTCTTCCGGGACCGGATAGGTCTCGACCCGTTGCACACCCTCGTAACCGATGGCGGCCTTGAGGTACTTGGTCAACAGGAGGTCCATGGTTTTGTCGACCTGCGCAAACAAGCTGCCGTGCGCCTCGTCGTGATAGAGCAACTCGCCGTCGCTCCTGAAGAACCCGATCTTCACAAACGCGCCCGTGACGAACCGTTCCGGGTCGGCATGAAACAGCAGCACCGCAGCGCGTTTCAGGAGTCCGCCATCGACAAGGTGCAGTTTGTCGATGAGTTGCGCATTGCCTTCCCTGAGGATCTCCGCCGACAGGCGCTTGCTCCCGGCCGCGCGTCCGCGAAACCGCGCAAGCGATGGCGCATCGAGATCGGATCTGGCGATCCCGGGCACCGGCACGCCGTCCCAGCGCTTGCCCTGCTTGCGCAGCAAAAACTGGTCGAGCGCCGCGCCTTTCAGCTCCTGTTTGGTGCTGCCGCTGCGTACGTGATACTCGCCCTTGTAGCTCACCGGGTAAGGGTAAGGATCGGCCACGATCTCGACAGTCTCTTTCCCGGCGACACGCCTGAGATTTACCTTCACCAGTATGCCCAGCACGTCGCGCACCTTGTTGGGCAGATCCACGAGCAGCTTCTTGGCGTCTGGCGCGCCTACCACCTTGCCCTTGTCGTTCCTGCCGATCACCAGCATGCCGCCTTGGGCATTGGCAAAGCCGCAAATCCATTTCAGGTATTCGTCGCGCCAGGATTCCTTCCACTCGATGTGCTGGTTCTCTTTCATACGAGACGGATCTTACCGGTGAATTCCTTCAGTATCCCGAACCGCTCCAGATCGGCGATCAACCTGTACGCCGATGCCCGTGACATGCCCCCTACGCTGCAAGGCAGCGTCGTTCGCATTGGCGCGGTGCAGCGGCCAGAATTACAAACATTGATTTTGCCGACACTCAGGCACCGCCTAGCGCTCTGGCCTACCGTCTGACCAAAATTGGCAAGCCGATCTAGCCGGCTGCGCGCGCTTCGAGGATTTCCACCGCCGGCAGCTTCTTGCCTTCGAGGAATTCGAGGAAGGCGCCGCCCGCGGTTGAGATGTAGCCGATGTCCTTGGCAATGCCGAATTTGTTGATCGCGGCGACGGTGTCGCCGCCGCCGGCGATGGAAAAACCTTTGGATGCGGCGATCGCCAGCGCCAGCGTCTTCGTGCCCTCGGCGGACTGATCGAACTCGAACACGCCCACCGGTCCGTTCCAGACGATGGTGCCGGCGCGCTTCAGGCTCGCCGCGAGGCGCGCCGCGGTTTCGGGGCCGATGTCGAGGATCATCTCGTCCGCTGCGACCGCCGCTGCCGGCTTCACCGTCGCGGTCGCAGTCGCGGCGAATTCCTTGGCCACAACCACGTCGGTCGGAATCGGCACTGCGGCGCCGCGCGCCTTCATCGCCGCCATGATTTTCTTCGCCTCGTCCGCCAGTTCGGCCTCGGCCAGCGACTTGCCGATCGGCAGGCCGGCCGCGAGCATGAACGTATTGGCGATGCCGCCGCCGACGATGAGCTCGTCCACCTTCTCCGCCAGCGCGGCGAGGATGGTGAGCTTGGTCGACACCTTGGACCCGGCCACGATCGCGATCAGCGGGCGCGCGGGCGCAGCCAGCGCCTTGCCCAGCGCCTCGAGTTCCGCCGCCATCAGCGGCCCGGCGCAGGCGACCGCGGCGTACTTGGCCGCGCCGTAAGTGGTGGCCTCGGCGCGGTGCGCGGTGCCGAACGCGTCGTTGACGTAGATGTCGCACAGCGCGGCGATGCGCTGCGCGAGCGCATCGTCGTTTTTCTTCTCGCCCTTGTTGAAGCGGCAGTTCTCCAGCAGCACCGCTTTGCCCGGCTCCACCTGCACGCCGCCGACCCAGTCACGCACGAGCGGGACCTCGACCCCGAGCAGGCCGGACAGATGCCTTGCCACCGGCGCGAGCGATTCCGCTTCGCTCCATTCGCCCTCTTTCGGGCGGCCGAAGTGCGAAGTCAGCATCAGGCGCGCGCCCGCGGCGAGCGCGAAGCGGATGCCCGGCAGCGCGGCGCGGATGCGCGTGTCGTCCGTGATCTTGCCGTCCTTGGCCGGCACGTTGAAATCGACGCGGATCAGCACGCGCTTGCCGCGCAGATCGAGGTCGGTCATTTTCAGGATAGGCATGGCGCGCTGCGCGGCTTATTTCGCGCTCATGAACGCGACGGTCGTATCCAGCATGCGGTTGCTGAAGCCCCACTCGTTGTCGTACCAGGAGGACACTTTCACCAGCGTGCCGTTCGACACCTTGGTCAGCGTCGAATCGAAGATGCTCGAGTGCGGATTGTGGTTGAAATCCACCGACACCAGCGGCTCCGCGTTGTAGGCGAGGATGTGCTTCAGGCTGCCTGCGGCCGCCTCTTTCATCACCTGGTTAATTTCCTCGACCGTCGTCGCGCGCTGGGCGACGAAAGACAGGTCGACCACGGATACGTTGATGGTCGGCACGCGCATGGCGTAGCCGTCGAGCTTGCCGTTGAGTTCCGGCAGCACCAGGCCCACTGCGGCGGCCGCGCCGGTCTTGGTCGGGATCATCGACATGGTGGCCGAGCGCGCGCGGCGCAGGTCTTCGTGATAGACGTCGGTCAGCACCTGGTCATTGGTGTAGGCGTGGATGGTGGTCATCAGGCCGCACACCAGGCCGATCTTGTCGTGCAGCGGTTTCACCATCGGCGCCAGGCAGTTCGTGGTGCAGGACGCGTTCGAGATCACCGTGTGCGACGCCTTCAGCACATTATGGTTCACGCCGTAGACCACGGTCGCATCGACGTCCTTGCCGCCGGGGGCGGAAATGATCACCTTTTTCGCGCCGGCCTTGAGGTGGGCGGAGGCTTTCTCTTTGCTGGTGAAAAGACCGGTGCATTCCATGACCACGTCCACGCCGAGATCCTTCCACGGCAGCTCGGCCGGATTGCGTATGGCGCAGACGCGAATCTTGTCGCCGTTCACGAGCATGTAATCGCCTTCCACCGCCACCGTGCCCGGGAATTTGCCGTGCGTGGTGTCGTAGCGCGTCAGGTGGGCATTGGTCTGGGCATTGCCCAGATCGTTGACGGCGACGATCTGGATGTCGTGCTTTTTCCCGCCCTCATACAAAGCGCGCACGATGTTGCGTCCGATGCGGCCGTAGCCGTTGATTGCAACCTTGATAGTCATGAATGCTCCTAGCGAAAAAATGAATCCTACGGGTTCACGCGGATGGTTGCCGATTTATACACGCTTGGCGGCAGGTGCAACTTGAGAAAGATCAAGCTGCAGGCTGCCCTCGCTCAAATCACGCTTTTCACCGTAGCCACCACATTGTCCACGGTAAAGCCGAAATGCTTGAACAGCTGATTGCCGGGGGCGGACTCGCCGTAGCGGTCGATGCCGATCACCGCCCCCTCCAGGCCCACGTACTTGCGCCAGTAGTCGGACACCCCCGCCTCGACCGCGACGCGCGGCACGCCGCGCGGCAATACGGTTTCGCGGTAGGCGGCGTCCTGGCGGTCGAATACGCTGGTCGAAGGCATCGACACCACGCGCACGCGCACGCCTTCCGCGCCGAGCTTCGCCTGCGCTTCCATCGCAAGCTGCACTTCCGAGCCGGTCGCGAGCAGCAGCGCCTGCGGCTTGCCCTGGCAATCGGCAAGCACATACGCGCCGCGCGCGATCCCCGCGCGCGCCTCGTCGCTGCGCTTCTGAAACTGCAGGTTCTGGCGCGAGAATATGAGCGCGCTCGGACCATCGCGGCGTTCGACCGCGCTGATCCAGGCCTGCGCCGACTCCACCGTGTCGCAGGGCCGCCACACGTCCAGATGCGGGATCAGGCGCAGGCTGGAGACGTGCTCCACCGACTGGTGCGTGGGACCGTCTTCGCCCAGGCCGATCGAGTCGTGGGTAAACACGAAAATATTGCGCAGCTGCATCAGCGCCGCCATGCGCAGCGCGTTGCGCGCGTAATCGGAGAACGTGAGGAAGGTGCCGGAAAACGGCAGGAGCCCGCCGTGCAGCGCCATGCCGTTGGTGATCGCCGCCATGCCGAATTCGCGCACGCCGTAGGACAGATAGTTGCCGCCGCCGGTTGCGCCCACGACCTTTGCGCCGGACCAGTTGGTGAGATTGGATCCGGTCAGGTCGGCCGAGCCGCCGACGAATTCAGGCAAAGCCGGGGCCAGACCCTCGATCGCGTTCTGCGATGCCTTGCGCGTGGCGATGGTCTCGGCCTTGGCCTCGGTCTTGGCGAGCAGCGCGTCGCCATGCGCCTTCCAGCCGGCCGGCAATTCGCCCGCCATGCGGCGCAGAAATTCGCGCGCCAGCTGCGGCTGCTGTTTTTCGTAGGCGCCGAAACGCTGGTTCCATTCGCTCTCCCAGGCGGCGCCGCGCGCACGCGCGTCCCAGCCGGCATACACCTGCTGCGGCACTTCGAACGGCGCATGATTCCAGGCTATGGCTGCGCGCGTGGCCGCGACTTCCTTTTCGCCCAGCGCCGCGCCGTGCGAATCATGCGAACCGGCCTTGTTGGGAGAACCCTTGCCGATGATCGTTTTGCAGCAAATCAGGCTGGGCCGGTCGGTCACGGCCTTGGCCGCGGCAAGCGCGCGGTCGATCGCGTCGATGTCGTGGCCGTCCACGGCGCGGATCACGTGCCAGCCGTAGGCCTCGAAGCGCATCGGCGTGTCGTCGGTGAACCAGCCCGCAACCTTGCCGTCGATGGAAATGCCGTTGTCGTCGTAGAGTGCGACCAGCTTGCCCAGTTTGAGCGTGCCGGCAAGCGCGCAGGCTTCGTGCGAAATGCCTTCCATCAGGCAGCCGTCGCCGAGGAAGACGTAGGTGTGATGGTCGACGATAGACAGGCCCGGCCGGTTGAACTCGGCGGCGAGCAGCCGTTCCGCAAGCGCCATGCCGACCGCGTTGGCGACGCCCTGGCCCAGCGGCCCGGTGGTGGTTTCTACGCCCGGGGTCACGCCGACTTCGGGATGGCCCGGTGTCATCGAATGCAGTTGGCGAAAACGCCGCAATTCATCCAGCGGCAGCGCGTAGCCGGTCAGATGCAGCAGCGAATACAGCAGCATCGAGCCGTGGCCGTTGGACAGCACGAAGCGGTCGCGGTCGGCCCATTTCGGGTTGGCCGGATTGTGGCGCAGGTGGCGGTTCCACAGGGCTACGGCGATTTCCGCCATGCCCATGGGCATGCCCGGATGACCGGAGTTGGCGGCCTGCACCGCATCCATGGACAGGGCGCGGATGGCGTTGGCGAGTTCGGCGGGGGAGGTTTTCATGGCTGGGGGGAATTAGCGAAGCTGCGATTATCGTCGAAGCGCCGCGATTTTTCCAATGCGGGCGCCAAAACACTGCGAAAACGGAAGCCGCGCCTAGGCGCGGCGCTTGCGGTCCATCAGCTGCAGGATCATGGGCGTGAAAATCAGCTGCATCGCCAGCTCCATTTTTCCGCCCGGCACCACGATGATATTGGGCCGCGACATGAACGAGTCGTGCAGCATGGTGAGCAGGTAAGGCAGGTCTATGCCCTTGGGGTTGGCGAAGCGGATCACCAGGAAGCTTTCGTCGGCGCTGGGAATGTCGCGCGCGATGAACGGGTTGGAGGTGTCGACCGTGGGCACGCGCTGGAAATTGATGTGCGTCTGCGAGAACTGCGGCACGATGTAATTCACGTAGTCGGGCATGCGCCGCAGGATGGTATCGACCACCGCCTCGGTGGAGTAGCCGCGCGTGGCCTTGTCGCGATGCAGTTTCTGGATCCACTCGAGGTTGATGATGGGCACCACGCCCACCAGCAGGTCGGCATGGCGCGCGATGTTGACCTTGTCGGTGACCACCGCACCATGCAGCCCCTCGTAGAACAGGAGGTCGGTGCCCTGCGGCACCTCCTCCCAGGGCGTGAACGTACCCGGCTCCTGCTTGAACGGCACCGCCTCGGCTTCGTTATGCAGGTACTTGCGGCTGCGGCCGCCGCCGCTCTTGCCATAGCTCGCGAACAGCGCCTCCAGCTCCTCGAACAGGTTCGCTTCCGGACCGAAATGACTGAAATGATTGTTGCCGCTTTGCGCCGCGCCGGCCATCGCCTCTTTCATCGCCTTGCGATCATAACGATGGAAGGCATCGCCCTCGATGATCGCGGCGTTGAGCTGCTCGCGCCGGAAAATGTGCTGGAAGGTGCGCGTCACCGAAGTGGTGCCGGCGCCGGACGAGCCGGTGATCGCAATGACCGGGTGCTTCACTGACATGAACGTCTCTCCCTTAGAGCGCAATACGCTACGAGGGGAAATCCCCCGAGGGGACTTTCCCCTCAAGGCGGATCGAGCCCTTCGGGCGCATCCCCTCGTGCTCCCCTAACTCGGGAGCCGTTTCGAAAAATCTGCAACGGCCCCCTGCTCAATAAATCCGGCCGGCGCTTAATGCTCTACGAACAGCGAGCGCTTGTTGAACAGCGGCGAAGTATAGGGCTGGTCCACGCCCTGGTCGTACTCGTCATGATAGCGCGCGATGCGCTCGACCTCCTCTTTCGAGCCCAGGATCACCGGCACGCGCTGGTGCAGGTCCTCGGGTGTCACTTCGAGCATGCGCGCGCGCCCGGTCGAAGCCGCCCCGCCCGCCTGCTCCACCAGATAGGCCATCGGATTCGCCTCGTACAACAGGCGCAGGCGCCCGGGTTTCGCCGGGTCCTTGTTGTCTTTCGGATACATGAACAGTCCGCCGCGCATCAGGATGCGGTGCACTTCGGCGACGAAAGAGGCGATCCAGCGCATGTTGAAATCCTTGGCGCGCGGGCCGCTCCTGCCGGCAAGGCATTCCACGATGTAGCGCTTGACCGGCGGCTCCCAGAAACGCTCGTTGGAGGCGTTGATCGCGAATTCGCTCGTCTGCGCCGGAATGCGCAGGTCCGGATGGGTCAGGATGAATTCGCCGATCTCGCGGTCCAGCGTGAAGCCGTACACGCCGTGGCCCAGCGTGAGCACCAGCATGGTCGTCGGGCCGTAGATGGCATAGCCGGCGCAGACCTGCTCACTGCCCGGCTGCAGGAAATCCTGCACCGTCGGCTCCGCCACGCCCTCGGTGCAGCGCAGCACCGAAAAAATCGAGCCCACCGCGACATTGACGTCGATATTGCTCGATCCGTCCAGCGGGTCGAACGCGAGCAGGTAGCGGCCGCGCGGATGCTGCGCCGGAATCTGGTACACGGCCTCCAGCTCTTCCGAGACCATGGCAGCGAGGTGCCCGCCCCATTCGTTGGTGCGCAGGAAAATGGCGTTCGCCATCACATCGAGCTTCATCTGCCGCTCGCCCTGGACGTTTTCCCCCGATGCGGCCCCGTGCACCCCGGCCAGCGCGCCCTTGCCGAGCAGATAGGCGATGCGCTTGCACGCAAGCTGGATGTCGTTCAGCAGCGCGGTGAATCCGCCCGTGGCGCTGCTGTATTTGCGCTGCTCGCCGATGATGAATTCGGTGAGCGTACTCTTGAGCGGCATGTCCCTCCCCCTAAACGCCTCGTTATGCCGCGGCCGGCCGCGCCACGGCTGCGTGCAACTGCTGCAGCCGCGCCAGCGTGAGGCAGGCTCCACCCGCCAGCCTGGCGTCGGCGCCTGCGAGCGATGCTGCCGCATCGCCCAGGCTGCGCAACAGCAGATCCGCGTCGCTGAAGTCCTGCCCCTCGCTCCAGGCTGTCGGCGTAACCACCGTATATAGCCCGGCTGACTTGGCCGATCGCAGACCGTTGACCGAGTCCTCGAAGGCGACGCAGTCTGCGGCCGGCAGGCGCAGCATACCAAGGGCGCGAATATAGATGTCCGGCGCCGGTTTTTTATTTGCGACCACATCGCCGCAGGCCAGGGCCTCGAACCAGTTCCAGGCATCGGCGCCGAACTGCGCGCTGATGAGCGCCGCGATGTTGGCCGAGGTCGTGGTCGAGGCAATCGCGAGCCGCACGCCGGCCGCGCGCGCTTCGCCGATCAGCCGTGCAACGCCCGGACGCAGCGGCGCGCGGCCGTCCGCGATCAGTTCGCCGTAGATGCGCGTTTTGCTGCCGTGGATGAATGGCACCATGGCCTTGAGCCGGGTCGCCTCCTGCGGCGCGAGGCGCAATGCATCGATATAGACCCCGACGCGCTCCTTGCCGCCGGAGGTGCGCAGCAGTTCGGCATACTCCTGCCGGCTCCAATCCCAGGGCAGCGCGTGTTCGAGGAAAGCGGCGTTGAACGCCTGGCGGTGGGTCTCCTCGGTATCGGCGATGGTGCCGTCGACGTCGAATATCAGCGCCTTGATGCTCACGTTACGCTCGGCTGGTTGCGCTAAACGGTTTTGCCGCGAAACACGACCATCGCGGCGCCCTGGGTCTGCTTCAGCTTGTCGTAGCCGACCAGGCGCACGTGGTTGTCCGGGTTGGCCTTATGGCAGGCTTCGGCCTCGGCCAGAACGCGGTCTACGTCGGTCTCGCCGAACAGCGGCAGCTTCCACATGTACCAATAGTCGTGCATCAGCTGCGACGGCTCGACGTGTTCGAGTGCCGGCGTCCAACCGCGCCGCACGATGAATTCCACCTGTTTGCGTATGCGCTCCGGCGTCATCGCCGGCAGATAGGAAAAGGTGCCGAATTTGCGGCTCGCCGGATCCGACAGCCGCGACTTGTAATCCTGCATTTGACTCATGTTCTTGCTCCTGAAAAAGGCTAAGCGTGCGCCAGGTCGAGCTTATCGACGGTGTCGAATTCGAACTTGATTTCCTTCCAGGTCTCCATCGCCGCTTTGAGCTCCGGGCTGGTTCTGGCCGCGGCGATCAGGATCTCCTTGCCTTCCTTTTCCACCTGGCGGCCCTGGTTGCGCGCCTCGACGCAGGCCTCCAGTGCGACGCGGTTGGCGCAGGCGCCGGCGGCGTTGCCCCAGGGGTGGCCCAGCGTACCGCCGCCGAACTGCATCACCGAGTCGTCGCCGAAAATCGCCACCAGCGCCGGTATGTGCCAGACGTGGATGCCGCCCGAGGCCACCGGAAACAGGCCCGGCATGAAGCCGAAGTCCTGATCGAAAAAAATGCCGCGCCCGCGGTTCTCGGGCACGAATTTCTCGCGCATCAAATCGATCCAGCCCAGCGTCGCTTCGCGGTCGCCTTCGAGCTTGCCCACCACGGTGCCCGAATGCAGGTGGTCGCCGCCGGACAAGCGCAGGCATTTCGCCAGCACGCGGAAATGGATGCCGTGGTGGCGGTCGCGGTCGAGCACCGCGTGCAGTGCGCGGTGCACGTGCAGCAGTATGCCGTTGTTGCGGCACCAGTTCGCGAGGCCGGTATGCGCGCAGAAGCCGCCGGTGAGGAAGTCGTGCATGATGATCGGCATCTCGAGCGCCTTCGCATGCTCGGCACGCTTGTACATCTCTTCCGGCGTCGGCGCGGTGGCGTTGAGGTAATGGCCTTTGCGCTCGCCGGTCTCGGCCTCGGCTTTTTTCACCGCCTCGGCGACGAAGTCGAAGCGCTGGCGCCAGCGCATGAACGGCTGCGAGTTGACGTTCTCGTCGTCCTTGGTGAAATCGAGGCCCCCGCGCAGGCATTCGTACACCGCGCGGCCGTAGTTCTTCGCCGACAGCCCAAGCTTGGGCTTGATGGTGCAGCCCAGCAGCGGCCGGCCGTATTTGTTCATGATGTCGCGCTCGACCGCAATGCCGTGCGGCGGGCCGCCGCAGGTCATGACATAGGCGAGCGGAAAGCGCACGTCCTCCAAGCGCAGCGCCCGGATCGCCTTGAAGCCGAACACGTTGCCGGCGAGCGAAGTGAGCACGTTGACCACCGAGCCTTCCTCGAACAAATCGATCGGATAGGCGATGAAGGCATAAAAGCAGCTAGGGTCGCCGGGTACGTCCTCGATGCGATAGGCGCGGCCCTTGTAGTACTCGAGATCGGTCAGGAGGTCGGTCCACACCGTGGTCCAGGTGCCGGTGGAGGATTCGGCTGCGACCGCGGCCGCAGCTTCCTCGCGCGGCACGCCGGCCTGCGGCGTGATCTTGAAGCAGGCCAGAAGGTCGGTGTCCTTGACCGGATAGTTCGGCTCCCAATAGGTGTGCCGGTAATCCTTGACCCCGGCGCTGTAACTGCTGCCCGTCTTGCTCATGTCTGCCTCCGCTAAAGCATGTTGACCCGGCACACAGCCTAGCGTTGCAGATGCATAAATGATATTCACATGTTCTTATCGATATGATAAGTTATCACTGATGCCAAACACGGAGCAGAAACGATGACGCTCAGGCACGCGACGCTGCGCCAGCTGCAGGTGTTCGAGGCGGTCGCGCGGCAGCTTTCGTTCTCGCGCGCCGCAGCCGAACTGCACCTGACCCAGCCCGCGGTGTCGATGCAGGTGAAGCTGCTCGAGGAGCAGGCGGGTCTGCCCTTGTTCGAGCGCCTGGGAAAGAAGATTTTCTTGACCGAGGCGGGCGCCGAGTTGCACCAGCACAGCCGCGTGATCGCGCAGCAGCTGCGCGACGCCGACGAGGCGCTCGCCGCGCGCAAAGGTTTGTCGCAGGGCCGCCTTGTGATCACCATGGTGAGCACCGCTAAGTACCTGGTGCCGCCCTTGCTCGCGCGTTTCCTCAAACGGCATCCCGGCATCGCGGTAAAGCTCTCCGCGAACAACCGCGAAGTGGTGCTGAAGCAGCTTGCCGACAACGAAGTGGACCTCGCCATCATGGGGCGCCTGCCGCAGGGCATGGAGGCCGTGGCCGAACCCTTCGCGCGCCACCCGCACGTGATCATCGCCGCGCCGAACCACCCGCTCGCGAAAAAGCGCCGCATCCCGCTCGCGCGCCTGGCGCAGGAGACGTTCCTGATACGCGAGCCCGGCTCGGGCACGCGCGGACTGCTCGAGCGCCTGTTCGCCGAGCACCGCCTGCCGCTCAACGTGAGCATGGAAATGGCGAGCAACGAAACCATCAAGCAGGCGGTGCAGGCGGGCATGGGCATCAGCCTGCTGTCGCTGCACACCATAGGCCTGGAGCTGAAGACGCGGCGCCTGGCCGTGCTCGACGTGCAGGGCCTGCCGATCGTGCGCGACTGGTATGTGGTGCAGCTGGCGGCGAAGCGCCTGTCGCCGGTGGCGCAGGCGTTCCGGGACTTCCTGCTGTCGGCCGCAGGCAAGCTCGTTCCGGAAAAGTGATCGAGCCGGCGCTAGCCCCTATAATAATGCGTTGAACGGAAACCACAGGAGAAACACGATGGCGAAAGTTGCATTCCTCGGCTTGGGCGTGATGGGCTTCCCCATGGCCGGCTATCTGGCCAAGAACGGCCACGAAGTCACGGTATACAACCGCACGCGCGCCAAGGCCGACGCCTGGGTGGCCAAGCACGGCGGCAAGGCGGCCGATACGCCCAAGGCCGCGGCCCAGGGCGCCGCCGTCGTGTTCTCCTGCGTCGGCGACGATCCGGACCTGCGCGCGGTGACCGTGGGCGCGAACGGCGCGTTCGAGGGCATGGCCGCCGGCAGCATTTACGTCGACCACACCACGGCCTCGGCCAATATCGCGCGCGAACTGTTCGCCGTGGCGGCAAAGAAAGGCATTGCTTTCATCGACGCGCCGGTTTCAGGCGGCCAGGCGGGCGCGGAGAACGGCGCGCTCACGGTGATGTGCGGCGGCGAAGCCGCGCCGTTCGAGCAAGCCAAGCCCTTGATCGCCCATTTCGCCAAGGCCGTCACGCTGCTCGGGCCCTCGGGCGCAGGCCAGCTCACCAAGATGGTCAACCAGATCTGCATCGCGAGCCTGGTGCAGGGCCTGGCCGAAGGCATCAACTTCGGCCTCAAGGCCGGCCTCGACATGAAGCAAGTGCTCGATGTCATCGGCAAGGGCGCGGCACAATCGTGGCAGATGGACAACCGCGGCAAGACCATGATCGACGACAAGTTCGACTTCGGCTTCGCCGTGGACTGGATGCGCAAAGACCTGCGCATAGCGCTGGAAGAGTCGAAGAAAAACGGCGCGCCGCTGCCGGTCACCGAAATCGTCAACGGCTACTACGGCGAGATCCAGAAAATGGGCGGCGGGCGCTGGGATACCTCCAGCCTGATCCGGCGCTTCAAAAAAGCGTAGAGCAGCGCAATCATGATGCCCTTCACCGCGCCCGAGGACTATGTCGGCACGGTGATCGCTGCGGGCGAGCCTGACGCAGCGAGCCTGTGCTTCGCGTTCCAGCAGACCTTGCTGCTGGTTCGCGCCGATGCGCCCCCCGCGCAACTGCCCGGACATGAGCAACTTTCCGCGCTCGCGGCGGCGCCGCTGCGCCGGCTGTATCTGGGCAGCCTAAGCGGACGCGCCTGCTATGCCTTCGAATACGGCGCCGACACCCAGGCGCCGCAGGGCATGGCCTGGAAGGGATTGCGCTCTCTTTACTCCAAACTGGACGACAGTCTATTCGCGCTTGCCGGGCGCGCGCTGCAGCTGGTCGACTGGGACCGCACGCATCAATTCTGCGGCCGCTGCGGCACGCCGACGCAGCAGCGCGGCCACGAACGCGCGCGCGAATGCCCCGCCTGCGCGCTCGTCGCCTATCCGCGCATCGCGCCCGCGGTCATGTGCCTTGTCCGGCGCGATCGCGAAATCCTGCTCGCGCGCTCGCCGCATTTTCTGCCCGGCATGTACAGCGCGCTGGCCGGCTTCGTCGAACCCGGCGAATCGCTGGAGCAGTGCCTCGCGCGCGAGGTGCTCGAGGAAACGGGCGTGCGCATCGCCAACGCGCGCTATTTCGCCAGCCAGCCCTGGCCGTTTCCGCATTCGCTCATGATCGCGTTCGTCGCCGACTACGCCGTCGGCGAGATCACGCCCGCCCCGGACGAAATCGAGGACGCGCAATGGTTCGATATCGACGCACTGCCGAAATTGCCGAACCGGATCTCGATCGCGCGCCGCCTGATCGACGGCGTCGTGGCCGAGATGCGCGCGACTCAACCCTGAAGGAAGCGGAATTCGGTCTCAGGTTTACGGCCGCTGACGATATCCGCAATCGCGGCACCCGAACCGCAGGACATGGTCCAGCCGAGCGTGCCGTGGCCGGTATTGAGGTACAGATTCGGATAGCGTGTGCGGCCGATGCGGGGCACGCCGCCCGGTGTTGCGGGTCGCAAGCCCGCCCAGAATTGCGCATCCTGCGGCCGGCCCGCTTTAGGAAATAACTCGAACGTGCGCCTGACGATCGCCTGACAGCGTACTTCGTTGATCGCGGTATCGTAGCCGGCGAGTTCGGCCGTGCCGGCCACGCGCAGGCGCTCGCCCAGGCGCGACATGACCAGCTTGTAGGCGCCGTCGCTCAGGCTGATCTGCGGCGCAACGTCACCGGCGGCGAGCGGAATGGTGATCGAATAGCCCTTGAGTGGATAGACCGGGAGCGAAATGCCCAGCGGCCGCAACAGCAAGGGGCTGTAGCTGCCCAGCGCCACCACATAGGCGTCGGCTTCGATCGTCCCGCCCTGCTCCAACTGCACGCGCGTCACACGCCCGCCCTCGCATTCGAGGCGCGCGATGCGGCTGCCGTAGCGGAACTGCACGCCGCGCTCGGTGCATAGCCGCGCCAATTCCTGCGTGAATTTGTGCGCGTCGCCCGACTCGTCCGCCGGCGCCCACACGCCGCCAGCGATGGTCGCGGCGCAAGCCGACAGTGCCGGCTCGAGCTGCACGCACTCGGCCGAAGTCAACACGCGCAGGTCTATGCCATGCGCCCGCTCCATCGCCGCAGCCGCGATCGCCTCGTCCAGCGCGCGCGCATCCTGATAAATGCGCAGGATGCCGCGCGTCTGCTGCTCGTATGCGATGCCGGTAGCGGCGCGCAGCGCCAGCAGCTGCGCGCGGCTGTAGCGGTTGATCGCGGCGATCTGCGCCGCATTGGCGCGGGTGCGCGCAGGCAGGCACTCGCGCAGGAAAGAGAGGCCCCAGGCCCACTGATAGGGGTCGGCGCGCAGCCGGAACAACATCGGCGAATCTTCGCGTCCGAGCCATTTGAGGATCTGCTTCGGCGTGCCCGGATTGGCCCAGGGTTCGGCGTGGCTGATCGAGATCTGGCCGCCGTTGGCGAAGCTGGTTTCCATCGCCGCCGCGTCCTGGCGGTCGACGACGGTTACCTCATGCCCGGCGCGGGCCAGATACCACGCGCTCGTCACGCCGACTACGCCGGCGCCCAGGACTGCAATTTTCATTTTAGGTTTGGCGCGACGCACCGGGCGGTCTCAGGCTGCCCGGCGCCTCAGTGCGAATCGAGGTCGCAGACCCCGCAGTGTTTCAGCCGGGGTAAGCGACCACTTCCTGGCGCTGTTCGCCCAGGCCTTGGATGCCCAGATTCATCACATCGCCCGGCTTCAGGAATACCGGCTCGGGTTTCATGCCCAGGCCAACACCGGGAGGGGTGCCTGTGGTGATGATGTCGCCCGGCATCAAGGTCATGTACTGGCTGCAGTAGGACACCAGCTTGGCCACGCCGAAGATCATGGTGCGCGTATTGCCCTTTTGCATGCGCCGGCCGTTCACGTCCAGCCACATGTCCAGATTCTGCGGATCGCGGATTTCGTCGGTGGTCACGAGCCAGGGCCCGATCGGGCCGAACGTATCGCAGCCCTTGCCCTTGTCCCACTGGCTGGACTGCATCTGGAATGCGCGCTCGGATACGTCGTTCACCACGCAATAGCCGGCGACATAGTCGATCGCCTTGTCCTCGGACACGTACTGCGCCTTCTTGCCGATGACCACGCCCAACTCGCACTCCCAGTCGAGCTTGGTCGAGTGCTTGGGCACGATGACCTTGTCGTTCGGGCCGTTGATCGAAGTCGTGGCTTTCGAGAATATGACGGGCTCGGCCGGGATCGGCAGGTTCGCCTCGCGCGCATGGTCGGCGAAATTCAGGCCGATCGCGATGAATTTGGAAATGCCGACATAGGGCACGCCCAGGCGCGGCTCGCCTTTCACCAGCGGCAGCGTTTCGGCCTTGATTTTGCGCAGCTTTGCCAGCCCGGCCGGCGAGATCGTCCCTTGGTCGATCTGTTCCACCACGGCGGACAGCTCGCGGATATTGCCCTGGGCATCGATCATGCCCGGCTTCTCGAAGCCATTCTTACCGTAACGACAAAGTTTCATGTTTTCTCCGTTTCAAGGGACCCGGACTTCAAAGCAGGGTGATTTACTCAACAATTCCGGCATTTTACTTAGCAATTGCCAAAACCCCAACTGTTTCCATCGATTTTCGCGGCTAGACCCCGGTTTTTCGACCCCGGCCTCGGTCCAGGCATCGATTCAAGCGTTGGAAGCGCAAGGTTTTTTCCCTCCGACACCCCTGGACAACCTGCGCCTGGGCTAAATCGTCATGCCGCCGTCGATCGAGAACGTGGTTCCGGTGGCAAAAGCGGATTCATCGGAGGCGAGATACACGAACAACGGCACCATATCCTCCACCGTGCCCAGACGGCCCATGGGCTGGCGTGCAATGAAGCCCTTGCGCGCCTGCACCGGATCGGGAAGCGCATTGATGCGGTCCGCCAGCGAAGGCGTGTCTATGGTGCCCGGGCATACCGCATTGCAGCGCACGCCCTGCTTGACGTAATCGGCCGCGATCGACTTGGTCAGGCCTATCACCGCCGCCTTCGACGTGCCGTACACGCAGCGATTGGGCAAGCCGCGCAGGCTGGACGCGATCGAGGCCATGTTGATGATCGACCCCTGCCTTTGCGCCAGCATGCCCGGCAAGAAAGCGCGAGTCACCAGATACATCGAACGCAGGTTCACGTTCATGCTGAAGTCCCAGTCCGAGGGCGCGCAATCGAGAATGCTCCCATGATGCACATAGCCGGCGCAGTTGAGCAGAACGTCGACTGTGCCCGCCTCGGCCGCGAGCTTCGCGATCGCGCGCTCGTCGGTCGCATCCAGTTGCCGGAGGGTAATGCCGGCCGTGCCAGCGAGCGATTGCAGCGGACCGGGATTGAGGTCGGTCGCCCAGACTTTTGCACCTTCCCGGGCAAACGCGAGGGCGGCCGCTTTGCCCATGCCCTGCCCCGCCGCGGTGATAAATGCGGTCTTGCCTTCGAGTCTGCCAGCCATCGAGCCCTCCTTGTTTTGTTAAGCGTTCCCGGCCTTGCGCATGATACGCGCAAAAAATAAGCCGACCCAAACGCGAGCGCGCTGCTGCAACGCAACACCGCCCCGACGCGGCCGTCCGACCCCGGCTTCGGTGCGAAATTGGTCAGACCACTTGACCAAAGTTTGCGGCCGCGGCTATGCTTGCCTCCCCATGCGCGCCTCCGCCATCGATTGAAATCCATGCCGCTACAGACCGTAGAGCCGCGCCGCCTGTACCGCCAGATCGCCGCCCAAATCAGCGAGCTGATCAGCGAGGGCGAATACACCCCGGGCTCGCGTCTGCCGCCCGAGCGCGATCTGGCGAAGCAGCTCGGCGTCTCCCGGCCTTCGGTGCGCGAGGCGCTGATCGCGCTCGAGGTCGAGGGCCTGCTCGACGTGCGTGTCGGCTCGGGCATTTACGTGGCCCAACCGGGCGAGCGCGGCGAGCGCGACGCGCTGCAGGGCGATGCGGGCCCGTTCGAGGTGACGCACGCGCGCTGGCTGATCGAGGGCGAGTGCGCGGCGCTCGCGGCGAAGAACGCAAGCGCCGCGCAGCAGCGCGCGATACGCGCGGCCCACGCCGACTTGATCAAGAAAAGCAAGCGCGATCACAATCCATTGGACGCGGACCGGCTGTTCCACCTGAGCATTGCCGAGGCGAGCGGCAACAGCGCGCTGATGCTGCTGGTGCAGACCCTGTGGGACCAGCGCATGGGGCCGCTGTACCGCAGCCTGGAACGCAAGCTCGAGTACCCGAAAATGGCCGCCGAGACGGTGCGCGAGCACCAGGCCATCGTCAGCGCGATCGCGCGGCGCGATGCGCGCGCCGCGCGCAACGCGATGCGGCGGCACATGAAACAGACGCATAACCGCTACATCAAGGAATGGACTTCAGGTAAATAGCCATGGCAGCAGTCACCCTCAAAGGCGTATTCAAATCCTTCGGTTCCACCCGCGTCGTGCACGGCGTGGACATACACATCGAAGACGGGGAATTCTGCGTGCTGGTCGGGCCCTCGGGCTGCGGCAAGTCCACGCTGCTGCGCATGATCGCGGGCCTGGAGGAGATCTCCGGCGGCGACATCGAGATCGGCGGGCGCGTGGTCAACAAGGTGCCGCCGAAAGAGCGCGACATCGCCATGGTGTTCCAGAACTACGCGCTCTACCCGCACATGACCGTGTTCGACAACATGGCGTTTTCGATGAAGCTCGCCGGCGAGAGCCGCGAAAAAATGCGCCAGCGCGTCGAGGTCGCAGCGAATATCCTCGGCCTGATGGAGTACCTGGAGCGCTACCCGCGCCAACTCTCGGGCGGCCAGCGCCAGCGCGTGGCCATGGGCCGCGCCATCGTGCGCAACCCGCAGGTGTTTCTGTTCGATGAGCCGCTGTCGAACCTGGACGCGAAGCTCAGGGTGCAGATGCGCACCGAAATCAAGGAACTGCACCAGCGGCTCACCACCACTTCCATCTACGTCACGCACGACCAGATCGAAGCCATGACCATGGCCGACAAGATCGTGGTGATGAATGCGGGCAAGACCGAGCAGATCGGTTCGCCGCTGGAGCTCTACGACAACCCCGCCAACCTGTTCGTAGCGGGGTTCATCGGTTCGCCCGCGATGAATTTCCTCAAGGGCAAGCTGGTCCGGAACGGCGGCGGCTTGCAGGTGCAGATGGCAGACGGATTGCTGCTGCCTGCGCCTGGCACGGCGGCGCAGGAAGGACGCGAGGTCGTGGTCGGCGTGCGTCCCGAGCACCTGCTGGTCCGATCCGACGGCGTTCACGCCGAAGTCGTGGTGGTCGAGCCCACCGGCGCCGACACGCAGATCTTCTGCAAGGTCGGCGGCACCGATATCACTGCGGTGGTGCGCGAGCGCCACCAGTTCAAGCCGGGCGAGGCCATCAAGCTCTATCCCGAACTCACCTTCCTGTTTGACCCCTCAAGCGGGACGAGATTGTAGCAACAACCAAAGGAGGCGTACCTATGAGCAACATCGATCGTCGTAATTTTCTGAAAATGACCGCCGGCCTGGCCGCAGGCGCCGCGGCCGGAGATGTTTTGGCCGCAGCCAAGAAAGAAGCCGCCGCGGTGCCCGCGCTGCACCTCAAGCCCGAAAAAGGCGCCAAGCTGCGCGTACTGCGCTGGAAGCAGTTCGTTCAGGGCGACGGCGACCTGTGGCTCGCGAACACGAAGAAATTCACCGAAAAAACTGGCATCGAAGTGCGTCTGGACGCCGAGGGCTGGGAAGACGTGCGGCCGAAGGCTGCGGTGGCGGCCAATATCGGCAGCGGCCCGGACATCATCATCAGCACGTTCGAAGACGCGCATCAGTATCCGGACAAGCTGGTCGACGTGTCCGATGTGTGCAACTACCTCGGCGCCAAGTACGGCGGCTGGTACGACGCGGCCAAGGCCTACGGCATGGACAAGGGCAAATGGGTCGCAGTCCCGCAGGGCTGCGCCGGGAATGCGATCGTCTATCGCGAAAGCCAGGTGAAGGCGGCAGGTTTCAGCTCGTTCCCGAAGGACACCGACGGTTTCCTCAAGCTGATGCAGGCGCTCAAAGCCAAAGGTACGCCCGGCGGCTTCGCGCTCGGCAACGCCACCGGCGACGGCAACTGCTGGTGTCACTCGCTGCTATGGGCGTTCGGCGGTAAGCTGGTCGACGAGAAGAATAACGTCGCCATCAACAGCCCCGAGACGATCAAGGCGCTCGAATACGCAAAGGAATTGTACAAGACGTTCATTCCGGGCACGCTGTCCTGGCTCGATCCGAACAACAACAAGGCGTTCCTCGGCGGCGACCTCAGCCTGACCTACAACGGCATCTCGATCTATTACGCCGCGAAGAACTCGACCGATCCGAAGCTGAAAGCGATGGCGGAAGATATCCAGCACGCGCACTTCCCGATCGGGCCGGTCGGCCATCCGACCGAGCTGCACCTGTTCTTCCCGATGATGATCTTCAAGTACAGCAAGTACCCGAACGCGGCCAAGGAATACTTGCGCTTCATGATGGAGAAAGAGCAGTACGAACCCTGGCAGCAGGCGGCCAACGGCTACGTCACGCAGCCGCTCAAGGCCTACGAATCGAATCCGATCTGGACCGTCGATCCGAAGAACACGCCCTACCGCGATGCGATGAAAATCATGATTCCGAACGGCTACGCCGGCACCATGGGTTACGCCTCGGCCGCCGCGATGGCCGACTTCATCGTCGTCAACATGGTGGCGGAAGCCGCCTCGGGTTCCAAGACGCCGAAGGAAGCAGCAGAGGCCGCCGAGAAGCGCGCGCAGCGTTACTACAAGGTTTAAACAGCAGGCTCCTCTGCCCGGCCGCGCGGCCGGGCAGAGGTTTGAGCAGAGGTGCGGCGCGCCGCGCCTCTGCTCAAACCACAAGACACAGACGCCGTGCGCCGACTACTCGAAAACCGCAATTTCCTCGGCTTCATTTTCATGCTGCCGGGGTCCGTATTGCTGCTCCTGTTCCTGACCTATCCGCTCGGACTGGGGACCTGGCTCGGATTCACCGACACCAAGGTGGGACGCGCAGGCCAGTTCGTCGGACTGGACAACTACCAATTCCTGCTCGGCGACGCCGTGGCGCGGCTGTCGCTGTTCAACACGCTGTTCTATACGATCGTTGCGAGCAGCGTCAAGTTCGCGCTCGGCCTGTGGCTGGCGATCCTGCTGAACCAGAATATTCCGTTCAAATCCGCAATTCGCGCCGTGGTGCTGCTGCCGTTCATCGTGCCGACGGCGCTGTCGGCGATCGCGTTCTGGTGGATTTACGACGCGCAGTTCTCGGTGGTGAGCTGGGCGCTGATGAAAATGGGCCTGATTCACAGCTATATCGACTTCCTCGGCGATCCCTGGATGGCGCGCATGTCGACCATCATCGCGAACATCTGGCGCGGCGTGCCCTTCGTCGCGATTTGCCTGCTTGCCGGGCTGCAAACCATTCCGCCCTCGCTGTACGAAGCGGCCTCGATCGACGGCGCCAAGCCGTCGCAGCAGTTCTGGTACGTGACGCTGCCGCTCCTGACCCCGATCATCGCGGTGGTGATGACGTTCTCGGTGCTGTTCACGTTCACCGATTTCCAGCTGATCTACGTGCTCACCCGCGGCGGACCGCTCAACGCCACGCATCTGATGGCGACGCTGTCGTTCCAGCGCGCGATTCCAGGAGGCGCGCTGGGCGAGGGCGCGGCATTGGCGACGGCGATGATCCCGTTCCTGCTGGCGGCGATATTGTTCAGTTACTTCGGATTGCAGCGGCGTGCCTGGCAACAGGGCGGGAGCGACAAATGAGCCAAGACGTACAAGAAGTACAAGACACGCAAGGCATGAACTACCTGGTGTCGCTGCCGCGGCGCGTGGTGGTCATTTATCTCCCCTTGCTCATCTTCCTGATCGTGCTGCTGTTCCCGTTCTACTGGATGGTCGTCACCTCGCTCAAGTCGGACGCGGAATTGATCTCGGTGTCGGGCAACCCGTTCTGGCTGATCGATCCGACGCTGATGCATTTCAAGAAGCTGCTGTTCGATACCGATTACCCGGCGTGGATGTGGAACACCGTGGTGGTGTCGGTGGTGGCAACCTTGTTCTCGCTCGCCTCGAGCGTGCTCGCTGCGTATGCGATCGAGCGCCTGCGCTTTTCCGGCTCGCGCCAGGTCGGCCTCGGCATTTTCCTCGCCTACCTCGTGCCGCCGTCGATCCTGTTCATCCCGCTCGCCTACATCGTATTCAAGCTCGGGCTGTACGATACGCGCTGGGCGCTGATCCTCACCTATCCGACCTTCCTTATCCCGTTCTGCACCTGGCTGCTGATGGGTTATTTCCGCTCGATCCCGTTCGAACTGGAAGAATGCGCGCTCATCGACGGCGCGACGCGGCTGCAGATCCTGACCAAGATCGTGCTGCCGCTGGCGGTGCCGGGCCTGATCTCGGCCGGCATATTCGCGTTCACGCTGTCGTGGAACGAATTCATCTATGCCCTCACGTTCATCTCCTCCTCGGAGAACAAGACCGTGCCGGTCGGCGTGGTCACCGAACTGGTCGAGGGCGACGTCTATCACTGGGGGGCGCTGATGGCGGGCGCCCTGCTCGGCTCGGTTCCGGTAGCCGTGATGTATTCCTTCTTCGTCGAGCATTACGTCGCCGGCATGACCGGAGCGGTGAAGGAATAGTCCGGCTTGCAGCATCCGCGCCTGCGCGGCAACCCGTCTTTTCGAGGCCTTGGCAATGAACCAAATCGATTTGAACAAGCGCACGGCGATCGTCACCGGCGGCGCGCAGGGCATAGGACTCGCGATCGTCAAGCGCATGCTCGCCTCGGGCGCAAGCGTGCGCATCTGGGACCGCGACCGGAAATTGCTGCAGCAGACGCTGTCCGCGCTGTCGGGGCCGGTGAGCGGGGATGCGGTGGACGTGGCCGACGAGAAATCGGTCGCGCAGGGAACCGCCGCCGCGGTGGCCGCGCTGGGCAAGATCGATATCCTGGTCAACAACGCCGGCATCGCCGGCGCCAATGCGCCCACCGTGGACTACCCGGTGGACGAATGGGAGCGGGTGCTCAAGGTCAACCTCACCAGCCAGTTTCTCACTTGCCGCGCCGTGGCGCCGCACATGGTGAAACAGAAATACGGGCGCATCGTCAACATCGCCTCCGTCGCCGGCAAGGAGGGCAATCCGAACGCCGTGGCCTATTCGGCGTCCAAGTCCGGCGTGATCTCGCTCACCAAGTCGCTGGGCAAGGAATTGGCGCAGAGCGGCGTGTGCGTCAACTGCATCACGCCGGCGGCCGCGAAGACGGCCATCTTCGACCAGATGACCGAACAGCACATCAACTACATGCTGGCGAAAATCCCGATGGGGCGCTTTGTCCTGGTCGAGGAAGTCGCGGCGCTCGCGTGCTGGCTCGCCTCCGAGGACTGCTCCTTCACCACCGCCGGCGTGTTCGACATTTCCGGCGGCCGCGCCACCTACTAAAAGGACCGAGGCATGGCCAAGAAATCACCGAAGAAACTTCGCAGCCAGAGCTGGTTCGGGCGCGAGGACATCTACGGCTTCATCTACCGCTCCTGGGTGAAGAACCGCGGCGTGCCGCACGACCAGTTCGACGGCCGGCCGGTGATCGGCATCTGCAACACCTGGTCCGAGCTCACGCCCTGCAACACCCATTTCCGCGTCATCGCCGAGCACGTGAAGAACGGCATCCTCGAGGCCGGCGGCTTTCCGCTGGAATTCCCCGTGATGTCGCTGGGCGAGACGCTGATGCGTCCGACCGCGATGCTGTTCCGCAACCTCGCGTCCATGGACGTGGAGGAATCGATACGCGCCAATCCGCTCGATGGTGTAGTCCTGCTGGTCGGCTGCGACAAGACCACGCCTTCGCTGCTGATGGGCGCGGCGAGCGTCGACGTTCCCGCAATTGCCGTATCCGGCGGCCCCATGCTCTCGGGCAAATACCGCGGCACCGACATCGGCTCGGGCACCAACACCTGGTCCATGTCCGAGGACGTGCGCGCCGGCAAAATGACGCAGGACGAATTCCACGAGGCCGAATCCTGCATGCACCGCTCGCACGGCAGCTGCATGACCATGGGCACGGCCTCCACCATGGCCTGCATGGTCGAAGCGCTCGGCATGGGCATGCCCGGCAATGCGGCCATACCCGCGGTGGATGCGCGGCGCAATGTGCTCGCGCGCATGGCCGGGCGGCGCATCGTCGACATGGTCAAGGAGGATCTGACGATTTCCAAGATCCTGAAACGCGAGGCGTTCGAAAACGCGATCCGCACCAACGCCGCGATAGGCGGCTCGACCAATGCGGTGATCCACCTGATCGCGCTCGCGCGCCGCGTCGGCGTCGAGCTCGACCTCGACGACTGGGACAAGCTCGGCCGCGGCGTGCATACCCTGGTCAATCTGATGCCCTCGGGCAAGTACCTGATGGAGGATTTCTATTACGCCGGCGGCCTGCCGGCGGTGCTGCGCACGCTGGGCGAACAGGGGCTGCTGCACAAGAAGGCGCTCACCGTCAACGGCAAGACCATCTGGGACAACAACAAGAAGACCGAGTGTTTCAACCGCGACGTGATCACCCCGTTCGACAAGCCGTTCAAGAAGAACACCGGTATCGCCGTGCTGCGCGGCAACCTCTGCCCCGACGGCGCCATCATCAAGCCCTCGGCGGCGACGCCGAGGCTGATGAAGCACCGCGGCCGCGCGGTAGTGTTCGAGAACATCGGCGAATTCCACCGCCGCATCGACGACCCCAAGCTCGACATCGACGAGAACTGCGTCATGGTGCTGAAGAACTGCGGGCCCAAAGGCTATCCGGGCATGGCCGAGGTCGGCAACATGCCCCTGCCGCCGAAAGTTCTGAAAAAAGGCATCACCGACATGGTGCGCATCTCGGATGCGCGCATGAGCGGCACCGCCTACGGCACAGTGGTGCTGCATATCGCGCCCGAAGCGGCGGCCGGCGGCGCGCTGGCACTGGTCGAGAACGGCGACATGATAGAACTCGACGTGGCCAAGCGCAGGCTGCACCTGGACGTGCCGGAAAAGGAACTCGCGCGCCGGAAGAAGAAATGGAAGGCGCCCGCAGCGCCGATGAGCCGCGGCTACACCAAACTCTACGTCGATCACGTGCTGCAGGCCAATCAGGGCGCGGACCTCGATTTCCTCGTCGGCGCCAGCGGCGCCAAGGTTCCGAAGGACAATCACTAGGGTCTGTTGTAGCCGGCGCGGAGGTAGAATAAACGCGCTTCGACTGGAGGCTCACACCATGCTGCAGGCCATCGATCCGACCATACGTCTCAATCCAGCCGACGATGTGGTCATCGCCCGCGTCGAAATCGCCGAGGGCACGACGCTGCTCAAGGAAGGCAATGTGCGTGTCGCGGCGCGCGTGCCCGCCGGGCACAAGATCGCGGTGCGTGAACTCAAGTCCGGCGGCCCGGTGCGGCGCTACAACCAGATCATCGGCTTCGCCACGCGCGACATCCATGCGGGCGAGCACGTGCATGTACACAACATCGCCATGGGCGTGTTCGACCGCGATTACGCTTACTGCGCCGACGCCAAACCCACCGCCTACGTGACACAGCCGGCGACGTTCCGGGGCATCGTCAGATCCGATGGACGCGTGGCCACGCGCAATTACATCGGCATCCTCACCAGCGTCAACTGCTCGGCCACGGTCGCGCGCATGATCGCGCGGCATTTCGAAAACCGGCTCGATGCGTTTCCCAACGTCGACGGCGTGGTCGCGCTCACGCACAAGAGCGGCTGCGGCATGGCTTCCGAAGGCGAGCCGATGGAGGTGCTGCGCCGGACCATGGCCGGCTACGCGCGCCATCCGAATTTCTACGCGGTGCAGGTGGTGGGCCTGGGCTGCGAGGCGAACCAGATCGCGAGCCTGCTCGCGGCGCAGCAGTTGAAGCGCAGCGACAAGCTCGCCGCCTACACCATCCAGGAAAAAGGCGGCACCATGAAGGCGGTGCGCGAGGGCATCGCGCGCATCGAGGCGATCCTGCCCGAGGCCAACCGGGTCAAGCGCGAGACCGTGCCCGCGAGCCATCTGCTGCTCGCGCTGCAATGCGGCGGATCGGACGGCTATTCCGGCATTTCCGCGAATCCGGCGCTGGGCGCCGCGGTGGACCTGCTGGTGCGCCACGGCGGCGGCGCGATCCTGTCGGAGACCCCGGAGATCTACGGCGCGGAACACCTGCTCACGCGCCGTGCGGTGACGCGCGCGGTCGGCGAAAAGCTGATCCGGCGCATCAAGTGGTGGGAAGAGTATACGGCGCGCAACGGCAACGAAATGAACAACAACCCCTCGCCCGGCAACAAGGCCGGCGGCCTCACCACTATCCTGGAGAAATCGCTAGGCGCCGTGGCCAAAGGCGGCACCACCAATCTGGTCGACGTGTACGAATACGCCGAGCCGGTCACGGCCAAAGGCTTCGTCTACATGGACACACCCGGCTACGATCCGGTGTCGGCCACCGGCCAGATCGCGGGCGGCGCCAATCTGGTCTGCTTCACTACCGGCCGCGGCTCGGCCTACGGCTGCAAGCCCGCGCCCTCGCTCAAGCTCGCCACCAACACGCGCCTGTACGAATTTCAGGAAGAGGACATGGACCTGAACTGCGGCGGCATCGTCGACGGCAAGGAGAGCATAGAGCAGGTCGGGCAGAAGTTGTTCGAACTTATCCTCAAGACCGCCTCGGGCGCAAAGACCAAGAGCGAGGTCTTCGGCTACGGCGAAGACGAGTTCGCGCCTTGGGTCCTAGGCGCGACCATGTAATGGGCGCGCCTTCGAAAAAACGGCTGGGCGACCATGTAATGGGCCCGTTCTTGTTTCGACTGGCAGTCGCCGCCGCCCTAGCCTGTGCGGCACAAGCGGCATTGGCCCGGGTGGTGGTGAAAAAAGGCGTCTATGGCGCCATCGCACTGCAGCGCGACACCGGCCAGTTCGGCTACGTCTACAATGCCGCGACTTCGCGCGCAGCCAAGATCGAAGCGCTGAAGCAATGCGCCGATGCGCGCTGCGAAGTCGTGGTGAGCTTCAGCAACGCCTGCGGCGTCCTCGTGCGCGGGCCGAAAAAGCATTTCACCGCGACCGGCGCGACACAGCAGGAAGCCGAAGCGAAGGCGCTGCGCCTGTGCGCGGCCAAGGACTGCGCCGTCGTGACCTGGGCCTGCACCAAGTAATTCTGCCGCAGCGCGCCGATTTCCGGGGCTGCCGCACGCCCGGGTGCTAGAATTTTGACATGAAGCCCGAATCGCCCCGCTTGGCCGCAACGCGCCTGTACTGCGATCTGGCGCTTTCGCCGGGAGCGGAGGTGGTCCTGCCCGAGGCGGCCGCGCGCCACGCGGTCAGCGTGCTGCGCCTGCAGGAGGGCGACACGCTCACGCTGTTCAACGGCGAAGGCGGGGAATACCGCGCCAGCCTCGTCGCGGTGAGCAAGCGCGAAACCCGCGCGCGCCTGCTCGAATTCCACGCGACCGAGCTCGAATCGCCGCTGCAGCTCACGCTGGCGCTGGGCATTTCCGCCGGCGAGCGCATGGACTACAGCCTGCAAAAAGCCACCGAGCTCGGTGTCAGCGCCATCGCCCCGCTCGCCACCGAGCGCAGCGTGGTGAAGCTCGCCGGCGAGCGCGCGGACAAGCGCCTGCAGCACTGGCAACATGTGGTGATCGCCGCGTGCGAGCAATGCGGACGCAATCGCGTGCCTGCAGTGGCGCCGGTGCAAACCCTGTACGCCTATCTCGCCGGCGTCGACAAGGGCCAGCGCCTGCTGCTGCTGTCGCCGCAGGCGACTGCACCGCTGAAGCGCGCGGCACCGGCGCCGGCGGCGGTGCTCTTGATCGGCCCGGAGGGCGGGCTCGCGCCGGCCGAGTGCCAGGCAGCGGCAGCGAATGGATTCGAAGCGGTCAGCCTGGGGCCGCGCGTGCTGCGTACCGAAACCGCGCCGCTGGCGGCGCTGGCGGTGCTGCAGGCCTTGTGGGGCGATTTCTAGCAGCAGCGTCACGCGCGACACGCGTGCAGGAGCACAGGATGGCGAATACGAAAGCGACCGGCTTGAAGTCCGCCGTCTACAGCGCGATCTGGAGCGGACGCTACGACGCGAAGCCCGGCTGGAGGACCGGCATGATCCGGCTGCTGCGCCTGGCGCTGGTGCTCGCGCGCGATCTCGCCTATGGCCAGCTCACGCTGCGCGCAACCGGGCTGGTCTACACCACGCTGCTCGCGCTGGTGCCGCTGCTCGCGCTCTCCTTTTCCGTGCTCAAGGCCTTCGGCGTGTACAACCAGCTCAACCCGCTGCTGCTCCAGTTCCTCGCGCCGCTGGGCGAAAAAAGCGCGGACGTGACGAAGTGGATACTCAAGTTCATCGAGAACCTCAACTTCAAAGTCCTCGGCTCCATCGGCCTGGCGCTGCTGATCTACACCGTGGTGTCGCTGATGCAGAAAATCGAGGAGTCGGTCAATTTCATCTGGCACGTAGACGAGCTGCGCGGCTTGGCGCGGCGTTTCAGCGGCTACTTGAGCCTGCTGCTGGTCGGACCGGTACTCGCGTTCTCGGTGATCGGCGCAACCTCGACCATCATGGCCACGCCGCAGGCGAAACTGCTGCTCGGTTACGGACCCGTCGGCGGCACGGTCTATGCGCTGGGCCAGACGATCCCGGTGTTCTTCGTGATCGGCGTGTTCGTGTTCGCCTATTACTTCGCCCCCAATACCCGGGTGCGCCTGAATGCGGCACTGGCCGGCGGAATTGTCGCCGGGGCGCTGTGGCAGGGGGCGAGCTGGGCCTTCGCCGAATTCGCCCGCACCTCGACGCAGTACGCCGCGATCTATTCGAGCTTCGCCATCTTCCTGCTGTTCCTGATCTGGCTCTACCTCAACTGGCTGATCCTGCTGCTGGGTGCGAGCATCGCGTTCTACATTCAGCATCCGCAATACCTGGTGCTGGAACAGGGCGAGCCCCGCCTCAGCAACCGCATGCGCGAGCGCGTCGCGCTGATGCTGATGTATTTGATCGGCAAGAGCTACGCCGACGGCGCTCCGGCATGGAAATTCGCCGAGCTCACGCAGCGCCTCGGCGTGCCCGCTCACGCGCTGCAAGTCTTGCTGCGTGCGCTGGAGCAAGGCGGCCTGCTGCTGCAGAGCGGCGATGTTCCGCCCGCCTACCTGCCGAGCCGCGATCTCGCCGCGATCGCGGTGCAAGACCTGCTGCACGCCGTGCGCACGGCCGGGGAAGAGCAGTACCTGGGACCGCAGGCCGTGCCGGTCCCGGAGGAAATCGAATCGGTTCTGGCGCGCGTGAACTACGCGCTGGAGCAGCAGGCGGCTGGGCTTACGCTCAGGGATCTGGTGACGCCGCCGGCGGCAGCAGCGCGGGGCTAGCGACGAGCTTCATGTTGCGCGGTCCTGTCCGAGCTTCCACTCTTTCACCAAGCCGTAGATCGCCGGAATCACGATCAGCGTCAGGATGGTCGAGGAAATCATTCCGCCCACCATCGGCGCCGCAATGCGGCGCATGACTTCGGAGCCCGTGCCGGTTCCCCACATGATCGGCAACAGGCCGGCCATGATCGCGACTACAGTCATCATCTTCGGCCGCACGCGCTCGACCGCGCCCTCCATGATCGCGGCGTAGAGATCGGCCAGCGTCGGCTTGCCGCCTTCGGCTGCTCGCTGCGCCTTGGCCGCCTCCCAGGCATGATCGAGGTAAATCAGCATCACCACCCCGGTCTCTGCCGCCACGCCCGCGAGCGCGATGAAACCGACCGCCACCGCCACGCTCAGGTTGTAGCCCAAGAGCCACATCAGCCACACCCCGCCCACCAGCGCGAACGGCACCGACAGCATCACGATCAGCGTTTCGGTCAGGCGCCTGAAATTGAAATACAGCAACAAGAATATGATCAGCAGCGTAAGCGGCACGACCACGGCCAGCTTGGCCTTGGCGCGCTCCATGTATTCGAACTGGCCGCTCCAGGTGGCGTAATAACCCGGCGGGAATTTCACCTGCTCGCGCACCGCCTTCTGCGCGTCGCTGACGTAGCCGCCGATGTCGCGGTCGCGGATGTCGACGAAAATGTACGCGGTCAGCAGCGCATTCTCGGTGCGGATCGCCGGAGGCGCCTGCTGAAGACTCACGCGCGCGAGCTGCCCCAGCGGAACCATGGCGCCGCCCATGACCGGGACCAGCACCTGGCTCGCGATGGCTTGCGGGTTCTGCCGCAGTTCGCGCGGATAGCGCACGGTGACACCGAAGCGCTCCAACCCTTCGACCGTGGTGGTGACCGTCTCGCCTCCCAGGGCGACGCCGATCACGTCCTGCAGTTCGCCCACGGAGAGGCCGTAGCGCGCCAGCGCCAGGCGGTCCGGGTCGATGTCGACGTAATAGCCGCCGGTGACGCGCTCGGCGTAGGCGCTGGTCGTACCCGGAACAGTTTTCACCACCGACTCGATCTGCTTCGCCAGCTTCTCGATCTCGGTCAGGTTCTTGCCGAACACCTTGATGCCGATGGGCGTGCGGATGCCGGTCGCGAGCATGTCGATGCGCGCCTTGATCGGCATGGTCCATGCGTTCGATACGCCCGGGATCTGCACCGCCTTGTCCATTTCGTCGATCAGCTTGTCGATGGTCATGCCCGGACGCCATTGACTCTCGGGCTTCAGGTTGATCACGGTCTCGAACATTTCCAGCGGCGCCGGATCGGTGGCGGTGGCGGCGCGCCCGGCCTTGCCGAATACCGACTCCACCTCGGGAAAGCGCTTGAGTATCTTGTCCTGGGTCTGCAGCAATTCCGCCGATTTGGTCACCGACAAGGACGGCAACGTAGCCGGCATGTACAGCAGCGTGCCTTCGTTCAACACCGGCATGAATTCGCTGCCCAGTTGCATCGCCGGATAGGCCGAAGCGGCCAGCGCGAGCACTGCGAGCGCGATGGTGAGCTTCTTCCAGCGCATCACCCAGGCGATGACCGGGCGGTAAATCCAGATGAGGAAGCGATTGATCGGGTTCTTCTTCTCCGGCATGATCTTGCCGCGGATGAACAGGAACATCAGCACGGGCACCAGCGTGACCGAGAGCAGCGCCGCGCCGGCCATGGAGAAGGTCTTGGTATAGGCGAGCGGCGTGAACATCCGCCCTTCCTGCGATTCGAGCGTGAACACCGGCAGGAAAGAGACGGTGATGATCAGCAGGCTGAAAAACAACGCCGGCCCGACTTCGCGGCAGGCATCGATCATGATCTGCAGGCGCGATGCGCCCGGCGGCGCGCGCTCCAGGTGCTTGTGCGCATTCTCGATCATGACGATGGCGGCATCCACCATGGCGCCGATCGCGATGGCGATGCCGCCCAGGCTCATGATGTTGGAGTTCAGCCCCATCAGATGCATCGCGATCATCGCGATCAGCACGCCGACCGGCAGCATCACGATCGCCACCAGCGCGCTGCGCGCATGCAGCAGGAACACGATGCAGACCAGGGCCACGATCGCGCTTTCCTCGAGCAGCGTGCGCTTCAGGTTGTCGATCGCGCGGTAAATCAGGTCCGAGCGGTCGTAGACCGCCTTCAGCGACACGCCCTGCGGCAGGCCGGAGGAGATCTCCGCAATTTTTGCCTTAATATTGCCGATGACGTCGAGCGCATTCTGGCCGTAGCGCGCGACCGCGATGCCGGCGACGACCTCGCCTTCGCCGTTCAATTCGGTGAGGCCGCGGCGCTCGTCCGGCACCAGTTCCACGCGCCCGATGTCGCGGATCAGCACCGGCGTGCCCTTGTCCGCCTTCACCACCAGATTCTCGATGTCGGACACGCCGCGCAAATAGCCTCTGCCGCGCACCACGAATTCGGTCTCCGCCATCTCGATCGCGCGCCCGCCGACGTCGCGGTTGCTGGAGCGGATGACGTCGACCACTTTCATCAGCGGCACGCCGTAAGCCTGCAGCTTGCGCGGGTCGACCGTGACCTGGTAGGTCTGCACGAAGCCGCCCACGCTCGCGACTTCGGCCACGCCCTGAGCCTTGGTGAGCTGGTAGCGCACGAACCAGTCCTGGATGGTGCGCAGCTCCGCCAGCGAGCGCTTGGCTGCGAGCACCGCGTATTCGTACACCCAGCCCACGCCGGTCGCGTCCGGCCCCAGCGTGGGCGTGACCCCGCGCGGCATGCGCCCGGAGGCGAAGTTGAGGTATTCGAGCACCCGGGTTCGGGCCCAATAGATGTCGGTGCCGTCCTCGAAAATCACGTAAATGAAGGACGCGCCGAACATCGACAGCCCGCGCACCACCTTGGCCTTGGGCACCGCCAGCATGGCCGTGCTCAGAGGATAGGTGATCTGGTCTTCCACCACCTGCGGCGCCTGGCCCGGGTACTCCGTATAAATGATGACCTGCACATCGGACAAATCGGGGATCGCATCCAGCGGCGTACGCATGACGGCATACACGCCGGCGGCGATTACGAACAGCGTGGCCAGGAGCACGAGAAAGACGTTCTTCACCGACCATTCGATGATGCGTCCGAGCATGTCAGTGCCCCTGGTGCGCGTCGGCGGCGGGCTTCGATTCAGCGGACGGCTGCGCCGTGGCCGCCTGAATGTCCACGATGGTGTACTCGCCGCCGGACTCGCCCGCGAGGTCGAACACGACGCGTTGACCCGGCTTGAGCGCGCGCAGCAGCGCCGCGTCCTTGACCTTGAAATCCATGGTCATCGCCGGCCACTTCAGGCTGGGGATCGGCTCGTGCGCAAGAGTCACGCTGGCATGGGCCGCATCCACCGCCTTGACGATGCCCTCGCCGCGATAGGTCGCGGGCGCAGCCGCGGCGGCCGGCGCAGCGGACTTGGTCTCGCCCTGCGCCTGCGCTTTCGCGCCGTCGCCGCCCTGGCCGAAACCGCTGAAAGCGGCATTGAGATTGCTCTCGGCGTCGATCAGGAAGTTTGCGCTGGTCACCACTTTTTCGCCGGCTTTGACGCCCTGCAGAACTTCGATATAACCATCGCCGTGCACGCCGAGCCTGACCGGACGCGGCTCGAAGCGCCCTTCGCCGCGCTCGATGAGCACCAGTTGCCGCGTGCCGGTGTCGAGCACCGCCGAATCGGGCACAGCCAGCATCTGCCCCTTGCCGCGTGCGGCCGTGAGCTCTACCCGCGCATACATCGACGGCTTGAGCAGGCCTCGCGGATTGGCGAGCTCGATGCGCACTTTGGCGGTGCGCGTGTCGGGATTGATGGTGGGATAGATGAACGTCACCTTCCCCGTGAACGCTTTGTCCGGGTAAGCATCGAACTGGATGTTCGCCGGCTGGCCGATATGCACCTGTCCGAGGTCGCGCTCGAACACGTCCGCCAGCAGCCACACCTGCGACAGGTCGGCGACCTGGAACAGCACCTCCCCGGCCATGAAGCGTTTGCCCTGGATCGAAGGCTTGTCCAGCACCACCCCGTTCGCGGGCGAGCGCAGCGTCAGGTACTGCGTCGTCTTGCCCTCCTGCGTGAGGCGGCGCAAATCGGTTTCCGAAATGTCCCAGTTGCGCAGGCGCTGCAAGGCGCTGTCCACCAGCCGCTGCATGCTTGCCTGCACCTCGGCGCCACCGCCTGCGACGGTTTGCACGCCGCGGCGCGCGATCAGGTATTCCTGCTGCGCCGCGATCAGATCGGGACTGTACACGTCCATCAGCGCTTCGCCTTTCCTCACCGCCTGGCCGGTGGTGTTGACATACAAGCGCTGGATCCAGCCGTCGAACCTCGGGCTGATAGTGTGCAACGCGCGCTCATTCGCCTGCACCGTGGCCACCGCGCGGATGGTGCGCGCCAGATCACGCATGGCGGCGGCTTCGGTCTTCACGCCGAGCTTTTGCACCTTGTCCACGCTGAGCTTGACCAGCGGCGTGTCTGAATCCGAAGCTGGCTCTCCATCGGCGTACACCGGGATGTAGTCCATGCCCATCTGGTCTTTTTTCGGCACCGGCGAAGTGTCCGGCAGACCCATGGGGTTGCGATAGTAAAGAATCTTGCCTTTGGGCTTGTCGGCCTGTGCCGGCGGCGCATCCTCGGCGTAGACGGGAACGAAATCCATGCCGTCCGGCGCTTTTTTCGGAACCGGAGAAGTATCCGTCGGCGCCATCGGGTTGCGGTAATAGAGGATCTTGCGTTCCTGCTTGGCGCCAGCCTTGCCCTCGGCCACCCGCGGTACGCCCGACGCCGACTGGTTCGCCCCCCACCAATACCCGGCTGCCAGCATCGCGGCCGCAAGAACCAGCGCCGACGCAATTAGAGCGGTTCGCTTCATTATTCTTCCTTTGCCGTGGATTTCAGAACAGGCGCTTGCCGGTCAGCAGTTCTATCTCGGCCAGCGCTTTGTTGTAGTTGACCAGTTCCCTGGCACGACCGATCTCGTAGCCGTATAGGGTCATCTGGCTGTCGAGCAGCATCAGCACATCGACGCGGCTCACCTGGTAGGCGGCGAGCGCTGCCTCGACCGCCAGCCGCGCCTGCGGCAGGATGGCGGTCTCGTACTGCAGCACCGACTTGCGGCTTTGCTCGGCAGTCGCGACCTGCTGCCGCAGCCTGGCCAGCACGTCGTTCTCCTGCGCCTGCTGCATGTCGAGCGCCTGGTCGCGCATCGCTTGCGCTTCGGCGATACGCGGCTCGATCTTGTCCGCGCGCCACACCGGGAGATTCATCGCCACGGTGAGGCTGAACACGTCCTGGCGCGGCTCGCCCAGCAGGTTCTTTTCCCTCTGGCCGTAGGAGAAGCGCACATCGAAATCGGGGTTCTTTTCGGTGCGTGCGAGGTCCACCGCCCTGGTGCTGCGCTCGACCGCGCTCTGCAGTCCGAGCAATTGCGGGCGCTCGTGCAGTGCCGTCTGCTGCAGCGCTTCGAGGTTCAGTGTGGTCTCGCGCAGGCCGGGAAGCTCCACCGCGATGGGCACGACGTCTCCGCGCCGGCCGAGCAGGCGCGCAAGCTCGGCTTCGGTCACCGGGCGTTCGCGCTCCATGCGCAACAACTCTTCGTTCATGCGTCCGATCTGGCTCTGCGCTCTGAGCACCTCGGCCTGCGCCGCCTGGCCAACGGCGTAGCGGCTCTCGGCGATGCGCAGGAATTGCTCCAGTATCTGCCGATTGCTTTTCAGCAAGCGCACGGTCTCGTCGGTCAGCGCGAGATCGTAGTAGGCGATCTTGACCTCGCGCACGACGCGGTTGCCGGTTTCGCGCAAGCCGTACTTGAGCGTTTCGGCATCCTTGGCCGCCACCTGCTCGCGCAGGGCGCGCTTGCCCGGATAGGGCAGCTTCTGCGACAGCCCGAGCATTTTCATGGTCATGTCTTCGCGGTTGAAGCGCAGCGGCTGCGTCGGCAGATTGAGGAACCCGGCCTCCAGCATCGGATCCTCCAAGGCGCCGGCCGGCCGCACGCGCTGCTCCGCGGCCTCGGCTTCTTTCGCCGCGGCGCGCAACTCGGGATTGTTGCGCAGCGCTTCGGCGACGAGCGCACTCAGCGGCTGCGCGCCGGCGGTGTCCGCACTTCGGTCCTGCGCCGCCACCGGCATCGCCACGGCGGCGGCAAGCGCCATCGCGGCCGCCCCTAGCCGGGCCGTGCGGCCCGGCGAGCTGATCAAACTGAACGCCATCACCATCTCCTTCTCACTGCAGTCCGCGCGTTCGGACGATTGCGCCGGCGGCGCCCGGCTACGGGGCGCCACACCTGCGCGCGCCGGGGACTGCCTACTTTTCTTTCTCCAGGCGTATTACCGTGAATTCGCCGCCGACGCCGTCGACGTCGAATTTGATCTTGTCGCCGGGTTTCAGGCGCTCGAGCATGGCCTTGTC
>JAJZPQ010000118.1 GCA_021811085.1 Pseudomonadota bacterium | reverse complement strand
TCCTTCCCGTCAATTGCATTAGTATATGTCATGGACTTTGTGAAATCGCGAAATGATCCGACTTGAAAGCGATGTGCTGGTGATCGGCGCCGGCGGCGCCGGCATGTATGCCGCAATCGCCGCGGCGCGCGACGGCTGCCGCGTACACTTGATCGATCGCAGCCTGATCGGCCGCGGCGGCGCCACGGTCATGGCACAAATGACAGTCGCCGTTGCGCTGGGCGAGCAATGCCCGGATCATTGGGAGCATCATCTGGCCGACACGCTGGCCGCTGGACGCGGCCTGTGCGATCCCGCGCTGGCGCAGCTGCTGTGCGAGAGCGCCCCCGCGCGCATCCGCGAAATGGATGCCTGGAAGGTCGGCTGGGCGCGTGAGAACGGCCATCTCAAGCAGGTGCATGCGCCGGGACACGACCGCGCACGCTGCGTCTACGTCGATTTCCTGAACACCGGCCCCGCCGTATCGCGCACACTGCGTGCGCAGCTCAATCGTATCGATGCCATTCGCCGCATCGGCGACGTGCTGATCACGGACATCGTCGTGCACGAGGGAGAGGCGGTGGGCGCGGTCGGCCTGCACCTGCTTTCGGGCGAAACGGTGGCGCTGGAGGCCAAGAGCGTCATCGTCGCCACCGGCGGACTGACGCGGCTGTACCGGCGCAACAGCGGCTCGCTCAACATGGGCGGAGACGGCTATGCGCTTGCCTTGCGCGCGGGCGCCGAGCTCGTCGACATGGAGTTTGTCCAGTTCTTCCCGATCGGCCACCTCGCGCCGCGCATGATAGGCATGGATCCGATCATGTGGGACCCGTTTCGCTACAAGCTCGGCGGGCGCCTGCTCAATGCCAAAGGCGAGGAATTCGCCGACCGCTACGGCCAGGCCGAAGCAGGCAATTATGTGCTGACGCGCGACGTCGCCACCTATGCCATTTTCAAGGAAGTGGAGGCCGGCCGCGGCAGCCCGGCCGGCGGCGCCTATCTCTCGTTTACCCACGTGCCGGAAGCCGAACTGCGCCTCGCCTTCGGCCCGGTCATCGACCGCCTGGCCAAGAACGGCATAGACCTGACCAAAATGCCGGTCGAGGTGGCGCCGATTGCGCACTACCACATGGGCGGCGTGCGCGTAGACGCGGCCATGGAAACGCGCATCCCCAATCTGTTCGCGGCCGGCAAAGCCGTGGGCGGCGCCAACGGCGCGAACCGGCTCTCGGGCAACGCGATCAGCGAAGCGTTCGTCTTCGGCGAGCATGCCGGCACGACCGCCGCTGCGCGCGCGAAGGCGCGCGCGGCTTCCGGCTGGGACGAGGCGGCCGCAGCCAAGGCGCTGGCGCTGTTCAACCGCCGCGGCGGCGCCGCCGGCGTACCCAATACCGCTGCGCTGCTGGTCGAGCTGCAAGCGCTGATGGCCGACCACGTCGGCCCGTTCCGCACCGAAGACAAGCTGCTGCAGGCGCTGCGGCGGCTGCGGCAAATGCAGCGTGAGCTCGGACCGCTTCCTGCCGGCGGCGCGCACTACGACATGGTCTGCCTGGACTGGTTCGATTTGCGCAACATGCTGCTGGTGGCGCAATGCGTGGTGCTCGCGGCGATCGAACGCAAGGAAAGCCGCGGCGCGCATCAGCGCGAGGATTTTCCCGGCATGCTGCCCGAATGGGAATTGAACCAGCGGCTGTCATACCGCAAGGGCGAATTGCATCTCGAGCGCGCGGCGCCGGCACGCAGGGCGCCATGACGCAGAAAACCGCACGCTTGCACATCCAGCGCGCCATTGCCGGCGCTGCAGCGCACACCGAGGTGTTCGAGGTTCCGTTCGAGCCCGGCAATTCCGTGCTCGACGGTTTGCGCTGGATACGCGCGACGCAGGACCCCAGCCTCGCCATCCGTTTTTCCTGCATCAATGCCAACGCGTGCAAGGAATGCATGCTGGAACTCGATGGCAAGGTGGTCTATGCCTGCACTCAGCGGCTGCGCGCAGGCGACATGCATCTCGCTCCGCTTGCGAACAAGGCGCTGGTGCAGGATCTGGTTACGGAAATCGCGCCGCGCGACGAACGGCTGCTGGACTGATCTCGGCGCACGGAGTCGCGTTCTCCTGCCCTCTTTCCCAGCAGGAACCTTCGCTGCTGGACCCTGGATGCGGAATACCCTTGCGGTCAATATGCGCGACGAAGGTGCGCCAACGCCGCACACCCTGACGATCCAGATCCAGCCGCAGCAGCCAGCCCGTATTGCTGTCTTCGCCCGTAAAGCCGTCAAAGACAAAATTGCCCAGGCTGTAGATAATCGGCCTGCCTTGGTATTGCTCAATGTTCTGCGTGACGTGCGGGTGGCTGCCAACCACCGCATCGGCTCCAGCATCGATCATCACGCGTGCCAACTGGCGCTGGCGCTCACTGGCATGGCGCTCATGCTCCCAGCCCCAATGCATCATCGGGATGACCAAATCGGCATGGTAGCGGGTGCGGGCACTGGCGATATCCAGACGCACCTGCTCGTCCTCGCTCCAGGCGACGCCCGGTTTGTCGTAATCCGCCTCGAAATTGCGAGGAAAGAATTCATTGTAGCCAAGCAAGGCGATGCGCAAGCCGCGGCGTTCGAGCAGAAGGGGCGTATGTGCCTGTAAAAGGTTGGCACCACCGCCGAAATAGGCGATGCCATGACGCTGCAAGAGGCTGAGCATTTCGCCGAAGGCAGCAGGACCGAAGTCGCCGGAATGATTGTTGGCGAGGGACAGCGCGTTGAAATGACGCTTGAGGACCTTCAGTGTGCGCGGGTGGGCGCGGAAGGTATAGGGCTTCCCCGGCTCGGCGGACCCGCGTGTGGAGACGACGCATTCCAGATTGCCTAGCCGGATATCGGCAGTATCTAGAATGGCGGCAAACGGGGAAAAAGGATCTTCACCCGCCTTGACGAGTCTGCCAGGCAGTTCGTCGAGCATGATGTCCCCGACAAATGCGACCGAGACGGTTGGAGCCCACGCAGATTCTTCGGCCGCAGCAAAATCCGGCGCAAGCAAGGACAGCGCGGCGATCAAACCCAAAAGCCATGCCCTGATCACGGCGTGGCTTCGATTAAAGCACAAGCGTATTGGAACTCTCGCCCCAAGCTGGGGGAGTACAGGATGTTCGTTCCGGTCAGCGTGGCAGAACCTGCGCCAGTATCAACCACAGGCGCCAGATATTTGGCTTCGTGCAGCAATACGGCCTGCCGCTTCGATTGGTAATAGGTGTAGAGCTTGATGTAATCGATCCTGCGTTCGTCCCCGATAACGACAGCCTTGAAGCGAAAGCGGCCATTGAGATCGACGGCTTTCACGCTGTAGGGATTCAATACAGGCGCGAAGTCCAGGACTTGCGCGGTATCGCCCTGGCTGAGCTGGCAGCGCAAGCGGGGCGAGGCTGAAGCAATGGTTGAGATTAATGCCCCCGCGATGAAACCGACGAGTACTGCCGTCAGAGCAGGCCTGGAAAAGGGAATCCGACAAAAAGCACGATGCAAGAGCATAGGTTGGTTCTCCCAAAAAAAAACAGCGAGCATTCTCTCGATCGTCGGGCGCCAGACTTGTTTATCAATGATATACCGGGAATCGAAAGGAAACGGAGCGCGCCCGGAACAAGCTTGCACCTATAATGGCGTAGGATTGCAGAACCGAGCAAGGGAGCCAGGGGTTCGAATTCAATCGGATATGGCCGGCAGCAATTCTATAATCGAAAGACGCGATTCGAGGGGGAGAAAGCCGATGAAAACTGTAGCGCAGATGTTGCAGCTGAAACCGTCCGGAGTAATCTCCATCCGGCCCGATGTGCCGGTGCTAGACGCCCTCAGGCTCCTCGCCGACAAGGACGTCGGCGCGGTGCTGGTCATGGACGGTCCACGATTGGCGGGGATTGTCTCGGAGCGGGACTACGCGAGAAAGGTCGCACTCAAAGGCAAATCCTCAGGCGACACGCCCGTGAGCGAGATCATGACAAGAGAAGTGGTCTGCGTTTCCCCGGCCCAGACCAACGAAGAGTGCATGGCGCTCATGACGGAGAAGCGCATGCGGCATCTTCCCGTGATCGACAACGGCCGGGTGGTAGGCGTCTTGTCCATCGGCGATCTGGTCAAAGACGCCATTTCCGAGCAGCAATTCGTCATCGACCAGCTCGAACACTATATTCATCGGTGATCAAAGGCCGCTGATCGCGCCTGTCTAATTTTATCAATCCTTCTGGAATCAACCATGGACGAACTGCTTTTCGAACTGCGCGACGGCGTTGCCTACCTGACCTTCAACCGGCCGCAGGCAAGGAACGCCCTCACCTTCGCGATGTACGACCGCCTCGCCGAGATCTGCGAGCAAGCGAACCGGGACCGCTCGATCCGCGCGATGCTTCTCACCGGCGCGGGCGACAAGGCCTTCGCCGCAGGCACCGATATCTCGCAGTTCCGCGCTTTCGACAAGGAGCAGGACGCGCTCGACTACGAAGCGCGCATCGACCGGGTGCTGGGGGCGCTCGAGCGCTGCCGCGTGCCGACCGTTGCCGCGATCCAGGGCGCCTGCACCGGCGGCGGCGCCGGCATCGCAGCCTGCTGCGACCTGCGCATCGGCACGCGCAGCATGCGCTACGGCTTCCCTGTGGCGAAGACGCTCGGCAATTGCCTGTCGATGAACAACTACGCGCGCCTGGTCGCGCTGCTTGGACCAGCGAAGGTGAAGGACATGATTTTCCGCGCGCGCCTGATCGAGGCCGAGGAAGCGCTCGCGATCGGTCTCGTGGGCGAGCTGGTCGAGGACGGCGCCGCGCTCGCGCGCCGCGCCGAGGAACTCGTGCGTGAAGTGGCCAGCCTCGCGCCGCTCACGCTGCAGGCGACCAAGGAGGCAGTCTATCGCCTGCGCACAAAGCCGCAGGAAGGAAGCGACCTCGTGCTCATGTGCTATATGAGCGAGGATTTCCGCGAGGGCATGGAGGCGTTTCTCAACAAGAGAAAGCCCGTGTGGAAGGGGCAGTAGCAGCGGCGCGGAGGGGAGACGCCCTGAAAGAAGTCCCCGCAGGGGATATCCCCTCATTTTCGGACAGGCGCTAAGCTTTCTTTCCGCTTAAGCCGTAGAAGTGCGCAATCGCCGCCTCGGCGCAGATGCGGTCCTGCTCCGCCGTGCCCGAACTCACGCCTACGCCGCCGACGATTTCACCGTCGACGTGCACCGGCAGGCCGCCGCCGATAATGCTGAAGTGCCCGCCGTTGGTGATGTGGATGCCGAACGTCGGGCTGCCGGGCACGCACAGCTGGTTGTACACATGCGTGCCGTTGCGCGCGGTCGCGCCGGTGGCGGCCTTGTCGATCGCAATCGAAATGCTGCTGATCTTGCCGCCGTTCATGCGTTCGAACTTGATCAGATGTCCGGATTCGTCCGTGACTGCGATGCACATCGGTATGCCGAGTTCGCGCGCCTTCGCCGCGGCGCCCTCGATCAGGATTTGCGCTTCGTCTGTGTCCAGTCGTCTAAGCGTGAGCATGTTGTGTCAGCCTTTTTGCGAGTACGGTAGTCTTGAGGTAATCGGCGAGCGCCGCGGTTTCGGTCTCATCCAGCGATACATAGGGCGGATACATCCCCCCCACCGGCAATCCGATCAGGCGCATCGCGGTTTTCATGGTCGCCGTGAGGCCGCGGTGCATCCATCTGGCCGGAAACAGCGCGAACTGCAGTTGGATCTGCGCGGCGCGCTTATAGTCTCCCGCGAGATAGGCATCGATGAGCGCGCGCGCGATTTCCGCGCCCGGCGGCGGCATGGTCGCGCCCGAGCCGCCCAGCATTAGCGTCGCAAGCAGCATCTGCATGGTGGTGAAATAGCGTGCATGCCCGGCATGGTCGATTTCCACGATCAGGCGCGAGACCCGCGCGAGGTCGCGCGAGCTTTCCTTGATGTAGCGCACTTTGTCTATGCTCGCGAGTGCGATGGTAGCCGGAATGGAGACGTCGGCGCCCGGACCGGAATTGAGGTACAGCGTCAGCGGCAGCGGCGTTTCGCGCGCCACCGCTTCAAAATAGGCCACCAGGTCGCGCTCGGTCGGCGGACCGCCGAAAGGCCGCAGAGGCGCGAGCATTTGCACCGCCTGCGCGCCCAAGCCATGCGCAAAATGCGCAAGCTCTATGGCGGTCTTGAACGAGGGATGGGATATGCCGACCATGACCGGGCAGCGGCCGGCAACGAGTTCCAGCGTCAAGCGGATCAGTTCCTTGCGCTCGGCCAGGCCGAGGTAAGTGTATTCCTGCGCTTCGACGCCGGCCGCGACCACCATGGTTGCGCCGCAATCTCTAACCACATAATCTATTTCGCGCTGCAGCGCGGCGGCATCGATGTGCAGATCGCGGGTAAACGGCGTGAGCGGAGCCACCACAAGCTCGGGTTTGGACATGGGAAGCTTTCCTCAGGCTGATCTGCGCCGGCGCTTCGGCGCCTGGATGCGATGCCTGATTCTGCCGATCCATGTCAGAATAGTCAAAGCAGATGGAACAAACAGGGAAGGCGATGAAACTGAAAATCAGGCGCAGCCATACTTTTGTCGAAAACCGTTTTTCCGCAGCTGGCAAGAAGGCGCACATCCCGCTGCGCAAAGTCGCGGCGGTGCTGGTGCTGGAGAACCCCTGCGCCGGCCGCTACGTGCAGAACCTCGAGCCCATGATCAAGGCCAGCGCCGCACTCGGGCGCGAACTCGCCGCGATGGCCATCGCCGCCCTCGCCCCCTACTCCGCGCAAAGCATAGGCAAAGCGGCCATCGTCGGCATCGCCGGCGAACAGGAGCACGGCAACGCGCTGCTCTCGACCACGTTCGCCGAGCCGGTGCGCGCGGCGCTCGGCGGCGGCAAGGCATGGATGTCCTCCATGACCAAGATCGCCGCGCCCGGCGCGCAGATCGACGTGCCGCTGGCCTGCAAGGATGCGCTGTACGTGCGCTCGCACTACGACGGCATGACGCTGATGTTGCCCGGTGCGCCGATGCCGGACGAGATCGCGCTGATCCTGTGCCTCGCGAACCGCGGCCGCCTGAATGCGCGCGTCGGCGGGCTGCGCTTCGAACAACTCAAGGGTGAAGACGGCCTCGTCTGATCGTAACTATTCAGGTATTCCTGTTGTAAACAAGTTGATTAAGGCTGATACTTCATGTCATGCATGAATTACCTGACCTGTCCAGACTGAGCGTCGCAGAGAAAGACACACTGATCCTCGCACAGTTT
>JAJZPQ010000117.1 GCA_021811085.1 Pseudomonadota bacterium | reverse complement strand
GTACACGAACAGGTCGCCGCGCCGGAAACCTTGCTGCACCTTGAGCACCTCCGGCGACACCACCACCGGATTGGTGTTCTGGATCAGCATCGCGGTCACCGGCGGGCCAGCGCCGAGGTCGCGCTGGTCGCCGCACAGTATCGGGCCGGCGCGCCAGCCGGCATCGACCAGGGTGTTGCAGATGGTCGAGTGCTGGCGCGACCAGCGCAGCACATGGCGCAGGCGTTCGATGCCGTCGCGCTGCACCAGCCCCATGGTGCCGGCGTAGTAAAGCGGCCACACCGCTTCGCTGCCCAGGCGCTGCGCGGCGCGCATGAACGCTTCGGCCACCTCGTCCAGGGCCGCATCCCAGCTGATAGGCTCGAATTCGCCGCTCGCCTTCGCGCCTTTGCGCCGCAGCGGTGTTCTGAGCCGGTCGGGGTGATGCACGCGCTCGGCGTAGCGCGACACTTTTTCGCAGATGACGCCGGCGGTGTAGGCATTGGCCGCGGCGCCGCGCAGCCTGCCGATGCGGAAGTCGTCCAGGCGCTCCACCTCGAGCGCGCAGGTGCTGGGGCAGTCGTGCGGGCAGGCGCTGTGGCGGATCGTCGTCGGGGTTGGCGTGCTTGGCATGGGGCGATTATAGGCGCAGCGCAGGCGTATCCGGTTGCGGTGCCTTGGCATATAATGCGCGGACCAATTCCTCAATCTGTTCTCCGGGAGCAGCCAAGCATGAATCTCAAACGCAGCGCAATCGTTTCCATTTTGGGTTTGACGCTCGCCGCGGCGGCGGGCATGGCCAGCGCCAAGCAGACCGTCAAGCTCGTGTTCATCGGTCCGCTCACCGGCGGCGTATCCGCCAACGGCATCGGCGGGCGCAATTCGGCCGATCTGGCGGTGCGCCTGAGAAACCAGGATCCCAAGGCCAAGTACAGCTACGAGCTGGTTAGCTACGACGACGAGTGCAAGCCCAATATCGCGGTGCAGGTGGCGACCAAGGCTGCGGCGGACAACTCGATCATCGCCGGCGTGACGCACTACTGCTCGGTGACCGCGGTCGCGACCGTGGACACCTATCACAAGTTCGGCTTGCCGGTGGTGGTGTGGGGCGCGGTGCTGCCTTCGATCACCTACGCCAACAAGTTCCCCGAGATCCACCGCGTCAACGGCACCATGATCAACCAGAACGACGTCGCGGCGAAGTTCATGACCGGCTTGAAGTTCAAGCGCTGGGTGGTGATCCACGACACCACGGACTACGGCAAGGGTCATAACCAGTACTTCAGCGAATACCTGAAGAAATACGGCGGCAACATCGTCGGCACCTTCGGCGTGACCGCGGACCAGCAGGACTTCACCACCGAGCTCACCAAGGCGAAGGAACTCAAGCCCGACGTGATCTACTTCGGCGGCCTGACCCCGCTCGGCGTGCGCATCCGTTCGCAGATGGAGAAACTGGGCATCAACGCGGTGTTCGAGGGCACCTCGGGCATCAAGTCGGACGCGTTCATCGAAGGCCTGGGCAACAAGCTCGCCGAAGGTTCGCTGTCCTTCATCGAAGGCGCGCCCTGGGAGAAGCTGCCCGGCGGCCTCTATTTCACCGGCAAATACGCGCAGCAGAAGTACAACGAGGCGCCCGAGGCCTACGGTCCGTTCGCCTTCGCCGCGGCCAACCTGATCATGGATGCGATCGAAAAAGTCGGCCCCAACCGCAAAAAAGTGACGGCCGAGCTCGGCAACGTCAAGGATCGCGACTCGATCATCGGCAAAGTCACGTTCGACGACCACGGCCAGAACATCGTGCCCCTGATCACGAAGTACGTGGTGCAGGACGGCAAGTGGGTGGTGTGGGAAGACAGCGAGTACGGCTCGGGCAAGCGCAAGCTGAAAGGGCAGTAGTCACGAATGATCTGCGGGGACGGAGCTTGCGCGGCCGGCGGCCCGGCCGCGCGGATCCCCGATCGCGCACGAACGATGAAGCCGTTCGCGCGCAATCGGGGATCTTGGATAAACCCCAAAACGATTTTGCCTTTATACATAACCATGTTTTCCCGATACGAATACGTTTTTCATTCGTATCGGGAAAACATGGTTGGCGCGCGCAGCGTGCAGGTCTTTCTTAATCAGCAGCCCTAGACTGCCTCCATGACTCTCGGCTTACTCAGCCAGTACGTTTTCAACGGCTTGATGCTGGGCATGATCTACGCCATGGTGGCGGTCGGATTCACGCTGTTCTTCGGCGTGCTCGACGTGATCAAGTTCTCGCACGGCGACGTGCTCATGGTGGGCGCGTTCACCGGGCTTGCCACCTATCTCGGCCTGCAGGCGCTGGGCGTGGATTCGCCGCTGGTGCAGCTCCTCGTGATGACTGTAGTCGCGGCGCTGGCCATGGGGCTCCTGGGCGCGCTGATCGCGAAATACCTGGTATTGCCGCTGCGGCTCGCACCGCCGCTCAACACGCTCCTGATCACGCTGATGCTGGGCTCGGTGCTGCGCGAGGCGGTGCGCCTGTTCTACCCGCAGGGCTCCAATCCAAAGCCGTTTCCGCGCCTGCTGCCGGCCGATTTCGTGAGCTTCGGCGCGTTCACGCTGCGCGCCGACAGCATGATCCTGCTGCTCGCGGGCCTGGCGGCGATCGTCGCCGTGCATCTGTTGATCACGCGCACCAAGCTCGGCCTGGCGATCCGCGCGGTGGCGCAGGACGCGGAGACCGCGCGCATCATGGGCATCAATTTCGAGTTCATCGTGCTGCTCACCTTCGCCATCGGCTCGGGCATGGCGGCGCTGGGCGGGCTCATGAACGGCCTGTATTACAACGAAATCAATTTCGGCATGGGCCTGCTGCTCGGCGTGATCGGCTTTTCCGCGGCGGTGATCGGCGGCCTGGGCAACATCTATGGCGCGATCCTCGGCGGCTTCCTCTTTTCCGCGCTGCAAAGCATAGGTGCGGTGGCGCTGCCGGCGCTGTTCCCCGGCACCTCCACCGCCTACAAGGACGTGTTCGCGTTCGCGGTGGTCATCATCTTCATGGCCTGGCGGCCTACCGGGCTCATCGCCGAGAAGAAGAGCGAACGCGTATGAAGCGGCTCATCGATCCGGCTTCCGCATTTCCCGCGCTCATCAGCATGGCCGGTGTCACGCTGTTCACGCTGCTGTTCCTGCACGCCGAGAGCCAGGAGGCCGTCCTCGGTCTGACGCTGGGCGCGGCGATCGCACTGCTGCTCCTGGCGCGCTTCGGCTGGAACGCGCGCGCCGCGGCTTCCTTCGCCGGCCACAGCGGCGCGGGCAACGCTTCGGTCATCATCGGCGTGCTGGTCGTGGTCGCGGTATTCTACGACCAGCATTTTCCGCTGCTGATGCTGGCTTCGGTGCTGCTCTATATCGTGGTCTGCCTCGGGCTCAATCTGCAGTTCGGCTATGCCGGCGTGGTCAACTTCGCCGGCGCCGCGTTTTTCGGCATCGGCTGCTACACCGCGGCGGTGCTGACCGAACACAGCGCGCTGCCGCATCTGCTGGTGGTGGTCGCCGGCGGCGTGATGGCCGCGGGCATAGGGTCGCTGTTGATCCTGCCGGTGCTGCGCACCTACGGCCACTATGCCGCGCTGATCACCATCGCGTTCGGCATTCTGTTCCGCGTGTTCCTCGAAGTGAACGACGCGCTCGGCGGGCCGCAGGGCATGAAGCTGCCGGGCATGGAAATCTTCGGCTGGAAACTGAACGACGGCCTGACGTTCGGCGACATCGAAGTCTCCTTCTATGCGAACTACGTGCTGGTCGCGCTCGCGATGGCCGCGGTCGCGTTCATGCTGGTGCGGCGGCTGGAGCGCTCGTGGATCGGCCTCAACCTGGACGCGGTGCGCCTGGACGAGACCGCCTGCGCCGCGTTCGGCATCGACGTGGCGCGCTGGAAAATCACCGCGTTCACGCTGGGCAATTTCCTCGCCGGCCTCGCGGGCGCGGTGTACGCGATGATGACCGGTTTCGTCGCGCCCAACAGCTTCACGTTCGGCGATTCGCTGATCCTGGTGTCGATCGTGATTCTCGGCGGCATCGGCAATCCCTGGGGCCTGACGGTGGCGACGGCGATCGTGCTGATCCTGCCGGAGAAGCTGCAGTTCATCCAGGAGTACCGCCTGCTGCTCTACGCGGGCCTGGTGATCCTGATCCTGCTTTTCCGTCCCGGCGGGCTGATGCCGCGCCAGGTGCGCAACTATTTTCCCGGCTGGAAGCCATGAACCAGGTGCTCTTGGCCTGCGACGGCCTGTCGATGCGCTTCGGCGGCCTGGTTGCGCTGAATGCGCTGAGCCTCTCCGTGAACGAAGGCGAAATCCTCGGCTTGATCGGCCCCAACGGTTCGGGCAAGACCACGTTCTTCAATGTGATCACCGGCATCTACCAGGCGAGCGCGGGCCGGGTGGACTACCGCGGACAGGACCTCGCGCGCCTGAGCGCGCAGGAAATCTACCGCGCCGGGGTGACGCGCACGTTCCAGCGCTCGCGCCTGTGCCTGCCGCTGTCCATATTCGACAACCTCATGATCGGCAACCACCGCCGGCTCAATCACGGCCTGTGGTTCAATCTCATGCGGCGGCGCGAATTCCGGCGCCAGTTCGAGCAGCAATATGTCCAAGCGCAAGGACTGGTGCGGACTTTCAGCCAGTCCTTGTCCGAGCGCCTGTTCGAGCCTGCGGCCAGCGTCAACATGATCGACCGGCGCCGCATCGAAATCTGCCGCGCGCTGATCAGCCAGCCGACGCTGCTGCTGCTGGACGAGCCTTCGGCCGGCATGACGCACGAGGAGACGCGCGAACTCATGGACGACATCCTGATCGTGCGCGAGCACATGCCCGGCTTGTCCATCGTCATCATCGAGCACGAGATGAACGTGATCGAGCGCATCACCGAGCGCTGCATCGTGCTCAATTTCGGGCAGAAGATCTGCGAGGGTCCGTACGCGAAAATCGCCGCCGACCCGCAGGTGCAGGAAGCCTACCTGGGGACGGCATGAGCGCGACGCTGCTCTCGGTGGAAAACGTCTATGCCGGCTACGACAAGGCCGACGTGCTGCAGGACGTGTCGCTCGCGGTGGCGGCGGGCAGCATCACCTGCATCCTCGGCTCCAACGGCTCGGGCAAGAGCACGCTGATCCGCGCCATCCTGGGGTTGACCAAGCCGCGCCGCGGCCGCGTGCTGTTCGACGGCGCCGACCTTGTCGGCATGCCCACGCACCGCATCGTCGGCACAGGCATCGCGTGCATCCCCGAAGGGCGCAAAGTGTTTCCCAAGCTGTCCGTGCTCGAGAACCTGCAGCTCGGCGCCTACCAGGAGGGCGATCAAGGCAAGATCGCCCGCCGCATCGAGCAGGTATTCGGTATTTTCCCGCGTCTGGCCGAGCGCTCGGCGCAGCTCGCCGGCACCATGTCGGGCGGCGAGCAGGCGATGCTGTCGATCGGCCGCGGCATGATGGGCGAGCCCAAGCTGCTGCTGATCGACGAACCTTCGCTCGGACTGTCGCCGCGGTTGGTAAAGGAAAATTTCGCGGTCATCCGGCGCATCAACGAACTGGGCATCACCGTGCTGCTGGTGGAGCAGAACGTGCACCAGACGCTGGCGATCGCGCACCACGGCTACGTGCTGTCGCAGGGCAGGGTAGTCGCCTCGGGCACGGCCAGGGAACTGGCCGAGAACGCCGAAGTGCGCGCAGCCTACTTCGGCTAGCTTGTCATTTCGAGCGCAGCGAGAAATCTGCTTCTAACATTGCGTTCCGACCGCAGATGGCCCGCATAGAACGCCCCACCGTAATCTTCGATCTCGGCGGTGTCCTGGTCGGCGTCGATTTCGTGCGCGCATGCAAGCGCCTGGAGGCCGCGGGCGGCGCAGCCGCCGCAGTCGTGTACGAGACCATCGCCAACGGCCCGGACAAACAGGCCTTCGACACCGGCCGCCTGAGTCCGCAGCAATTCGCCGCGCGCTTTTGCGCGAGCATCGGCGCTCACGTGTCTTATGCGGACTTCGCCGACATCTGGTGCGACATCTTCGCCGAGCAACGCGAGGTGACGGGCTTGCTGGATCGGATTGCGACCAAAGCCGACCTGGTGCTGCTGTCGAACACCGATCCGCTGCATCTGGCCTACGTGCGCAAGCATTACGATTTTCTGCCGAAGTTCGGACGCATGCTGCTTTCCTACGAAGTCGGCTACGCCAAGCCGGCGCGGCAGATCTTCGAGCGCGCGCTCGCCTTATGCACTCCGGGAGCGCGAATGATCTACTTTGACGACGTGGTCGAGTACGTTGCTGCCGCGAGGGCCTGCGGCCTGCACGCGGAGCAGTTCGTCGATGCGGTAAAGCTCAGGCGCGATCTCGAGCGATTTGGCGTGTTGTAAGTTCTTTAGGGTCTAAGATGTTGATCCGCAGATCCAAAGTTCGAGTCTTGGCGGGGGACCCGATTTGGTACTAATCCGGGCACCATGAGAGCGCCCTACCTGTAACCGCCTCCCGATGGCATGGGATTCTCAAGCGAGCCACACCCTTTGGTCTATAGACAAGCATATGGCCTTGTCATAGGCTGCGTATCCGTGGGCCACCGTGTTACTCAAACGGGCCTCAATGCGAACCATATGATTTCCGCATTGCCGTATCGCAGAAATCCGAATCTCACTCGTTAGCAGGGGGCTGTTCGTCGTGGGAAAATTTGCAAATTTTGCCCCTACCCGCCGGAACATTTCCAGCGCAAAAGGAATCTAGCATGCGTCTCCTCCCAATCGCGTTACTTCAAGTGTGCGCTCTTGTCTACTCGTCCGCGGCGTGCGCCGGCCTTTTCGGCCCTAGCAATTTTGAAGAATGTGTCTTGGACAAGATGAAAGGTCAGGACCGGGCTCTATACGGCATGGCCCGTGCTGCCTGCCTAAAGATCTTTCCACAGGAGGAACTCATCGGTAGCGAGCAAGTAAAATTCAAATGGTGCGCGTCGGAACCCGATTCGGAATCAGTGTGCATTGAACAAAAGCCGACTAACGTAACGATCACCAAAGTGCAGGCAGTCTTTTATGAAGATCCCTGTAATACCCTACAACCAGATAAACCAGGAATTACGGTTTCAGCCAAGGAGCCTTGGATCGGATCGACCTATAAATTCACCCTTCCCACTGGTCAAAGGCAATGCGCATTTTTTAGTTTCTATGGAATTAAAAAATGACTTCTCCTTCGCTGGAACAACAAATCGACAACAAATTTTCCTTATCTCTTCTGCTGGCATTTTTGTTCACTATTCCTTATATCGCCGTTGG
>JAJZPQ010000116.1 GCA_021811085.1 Pseudomonadota bacterium | reverse complement strand
GGCGCTGGTCATCTCGCCGGACGGCCGAAGCGAAGGAGGAATTCGGCTCGGTGAGACGCGGGGACTCGTAGCGCCGATTACCGGCAAGACGACGACGGTGACGCTGCGCCTATCGGGTCAGTGGCACGTCCTGTGGGAGCGGCTCAAAGCCTCGGTGCCGGGGGTCAGCGATGCCGAACTCTTGCGGCAGGGTGTGGCGCTCCGGATGGCCTTGGCCGCCGTAGACGGCAAAGGACAGAAACCGAAAGCGTCCATCCGGTTCCACGATCAGACGGGACGGCTTACCACGGTGGACCTGGAGGAGCATGTCGGCATCCGGGCGCCGGAAGAAAAGGGATGAGTTCGCGCCCCCGTTATTTCCGACTGCTTTACTCGGACTTTCTCCGCCGTATTGACGCGGAACCCGATCATACTTTATGCCACCGTGCCGGAACGTGGCGAACAGCGCCAGTGGCTACTCGACTCCGCTAGCGAGTCGCTGTTAGTCGCAGTTCCGGGTTTCGACGGACGAGACTACGGGCGCCGAGAGATTCGAATTCGTTCCCCACGCACCGTCAGGATCGCCCCATCGGCAAGCTCCTGCGCGTGATCTCGGAGCAGCCGTTCCATGAGTTCAATGCGCCTTGCGGCAGGAACGTCGGGGAGCCTCACAAGTCCACAATGCGGCGCCTTCTCGATAAAGATGAATTGTCCGAAATCCTTATCCATGGTCACAAGGATACGCCGCTCCAACGCCGCCCATTCGAGCAGAATCCGATCCCCTGGATCGGTACCGCGCTCGCGCGATTCGACTACGTCATGCCCCCGATCGCGCAACCAGTCTGCGATGCGCCTCCCGGCACAGCGATCGATCAGGAATCTCACTGCACCTGAACCGCGTCCAGCGTATCTTGGGCAATGACGGCATGCGCGTAGGCGAGGCAGGCTCGAATGTCCTCGCGGGCAAGGTCTGGGTAATCAGCGAGGATCGCATCCTCGGTTTCACCTTGAGCCAGCAGGCTCAGGATCAGTTCGACGGAAATACGCATCCCTCGAATGATCGGCTTGCCGCCGAAAATTTCAGGATTCACGGTGATACGTCTTAGCAGTGTCTGGTCGTTCATAGGCGGATCCTCTTTGGGCGTACTCTATTCTACCCCTGCAAGATGATCGCGGAGTCGGCGATCCTGCTCAGGGGCGACGCCCCATTTAGATCGCCCAAGTCGATCCAATTCCGCTACTTCAGCGGCTTGTAGCGTATGCGCTTCGGCTTCGCCGCTTCTTCGCCCAAGCGCTTCACCTTATCGGCCTCGTATTCGTGGTAGTTGCCGTCGAAGAAGCTCACTTTGGAGTCGCCCTCGAACGCGAGGATGTGGGTGGCGATGCGGTCGAGAAACCAGCGATCGTGCGAGATCACGAGCACGCTGCCGGCGAATTCGAGCAAGGCATCTTCCAGCGCGCGCAGCGTTTCCACGTCGAGGTCGTTGGACGGTTCATCGAGCAGCAGCACATTGCCGCCGGCGATCAGGGTCTTCGCGAGATGCAGCCGGCCGCGCTCGCCGCCGGAGAGGTTGCCGACTTTCTTGCCCTGGTCGGTGCCCTTGAAATTGAAGCGGCCGAGATAGGCGCGTGAAGGCATCTCGAATTTGCCCACATTGAGCATGTCCGCGCCGCCGGAAACGTATTCGAATACGGTCTTGTCGCCTTCGAGCGCTTCGCGCGACTGGTCGACATAGGCCATTTTCACCGTCGGACCGATCGCGACTTCGCCCTTGCCCGGCTGCTCCTTGCCCGTGATCATGCGGAACAGCGTGGACTTGCCCGCGCCGTTGGGGCCGATAATGCCGACGATCGCGCCGGCCGGGATGCGGAACGACAAATCGTCGATCAGCAGGCGCTCGCCGTAGCCTTTGCTCACGTTCTTGAATTCGATCACCGCGTCGCCCAGGCGCTCGGCCACAGGGATGAATATCTCCTGCGTCTCGTTGCGCTTCTGATAATCGTAGGAGGACAGTTCATCGAAGCGCGCGAGGCGCGCCTTGCTTTTCGCCTGGCGCGCCTTGGGATTCTGGCGCACCCATTCCAGCTCGCGCTTGATCGTCTTCTGCCGCGCGGACTCGGTCGCTTCCTCCTGCGCGAGGCGCGCTTCCTTCTGCGCCAGCCAGGAACTGTAGTTGCCCTCCCAGGGAATGCCATAGCCGCGGTCGAGTTCGAGGATCCACTGCGCCGCGTTGTCGAGGAAGTAGCGGTCGTGGGTCACCGCCACCACGGTGCCGGGAAATTTCTGCAGGAATTGCTCCAGCCATTCGACGCTCTCGGCATCGAGGTGGTTGGTCGGTTCGTCGAGCAGCAGCAGATCGGGCTTGGACAGCAGCAGCCGGCATAGCGACACGCGGCGCTTCTCGCCGCCCGAGAGCGGGCCGATTTTCGCTTCCCACGGCGGCAGGCGCAGCGCGTCGGCGGCGATCTCGAGCTGGTGCTCGACGTTGTCGCCGGCCGAAGCGGCGATGACCGCCTCGAGTTCCGCCTGCTCGGCCGCGAGTTTGTCAAAATCCGCGTCGGGCTCGGCGTATGCCGCATAGACCTCGTCCAGGCGCTTCTTCGCACCGAACACTTCGCCCAGGCCCTGTTCCACCGCTTCGCGCACGCATTGCTCCGGATCGAGCTGCGGCTCCTGCGGCAGGTAGCCGATGCGCATATTCGGTTTGGCCACCACCTCGCCGTCGTAATCCTTGTCCTCGCCCGCCATGATGCGCAGCAGGGTGGATTTGCCCGAGCCGTTCAGGCCGAGCACCCCGATCTTGGCGCCGGCGAAGAAATTGAGCGAGATGTTCTTCAGGATGAAGCGCTTGGGCGGCACGACTTTGCCGACCCGGCGCATGGTATAGACGTATTGGGCCATGTTGCGCTTTCAATGCGGGACTGGGAAGGACTGCTCCGAGTCCGGTATTCTACGTGCTTCACTCCAACTAATGCGAGACGATACGCCGTGAGTCGGTTTGCTATCGCCGGGCGCCTGCTGGTGGCGGCGCAGTTCGCCCTGCTCGCCTGGCTCGTCTGGCCGTTCAGCGCGCAGGCTTGGTCGCTGCCTGCGCGCGCGCTGCTCGCCGGCGCACTTGCGCTCGGCGTGTGGACGCTCGCCTACAACCGGCCCGGCAATTTCAATATCCGCCCCGAGCCGAAGGCATCCGGCCGGCTGGTCACAGGCGGCCCCTATCGCTACCTGCGCAACCCGATGTATTCCGCGGTACTGCTATTCGCGGCCGCGGAGGTCGTGGCCTACCGCGATCCGTGGAAAATTGCCTGCTGGGTCGCGCTGGCTGCGGTGCTGCTGGCAAAAGCGATGCTGGAAGAGCGCGGCCTGCGCGCTCTGTTCCCGGACTATGCCGCCTACGCCAGGCGCGTGCGCCGCTTTATTCCGGGAGTGTTTTGAAACCGGCGCGAACCCGGCCCGCGCCGACCTGGCGCCGGCTCAGACGAACTGCACCGAGATCGAACCCAGCGGGCCGAAGTCGGCGCGCAGCGTGTCTCCTTTTGCCGCCCACACCGGCCGCGTGAAGGAACCGGCGAGCACCACGTGGCCGGGCTCGAGCGTGGTGCCGAAGCTGCCCACCTTGTTCGCGAGCCAGGCGATGCCCATCGCCGGATGGCCGAGTACGCCTGCGGCCACCCCGGTTTCCTCGATCTCCGAATTCCGGCTCAAGAGGCCGCTGACCCAGCGCAAGTCCACCTCCATCGGACCCACCGGGCGTCCTCCCATGACGATGCCCGCGGCGGCGCCGTTATCGGACACCGTGTCGAAAATCTTGCGCGGGTTCTGCACGCGCGCATCGATGATCTCGATCGCTGGAACGACATACTCGGTCGCGCGCAGCACATCCACCAGTTCCACCCCCGGCCCCTTGAGCGGCTTGCCGAGCACGAACGCAAGCTCGATTTCCACCCGCGGCACGATAAAGCGCTCGAACGGAATCTTGGCGCCGTCGGCGATGAACATGTAGTCCATCAGGTGGCCGTAATCCGGCTCGTCGATCTGCGAGGACTGCTGCATCGCCTTGGAGGTGAGGCCGACCTTGTGGCCGCGCACCCTGTGGCCTTCGGCGACTTTGATCCTGGTCACTTCGCTTTGAATCGCATACGCGTCCTCGATCGTGATGTCGGTGAAGGTCTTGGACAGCTGCAACGCTGGCTTGCGCTCCTTTTCGGCTGCGAGCAGGATCTGCGCGGCTTTGCTGCGGTCGGCTGGTGAAAGCATGGTCTAGGTTTCCTTCGTTTGGATAGTCAAAGCCCTGACCGGCGCAGGGTCTAATTGCGTTTGCGCTGAAATTTGCGCGAGCCGCACCCGCCGCCGGGCGCAGCGCCAATAATTTTAAACTGTTTGACGTGGGCGCGGACGCGTCCACTCGTTTTGTAATCAGCCGTTAATGGCTGGTATCATGCGGGGCCGTCTTCTATTCTCGGTTTACTCCCGCATACCCAGCGCCAAAACTACGATTACGCCGCAATTTCCATCACCCATTTCACGGAGCGATTATGATATTCGATCTGCGCATCTATACGTTCAAGCCCGGCATGCAGAACGCCTGGCTCGCGATGTACGAGAAGCACGCCTACCCGGTCCAGCTGCGCTACGTGGGCAAGCCGGTCGTGTTCACCACCACCGAGGTCGGTCCGCTGAATCAGGTGGTCCATCTCTGGGCCTATGCCGACCAGGCCGAGCGCGAGGCGAAGCGCAACGCGATGCAGCAGGACCCGGAGTGGCAGGCCTATCTGAAAATGAACACCGAAGCGGGTTACATGGAACACATGGAAAACCGCATCCTGCGCTCGACCTCGTTCTCGCCGCTGTAGCCGCGAGCGGCGGCGCACTGCGTTTTTTCAAAGTCCAAGCCCTGCAATTTTCCCACGGAGTCATTTCATGCCCAATCTCGGATTTCGCATCCTGCCCATGCCGGCGCGCCCGCCGCAGAAACTGGTCAAAGCGCTGGGCGCGATGGTGACCGCACACCTGTCGGATAACATGAACCGTATGGTTGCCGGCGGCGCGGCGCTGCGGCCCATGCACGGCGGCGGCAAGCTGTGCGGCCCGGCGCTGACGGTCAAAGTCGCGCCCGGCGACAACCTCATGGTGCACAAGGCGATCGACCTTGCGGCACCCGGGGACGTCATCGTGGTCGACGCCGGCGGCGTACTCACTACGGCCATCATCGGCGACATCATGTCCAGCCTCGCGGAAAAGCGCGGCGCGGCAGGGATGGTCATCTATGGGGCGATTCGCGATGCGGCCGAGATCCGCTCGCGGCGCTTTCCCGTGTACGCCTGCGGCGTCACCCACCGCGGCCCGTACAAGAACGGACCGGGCGAAATCAACGCCCCGATCGCGCTGGACGGCATGGTGGTGCACCCCGGTGACATCATCGTCGGCGACAACGACGGCGTGGTCGCGGTGCCGCAGGAACACGCCGAGGAGATCCTGGCTCTGGCCAAAGCGCAACTCGCCAAGGAAACCGCGACGCTCAAAGCGATCGCCGCGGGCAAGGCCGACCGGCGCTGGGTGGACGAGCTGCTGCGCCAACGCGGCTGCGATTTTTAGTAGTCCCCCATACCTACGCGGAGAAAATATGGAATTGCCAGTCAATCAGTTCAAGCGCGGTATCAAGGCGGGCAAGCCGCAGATCGGGCTGTGGTCCAGTCTGTCATCGCATTACAGCGTGGAAGTCATCGCCGGCTCCGGCTTCGACTGGCTGCTGCTCGATACCGAGCATTCTCCGAACGACCTGGAGAACGTGGTCACCCAGCTGCAGGCGGCATCGGCCTACCCGACCACGGCCATCGTGCGTCCGGCGTGGAACGACATGGTGCTGATCAAGCGCTTTCTCGACGTCGGCGTGCAGACCCTGCTGATTCCGTACGTGCAGACGCCCGAGGAGGCGGCGCAGGCGGTCGCCTACACCCGCTATCCGCTGCGCGGTGTGCGCGGAGTGGCCGGCACCACGCGCGCCACGCGCTTCGGCCGCGTCAAGGATTACTTCAAGCGCGCCGAGGAAGAACTGTGCGTGCTGGTGCAGGTGGAAACCAGGCTGGGCCTGGACAACCTCGAGGCGATCGCGGCGACCGACGGCGTGGACGGCGTATTCATCGGCCCGGCCGACCTGTCCGCCGGGCTGGGCCATCTGGGCGACATGGGACATGCGGACGTCAAGAAATCGATCGACGCCGCGATCGGCCGCATCCGCAAGGCGGGCAAGGCCGCCGGCATCCTCACTGCGGTGGAAGCCGAGGCGCGGCATTACCTCGACATCGGCTGCCTGTTCGTTGCGGTCGGCGCCGACGTGGGCCTGCTCGCGCGCGAATCCGAAAAACTCTGCGCCAAATTCAAAGCATGAAAGACATCGAAATCCTGTCGGTCGGGCCGTTTTACACGCCTTCCTATGAGGCCATGGAGCGCGACTTCACGGTACATAAACTATGGCAGGCCAAGGATCGCGCTGCGTTCCTGGCCCAGGTCGCGCCCCGCGTACGCGCGATCCAGACCAGCGGCAGCCACGGGGCTGACGCAGGGCTGATGGACGCGCTGCCCAAGGCCGAGATGATCTCCCACTTCGGTGTCGGGGTCGATTCAGTGGATCTCGATGCAGCCAAGCAGCGCGGTCTGATCGTCACCAATACGCCGGACGTACTGAACGAGTGCGTCGCCGACCTCGCCATGGGCCTGACGCTCGCGACGCTGCGTCGCATCAGCCTCGGCGACCGCTTCGTGCGCGCCGGCAGCTGGCTCAAGGGCGCGCTGCCGCTGGCGCAAAAGGTCGGTGGCAAGACCATGGGCATCCTCGGCTACGGCAGGATAGGCAAAGCCATCGCCAAGCGCGCCGACGCCTTCGGCATGCACATCGTCTATCACGGACGCAAGCCGCAGGCCGACGTTGCCTACAAATACTATCCCAAGCTGGTGGACATGGCGCGCGACTGCGACGTGCTCATGGTGATTTGTCCGGGAGGGCCCGCGACCTACCGCATGGTCAACGCCGACGTGCTCAAAGCCCTCGGGCCGGAAGGCACGCTGATCAACGTCGCGCGCGGTTCGGTGGTGGACGAGCAGGCTCTGGTGAAGGCACTTACTGACGGCACGCTCGGCGCCGCCGGCCTGGATGTGTTCGAAAACGAACCGCGCGTGCCCGAGGCGCTGTTCGCGCTGGACCAAGTGGTGCTGCAGCCGCACGTGGGCAGCGCCACGCACGAGACGCGCAAGGCCATGGGCGATCTCACCGTGGACAACCTGCGCGCGCATTTCGCCGGCAAGCCGGTGCTGACGCGGGTGGTCTGAAAGCGGCCGACGGCAGGCGCATACGCCGCGAAAGCGTTAG
>JAJZPQ010000035.1 GCA_021811085.1 Pseudomonadota bacterium | reverse complement strand
CTGCCCAGCCTGCAGGGGCATTTCTACCGCATGATGAGCCGTGAAATCGCGCGCGAGCAGGGCATGATGCTGCAGCTCGGCAGCATGAACGCCGAGGAACGCCTGGCGATGTTCCTGCTCAATCTGTCGCGCCGCTTCGCCGCGCGCGGCGACTCCGCGTCCGAATTCCACCTGCGCATGACGCGCGAGGAGATCGGCAGCTATCTCGGATTGAAGCTGGAAACGATCAGCCGCACGCTGTCGCGCTTCCACGAGCAGGGGCTGATCGCCGTGCAGCAGAAATTCGTGCGCATCCTCGACCGCGCCGGCCTCGAAGGCGTGCTGGGGCGCGAGCCAGGCTGAACCGGCGCGGCCGGCGGTCATGGTTGTTCGGGATCGATGCTGGGCAGGCCGTCGATGCTGCGCGCGTTGTGCTGTTTGCGATACAGCGGCAAGCCTTCGATCTTCTTCGCGTCGGCCCAGCGCGTGAGCGTGTCGCGCTCTTCGACGTAGTCGAACTTCGGCACGCCGAAGCCGCAGGAGTCGCTCACGCGCGTGATTTCGGCGCGGATGATGCAGCGCGCGCCCGGGAACTCGGGGAACAGCGCCTGCAGCTGCGCCCACTGCGGCGCTTGCGGCGTCAGCGCTTCGCCCCGGCCGTGGAAGCGCACGATCTTGGGCGGGCCGGAAAGGGCGCAGAACATGAACACGATGCGGCCGTTTTCGCGCAGGTGGGCGATGGTCTCGGCGCCGCTGCCGGTGAGGTCGAGGTAGGCGACGTGGCGCGCATCGAGGATGCGCAGCGTGTCCAGGCCCTTGGGCGAGCAGTTCACATGCCCGCCGGCGGCAAGCGGCGCGGTGGCGACGAAGAACAGATGCTGCTGCCTGACCCAGTCGATCAGTTCCGGGGTGATGCCGTCGTAAAGCTTGCCCATCGATGCTCCTCGAGGTTCGGATTGGCCGGATTAGAACACGCCGAGCACCAGGCCAGCGGCCAGCGCCGCGCCGATTTCACGGCAGGCCTGCAGGTCCGCTGTGCCGATCTGCTTCGGGCGCAGGATCGCCTCGGGTGTCTGCGCGTGGGTGCACACGACGAGCGGCGCGGCGACCGGCTTCAGGCGCCAGCCTGCGGCGATGCGCTCGATCTGGCGCGCGGCGTTTGCGCCGTCGCTGCCGGCGCAGACCAGGCTCGCATAAGGGCGGCCGTTGAGCTGCTCCAGCACCGCATAATAGTTGCGGTCGAAAAAATCCTTCATCAGCCCGGACATCGCCGCGAGGTTTTCCGGCGTCGCGAATATATAGCCGTCGGCGCGCAGCAGGTCCTTGGCATCGGCGTCGGGCGCGCGCAGCAGCTCGACTTGCAGCGCGGATTCCGCCGGCGCGCCCTCGGCCGCGGCGCGCGCCATCTGCAGCGTGCCGCCGGTCATCGAGTGGTAGACGATCAGCAGCGTTTTCATTGCTGCGCGCACGGACGCCTAGGCTTGCGCCGCGATCTGGCGCAGCGCCTGCTCGAACACTTCGGCCGGCTGCCCGCCCTGGATCAGGTGGCGCTCGTTGACGATGACCGCGGGCACGGCATTGATGCCCTGCTCGAGGTAATAGCGCTCCCGCCTGCGCACGTCTTCGGCGTAGGCATCCGATTCGAGGATCTCCCGCGCGCGCACGGCATCGAGGCCGGCTTCGCCTGCGAGACGGATCAGCACGTCGTGCGCGCCCGGATTCTCGCCGTCGCTGAAATAGGCCTTGAACAGCGCATGCTTGAGCGCGAGCTGGCGCCCTTCCAGTTCCGCCCAATGCAGCAGCCGGTGCGCATCGAACGTGTTGTAGATGCGGCTGCGCTTGTCCAGCGCGAACGCGAAGCCGACTTCCTCGCCGCGCGCGCGGATCATCGCGCGCGTCTGCTCCGCCTGCTCCGGCGTCGCGCCGTATTTTTCGGCGAGGTGCTCGTTGATGTCCTGGCCCGCGCTCGGCATCTGCGGATTGAGCTCGAACGGCTGGAAATGGATTTCGGCCGTGACTGCACCGTCCAGACGCGCGAGGGCCTGTTCCAGCGATTTCAGCCCGATCGCGCACCAGGGGCAGGACACGTCGGAGACGAAATCGATGCGCATCGCCGCGCTCATGCCGCCTTGACCGCGCGCAGCTGATAGCCGATGCGCGGGAAATGCACATGCACGGTGCCCGCGCGCGGGTCGCTGCGGCGCAGGGTGTAGCGCGTGCGCGTGGCGGCGACGAGCTCGCCTTCGGTGGGTTCGAGGCCGAAGCTCTCGGCGGTGATCGTGACCTTGCTGCCGAGCGCGATGCCGTGATCGTCCTGGAATGCATTCTTCTCCAGCGCGGCCGGGGTCGATTTCGCGGCGAGCGCGAGCGCGGCGGCGGAATCGAAATCGCTCCGGCTGCCGTGGCCGAACGCCGCCATGCGGCCCATCCAGGCGGCGATGCTGGGCGTGGCATCGAGGATGCCCGCGAGCGGCGCGATGCGCTGGGTGAACCAGAGCGCGTGGTAGCAGGAAAAATCGGCGACGCTGGGGTGGGCGCCGAGCACGAAGGGCTGGTGATCGACCATGCTCGCGATGCGGCGCAGGTAGGACTTGTACGCCGAGGCCGCATCGGCCGGGGACATGCGCGCGCCGCCGCCGCGCATTTTGGCGCGGTCCTCGGCGAAGGCTTTGGCGTCTTCGGGCGTCTGATCCTTGAACATGTAGGCCGCGCCCGCGGGACTGAAGCTGTAGCCCATCGCCGCCCAGAACAGCGTGCTGTCGGCCCACTGCGCGACGATCCTGACCGCGCCGGTGCTGTCCTTCGGGTAAAGGCTGGGCTGGGGCTGCCGATGCTCGAGTTCGTCGCAAATGAGCGCGGTGTCGCAATAGATGTCGGCGCCGATTTGCAGCAGCGGCGTGCGCCGGTAGCCGCCGGTGAGCGCCACCACGTCGGGCTTGGGCATGATGCGCGGGATGATCACGGATTTCCACGCAAGTTTCTTGTAGCCCAGCACGCAGCGGATTTTTTCGGCGAAAGGCGAAGTCGGGTAGTGGTGCAGGATCAGGTCGGACATGGCGGCTCCTTTCTGGGAGGTGCGGGATCTCGGCCCCGGCGCGGGTCCGGGGAGGAGAACTCTAACATTAGTCGGCGCGGCGAATGCGGCGGCAGCGGGAGCCGGATTAGTAGTTTGCCTTGTGCGGGATCACGCCGCGTATGCCGCCGCGCGGGTTGGGCACGTCGCCCGCATAGCGCGGAATCACGTGGATGTGCGCATGCCACACCGACTGTCCCGCGGCCGCGCCGCAGTTCGCGCCGACGTTGTACCCGTCGGGCGCGAAGCGCGCCTGCAGCACTTCCTTCAGCGGGAACGCCAGGCGGAAGCGGGCGGCGCACTCGTCTTCGCTGAGCTCGAAGATGGTGAGCGCGTGGCGCTTGGGCACGATCAGCGCGTGCCCGCGCGCCACCGGATAGGAGTCGAAGAACGCGAGCGCCTGCCCGTTCTCGGCCAGGATTTCGCGTTTGGGGTTGCAGAATATGCAGTCGTCGGGTTGCATGCCGTCTTTACACCGATTTTTCGGAGGGGTATAAGTGAACCTGGTGTGCAGCTGAATTGAGCGCGGTCTGCCGCTATTATCGGTCAACCGCGTACGCTCCGGGCGCTAACGCCGATCTGCAGCTCTGGTGTTCAACGCGCGGGTGAAAGCCAAGGGAGCACCAACATGGACCTGCAACAGGACCAATCCTACGCTCAGATCGTCACCGGTTTCGTCATCGCCATTTCGCTCGTGCTCGGCCTGATCCTGGTCTCGGTGCTGTTCTAGATCGCTGCGCTGCTGCCGCGCTCGGCGCTATCGAGCAGCGCGAGCAGGCCCTTGAGCAGCGCCAGCGGCGCGGGCGGGCAACCGCTTATATGCAAATCCACCGGCAGCACGGCGCCGACGCCGCCGACGCAGGCATAGCTGCCGGCGAACACGCCGCCGTCGCGCGCGCAGTCCCCGACCGCCACGACCCATTTCGGCTGCGGCGTCGCCTGGTAGGTGCGCTCCAGCGCTTCGCGCATGTTGAGCGTGACCGGTCCGGTCACCAGCAGCACGTCGGCGTGGCGCGGCGAGGCGACGAAGCGCAGGCCGAAGCGCTCGAGGTCGTACAGCACATTGTTGAGCGCGTGGATCTCGAGCTCGCAGCCGTTGCAGGAACCCGCATCGACTTCGCGTATCGACAGCGTACGGCCTAGCCGGCGCCGCGCGACGACGTTGACCTGCGCCGCAAGCTCGGCCAGCGCGGCATCGTCCGCGGCCGGCGCCGTCTCGGTGAGCGGGCCGTGCACCAGACTCTTGAAGATCATTCTGCGCATCTGCGGCCGGCCCTATAGATCGTGGCCCGAGTAGGAGCAGTTGAACGACTTGTTGCATAGCGGGAAGTCGGCGACGATGTTGCCCTCGATCGCGGCCTCGAGCAGCGGCCACTGGAACCAGGAGGGATCGCGCAGGTGGCAGCGCGCGATCCTGCCGTCGGCGGCGGTGCTGACCCAGGCGAGGATGTCGCCGCGGAAGCCCTCGACCAGCGCGACGCCTTCGCCCGCGCCCGGCTGCATGGAAAGCGCAGCGCAAACCGGCCCGGACGGAAGCTCGCGCAGAATCTGCTCGATCATGACCAGACTCTGTTCGATCTCGCGCTTGCGGATCCAGATGCGCGCGTTCACGTCGCCCGCCTCGAGCACGGGCACCTCGAACTCGAGCTGGTCATAGGGCGGATAGCCCGGCGTGCGGCGCGCGTCGAAGGCGCGCCCGGAGGCGCGGCCGACACAGCCGCCGGCGCCGAACTGGCGCGCGAGCTTCGCCGACAGCAGGCCGGTGCCGACGGTGCGGTCTTTGAGCGAGGCGGTGTTGTCGTACATTTCCATGAGCTCGGGAAAGCTGTCGCGCACCTGCGCCAGCAGGCCGCCGATCATGCGCGCTCCTTCGCGCGGCAAGTCCGCGCGCACGCCGCCGGGGACGACGCGGTCCATCATGAGCCTGTGGCCGAAACAGCTGTCTGCGGTACGCAGCACCTGCTCGCGCAGCAGGCCGCAGTGCGCGTGCAGCATGGCGAAGGCGGCGTCGTTGCAGATCGCGCCGATGTCGCCGAAATGGTTCGCGAGGCGCTCGAGTTCGCCCATGAGCGCGCGCAGCCACAGCGCGCGCACCGGCACCTCGGCGCCGTAGGCGGCCTCGATCGCGCGCGCAAACGCCAGGGCGTAGGCCACCGTGCTGTCTCCCGATACGCGCCCGGCGAGCAGCGCGGCGCGCTCGATCGTCTGCCTCGCGAGCAGCGACTCGATCCCCTTGTGCACGTAGCCGAGCCGCTCCTCCAGGCGCACGATAGTCTCGCCGCTCGCGCTGAAGCGAAAGTGCCCGGGTTCGATGATGCCTGCGTGCACCGGACCGACCGGGATCTCGTGCAGGCTTTCACCCTCGGCCGGCAGAAACGCGTAGGGCTTGGGCTTGCGTTTGGCCTCGGCGGGCCGCGCTTGCCCGAGCGGGTGGTCGACGGGCCACTTGCCGTGGTCCAGCCATGCACGCGCATCGGTGAGACCCTCGGGATCCAGGCCGGACAGATCGCGCAGCGCCCGCTCCAGCCGGATCGCCGGCGCATGCGCTCGCCCGATCGAGGGGAAGCTCCCGTCTTCGCACTCGAAACTGAGGATGGCCGGCTCCTTGCCCTGCGCGTCGATGAGCGCCAGGTGCACGACTTCGTTCTCGCCCCACAGTCCGAGCAGCGTGCATTGCTCTTCCTGCAGCAGCCGGATCGCCTGTTGCCAGCTGTCTTCGCCGACGACGGCGCGCGGCCAGGGTCGATGCTGCGCCATCACCTGGCCTTCTTCGAGGATGTCGCGCAATGTTTTCATGCCTGCGCCCGTCTAGCCGAGCAGACTCGCGACGTGCTGGAACCACGCAACCAGCGCCGGCGGCAGAAAGATTCCGGCCGCGAGCACCAGCCCCAGATGCGCGAACATCGGCACGAAGGAAGCATGCGAGGGCGCATCCTTGCCATAGGGTTCGCCGAACGCGAGGCCGTTGAGCCGCAGCAACAGCGCGCCCAAGGCCACGAGCAGGCCCAGCCCCAAGGCGACCGCGAGCACCGGCTGGCGCGCGAACGTCGAGGTGATGATCAGGAATTCGGTCATGAAAATGCCGGTCGGCGGCAGGCCCACGATCGTGATCACGCCCAGCACCAGCCCCCAGCCGAGCACCGGATGCGACACCGTCAGCCCGCGTATGTCGGCCATCCTCTGCGTGCCCTTGATCTGCGCGATATGCCCGACGGAAAAGAAGATCGCCGATTTGGTGAGGCTGTGATAGGTCATGTGCAGCAGGCCGGCGAAATTCGCCAGCGGTCCGCCCATGCCGAATGCGAACGTGATGATCCCCATGTGTTCGATCGAGGAGTAGGCGAACATGCGTTTGATGTCGTGGCGCCGGTACAGCATGAATGCGGCGAACAGCACCGACAGCAGGCCGAGTGTGACCATCAGCGGCCCCGGCGCGAGCGCCCCGGGATTGGCGGACATGATCATCTTGAAGCGCAGCACCGCGAACAGCGCGACATTGAGCAGCAGCCCGGAGAGCACGGCCGAGATCGGCGTCGGACCTTCGGCATGCGCGTCGGGCAGCCAAGCGTGCAGCGGGACGAGGCCGACCTTGGTGCCGTAACCCAGGAGCAGGAACGCGAAGGCAAGGTTGAGCAGGTGCGGATCGAACCTCGGCGCCTCGCGCACGAGCACATTCCAGGCCATGGCGTCGAGGCCCTCGCCCACCACCGAACGCGCGGCCAGATAGACCAGCAGCGTCCCGAACAGCGCGAGCGCGATGCCGACGCTGCCGAGGATGAAATACTTCCACGCCGCCTCGATCGCCGCCGGCGTGCGGTACAGGCCCACCATCAATACCGTGGTGAGCGTCGCCAGCTCAATCGCAACCCACATGAGTCCCATGTTGTTCGCGAGCAGCGCCAGGTTCATCGCGAACATGAGCGTCTGGTACATGGCGTGGTAGAAGCGCAGGTAGGTCGGCGTGAGGCGCCCGGTCTCGAGTTCGTGCGCGATGTAGCTCGCGCTGAACACGCTGGTGGTGAATGCGACGAACGTGGTGAGCACGATGAACACCACGTTCACATCGTCGACGATCAGAAACGAGCCGACTGCGGGGCGGAAGAAAAACAGCGAGATCGAGGCGAGGAACGTAAGCAGCGATGCCAGCGTGTTGAGCTGGCCGGTGAGGCGATCGTCCGGGAACAGCGCCAGCAGCGCCGCGCTGCAGATCGGCACCAGCAGGATCGCGTTGACCAGCAGCGGGCCCAGATCGTTCATGGTTGGCCCCCGCGGAAGCGCTCCAGCGCGTGCACGTCCATGGTGTCGAAATTCTCGCGGATGCGGAACAGGAAAATGCCGATCACGATCAGCGCAATGACGATGGAAAACGCCACGCTGATCTCCACCACGAGCGGCATGCCCTTGGCCGCGGTCGCGGCCAGGATCAGGCCGTTTTCGATCGACATGAAGCCGATGATCTGGCTCACCGCGTTGCGCCGCGAAATCATCATGAGCAGGCCGAGCAGGATCACCGACAGGGAAAAAGCGAGGTCTTCGCGCGTGAGCGTGCCGGCCTCGGCCGTGATCGGCAGCATGACCATGATCGACAAGGCCACCAGTCCGATGCCGGCCAGCATGGTCTGCCCGATGCCGCCGACGGTGTCGATGGTGCGGTGGATGCCAAGGCGCACGATGATGCGGCGCAGCGCCACCGGAATGATGATCGCCTTGACCACCAGCGCGATGCCGGCGGTGATGTACAAATGCGGCGCCGACTGGATGTGCGCCTGCCAAGCCACCGACAGCGACACCACGAGGGCGTGCAGCGCGAATATGTTGAGCAGGCCGAACATGCGGTCCTGGTACAGCAGCATGAAGCTCACCAGCACGAGGCCGCCGGCAAACAGGTGGGCGACGTCGAGGGCGAGGCGGTCCATCAGGCAGCCTGCGATACGAACAGCAGCAGTGTCGCCAGCAGGCCGAGCATGAGCGCGGCGCCGAGAAAATCCGAAACGCGGAACACGCGCATTTTCGCCGTCGCCGTCTCGAACACGGCCAGCAGGAACCCGCCCATCGCGAGCTTGGTGACATAGCTGACCAGGCCGATCGCGAACGCGGCGAGATCGCCGTTGGCGCTCGCAATGCCCCAGGGCAGGAACATGCAGGCGATGAGGGAGAAATACAGCAGGAGCTTGAGCGACGCCGCCACTTCGATGACCGCGAGATGGCGGCCCGAATACTCCAGAATCATCGCCTCGTGGATCATGGTCAGTTCGAGATGGGTTGCGGGATTGTCGACCGGAATGCGCGAATTCTCGGCGATGGCGACCATGATCAGCGCGACCAGCGCCATGGCCAGGGATACGCGCAGGCCGATCGTGGGCCCCTGCACGAACACCGCGACCGACGACAGCTGGGTCGAGCCGGCCAGCAGCGACAGCGTGAACACGATCATCAGCATCGCCGGCTCGGCGAGCGAGGCGATCATCATTTCGCGGCTCGCGCCGATGCCGCCGAAACTGGTGCCGACGTCGAGGCCGGCCAGGGCCAGCGCGAAGCGGGCGGTGCCCAGCAGCGCGACGATCGCGATCAGGTCGGCCGCCGGGCTGAACAGCAGCCCGGTGGCAAATGTGGGAACGAGCGCCGCCGCGATCAGGGTGGTGGCGAAAATGAGGTAGGGCGCGGTGCGGAATACCCACGAGGCGTTGTCCGCCAATACCGCCTCTTTGCGCAGCAGCTTGAGCAGATCGCGGTAGGGTTGCAGCAGCGGCGGGCCCTGGCGGCGCAGCAGATAGGCCTTGACCTTGCGGATATAGCCCGTGAGCAAGGGCGCGAGCGCCAGCATCAGCAGCAGCTGCGCGAGCTGGACCAGCGCGTCGTGGATCAGTGCCATACCGCGAGCACCATCAACAGCAATACGACGCTGCCAAATACCATGGTCAGGTAGGCGCGTATGGTCCAGGACTGAACCTGGTTGAGCCGGTCGGCGGCAAAGTTCACCACGCCCTCGATCGGCGCATACAGCACGTCCCACACCAGGTCGCGCATGGACAGATGGAATTGCGCCGGCTGGATCTGCCCCGGGGGCGGAATGTAGACCTGTTCATGGGCACGGAAGGCGAAGCCGCCGAACACGCGCCGGATCGGCTGGGCGAAGCTGCCCGCCGTGTACTGGGTAACCGGACGCGCATCCGGAAACCCGCAATCCCACGCCGCCGCGCGCCGCAGCGCATGCGAGGCCCAGCGGTGTATGACGTACGCCCCCAGCCAGCCCGCTGCGGCGACGAGCACGAACAGCAGCAGGCCGTTATAGGAGCTTCGGCTCGCGGCTATCGGCACGATCGTGAGCCACCGCAGCTGCGCCTGCGGCGCCAGCCGCGCATCGAGCAGCAGCTGCGTCACCGGCGCCAGCGCATCGATGAAATAGCCCGGCAGGATGCCGGCGACGAGGCACAGCAGCACCAGGATGAACATCGCGGCCAGCGACCAGGCATCGGTTTCCTGCGCGTTTTGCGCGACGCTCCTTCGGGGCCGGCCGAGAAACGTCGCGCCGAAGGCCTTGACGAAACAGCCCGCGGCGAGCGCGGCCGAGAGCGCGAGCATCGCGCCGGCCGCGGGCACGATGAACTTGAGCAGCCACTGCGGCAGCTGCGGGCTCAGCAGGATCGCCTGGAACGTGAGCCACTCGGAGACGAAGCCGTTGAATGGAGGCAGCGCGGAAATCGCGGTCGAGCCTGCGAGAAAGGCGATCGCGGTGAGCGGCATGCGGTGGATCAGGCCGCCCAGATGCTCCATGTCGCGTTCGCCCGTCGCGCCGAGCACGGCCCCTGCGCCGAAGAACAGCAGGCTCTTGAACACGGAATGGTTGAATACATGAAACAGTGCCGCGGTCAGCGCCAGCGCGGCGGCCGCGCGCATGTCGTTGGCGCGAAACGCGAGCGCGAGGCCGAGCCCGATGAAAATGATGCCGATGTTTTCCACGGTGTGATAGGCGAGCAGGCGCTTCAAGTCGTGCTGCATCAGCGCGTAGAGCACGCCGAGCACGGCGCTGATCCCGCCCAGCGTGAGCACCACGGCGCCCCACCACCATTGCGGCGGGCCGAGCAGGTCGAACACGATGCGCACGAAGCCGTACACGGCGACTTTCGTCATGACGCCGCTCATGAGTGCCGAGACATGGCTGGGCGCAGCCGGGTGCGCGAGCGGCAGCCACACATGCAGCGGCACCAGTCCGGCCTTGGAACCGGCGCCGATCAGCGCCAGGGTCAGCACCGCGGCCGAGAGGCCGGCGGAGGGTGTCGTCGCGCGGATCGCATCGAAGGCGTAGCCGCCGTTGGGACCGGCCAGCAGGCCGAACGTGAGCAGCAGCGCGAGCGTGCCGAAGCTCGCCATGATCAGATAGATATACCCCGCTCTCGCGTTGTCGCGCTCGCGATGATGCGCCATGACCAGGGCCCAGGAGGTGAGCGACATGAACTCCCAGGTCAGCAGAAACGTGAACGCGTCGTCGGCGAGCACGACCAGGTTCATGCCGGCGAGGAACGCCGGAAAGAAAGGCAGCACGCGGCCGGGCGAAGATTCGTGGCGTCCGTAGCCGAGACCGTACAGACTGGAGGTGAAGCTGCCGAGGTTGATCACGACGAGGAACAGCGCGGCCAGCGCGTCGAGGCGGAAATGCGCGCCGAGCCAAGGCAGGCCGATCGGCAGCTGAGCGGTTTGGGCCGACCCCGGCGCGATGACCAGCATTGCGCCGGCGGCGCCCAAGGCGCAGGCGCCGGCGGCGAGCGCGACGCCATAGACGAAGAAAGAAGTCAGGCTGCTGCGCGCGCCGGCGACGGCAAGCGCGCTGGTTCCGAGCAGGACGGCGACGCAGCTGAGAACGATGGTCAGAGCCATCGCCGCCCTGGCTGGTGCGGGAATGCTTGAACCATCAGCGCGGCTTGAGGCGGACGCCGCGTCCGCCCCTCTCGCTGACCACGCCTTCGTTAATGAGCTCTACGCCCCCCGCGTCGATCGCCGCGATCAGCTTCATCAGCGATTCCACATTGCCCCGGATCAGTTCTTCGCTCGCTTCCATCCTTTGGATGGTGGGCAAAGATAGTCCAGCGGCTTCGGCCAAGGCCCGCTGATCCATCCCGAGCAAGGCCCGGGCGGCCCGCAGTTGGGCGGCTGTGATCATGGTTCCTATATGAGATATAGGGTATGAACCGTAACAAATTAACCATAGATCATGATTTTTGCTTGCGCAAGTTCGGCGTTTTTCCTTGAAAAACAGGGCTGCGCGGGATTCGACTCTGGTACCGTTCGCCTATGCACCCGCCCAAAATCCCGTTCAAACTGTTCGCCCGGCGCAGCGAGCGCGAGGCGGCGATGCCGTTCATCATGCTGACGACGCTGCTCGACATGATCGCGATCGGGCTGATGATTCCGGTGCTGCCGGCGCTGGTCGGCAGCTTTACCGCGACCCAGGCCGACCAGGCGTTCTGGTACGGCATGGTGACGTTCAGCTTCAGTTTCGCCAACTTTTTCGCGTCGCCGGTCTTGGGCGCGCTGTCGGACCGCTACGGCCGGCGCCCGGTGCTGCTGCTCGGATTTTGCGGCCTCGCGCTGAGCTTTTTCGCGACGGCGCTGGCGACCGCGGTGTGGATGCTGCTCGCGGTGCGCCTGGTGAGCGGCGCGATGCAGTCCAATCTCTCCGTCGCCAACGCCTATGTCGCCGACATCACGCCGCCGGAGCAGCGCGCAAAGCGCTTCGGCCTGCTCGGCGCGATGTTCGGCGTCGGCTTCATCCTCGGGCCGGTGATCGGCGGGCTGCTCGGCGCGGTCGATCTGCGCCTGCCGTTCTTCGCCGCCGGCGGCATGGCGCTGCTCAATCTGCTCTACGGTTTTTTCGTGCTGCCGGAGTCGCTGCCGCCGCAGCGCCGGCATGCGATTCACTGGAGCGCGGCGAATCCGGTCGCATCGCTGCGCGGCCTGGCGCAGCTGAAGGGCGCGGGGCGCCTGGTCGGCGTGATCGCGTGCAGCGGCCTCGCGCAATTCCTGCTCTACACCTCGTGGGTGCTGTATGCGACGTTCAAGTTCGGCTGGGGGCCGCGCGAGAACGGCTGGTCGCTGGCTGCGGTCGGGGTGGTATCGGCGATCACGCAGGGCCTGTTGCTGGGGCGCCTGCTCAAGCGCCTGAGTCCGCAGCGCCTCGCCGTGATCGGCATGGTGTCCTCCACGCTCGCCTACGCCGCCTGGGGCGCGGCGACGCAAAGCTGGATGATGTTCGCGATTATTTTCCTCAATTTTCTCGGCTCTACGGTCTCGGCCTCGATCCAGAGCATTATTTCCGGCGCGGCGGATGCGCGCAGCCAGGGCAGGACGCTGGGCGCGGTGAGCGGCTTGAACAGCCTGATGGCGGTGATCGCGCCGGTGCTCTCGGCGCCGCTGCTGGTGATGGTGTCGCACCTGCCGCAGGGCGACTGGCGCATCGGGCTGCCGCTGTATTGTTGCGCGCTGCTGCAGGCGGTGGCGCTGGCGCTGGCGGTGTCGCATTTCCGGCGCCAACGCCGCGAACGCGGGGCTAAGCTGCCGGTTTGACCCGGCTGCGCCGGTCGGGGATACTGCTGCTCGCTTACTCCGCTTTCTCAGCCATGACGCATTCTTCCTCTGACGGTCAGCCGGCATCGACCCCGCCTCCGGCCAGCGCCTACGTCGCGCTGGAGGACGGCCGCTATGCCTCGACCGATCTGACCCGCGGCCCCTGGCATCCGCAGCATCAGCATGGCGGCCCGCCGATCGCGCTGGCCGCGCGTGCCATAGAGCGCGCGGCGGCGGCGCTAGGGCTCACGCACGTGGCGCGCCTGACGGCCAACCTGCTGCGGCCGGTGCCGATCGCCGAACTCGCGATCGAGGTGCAGACCGATTACGCCGGACGCAATGTCGCGCATTTTTCCGCGCAGCTGCACGCCGGCGGCAAGGAGGTGGCGCGCTTCAGCGCGGTGGCGCAGCGCGCCGCCGGCCTCGCGATTCCTGCAGGTCTTCCCGGGCACCCGCTGCCGCAGGCGCCGCGCACGGTGGAAGCGTCGCCGCTGGCGCCGTTTCTGTTTGCGAGCAAGACCACCGGCTACCACGACCTGATCGAAGGCAAGGTGGCCGCAGGCGTGCCGTTTCGCTGTCCGTCCGCGGTGTGGTTCCGCCTGCGCCATCCGCTGCTCGCGGGTGAGGCGCCCAGCGCGCTGCAGCGCGTCGCCATCGCCGCCGATTCGGGCAACGGCATCAGCGCCATTCTGGATTTTCACCGCTACATATTCGTGAACTCGGACCTCACGCTCAATCTCTTGCGCCAGGCGCGCGGCGAGTGGATCTGCATCGACGCGTGCACGCTGCTGGGGCCGGACGGGGGCGGTCTGGCCGAGGCGCGCATTTTCGATGCCGAGGGGCTGATCGGCCGCTCTACGCAAAGCCTCGCGATCCGGCTGCGCGATTAAGCACCTGTTGCAGATGCTTTTTTTGCGGCGGCTGATCTAGTGCGCCAGCCCGGATTCGCCCAAGCCCTGGAACGGGCCCAGCGGATTCTTGCTTTCCTCGTGCTCGTGGATCGCGGGTTGCCCGCCGGTGAGTTTGTACACGACGATTCCGTTCCTGAGCAGGATGACGCCGTTGAAGCGCCAGCCGACGATGTCCACCTTGCGTTTGAAATTGAGAAAGTCCGCCCAGAAGTTGCCGTAGCGCTGGCGTTTCACCGATTTCTGATCGACTTCATAGCCCCTGCAGTCGCTCTTGGCCCGGATGCAGTCCTGCACGCCGGCATCCAGGTCCTGCATATTGGTTGCGGGGCTCGGAATGAAACGGCGCAATACGTCCGAGTAATTGAGCAGCGTGATATTCGGATTCTGCAGCGGGTCCAGCTTGAGCGCCTTCAGGTCCTGCGCCGTGGTCCGGTAGGGAACGATCTTGTCGAACGTCTGCTGCGCTTCGTCGTAACTGTGCCAGGGGCTCTCAGCGACGCTCTCTCCGCGCGGCAGCAGGGCGCCGCAGCCTGCCAGAAACAGGAAACTAAGCCCGAGTGCGAGCCTTGTTGTTCGTTGAAGTTTGTCCATGATGTTGCATCGGTTCATCCAAAAGGTCGCACGCCGATCAGCAAACCGTGCAGCCAGAACGCAAACAGCGCCCAGCCCGCGATGCCCGCCACTAGCGTAGCCGCGGTGGCGCCGCCGCCGCCGGCGGGATATTGGGTTCCTGCGGCGCGGTCGCGTCTCTTTGCCGCGACATAACAGACGATGGCCCAGGCGAGGAAGGCGCCGAACAGCACGACATCGGCGAGCCTGCCGTTGGCGAGCAGGTGGGCGAAAGCCCAGGTCTTTACGCCGAGCAGCATGGGGTGGTGCAGGCGCGACTTGATCGAATTGCGCGGCACGTAAGCCGCGGCGAGGAAAACGAACGCAATCAGCGTCAACAGCGCCGCGACGTGGCGCATCGCGACCGGCGCGATCCACAGCACCACCGGGTCCTGCCGCGCGAGGCCGAAGCCCCAGACGATCAGGCCGAAACCGGCGAGCGACAGCAGGGAATAAATGCCTTTCCACGCGCCGGTGCCCAGGCGCTTCATCTGCGACGTGCGCCAGCCGTCGGCAACGATGCGCGTGGAGTGCACGCCGAGAAATACGATCAGGCCGAGTATCAAAATGGTCATGGTTTGCTTTGGCGCAGCCGGGCGGCGGCGCCATCCTTCGAGTGGCGACGCGCCATTATATAGTGCGCGCGCTGCAGGGCCGGCCGCGGCAAACGCGGCGGCGGAAACACAGAGCAAGGCGGCGATGGCGAATTCCTGCGCGAACACGATAGCCCAATTTCCCGAGAGCCTGAACAGCCGGAGTAATGCCTGAAATTATTTTGCGCGATAAGCGCCGCGCCGGTTTGACGAAAGTCTTATCGCTGCGAATCAGCGATGCATGCAAAAACCAGGCAGCGCCGCGCTGGCGTAAGTGATTGAAGAGAAATAACAAGAGCGGAATGGCGCGGCGCGACTGCATGAAATCTATGTACAACCAGGGCTGTTCTTGCCGTTCATAGCTGCCGCTGCGGCAAACGAATGGACGACTCAACTATTTGAAAGATAGAGCGAAAAAATGGGCCATGTGCGGGCTGGCACGATCGATGCTCATGAATAGTCGAGCGGCAAACAACAGACGGAGATGATCATGAGGACCTACACCAACAATCTGATGACAGCGAACGGTTTAATGGTTGGAGCGGCTTACGGCCGGGGTCACACGGTTCGCCACACCAAAGGTGGAGTGCGCCTGGGCAAACGCGTGAAGAACGTCGCGCTGTTCTTCGCCGCACCTTTCATCGGTCTCGCCTACCTGCTCGCGTTCCCGGTTATCGGCTTCGCGCTGCTGATCTGGATGGCGGCCAAAGCGGTGATGAAGAACGACAAGGCGCGTCCGGTCGCGTTCGCGCTCGCAGCCCCGTTCATCGGCCTCGCGTTCGTGACGGTGGGCCCGATCGCAGGTCTGGGCGCGCTCGCCTGGTTCGGTGCAAAAGCCTGGCTGAAAGCCTGAGCCACCGCGCCAAATCGAAGTCGAAAAGGGGCGGGTCCCGCCCTTTCATTTTGTGATGCGCGGCAAATGTGGCACTATTGATTCGCCATCCGAGATGGCGCCACTGAAAGGACTTCTGCACGCAATGGACTTACGCGCCTTAGTACGAAAAATCCCCGACTACCCCAGCCCCGGCGACACTTACTACGACCTCACCACGCTGCTCGCGGACGGTCCCGGCTTTCATGCCGTGATCGAGCTGCTCGCGGCGCGCTATGCGGCGCGCGGGATCAGGAAATTCGCCTGCATGGAGTGGCGCGGCTTCGTCATCGGCGCGGCCCTCGCCTACCGCCTGAACGCGGGCTTCGTGCCGATACGCAAGCTGGGCAAGCTCCCGGGCGACACCATCAGCGGCGAACACGAATTCGGGCATACCTCCGAGCCGATCGAAATGAGCCTGAATGTCATCGCTCCGGGAGAAGAGGTGGTGCTGATCGACGATATGCTCGCCACCGGCGCGGTGAGCGAGGCGGCGGCGAAGCTGATCAACGATGTCGGCGGCAAGGTGGCCGAGTGTTGTTTCATCCACGAGCTGGCCACGCTCGAAGGCCGGGTGCGCCTGGAAAAGCGCGGGCTGAGCGTGTTTACGCTCTGGTCGGACTAGATAGGAAGTAGGGAGCGCCGGCGCCTGCGCGCCGGACGCAGGCCTCAGCCGATGAGCGAGTGCGCGCGGATGTAGACTTTTTCCTCGCGCATCGTGCGCGCGAGCAGTTTCACCATCGCATACACGGCCTCGATGTGCGGCGTCGGTTCGCCGACGATGCGCCCGACTTCGATCACCGAACCGACCAGCGCGTCGATTTCCGGATCGCGTCCGGCCTCCACATCCTGCAGCATCGAGGTCTTGTGCTTGCCCACGCGTTCGGCGCCGGCGATGCGCTTTTCCAGCGTCACGCGAAAGGTGATGCCGAGGCGGTTGGCCACGGCCTGCGCCTCGCGCATCATCGCGGCGGCGAGATCGCGCGTGAGCGGGAACTGGCAGATGTCGACCAGCGTGGAATGCGTGAGCGAGCTGATCGGGTTGAACGTCAGGTTGCCCCAGAGCTTGAGCCAGATCTCGGAACGGATATTGTCCAGCACCGGCGACTTGAGGCCGGCGCGCGCGAACGCCGCGGCGATCGCATTGACGCGCTCGCTGCTCGAACCGTCCAACTCGCCCAGCGGAAAGCGGTCGCCCTCGATATGGCGCACCACGCCGGGTGCGGCAAGTTCGCAGGCGGGATAGACGACGCAGCCGAGCAGCCGGCGCGGATCCACGGCCGCAGCGATCGTCCCTTCCGGATCGACGCTGGTCACGACGCGCCCGTCGAACTCGCCCCCATGGCGCTGGAAATACCACCAGGGTATGCCGTTCTGCATCGGGATGATGATCGTGTCCTTGTGGCACAGTGCGGCGATGTCTGCGGCCACGGCCGCGACCTGGTGCGCCTTCATGCCGAGGATGACGACATCATGCGGACCGGCCTCGGCCGGCGTGGCGGCGCTGGCCACGTTTTGCGCAACCTGCTCGGTGCCGTCGTGCATGATCAGGCGCATGCCGTGCGCGCGAATCGCCTGCAGGTTCGCCCCGCGCGCGACCAGGGTCACTTCTTCGCCGGCGAGCGCGAGTTTCGCCCCCACGAAACCGCCGATCGAGCCTGCACCTACAACGCAATACTTCATGTCCTCACCTTGGAATAGACCGCGCATGAAACACCAGCGCCGGCACACGCACGCGCCGGCATCCGCAGCTATTATTGTTATGCAACGGAAGCGTGATGTTGCATCGCAACAGCGCATGCCGTCAACTAAATTGCCGCCGCAATGCGTACAAAAATTTTGATTAACCGATAAATTACGGTCGAGTATTATCTGATCTGGCCGGCGCCTGGCGCCCGAACGAGACCGCATGCGCACCGACGGATCTATTTTTCGCTTTCGATCCCATCCCGGGGTGAAACCCAACGTCCAGGCCGCGCGCGCGACCCGCCGCGGCCCAGCGGGCAGCGCATGAGCCGCCTGCTCGATCACCTGAAGAATGCCGAGCGCAAGCGCCGCGATTTACGGCAGCAGCGTTCCGCAAGCGGGGATGCGGCCGCACCCGCATCGAGCAAGGCCGCGCACGCGGCGCCAGCCAAAACACAGAGAAAAGCTGCCGCCAAACCAGATCCGACCGAAGACGAACGCTATTGGGCGGAGGTCAATCGGCGGCTTGCCGAAGTGGAACAGCGGCGCCGCGAGAAGGATTCGTTTTCGCCGGAGGAGGCGCGCGCCCTGGCGCAGGCGGCCGGCGCCAAGGCTCTGTTGGCCCAGCTCGAAGCCGAGACCCGAAAGCGTGAAGCGCTTGAGCGTGAAGCTGCCGAGGTCGCGGCAGACAAGGCGCGGCGTGATCAGGAGGCGTTGGAGCCGGCACGCCGGCGCGAGGAGGCCGAGCACAAGCTGCGCGTGGCGGCGGAACGGCGCGCGCAGGACGAGGCTGGGGCGCTGAAGCTGGCGCAGCAGCGGGCGCAGGCGAACGCGCAGGCGGCGTCGGAAGTGAAGGCGCGGATAGTCGCTGAACAGGCCGCGCAGGAGCAGGAACGGCAGCGCCGCGAAACCGAGGCTCTGGCCGAAGCGCAGGCGCGGCAGCGCATTGCGCTGGAACAAGCCGAAATCGAACAGATCGCGCAGCGGCGCGAACAGGCGGTGCGCGCAAACGACGCTGCGGCGCGACGCCTAGCGGCAGAACAGGAGGCGAAGGTAATCGCCGAGGCGAAGCTTGCGGCCGAGCGCGAGGCCGGGGCAAGTGCGGCCGCACTCGCCGCAGCTGAACAGGCGCTGGCGCAGGCTGCACGGGTTCGGCTCGAGTCGGAACGGGCCGCGCAGCAGGCGGTGCGCGCGCGCATCGAAGCCGAAGCGCAACTGCTGGCGCAGGCCGAAGCGCGCAAGCTGGCCGAAACCGCAGCCGGCCAAGCGGCAGCGGCACGGACTCAGGCCGAAGCGCAGCTTGCGCAGACCGCCGCGACCCGCACGCAAGCACAAGCTCAAGCCGAAAACGCAGCGCGTGAACGCGCGCAGCAGGAAGCACAACTGCTGGAGCAGGCCGAGGCGCGCGTGGAGCGGGACACCGCGGCGCAGGCGCGGGAACGCGAAGCGGCAGAAACGGCGCTGACCCAGGCGGCGGAACAGCGCGCGCTCGCCGAACGCGAACAGGAAGCCGCGGCCGCGGAGCGTGTGCAGGCGGAGAAACGCGCTGCCGAACAGGCAGATAAACGCGCCGCTGCGGAGCGCGCGGCGGAACAGGCAGCGCTTGCGCGTGCGGACGCCCAATCGCGCGCCGAGGCCGAAGCGCAAGCGCGCCTGGCAACCGAGCAGGAACTAGCACAGGCGGCGCGCATGCGCCTGGCGGCGGAGCGCGCATTGCAGGAGCAGGCCGAGGCCCGCGTGCGCACCGAGGAGACCGCGGCCGCGGCGCAGGCGCAACGAGTCGAAGCCGAGCGCCAGGCGCAGGAACAGGCGCAGCTGCGCACGGGCGCAGAGCAGGACGCAACAGCGGCGGCGGCGCGTAAGACATCTCTCGAGCGGGAAGCAACGGCACAGGCGCGCGAGCGCGCCGAAGCAGAACGCCGCTTGCAGGCCGCGGCGCAGGCGCGCATGGCCGCAGAACAAAAGGCCGCAGCGGCGTCGGCCGCACGCGCGGCGCAGGATCAGGAAGCGCAGCAGGCGGCGCAGGCGCATATCGCGGCCGAAGAGCAGGCGCAAAAACTCGCGCAACAGCGCGCTCAGAGCGATGCCGCCGCGGCCGAAGCGGCGCGTCAGCGCACCGGGCGCGAAGCTGAGGCGCAGCTGGCGGCCGAACGGCGCGCAGAGGAAGAGCGCAACGCGGCGCAGCAGGCGCGCGAGCGCGCCGAGGGCCGCGCGCACGGCGAGCGCAGGGCCGAAGACCTGGCGCGGGCGCGGCTGCAAACCGAACAGGCGCGCGCCGCGTCGGAGAAAAGAAAGCTGGGGGCAGAAGAAGCGGCGCTCGCTTCGGCCAGGGAGCGCGAGCGGCTACGGGCCGAGGCGGCTGCGCTGGCGGCACAGGGGCGCGCGGACGCAGCCAGGCGCGCGCAGCTTGCCGGGGAGCGCAGGCTGCTTGCGCTCCGGCGCACCGGTGCGCTTGGGCGCAGAGCGGCCGCGCCTGCGGCACTGCTTGCGCTCGCTATCGCGCTAGGTTTCGGTGCAAACGCGTTGTGGCGGCAAGCGCGGGCACCGGAGGGCGCGGCGCCGTCCGGTGCCGCTGCTCAGTCGCGCGCGCTGGCCCCGACCGGCGTGCTGCAGCTGCAGCTGGATGCGGATGCGGCCGGCTTCGCCGCGCGCGCGGCAGCCAGCAGGCGCAAGGCGCGCTGAGTTAGATTTAGTCGAGCTTGATCCCGGCTGCGCGCACCACGCTGCCCCAGCGCGTGATCTCGCTATCCGCATAGCGCCCGAATGCGGCGGCGCCCATGAACTGCGCTTCCGCCCCTTGTTTGCTCAACGCATCGATTACGGCTGGCTCATGCAGCGCGCGCCCCATGCCTTGCGCCACTTTGTCCACCACGGCCTGGGCCGTGCCGGCCGGCGCGAACAGCCCGACCCAGGTCGCCGATACGACGGAGGGGTGGCCCAGTTCGGCAAACGTCGGCACGTCGGGCGCGGTGTCAGCGCGCAAAGCGCAGGCACAACTGCAGCAACTCGTCCCACACGTCGCCGCGCGCGAGGCCCTTGATGGTGCGGTCGATGCGCGCGGCGTGGCGCAGCGCTGCGGCGAGCGCCGTGGCTTTGAGCCGGCGCGCGGCCGCGGCCACCGCGCGCTGGCGCGCTTCGCCCCAGACGCGGTTGTTGCCGTAGAGCCGCTGCAGGTCCTCGCCCTGCGCGAGGCCGGCCTGCACCTTGGCCACGGCGCGGATCTCGTCGGAGAGCACCCACAGGATCTTGGGCGGGGCTTCGCCTTCGCTCTTCAGGCCATCGAGCATGCGCGCGAGGCGCGCCTTGTCCCCCGCGAGCATGGCCTCGTTGAGCTTGAACGCGTCGTAGCGCGCAACATTGAGCACTGCGCCGCACACCGCGTCGAAGTCGAGCTCGCCCGGAGGAAACAATAGCCCGAGCTTCTGGATTTCCTGGTGCGCGGCGAGCAGATTGCCCTCCACGCTGTCGGCGAGGAACTGCAGCGTCTCGCGGCTGGCCTTTTGCTTTTGCCGCGCGAGCCGCGCCGCGATCCACTGCGGCAATTGCGCGCGCTCCACCTGGAACGTATTGATCAGCGCGCCCTCGCGCGTGAGCGCCTTGAACCAGGCCGTGTCCTGGCTTCTGCGATCGAGCTTGGGCAGGGTCACGATGGCGAGCACGTCGGCGACCAGCGCGGAACAGTATTGCACGATCGCCGCCGCGCCTTCGGTGCCGGGCTTGCCGCCGGGGATGCGCAGTTCGATCAGCTTCTTCGACGAGAACAGCGACAGGTTGGCGCCGCTGGCGGCGAGCAGGCCCCAATCGAAGCCGCGCTCCACCGTGAGCACCTCGCGCTCGGCGAATCCTTGCGCGCGCGCGCGGGCGCGGATCGCGTCGGCCGCCTCGAGCGACTGCAGCGGCTCGTCGCCGTGGATGACGTACAGCGGGGCGAGGCCGCGCGCGAGGTGGCGTTCCAGCTCTTCAGCGCGCAGCAGCATTGCCTGGCGCGGGCTCGAACGCGACCGGCTGCGCGGGTGCGGCCGCGAGGCGGCGCAGGATCTGCTGCACCATGTCGCTTTGCATGTCGCGGTACAGCAGCTGCTCCTCCGATTCCTTCGCCAGCACCTGGGTGCTGCTGTAGGAGACGTCGCGCGTTACCCGGATTTCGCTTTGCGGCAGGTAATCGCGGCCCTTCGCGTCGCGCACGCGAAAGCCCAGGCGATAGCGCAGCTGGTATTCGCGCACCTGGCCCGAAGTGTCGAACGATAGGATGATCTTGTCGCGCAATTCCGAAGTCAGTTCGAAAATCGCCTGCGCCTCGGCCGGCGTGCTCACCAGTTTGGTATGGGTGCCGGCGATGAGATTGCGCTTGAGTTCGATTCCAAGCGGAGAAATGTCGGGAATGGCGACGTAGAGCGTCTCGAACGGCAGCTTCGCCTGGCCGCGCAGCTGAAAGCCGCAGGCAGCGGTCAGCAGTCCCAACACGACGATCGCCAGCATGCGCATGATGCCCCTCACGCTCTCGGTACTCAAACTACCACGTTCACCAGACGGCCGGGCACGACCACGATCTTTTTCACGCTCTGCCCGGCGACGAACTTCTGCACCTGCTCGTTGGCGAGCGCGGCGGCTTCGATCGCTTCCTTGCCGGCCGCCTTGGCGACGCGGATGTTGCCGCGCAGCTTGCCGTTCACCTGCACCACCAGCTCGATCTCGTCCTGCTCCAGCGCCGCCGGGTCGGGCTCGGGCCAGGGCGCATGCAGGATGTCCTCGCCGTAGCCGAGCCCGTGCCACAGCGCATGCGTGATGTGCGGCGCGATCGGCGACAGCAGCCGGAGCAGGATGGACATGCCTTCGGCCAGCGTCGGACCGGGCGCGGCGCGCTCCAGCGTGTTGAGGATTTTCATGCAGGCCGAGGCGACGGTGTTGAACTGGTGCTTGTTCAAATCGTAGTTCGCCTGCTTCAGCGTCAGGTGGATTTCGCGCCGCTGCCCGGCCTGATGCGCGGCTTGCGCTTTTGCATGCCGGCCGAGTTCGCCGCGGTGCTCGTACGCGAACGCCCACAGGCGCTTGAGGAAGCGATAGGCGCCTTGCACGCCCGAGTCCGACCACTCCAGCGTCTGCTCCGGCGGGCTCGCGAACATCATGAAAAAGCGCGCGGTGTCGGCGCCGTAGTTCTCCATCAGCGACTGCGGATCGACGCCGTTGTTCTTCGATTTGGACATGGTGCCGATGCCGCCGGATTCCACCGGCAGGCCGTCGGCCTTGAGCGTGGCCTCGGCGCGCTGCCCCTTGTCGTCCAGCCGCCACTCGATCTCGGACGGGTTGTAGTAAGCGATGCGCCCGGCGCCGCTCTTCCTGAAGTAGATTTCGTTGAGCACCATGCCCTGCGTCAGCAGGTTCGCGAACGGCTCGTCGAACTTGACCAGGCCGAGATCGCGCATGACCTTGGTCCAGAAGCGCGAATACAGGAGGTGCAGAATCGCGTGCTCGATGCCGCCGATGTACTGGTCCACCGGCAGCCAGTAATTCACGCGCTCGTCCACCATCTGCGCCGCGCCCGGGCAGGCGTAGCGGATGTAATACCAGGACGAATCGACGAAGGTGTCCATGGTGTCGGTCTCGCGCCGCGCGGGTTTGCCGCAGCGCGGGCAGGCGCAGTCGCGAAACGCGGCATGCTTGTTCAGGGGGTTGCCCGAGCCGTCGGGCACGAGGTCCTCGGGCAGGGTCACCGGCAGGTCCTTGTCCGGCACCGGCACCGCGCCGCAATCCTTGCAGTGGATGATCGGAATCGGCGTGCCCCAATAGCGCTGGCGCGAGATGCCCCAGTCGCGCAGGCGCCACACCACCTGCTTGTCGCCCAGGCCCTTGGCGCGCAGGTCGGCGGCGATGGCGTCGATCGCGTCGGCGTAGGCCAAGCCGTCGTACTTGCCCGAATTGATGCACGTGCCGTATTCGGCGTACTCGGGCCGCCAGGGTTCGGGCACGGCGTCGCCCGCAGGGGTGCGGATCACGCACTTGATCGGCAGTTTGTATTTCAATGCGAACGCGTAGTCGCGCTCGTCGTGCCCCGGCACGCCCATCACCGCGCCTTCGCCGTAGCTCATGAGCACGTAATTGCCGACCCACACCGGGATCGGCTCGCCCGAAATCGGATGGCTCACCGTGAGGCCGGTGGGCATGCCTTTCTTTTCCTGCAGGGCGATGTCGGCTTCCTGCACCCCGCCGCGCTTGCACTCTTCGATGAACGCCGCAAGCGGCGGATTGGTCTTCGCCGCATGGGCGGCGAGCGGATGCTCGGCCGCCACGGCGCAAAATGTCACGCCCATGATGGTGTCGGCGCGGGTGGTGAACACCTTGAGCAGCTTTTGCTCGCCGCCGAGGCTGTAGGGAAAGCCGAAATTCACGCCGTGGCTCTTGCCGATCCAGTTGGCCTGCATGGTCTTCACGCGCTCGGGCCAGCCGGGGAGCGTACCGAGCGCGGCGAGCAGCTCTTCGGCGTAAGCGGTGATCTTCATGTAGTACATCGGGATTTCGCGCTTTTCCACCAGCGCGCCGGTGCGCCAGCCGCGGCCGTCTATGACCTGTTCGTTGGCGAGCACGGTCTGGTCCACCGGATCCCAGTTGACGGTGCCGGTCTTGAGGTACATGAGCCCTTTTTCGAGCATGCGCAGGAACAGCCACTGATTCCACTTGTAGTACTCGGGCCGGCAGGTCGTGACTTCGCGCTTCCAGTCCAGGGCGAAGCCCAGCGACTGCAGCTGCTTTTTCATGTAGGCGATGTTGTCGTAAGTCCATTTGGCCGGCGGCACGCCGTTGGCCATCGCGGCGTTCTCGGCCGGTAGCCCGAACGCGTCCCAGCCCATGGGCTGCAGCACGTTGCAGCCGCGCATGCGGTGATAGCGCGTGAGCGCGTCGCCTATGGTGTAGTTGCGCACATGGCCCATGTGCAGCTTGCCCGAGGGGTAGGGGAACATCGATAGGCAGTAGTATTTCGGGCGGGCAGTTTCTCCCGCCGCGGGCTCGATCGCCTCGAAGGCACGGGTCTGCTCCCAATGCTTCTGGGCGGCGCGTTCTACGGATTCGGCATGGTACTGGGCTTGCATGGACGTTTCGCAGTGTGACGAATGGCGCATTATACAAGCCCGCCCCTCGATCCAGTCCATATACGCGTCCCAAATGCCGTGGATAGTCACCGGTGGACTTGCGCGCTGCGCGCGCCAACCGCGGTTTCTGTACGGATAAAAGGCATCCGTACAGAAATCGCGGTTATTGTAAAAAGCAAGGACAGCGCAGGTTTTCATACAAGATCGTCGATTGCGCACGGATGGCTTTTTCATCCGTGCGCAATCGACGATCCGCGCGGACGGTTATTTGTCCGCGCAACATCGCAATGCCGCGACCAGGGGGGCGATCTCAGTCCCAGCCGATGAACAGACCGTAGCGGCAAAATCTCCGGCCGCCCGCGGCCGCTGCTGCGGTAAAATCGCGCGTCGAAAAAATCAATTGCCGCACGATGTCGCTACTTGCCAATCTAAACCCGGAACAACTCGCCGCCGTCACTCTGCCGAACCAGTCTGCGCTGATCCTCGCCGGCGCGGGTTCGGGCAAGACGCGCGTGCTGACCACGCGCATCGCCTGGCTGATCCAGACCGGCAACGTCAGCCCGGCCGGCATCCTCGCGGTCACGTTCACGAACAAGGCGGCCAAGGAAATGCTCACGCGCATCTCCGCCATGCTGCCGATTTCGACGCGCGGCATGTGGGTGGGTACCTTCCACGGGCTGTGCAACCGCCTGCTGCGCGCGCATCACCGCGACGCGGGGCTGCCGCAGCTGTTTCAGATCCTCGACTCGGCCGACCAGCTGTCGCTGGTGAAGCGCGTGTTGAAGGCCATGAACGTGGACGAGGACCGCTTCCCGCCGAAGCAGGTGCAGCATTACATCAACGCCAACAAGGAAGAGGGTAAGCGCGCGAGCGAGGCCGAAGCCTACGACGAGTTCAGCCGCCGCTACGCCGAGATCTACGCCGCCTACGACGAGCAGTGCCAGCGCGAGGGCGTGGTCGATTTCGCCGAACTGCTGCTCAGGAGCTTCGAGCTGCTGTCGAAAAACGAAATCCTGCGCGAGCATTATCGCGCGCGCTTCCGCCATATCCTGGTGGACGAATTCCAGGACACCAACCGCCTGCAATACCGCTGGCTCAAACTCCTGACCGGGCCGCAGAGCGTGATTTTCGCGGTCGGCGACGACGACCAGTCGATCTACGCCTTTCGCGGCGCGAACGTGGGCAACATGGCCGATTTCGAGCGCGACTTCCATGTCCAGAACGTGATCCGCCTGGAGCAGAACTACCGCTCGCACGGCAACATCCTCGATGCCGCCAACGCGCTGATCTCCAACAACAGGAAACGCCTGGGCAAGAACCTGTGGACCGCGGCCGGGCACGGCGAGCCGCTGCGCGTGTACGAGGCGCAGACCGACGGCTACGAGGCGCATTGGCTGGCTGAGGAAGTGCAGGCGCTCAACCGCGACGGCGTCGCACGGCACGAGATCGGCGTGCTCTACCGCTCGAATGCGCAGTCGCGCATCCTCGAGCACGCGCTGTTCTCGGCCGGCATTCCTTACCGCGTCTACGGCGGCTTGCGCTTTTTCGAGCGCATGGAAGTGAAGCACGCGCTCGCCTATTTGCGCCTGATCGCGAGTTCCGAGGACGACAGCGCGTTCCTGCGCGTAGTGAACTTTCCCGCGCGCGGCATAGGCGCGCGCTCGCTCGAAGCGCTGCAGGACGCGGCCAAGGCCGGCAATTGCAGCCTGTACAACGCGGTGCCGCAGCTGGGCGGCAAGGCGGGCAACGCCCTCGGTGCCTTCGTCGCGATGATTGCGTCGCTGCGCAAAGAAACCGAAGGCCTGCCGCTGCCCGAAATCGTCGAGCACATGCTGGCGAAATCGGGGCTGCTGGCGCATTTCCAGGCGGAGAAGGACGGCGCCGACCGGCTCGAAAACCTGCAGGAACTGGTCAATGCGGCGGCGCTGTTCGTGCAGGAGCAGGATGAGCACGTGGAGGCGCAGGACCTGGCCGCTTTCCTCGCGCATGCCGCGCTCGAGGCGGGCGAGCATCAGGCGGGCGAGGGTTCGGACGCGCTGCAGCTGATGACGGTGCATTCGGCCAAGGGCCTGGAATTCCAGGTGGTGTTCGTGACCGGCCTCGAAGAAGGCCTGTTCCCGCACGAGCAGAGCCGCAACGAGGACGACGGTCTGGAGGAGGAGCGGCGCCTGATGTACGTGGCGATCACGCGCGCGCGCTCGCGCCTGTACCTGTCGTTCGCGCAGAACCGCATGCTGCACGGGCAGACGCGCTACAACGTCGCCTCGCGTTTCCTCGACGAAATACCCGCGGGACTGGTGAAATGGCTGACGCCGCGCCTGGGCGGCATGTCCGCGCCCGAGCCGGTGCTCGCGTCGGCGCGCGACGCCGCGATTCCGCGCGCGCAGCCGCGCGCCGAACAGATGGGCTGGCGCATCGGCCAGAACGTGGTGCACGCCAAATTCGGCCAGGGCGTGATCGTGAACGCCGAAGGCCAGGGATCGGATGCGCGCGTGCAGATCAACTTCGGCCGCCAGGGCATGAAATGGCTGGCGCTGGAATACGCCAAGCTGAGCGCCGCCTGAAACCGGCCGGATTCGCCGCATGAAGATCTCCATCCTCGACGACTACCATGATACGGTGCGCACGCTGCGCTGCTTTCGCAAGCTCGCGGGGCACGAGGTCGAGATCTGGAGCGACCATGTGCAGGACGTCGCCGCGCTCGCCGCGCGGCTCGCGCACACCGAAGCCCTGGTGCTGATCCGCGAGCGCACGCAAATCCGCGCGCCGCTGATCGAGCGTCTGGACAAGCTCAGACTGATCAGCCAGCGCAGCGTGTATCCGCACATCGATGTTGCCGCCTGCACCCGGCGCGGCGTGATCGTGTCCTCGAGCCAGCACGCCGATACGCCCTCGTACGCCGCGGCGGAGCTGACCTGGGGATTGGTGCTCGCCGCGATGCGCCAGATTCCGCAGCAGGTCGCGGCGCTCAAAGCGGGCAAATGGCAGATCGGCGTCGGCTGGAGCCTGCGCGGCAAGACGCTGGGCATCTACGGTTACGGCAGGATAGGCGCGGCGATCGCGCGCTATGCCAAGGCCTTCGACATGAACGTGCTGGTGTGGGCGCGGGAGCCCTCGCGTGCGCGTGCGCAGGCGGACGGCTATGCGGTTGCGCCGAGCAAGGAAGCGTTTTTCGAGGCCTGCGACGTCATCTCGCTGCAGATGCGTCTGAACGCGGCGACGCGGGGCATCGTCACCGCCGCCGACCTCGCGCGCATGAAACCGACGGCGCTGCTCGTGAATACCAGCCGCGCGGGCTTGATCGGGAAAGGCGCGCTGGTGGCGGCCCTGCGCCAGGGGCGGCCGGGCATGGCGGCGCTCGACGTTTATGACGAAGAGCCTTTGCTGGACGTCAATCACCCGCTGCTGCAAATGGACAACGTAGTGTGCACGCCGCATATCGGCTACGTCTCGCACGACGAGTACGAGCTTCAGTTCAGCGATATTTTCGACCAGATCAACGCCTACGCCGCCGGCGCGCCGATCAACGTGGTGAATCCGGAAGCGCTGGGCGTAGCGCCCGGGCGCGGCGCCTGAAACTCAATCGCCGGCCGGATCGCCGAACAGCGACAGCTGGGTCGCCAGCGACAGCAGCGTTTCCTCCACCGCGCGCTTGGCCTCGGCCAGGGTTTTCGCTTCGCCGGCGCGGCTGCCCGCCTGCCAGCGGTACAAGCCGCCTTTGCCTTCGTGCGCCACCCAGCCGATTTTCTTCTTGCCCTGCCAGTAGCCGTGGGTATCGTAGCCGCGTTCCCAGAACGGTTTGGCCTTCTTGCTGTTGGTTCGGGTCGCCATGCCTGCTAGCTTACCAAAGTGCTCCCTGCGCGACCAGCCAGTAGCGTGCGAAGCGCCCGGCGCCCGACCACAGCGCCACCGCGACCCAGTTGAGTTTGACCCAGCCCGCGGCGAGGCACAGGCCGTCGCCGACGAACGGCAGCCAGGCCAGAGCCAGCAGCGGGCTGCCGTAGCGCTGCACCCGTCCGAGTTGGGTCAGCGGCTTTTTCGAGCCGATGTAGCGTCCGATCAGGTAAGTGGTGAGGCCGCCCAGGGTGTTGCCCAGCGTGGCCACGCCGATCGCGGGCCAGGCCAGGTCCGCGTGCAGCTTGAGCACGGCGAACAACGCCGCCTCGGAACTCACCGGAATCAGCGTCGCGGCGAGAAAGCTCGCGGCGAGCAGCGACAGCAGGCTGGCCTCGGCGCCGATCAAGCGCGCGCTCCGCCAATCGATCGCCGGCACGCGCCTTGCCGCGGCGAAGCACATGCTGCTACCCTTGGACGCTTATCTGGAAAGTTGACTGGCCCGCGATGCATCCCGACTATCTCGAAAAAATCCTCAAGGCACGCGTCTACGACGTGGCAATCGAATCGCCGCTCGAAGCGGCGCCCATCCTGTCGGCGCGCCTGCACAACAGCCTGCTGCTCAAGCGCGAAGACATGCAGCCCGTATTCTCGTTCAAGCTGCGCGGCGCGTACAACAAAATGGTGCAATTGCCCGCGGTCAAGCTGAAGCGCGGCGTCATCGCCGCCTCGGCCGGCAACCATGCGCAGGGCGTGGCGCTGGCGGCGCAGCGCCTGCACTGCAAGGCGGTGATCGTGATGCCGGTGACGACGCCGCGCATCAAGGTGGACGCGGTGCTCGCGCGCGGCGCCGAGGTGGTGCTGCAGGGGGACTCCTACGACGAGGCCTACCGCCACGCGCTCAAGCTGGAGAAATCGCGCAAGCTCACGTTCGTGCATCCTTACGACGACCCGGACGTGATCGCAGGGCAAGGCACCATCGGCATGGAAATCCTGCGCCAGGCGAAACAACCGATCGACGCGATTTTCGTCGCCATCGGCGGCGGCGGCCTGATCTCGGGCATCGCCGCCTATGTGAAGCGCCTGCGTCCGGAGATCAGGATCATCGGCGTGCAGCCGGTGGATTCGGACGCCATGGCGCGCTCGCTCGCGGCCGGCCGCCGCGTGCGCCTGGCGCAGGTGGGCCTGTTCGCCGACGGCGTGGCGGTAAAACAGGTGGGGAAAGAGACCTTCCGCCTGTGCCGCAAGCTCGTGGACGACATCATCCTGGTCGATACCGACGAGACCTGCGCCGCGATCAAGGACGTGTTCGAGGAGACGCGCTCGATACTCGAGCCGGCAGGTGCCCTGGCGATCGCCGGGGCCAAGGCCTACGTCGAAAGAAAGGGCGTGCGCGGCCAGACGCTGGTGGCCGTGGCCTGCGGCGCCAACACCAATTTCGACCGCCTGCGCTTCGTCGCCGAGCGCGCCGAGGTGGGCGAGCACCGCGAGGCGATCCTTGCCGTGACCATTCCCGAGCGTCCCGGGAGCTACAAGAAATTCTGCGCCACCCTGGGCGCGCGCAACGTTACCGAGTTCAACTATCGCATCGCCGGCGCGAAAGAAGCGCACGTGTTCGTCGGCGTGGGCGTGCATGATCGCAATGAGACCGCGCGCCTGATCCGCAATCTGCGCCGCCACGGCCTCAAGACCATCGATCTGTCCGACAACGAAATGGCCAAGCTGCACGTGCGCCACCTGGTCGGCGGACATGCGCCGCTGGCGAAAGACGAGCTGCTGTACCGCTTCGAGTTCCCGGAGCGCCCGGGTGCGCTGATGAAGTTCCTCAACAGCATGCGCCCGGACTGGAACATCAGCCTGTTTCATTACCGCAATCACGGCGCCGACTATGGCCGCGTGCTGGTAGGCATGCAGGTGCCGCCGAAAGAAATGCCGCAGTTCCGCCGCTTCCTGCGCGAGCTGGGCTATCCGTGCTGGGACGAGAGCAGGAATCCGGCCTACCGCTTGTTCCTGGGCTGAGCAATCAGCTCTCGGCATCCTCGCCGAAGTAGCCCGGCGCGATCTCGGCGGCGTAGCACACGGGCGAACTGAGTTCGACGCGCTGCTCGCGCGGCACGCCGAGGAATTCGAGCCGGTCCTCGTCGCGCCGGTATACGCCGCGCTCGGTAACCACGTAATCCATGGGTATGTCCCAGGGCTGCGGGTGGATGGTGTCGATGGCGGCGAGTTCGAACGAGATGCCGATCACCAGCGGCTTGCGCGCGCTCAAGGCTTCCAGCGTGCGGTCGAAAAAACCGCCGCCGTAACCGAGGCGGTAGCCCGCGCTATCGAAGCCGTTCATCGGCAGCAACACCGAATCCGGCGCGACTTCAGGGCTCGCCTTGGGGTAGGGAATGTCGAGCTTGCCCAGCGCCAGCTCCACCCCGGGATGCCATTCGCGGAACATGAGCGGCACCTTCGGTGCAACGACGACCGGCAGCGCCGCAGTCGCACCCCGCTCGCGCAGCCGGCGCAGCAGGTGGCGCGCATCGTACTCGTTGCGGATCGGCCAGCAGAACGCCACCACACCCTTGACCAGGCCGGGGAACCCGAACTGCAAATGCCGGTCGATGGCTAAACGCCAGGCGTGCAGCCGCTCTGCGGGCACAGCCTGTCTGCGCGCGAGCAATTCGGCGCGCAGCTGCTTGCGCCAGGCCATCAATTCAGCGTGCTGCATATATTTGATGTGCGTCATCCATCTGGTCTTTGGAGCGTTTATACTAGTCTCATCATGGGCTTAGCTTTAAAACGCACTATAACACCGATGCTGCGCGGCTTGCTGCTGGCCCTGGCGCTGGTGCCGCTGGCGCTGCAGGCGCGTCCGCTGCCGCCGCAGACCGAAGGCGAGATCTTCCTCGCCGCGCGCGCCGCGGCGCGCGCGGGCGATTACGACAAGGTCGCCAGATACGACGAGCAACTCCAGGGTAACCTGCTCGAACCCTATCTCGAATCCTGGCTGCTGCGCCCGCGCCTCGAAGATACGCCGGCCGAAGACGTGCGCGCCTTCCTTGCGCGCCAGCAAGGCAGCGTGCTCGCCGAGCAGGTGCGCAGGGATTGGCTCAAAGTGCTGGGCAAGACGCAGCAATGGGAGCTGTTCCGCGCCGAGCACCCGCTGCTGGTCAACGACGACAACGATACCGCCTGCTATGCGCTCCAGGCGCGCTGGGCGCAGAACGACGCGTCGGCGCTGGACGAAGTCCGCGCGCAGTGGTTCGCGCCGCGCGAACTGCCCGACGGCTGCGTGCCGCTGGCCGAGGCGCTGATCTCGCGCGGCCAGTTTACCGACCGCCAGGTGTGGCAGCGCATACGCTTGCTGCTGCAGGCCGGAGCGGTCAGCGCGGCCTGGCGCACCGCGGGGTATTTGCCGGCGAGCGAGGCGCTGGACCGCGGCCATCTGTTTGCGGCTGCTGCCGGACCCAAACGTTTTCTCGACGAAAAGAAGAACCTGTCGCAGCGCGCGGTGCGCGAAGTCACCATGTTTGCCCTGCAGCGCCTCGCGCGCAGCAATGCGGCCGAGGCGGCCTCGATCTGGACGTCGAAGCTGCGCGCGAAGTTCAGCACCGAGGAGCAAGGCTACGTCTGGGGCCAGCTCGCGCTGCAGGCGGCGCGTCAGAATCTGCCCGAGGCGCTCAAATGGTATGGCCAGGCCGAGGCGGCACGGGTGCAGCTGTCGGAAGAACAGCTGGCCTGGCGCCTGCGCGCTGCGCTGCGCCAGGGCAACTGGCGCGAAGTCCGGACCTCGGCGCAAATGATGTCGCCGCAGCAAAGGGGCGAGCCGGCATGGATCTACTGGGAGGGGCGCGCGGCGCAGGCGCTCGGCAACGGCGCCGAGGCGCGGACCCTGTTTGCGCGCATCGCCGACGGCCATGACTTTTATGCCCAGCTGGCGGCCGAGGAGCTGGGCCGCACGTTCGCCATACCGCCCAAGGGCTACACGCCGACGGCGGAAGAGGTGGCCGCGATAGCGGTCGCGCCCGGCTTCCAGCGCTCGCTCGCGCTGTACCAGCTGGGCCAGCGCTTGGACGCGACGCGCGAATGGATCTGGTCCATACGCGGCATGGACGACAAGCAGCTCCTGGCCGCGGCCGAATTCGCGCGCCAGAATGAAATGTTCGACCGCGCCATCAATACCGCCGACAGGACGCAGGTATTGCACGATTTCAGCGTGCGCTATCTCGCGCCCTATCGCGAGGCGCTGGGCGAGAACGCGCGCGCGCAGCAGCTCGAGGAAGCCTGGGTGCTGGGACTGGTGCGCCAGGAGAGCCGTTTCATTTCGGAAGTCAAATCCTCGGCCGGAGCGGCCGGGCTGATGCAGCTGATGCCGGCCACGGCGAAGTGGGTGGCGCGGCGCATGGGCATGCAGGACTATTCCTGGGCGCGTGTGACCGACGCCGGCGTCAACGCGGCCCTGGGCACCTATTACCTGCGCCACGTGCTCGACGACCTGGACGGCAATCCGGTGCTGGCTGCCGCAGCTTATAATGCCGGGCCCGGGCGGGCGCGCAAGTGGCGCGCTGCGCGGCCGCTGGAAGGCGCGATCTACGCCGAGACCATACCGTTCAACGAAACCCGCGACTACGTCAAGAAAGTGATGAACAACACCATGTATTACGCAGCCATGCTCGGGAGACCGATGCGCTCGCTCAAGGCTCGCCTCGGCATCATCGCGCCGCGGGGCAGCAGCAACGACAGCCTCATCGCACAGCGCGAGGCCGAGCAGGGAGAGCCGTAATGAAGCTGGAGCGGATTGCCGTCCTCGGCGGTAGCGGCTTCATCGGCCGCCATGTGGTACGCATGCTCGCGGAGCAGGGAAAGCGCGTCGTGGTCAGCACGCGCCGGCGCGAGCGCGCCAAGCACCTGTTCATGCTGCCGACGGTGGAAGTGGTGCAGGCGAATGTGGGCGACGCGACCCAGCTCGCCGGAGTCGTGCGCGGCTGCGACGCCGTGATCAACCTCGTGGGCGTGCTGCAAAGCCGGCCGGGCGAGCCCTACGGCGTCGATTTCCGCCGCGCGCATGCGGAACTGCCGCGCATGCTGGTGACCGCCTGCGAGCAGCTGCACATTCCGCGCCTGTTGCATATGAGCGCGCTCAACGCCTCGAGCAAGGGACCCAGCGCCTACCTGCGCTCCAAGGGCGACGGCGAGAACTGGATGTTCGCCGAGGGCAAGCGCCTGGCGACCACCGTATTCCGTCCATCGGTGGTGTTCGGTCCGGAAGACAACTTCCTCAATCTGTTCGCGACGCTGCAGCGCTTCATGCCGCTGGTGTTGCTCGCCTGTCCCGAGGCGAAATTCCAGCCGGTGTACGTCGAGGACGTCGCGCGTGTCATGGTGCACGCGCTCGCCGAGCGCGAGAGTTTCGGCAAGACCTACGATCTGTGCGGGCCGAAAGTCTATACGCTGCGCGAGCTGGTCAAGTTCGCCGGCCGCGCGAGCGGCCACCCGCGCCCGATCATCGGCCTCAGCGACAAATACTCCATGCTGCAGGCCTTTATCATGGAATGGCTGCCGGGCAAGTTCATGAGCCGCGACAATGTGCTGTCGATGTCGCTCCCGAGCGTGAGCGCAGCGCCGTTCCCGTTCGGCATGCAGCCCGCGGCGCTGGAGGCGGTGGCGTCGCTGTACCTGCAGGGCCGGTACGCACGTTCGCGTTTCGGCAGTTTGCGCGGCTACGCCGGCAGAAAGACGCGCCCCGCGTGAACTCGCTCAAGCTCGTCATCGCCAACAAGAACTACTCGTCCTGGTCGATGCGGCCCTGGGTGCTGCTCACGCAGGCCGGCATCGCGTTCGAAGAGATACAGCTCAAGTTCAGCGACGCGGGCGGCGTCCCCGGCATAGAAGCCTACTCGCCGGCGCGCCAGGTGCCGGTGCTGATCGTCGATGGCGAGCCGGTGTGGGACTCGCTCGCGATTTGCGAAGCCGCGGCCGAGCTGTTTCCGCAGCAGCGGCTGTGGCCGGCGGATGCGCGCGCACGCCAGATCGCGCGTTCGATCTGCGCCGAAATGCATGCGGGCTTTCGCGCGCTGCGCAGCGCGATGCCGATGAACATCCGCGCCGCCCTGCCGGGCAGGGGTATGAGCCCCGCGGTGCAGAAGGACATAGATCGCATCGTCCAGATCTGGGAATCCTGCCGCGCGCACTACGGGGCGGGCGGCGAGCTGCTGTTCGGGCACTTCACCGCTGCCGATGCGTACTATGCGCCGGTGGCAACGCGCTTTTCCACCTACGCGGTCACGCTGCCCCCTGCGGCGCAGCGCTACGCCGACGCGCTGCTCGCTCTGCCCTCCGTGCGCGACTGGATGGCGCAGGCACGCCGCGAGACCGAATTCGTGCGTGTCGACGAGCCCTATGCCTGAGTGCGGCCCGACCCCGCAATAGGCTTCCGGTGAAGATCTACGCAGTCGGCGGCGCAGTGCGCGACGAACTTCTGGGGCTCCCGGTCAAAGACCGCGACTATGTCGTCGTCGGCGCAACGCCCGAAGACATGATCCGCCTTGGCTATCGTCCGGTGGGCAAGGACTTTCCGGTGTTTCTGCATCCCCGCACGCAGGAGGAATATGCGCTGGCGCGCACCGAGCGCAAGACCGCGCGCGGCTACAAGGGATTTCAGGTCTATGCCGCCCCCGATGTGACGCTGGAGCAGGACTTGTCGCGGCGCGATCTGAGCATCAACGCGATCGCGCGCGATGCACAGGGCCGCATCATCGATCCCTACGGCGGCGCCGCCGACTTGAAGCGCGGCCTGCTGCGCCATGTGAGCCCGGCCTTCGCCGAGGATCCGGTGCGCATCCTGCGCGTGGCGCGCTTCGCCGCGCGCTTCGGCTTCAAGGTCGCGCCGGCCACGCTGCGCCTGATGCGCGCGATGGTCGTTGCAGGCGAAGCCGATGCGCTGGTCGCCGAACGCGTGTGGCAGGAACTCGCCGTCGGCCTCATGGAAGCGGCGCCTTCGAAAATGTTCGCGCAGCTGCGCGCCTGCGGTGCGCTCGAGCGCGTCCTGCCGGAGTTGGCCGCAGTCTGGGCCGAGCGCGGCCGCTACGCGCGTTCGCAGCGCGCGCTCGATCGCGCCGCGGCGCGCGGCCATGCGCTCGAAGTGCGCTATGCCGTTCTTGCCTGCGCGCTCGCCGGCGCCGCCGCGCCGGAGCGCGCATTGCGTCAGATGAGCGCGCGCCTGCGCGCGCCCGCGGACTGCGCCGACCTGGCCCTGCTCGCGCTGCGCCACTTCGAACAGATAGCGCAGGGCGCCAGGCTCAAGCCCGAGGCGATGGTCAGCTTATTCCAGTCCTGCGATGCCTGGCGCCGGACGGCGCGCTTCGGGCAGTTGCTGCAGGCGGTGGAGAGCTGCAGCAGCGCGCGGACGAAGCCATTTGCCGCGCGCCTCTTGGCGGCGCTTGGTGCCGCGCGTGCGCTGGATGCCGGGGCCATCGTGCGCGGGGAGACCGAGCCGCACAAGATCGCGGCGCGCCTGCGCGCAGCGCGCGTGGCGGCGGTGCAAGCCGCGCTCGCCGCGGCATGATCCCCGCGTGAAGCTGAGGCGCGCATGAAGTCGGCCGCGGCCATGCTGCTGCAGGGACTGCTGCGCAATCTCGCGGCCGGCCTGCGCCTGGCCGCATTCGTCCGGGTCAGCCGTCACGATTTCCGCGTATCCCCCGCGGCTTTCGCCTTGCTGTGGGTGTTCAACGCCGCGGTCTGGCTGGCTGCGGGCATGCTGCGTGTGGGTTTCCCCGGCTATATCGATCTGGACGCGCTGCCAGTGGCCCTGGCCGAAATACCGCTGCTGCTGTTAGTGAGCCTGATCATTGCGTCCTGGTACCGCCGGCGCGAACTGCTGCTCGCGCTGGCGCTGCTCCTGATCGCGCCCGCGGCGCTGTTCGAGCTGCTGTCGGCGCTCATCGTAATCGGGCTCGATGGCGCCGGCGGGCAGAGCACGGCCGCGCTGCAATTGACGCTCTACACCATTTTCCTGGGCTGGATGCTCGCCGTGTTTCTGCGCGCGCTGTGGGTGGCGGCAGGCTGGCACCGGCGCCTGTTCCCGCAAAGCGGCGCGCTGCTGATCGCGCTGTTCCTGTTCCTGGTGAATTACATGCCGCGCACCGAACTGTGGGCGCCCGACGACGAGGAAGCAGCAGACCAGCCGTCGATCACGCAGGAAGAGCTGTTTCATGCCCAGGACGGGCTGCTCGATGCGCATCTGGCGACACTGCAGCCGCAGCGCCCCGGAATCGCCGACTTGTATTTCGTCGGTTTCGCTCCGGACGGTGCCGACGATGTGTTCGGCCAGGAGCTGGGAACCGTGGCGCGCCTGATGCGCGCGCGCTTCGATGCGGGCGGGCGCTCGCTGCTGCTTTCCAACGAACCGGACACGCTGGGCGAGCTGCCGATCGCGAGCACCACCAATCTGCGCACCGCGCTCGCGCACCTGGGCGGCGTCATGGACGCGGACGAGGACGTACTGTTCCTGTACATCACCACGCACGGCTCGGAGGACGGCCAGCTTGCGGTGGAGCTGCCGCCGCTGGAGCTGCACCAGATCCGGCCCGCAGCGCTCGCGCGCCTGCTGCATGAAAGCGGCATCAAGTGGAAAGTACTGGTGATCTCGGCCTGCTATTCGGGCGGCTTCATCGAGCCGCTCAAGGACGACAATACGCTCATCATCACCGCCACCGACGCGAACAACCAGTCCTTCGGCTGCGGCAACGGCAACAAGCTGACTTGGTTCGGCAAGGCCTACTTCGACGACGCGCTGCGCCGCACGCGCTCCTTTACCGAGGCATTCGCGCTCGCGCGCCGCGAGGTGGCCGAGCGCGAGCAGCGGCGCGGCTTCGCCCCGTCGAACCCGCAGATGTATGTCGGCGCGGCGATGCGCGAGAAGCTGCGCGCGCTCGAGGCGCGCCTCGCGGAGCCTGCCGGCCGCGAAGCGGCGCCGAGGCGCGAGACTACTGCAGGTGCTGCCCGAAGCGCTCCAGGCGCGGCTGCCAGTTTCCTTTGATATCGGCCGAAACGAGCACGCGCTCGGCATGGCCGATCAGCAGCGCGCGCGGCACGAAACCGAAATGAAGTAAAAGGTCGTCCCACCCGGGCGGACCCAGGGTTCGCGCTTCGCGCGGGCAAGAACGTATACCGGTGTGTGAAACGGAGCCTGCTCAGGCCAAGCGCGCTCGCCCCGGTCGAACATTCGCTTGCCCATAATGTTGGCACCGATGCGCTCGGTGGTGTTGCGGAGCATGTCATTGACGGGGCCGGTCTCTCCCCCTGGTCCGAGCTTGAGGTTCTCGCGGAAGTATTCCTGGTTGAAGATCCAGCGCATCAGCGCACCCTACTTAGCGCCCCAGTTCCTGTACTCAGGCGTGCCCCAATTCTCCATGGTCATTGCTTCGGGTGCCTTGTAGCCATCGAGGCTAAGCCCGATGTTGACGAACAGCTTGCTCATGATTCTCCTCTCGCGACTCCAGATGTCGCTTGACAGCGCGCGCGTCCGCGTTGACTGAGTTGTTAGAGCGCACCGCTACTTGATGTCTTCGAGTTTGACGCCTCGGCCCACACGAAAGCTTGCGCGAGCCTGCTCGACGCGCTGTAAAAACCGGGGATCGTGTTCGAGTCGGTAGTCGAACCAGTCATCCTCCGACTTAAACCCGATCAATACGCCAGCCGGTTTGCCGTGGCGTGTGATGACCACGTCCCGGGTTTCCGCTTCCCTAAGAAAGCGAGACAGGTCATCCTTAACCTCGGAAAGGGGGACTTCTTTCAATTTGGACTTCCGAACTGCGCCAGCCATGACTCAGCCTCCGGTTTGGGCACGATCGCCAGTACCTCGACGGTCGAACTCGATACATCGTAGAACACACGGACCTCTTCGACGCGCAGCCGGTATTGCGGTCGCGCCACGCCGCGCAAGCGCTTGATCCGGCTACGGCTGGTCTTGGTTGGTTCGTGCCTTAAACGGGTCTCGAGAGCTTCCTTTACCGCCGCACGTTCGCCGGCCTTCAATTTGCGCAGGTCTTCAACGGCTTCAGGGGCAAGGAGTATCTCGAACATCATTCTGGCTAGATTATAGCCAGAACCTCTGAAACCGGATAGCGCGCTCTAACGTCGCTATTGAGCCGCGCCGATCGGCGTCGGCTCAAATAGCTTGTTAAGCGCCGACTCGGCTGACAAGTGGGAATCTTTCGGGATGCCGAATGGACTCAACGGCCAAATCAACGTCTAGATCGGGCCAGTAGAGATGCCCTGAAGATGGGAGTTCGACGTGTAGGATCTTTCCGACCGGAACATCTCGAAACCACGGGAATTCCGAGAACGGCAGGAATAGCTCTTCATTCTCCAGCAAAAGCCAGAAGCCATGCTTGGATATGTTGGTTACTTCAACCGGGGAAGTGCTTATGCCAGGCGCTGCGGATGTCATTTTGGTGCTCCTGAACTAGTCGAAGTGCTTCGTTGATTTCGCGCTGGGTGAGGCCGACATATTGGGCAAGTTCAATCGTGGGTTCTAGCCAAAGCTTGGCCTCTCCATTTTGGCCTTGAACATGCACATGCATTCTCGATTCTTCCCGTGAGAAGAAATAAAAACGAAAGCCACCTTCGCGAAAGACGGTCGGACTCATGAGCAAAATGATACGCGCATCGGCGGCAGACCGAAAAGGCGTTTAACGTCGCCATTGAGCCGAGCCGGTAGGCGTCGGCTCAAATGGCTTGTTATGCGACGTTCTGCATCCTGTTGGCGAAGTCACGACCAGAAGTCGGTGGCGGAAGTGGTTTGCCGTCTTTTTGATAC
>JAJZPQ010000115.1 GCA_021811085.1 Pseudomonadota bacterium | reverse complement strand
ATATGGCGCTGCGCCTGACCATCGACAACGACATGGTGGTGCGCAATATCGAAGTGGCGATGGCCTCGGTGCCTTATGCGCCCTGCAACAGCGCGTTGCCTGCGTTCAAAGGCTTGATCGGCAAGACGATAGGCGCGGGCTGGCGCCGTGCGGTGCAGGAATGCGTCGGCGGCACCAAGGGCTGCACGCATATGCGCGAGCTGCTGCTGCCCGCGGCGACGGTCGCATTTCAGACCCTGGGCAGCTGGCCCGAGGACGGCCAGCCCGCGCCCAAGCCCGACCCCGACTACAAGACCGAGCGCCCGCATTTCGTCGACGGCTGCAAGGCCTGGGCCACGGACGGGGAAGTGGTGGCGCAGCTGTATCCGCATTTTCACCGCAAAGCCGGCTGAACTTACTCCGCGCGCTTCTCCGGCTTGGCCGGCAGCAGCGGCGCCGGCCGGCGGCCGTCTAATATGTGAAACACGGCGAGCACCGGGTGGCGCAGCAGCATGCGCGGGCCGGCCCACTGCATCACCACCCGGACGCGCTCGCGCATCTCCGCGCTATAGCAGTGGACGGTGCAGTTAGTGCAGGTCGGCTTGGCGTCGCCGAACACGCAGCGCTCCAGCCGGCGCGTGGCGTACTCGAACATTTCGGCGCAGTCCGCGCACAGCGGGTTGCGCCGCGGATGATCGTGGCCGCGGCAGTACAGGCGCACCATCGCTTCGATGGTCCTGAGCTCGCGCGCACGGCGCACGAAGCGCTTGTCGGTGGTGAAGGCGATAACCTGCTTCGCCATGCCTAGATTTCCTTGATTCCGCGCCGCAGCCGCATCGCGCGGCCGACGCCGTCCAGTTGCGCAGTTGCGAGGATCCGCGCCGCGAGCGGCAGCAATTCGGCCTCTTCGCGCGCGATATGGCTGCGGTAGAGCGCGGCCATGCGCTCGACTTCGCCTGCATCCAGTTCGCTCAGCGTTCCGCGCTGCACCCCGTCGAGCTTCAGGCGCAATGCTCCCCACAACTGTTCCAGCTCGCGGTGCTGCGCCTGCAGCGCAGCGATCAGTTCGCGCACAGAGGCAAGCTCGGCTGCCGGCGCGGCCTGCAGCAGGGCCGGGAACAGGTCCTCCTCTTCGTCGGCATGATGATGCCGGGCCGAGGTATCGAAATAGCGCAGCACGTTTTGCGCGGCTTCGCGCGCCGCCTGGTCCGGGCCGTTTGCAGCCAGATGCGGCGTCAGGCGCAGCAACGTCTGGCACTGACGTTCGACGCGTCCGTGGCAGGCCGAGAGCATTTCCAGCGGCGCCTCGAAGCCGGCCGCAGGCGCGCTAAAGCCGGGAAACGCTAGCTTGGCGGCGCACATCACGAGCCTCCGGGCAGGGGGTGGCGTTTCATCTCAGCCGGCGCGCTTGTGCGAGAACACGAGCATGTTGGCGAGGCGCGGCTTGGGTGCAATCAGATCGGCAAGCGTATAGGCATCGAGCGAGCTGTAGAACGCATCCAGCGCCTTTCCCAGCACGCCGCGCAGCACGCAGGCCGATTCGATGCGGCAATCGGACCGGTCGCGGTCGAAGCACTCGACCAGTTTGCGGTTGTCTTCGGTGCCGCGCACCAGTTCGCCGATGTTGATTTTATCCGGCGCGAGTCCGAGGCGCATGCCGCCGCCTTTGCCGCGCGCGGTCTCGATGTAGCCGCCCTGAGCCAGGTGATGCACCACTTTCATCAAATGGTTGGAAGAGATGCCGTAGGCCTGCGCAATCTGACCGACCGTGGTGATTTCGTCGTCGTGCACGCCAAGATAGATCAGCACGCGCAGGCTGTAGTCGGAAAAGGTGGTCAGGCGCATGGCGGCTTCCGCGGGTGGAAATGAAAGATGTATATCATGTGTTGATTATGGCCGAAACTTGGTTTATAGTAAAGCGGCATCGGGAATACATCTTAAAGGACGCTGACATGGAAGCCCAAACCGCATTGACTACCGAGGAGCGGGTGCGCGAGGCGCTGCGCCTGGTCGACGATCCCGAGGTTGGCATGAATATCGTCGATCTCGGCTTGATCTACCGCATCGACATCGTGCCGGAGCGCGTACGCATCGAACTCACCATGACGACGCCTGCCTGCCCCATGGGCGATCTGATCACGGAGAACGCCCGAAGAGCCGTGAGCGCCGCCATGCCCGAAGGCGTAGCCGTGGACATTGCGCTGGTGTGGGAACCGCCCTGGACGCCCGAGCTGATGTCGGACAGTGCCAGGCAAACCTTCGGCTGGCCCGGCTGATCCTGCAGCGCGAGGGCAAGAGCTGTTCTTTTACCACTCAAATGGAGACCGAAATCATGCCTGCGAACACGACCACCACCCTTGACGTGCGCACCATCGCACCGCGCGAGCGCCATCCTCTTATCTTCGGCACGTTCGACAAGCTCGCTCCCGGGGATGCGTTCTTGCTGGTCAATGACCACGATCCGAAGCCGCTCTATTACCATTTCAAGGCGGAAATGGGCGACGCTTTCGCCTGGGACTACCTCGAATCCGGCCCCGAAGTGTGGAAGGTGCGCATCGCCAAATCCGCTTGACGCAGCAGCGGCCTGCGGCGCGGCGATGGAATCGAGTGCGCAAGTGACCGTCCCCTGGCGCGTGCCCTTGCTGCTGCTCGCATTTGGCTCGCTGTTCGCGGGCGTGGCGGCAGGGCTCGCGCGTCTGGGTTGGGCGTTTCCGCCGCCGGCCGCGGACCTCGCCATGCTGCACGGGCCGCTGATGGCTTGCGGCTTCTTCGGCACCGTAATCGGCCTCGAGCGTGCCGTGGCGTTGTCGCGGCGCTGGGGCTATTTGGCGCCGCTGCTGACCGGGCTGGGCGCGGCGGCGGGGATTTTCGGCGCACCCTTCGCGGTGGCTCCGCTCCTGATCGCGCTGGGCAGCGCAGTCATGGCCGCGGTTTCGGTCGTGTTTTACCGGCGTCAGCGCGAGTTGTTCACGCTGACGCTGGCCCTGGGGGCGCTGTGCTGGCTGCTGGGCAATGTGCTCTGGCTCGCGGGTCGTCCGATCCATGCTGCCGTGCCGTTCTGGATCGGCTTCCTGGTGCTTACCATCGCGGGGGAGCGGCTGGAGCTGTCACGGGTGCTGCCGCCCTCTGACGGCGCACGGCGGGTGTTCGCCGCGGCCATCGTGATTTTGCTCACGGCACTGGTGCTGTCGGCGTTCCTGTGGACCGCGGGGACGCTGCTGCTGGGCGCGGGACTGCTCCTGCTTGCCCTGTGGCTCATGCGCCAGGATGTGGCAAGGCGCACGGTGAAGGGCAGGGGGCTGCCGCGTTTCATCGCCGTGTGTTTGCTGACGGGATACGTCTGGCTTGCGCTGTCGGGGATCGTCATGCTCGGCAATGGCGGGCTAGGCTACGGCGGTCCGGCCTATGACGCGGCGCTGCACGCGGTGCTGCTTGGCTTCGTGTTCTCCATGGTGTTCGGCCACGCACCCATCATCCTGCCGGCGGTGCTGCGCGTGGCGGTTCCCTACCAGCCCTATTTCTACCTGCCGCTCGCGCTGCTGCATCTGTCTTTGCTGCTGCGTCTGGGCGGCGACTGGACACTGTCGGCGCCGTGGCGGGCCTGGGGCGGCGCGCTCAACGGCGTCGCCTTGCTCGTGTTTGTGCTGGGCACGGTCGCGGCGGTTCTGCGCGGCGCTGCGCGAGCGGCCGTTTGAATTCATGAAAGGGAAACAAGCATGCGCATATCCGATAATCAATACACCTGGCTGACGCGGGCGGCAGCGCTCGTGGCGATCGCATTCGGCGCCGCGACGATCCGCGCCGGCGGCAGCGTGCTCTTCGGCGATGGCGCCCGATCCGCCGGCAACGTGGTCGGCTTCGTGCTCTGGTTCAATTTCCTCGCCGGCTTCGCCTATGTGGCGGCAGGCGCCGGTCTGTGGCAGCGGCGGCGCTGGTCGGCGTGGCTCGCTCTGGCGATCGCGCTGGGAACGCTGCTCGTGTTCGCTGCATTCGGCATCCACGTCGCGGCCGGCGGCGCATTCGAGATGCGCACCGTGGGGGCGATGACTCTGCGCAGCGTCGTGTGGACGCTGATCGCGCTGCTGGCGCTGAGGACTATGCAGCGCGGCTAGCCCTGGCGCGATTCAGCCGGCCGGCTTGCCGGCGCGGCCTACGGCCCAAACCGCCGCTTCCAGGCGCGAGCGGAAGCCGAGCTTCTTCAGCAGGTTCTTGACATGCACTTTGACCGTGGCTTCGGCGATGTCGAGACTGCGTGCGATCAGCTTGTTCGACAGGCCGCGCGCCAGGCCATCCAGGATTTCCTGCTCGCGCTTGGTCAGCGTGGCGCTGTCGCGCTGGCTGGCGGCGGCTTCTTCGCGGATCGCGCGCGCGAGCATGCCGTTCAGCCGCTCGCCGATGACGGTGCTGCCGTTCAAGGTCTGGTCGATCGCGGCGAGCAGGTCCTCGGGCTCCATGTCCTTGAGCAGGTAGCCGTCGGCGCCGCTGCGGATCGCGGCGACCAGGTCGTCGGCATTGTCCGAGACGGTCAGCATCACCACGCGGCAATCCAGGCCGGCCTCGCGTATCGCCTTGAGCGTGTCTATGCCGTTCATGCTCTTCATGTGCAGGTCGAGCAGGATCAGGTCGGGGTCGAGTTCCTTCGCCTTGGCCACGCCGAGCTCGCCGCTGGTAGCTTCGCCCACCAGCTGCAAGTGCGGAGCCATCGCGATCAGCTGCGACACCCCTTTGCGAAACAGCGGATGGTCGTCGATGATCAGGATGCGATTGCTGCTGCTCATGCCGCCGCCTCCGATCGGTAGTCGCAACTTGTTATTGTGAGTTGTCGGCGTCTGGCGGCAATCGCGGTCGGTCGCATCCCCGCTGCGCGGGACCCCTGCTTCCTGCTCATGCCGCCGCCGTTGCGTTGCTGGTTGCGACTTGAAACGGTCCGCGCGGGGAGAATTCGAGCTCGACGCGGGTGCCGCCTTCGGCGCGCCGTGCCACGCTCAGCTTGCCGCCCAGCGTCGCCGCACGATCGCGCATGATCGCGAGGCCGTAGTGGTGGGTCGGCGCCTCGGCGTCCTTGATGCCCACGCCGTCGTCCTCCACTGCCACGCGGATGAGGCCCTGATCGATCGCAAGTCGCACCGCGGCGCTGCGCGCATGCGCATGATGCTCGACGTTGGTGAGCGCCTCGCGCACCACCTGCAGCACATGGATCTGCTCGCTCGAATCGAGCTCATGGCCGAGCAGCCGGTCGTGCAGCTGGATCTCGACGCCGGCGCGTTGCGAAAACTCGCGTATCGTCTCCTGCAGCGCCTCGGACAGGCCGCGTCCGTCGATGCGCAGGCGGAACGTGGTGAGCAGTTCGCGCAGTTGCCGGTAGGCATTGGTGATTCCGAGTTTGAGCTCTTCCACGACCTCGTCGGTGCGCTCGCGCGTGCCGCCCGACTTGAGCTGCTGCTTGAGGCGGGTGACCTGGATCTTGAGATAGGTGAGGGACTGGGCCAAGGAATCGTGCAACTCGCGCGCAATCACCGAACGCTCTTCCAGCAGCGCGATGCCGCGGCGCTCGTCGCTGCGCTTGGCGGCGGCGAACGCGGCGCCGATGTGGTGGCCGATGGATTCGAGCAGCTTCATCTTCCATTCTTCGATCTGCATGCCGGCGGGCAGCCGCAGCAGCATCACGCCGTAGGGTTTGCCGCCCTCCGACAGCGGCACCGACAGCATCTGCTCCTCGCCCCGGCCTACGATGCGCACGCCGGAGTCGCCGGCGCCGGCGGCAAAACACTCCTCGCAGCGTTCCAGCTGGCACCAGGATTGGGATGGTTCGCTGCCGGCCTGCAGCGCGACTGGAAAGCCGCGCCGGTCGTCCTCCTCGCGCGCGCAGATCGCGGCCGGCTTGAGGCCGATGACGCGCTCGATGTCGCGCATGACGCCGTCAAGCGTGGTTTGCGTGAGCGCATTCTCGGCCAGCGTGCGCGTGGTGTGGTACAGGACCTCCAGCGACACGTTGGTGCGCGCGAGCTGTTCGGTTTTCTCCTGCACCCGCGCCTCGAGCGTGGCGTAGCTGCGCGACAGGTCCTCCACCATGTAATTGAACGACTGGCCCAGCTGTCCCAGCTCGTCCTCGCCCGTATGCCGGGCGCGCACGGCGAATTCGCCCACGCGCACGCGGCGCGCGCAGGCCAGCAGGTCGGCAAGGGGAACAATGACCTGTGCGTGCATGAGGAACAGCGCGACGAACATGACCACGATGATCGCGAACAGCGCGACGCCCTGGACTAGGCGCAGGGCCTGGATGCGCTGTTCCAGATCGTGTTCGAGCAGGTACACCAGGCGGTCGACGTCGAGGACGTAGGCGGCCATGCGCGCGACGAACGCGTCGCGGGCCGGTGCCCCCTCGGTGACGGCGCGTGCTATCGCGGGTTTCAGCGTTCCCGACCATTCGGTTGCGACCCGATCGTAGGCGCGGCGTGTCGGGTCGGTCAGATCCGAGGGCACGCCGCCGGCAAGCAGCGGGCTATGCAGGCGCGATTCGAAATCGGCGACCGCCTGCCGCAGTTCGGCCGGCGAATGGTTGCTGTCACCCGCGCGCAGCACCTGGACCGTGATCCAGTAGGACTGCATCCTGAGGCTGCCGGCGATATTGATCGCGGCGGCCTTGCCGGTGGACAGCTCGGCGAACACGGTGGCGCTGATCGTGGCCGCGAGCGCAAGCAGCACGATGGCGCCGAGCGCGATGCCCAGCCGCACGACCAGCGATTCGGCGAAAAAGCGGCGATCCATTTTCATGAGGCTTGGCTCCTGCGCCGCGGACGATGGCAGCCGCGGCTTATTTGGTCTTACTCCCATTTTGCACGCTTGCTCCCGCCGGCGCTACTGCGCAGAAGGCTTAGTGCCCGGAAACCAAGACTGGATGCGGCTTTCCGCGGGTTTGTTGGCGCGCCTGCAGCTACCACCAAGTGAGTAGATGGGCGGATTTGCCGATGATTCAGGCCTATTCCCCTGGCGTGTGTACGCGCCTAGACTCCGCTAGCACTTGATCGTGAGCGAAGATTAGACTTGACCGTATAGCTTATAAGTAAGAGCTGGCTCGCAGCAATGGCGAGCACGACTGCGTTCACGATAAATTCCATGAAGATAAGTTCCATGAAGACGTGAAGACAAAATGGAAATGCTCATTTGCCATGACGCCGGGTCGGAAACAGCCCAATCCGCGTTGGAGAAACCGGTTGCGATGTTCAGCCGCGAAGAACCGGAAACAGTTTTGCTAACCGTTGTCGACGCACCAGTCGATGCCGGCTGTCGGCGCTTGCCGGCAGCATTTGAAAAAAGGGGAAAAATTGTGGAATCTTGCAGCAGATATCTATCGTTTTGGATCAGCACAGCACTCGCTTTCATGTTCGCGATGTTATATCTGAACATGGCGAGCGCCGCACCGATAACGAAATCCGCGGCGGACGCGGCGACGGGCGAAACCTGCGTCGCCTGCCACGCCGCGGGAACACCGGGGATCGTCGCCGAATGGAAGAAGAGCGCCCATTACGGCGCGAAGGTGGACTGCTACGACTGCCACAAGGCCAACGAGGGCGATA
>JAJZPQ010000114.1 GCA_021811085.1 Pseudomonadota bacterium | reverse complement strand
GGAAACAAAAAGCATTTCGTTCGGGTCGCGGTTGAATTGATCTGGGTCGAACTGCAATTGCGCGCTTTGTGCTAGCTTACGCTGTCGATCGGATGCGCCGCAGCGATGCGCAGAGGTCGCTTCGCAATAAACCAATTAAACGATAGAGGAGTAACCATGGCAGAAGTTCTGGCTCCGCTGGCGGGAAAGATTCTGGCCGTCCTGGTCGCACCTGGTGCGAAGGTCGAAGAAGACGATGAACTCGTGGTGATCGAGGCGCTGAAAATGGAAAACACCGTGTACGCACCTAGCGGCGGCACGGTGAAGGAAATCAAAGTGAAGGTCGGCGACAGCGTAGAGGATGAGGATCTCCTCATCGTGCTCGATTGAAAAATTGAAGGAAATATACAGAGGCGAGGCATAGATGAATTTCGAATTGACTGAAGAGCAGCGACTGATCCAGGACACGGCCAAGCGCTTCGCGGCGGAGGAGATTGCGCCTACGCTCGAGGCCGAGGAAGCGAAGCACGAGTTTCGCCCCGATCGCGTCGCCAAGATGGGCGGGCTGGGATTTTTCTCCTGCGCCGTGCCGGAGGAACTGGGCGGCAGCGGCATGGGCTTCATGGAATCGGTGCTGATGGCCGAGCAGATTGCGAAGGTGTCGGCATCCTGGCGCCTGCCGTTCAACATGCAGAACCTGGGTCCGGCGCTGACGGTGAGCAAATTCGGCACCGAGGCGCAGAAGAAGAAATATGTTCCAGGCTGGGTGGCAGGCACGCAACTCGGCTTTTTCGCGATGACCGAACCCAATACAGGTTCCGACGTCGCCAGCATGAAAACCCATGCGATCGATCGCGGCGACCACTGGGAGATTCACGGCAACAAGATGTGGATCTCGCAGGCGCATGTCGGCGACGCAGGACTGCTCTACGCCTACACCGATAAGGAAAAGGGCAACAAGGGCATCACCGCCTTCATCATCGAGCCGAAGAACATGAAGGGCTGCAGCGCGCGCGCGATCGAGACCAAACTCGGCCTTAAATGCGCGCCCACCGGCGAATTCGTGTTCGACGGCATGAAAGTGCCGAAGGAAAACGTGCTGGGCAAACCCGGCGAAGGCTTTCGCGTGTGCATGTGGCAGCTGAACCAGACCCGGCTCGGCTGCGCCGCGGGTGCGCTCGGCTGCGCCGGCGGCGCGCTCGAGCTCGCGATCAACTATGCGAATGAGCGCACCCAGTTCGGCAAGCCGATATCGCAGCACCAGATGATCCAGGCGCAGATCGCCGAATTGGTGGTCGAGCACCACGCGGCGCAGATGCTCGTGTACCGCGCGGCCTGGCTCAAGGACAACGCCAAGCCGAACCAGTACGAGACTTCGGTGGCGAAATACGCGGCGTCCGAAGCCGCGGTGCATGCGGCCAACGAATGCATGAAGATTTTCGGCTCCTACGGCTATTCGACCGAGTATCCGGCCGAGCGCTTCTACCGCGACGCCAAGTCGCTGCAGATCGTCGAAGGCACGTCCAACATCCAGAAGATCCTGATCTCGGGCATGGCATTGGGCTTCACGCCGAATCGCGAATAGGGTAGGACGCAGAAACGATCAAGGGCGGCTTCAATCGTCCCGACTTTGTCATTCCGAGCGCAGCGAGGAATCTGCTTTTCATAGAGTGAAAGAAGCAGATTCCTCGGCCGGAGCCTGCCCCGAGCGTAGCCGAGGGGGCCTCGGAATGACAATCTTCAACGATTCCCTTTGGCATAACAGGCGTTCTAAGCTCGATCAAGAAAAAGGAAACTGAATGAGACCGTATTTTGAAAAAATGCCGGGCTTCGGCAAGGCGCTGAAGGAAAACCGCATCGCGCGCACGCAGGACAGCCGCGCCAAGCTCGAAGCGATCGAAGCCGAGATCGCCGCCGCGAAAAAAGCGCGCGAGGAAGTGGGCATCCCCACGGCCAAGATCAACGAGCGCGGCGGACTCACCGTTTGGCAGCGCCTTGAATACCTGGTCGATCCGGGCACCTGGCAGCCGCTGCACAGCCTGTACAACCCGGCGGACAACGAAGAGGGCACGACCAACGTGGTCGATGGCCTGGGCAAGATCGCCGGCCGCTGGGCGGTGATCATCGGCTTCGACAACAAGGTGCTCGCCGGCGCCTGGATCGCGGGCCAGCCGGACAACATCCTGCGCGTGACCAATCTCGCCAAGCGCCTGCACATCCCGCTGGTGTGGCTGGTGAACTGCAGCGGCGTGAAACTGCCCGATCAGGAGAAGTTCTATGCCGACCGCCGCGGCTCGGGCGCGCCGTTCTTCCGCCACGCCGAGCTGGAGCAGGCCGGCATACCGGTGCTCGCCGGCATTTACGGCACCAATCCGGCTGGCGGCGGCTACCAGGCGATCAGCCCGACCATTCTGATCGCGCACAAGGACGCGAACATCGCGGTGGGCGGAGTCGGCATCGTCTCCGGCATGGCGCCGCAGGGCGGCTTCGATGTCGCCGGGCTGGAGCAGCTGATCGCGGTGACGCGCAACATGAAAGACCGGCCGCCGGGCAGCGCTTCCACGCATTACGATTCCACCGGCTTTTTCACGCGCGTGTGCGACGAGGAAAAAGGCGTGCTCGACGGGATCAAGGAATACATGCGCATGATCCCGGCCTACGACCCCAAGTTCTTCCGCGTGGCCGAGCCGGCCGAGCCGCAGCTGCCGGCCGCGGACCTTTACCACCTGCTGCCGTTCAATCAGAAATCGGACTATTCCTTCGATGACATCCTCGCGCGCCTGGTCGACGGCAGCGAGCACATGGAGTTCCGCCCCGGCTACGGGCCGGAGGTGTACACGGGCCTGGTGAAAATCGACGGCATGCTGATCGGCGCGATCGGCAACCGCCAGGGCCTCCTGCCCAAGGGCTATCCCGAGTACGCGGATTACCCCGGCATCGGCGGCAAGCTCTACCGGCAGGGCCTGATCAAAATGAACGAGTTCGTTACGCTGTGCGCGCGCGACCGCGTGCCGGTGATCTGGTTCCAGGACACGACCGGCATCGACGTCGGCGACATCGCCGAGAAGGCGGAACTGCTCGGCATCGGCCAGTCGCTGGTCTACTCGATCCAGAACGCGGACGTGCCGATGATGCTGGTGGTGCTGAGAAAGGGCAGCGCCGCCGCGCACTACATCATGGGCGGACCCACGGCCAACCGCCAGAACGCCTTTACCCTGGGCACGGCCGCCACCGAAATCTACGTCATGCACGGCGAGACCGCCGCGGTCGCGACGTATGCGCGCCGCGCGATCAAGGACAAGGACTCGGGCAAGCCGCTCGAGCCGCTGGCGCAGAAAATGAACGAGATGGCGCAGAAATACTACGACACCTCGCGTCCGGCCTACTGCGCGCGCTACGGCTTCGTCGACGAAATCGTGAACCTGTCGGCGCTGCGCGGCTACCTCAAGGCCTTCGCCGGCGCGGTATATCAGAACCCGAGGTCGATCTGCCCGCGCCACCAGATGCTGCTGCCGCGCATCATCAAGGGCTGAGGACGGTTACGATCCAAATGCACGTCACAGTTGAAATGCATGGTCCGCTGCAACGTTTCAACCAGGGCGGGCAGCCAAGAGCGGAACTGGATTTGCAAGACGGGCTCACCGTGCACGAGCTCCTGCTGAAGCTCGGCATGGACATGGACGAGCCCTGGAACGCCGCGCTGGACGGAACGCTGGCCAAGCCTTCCGACAAAGTAGCCGACGGATCCCTGCTCATGGTGTTCCCGCCTATCGACGGAGGATGAGCCATGCGTTTCGGTTTTCAATTTTAGGGGAGTGAGGACCATGGTAACGGGACTTGCCAACAAGATCCTGCGCGTCGATCTATCCGATCGTCGCGTGTGGACCGAACAGCCGAACGATCTTTTCTACCGGCGCTACCTGGGCGGTGCCGGCATCCTCAGCTACTACTTGCTGAAAGAGCTGAAGCCTCGCGTGGATCCCCTGTCGCACGAAAATGTTCTCGTCTTCGCGCCTGGTCCTGTAACGGGCACGGCCCTGCCGGGCGCGTCGCGGCTCTGCGTCGGCGCGAAGTCTCCGCTCAGCGGCGGCATCGCGAAATGTGAAGCGGGGGGATACTTCGGCTACGAGTTGAAGCGCGCGGGCTTCGATGCCCTCGTGGTGCAGGGCAAAGCCGGGCATCCGGTGTACCTGTGGATCGACAACGGCGCGGTGGAGATCAAGGACGCGTCGCATCTATGGGGGCAGACGGTGCTGCAGACGCAGGACGCCATCGAAGCGGATCTGGGCGAGAAGCGCGTGCGCACCGCGACCATCGGCCCGGCCGGCGAGAAGCTGGCGGCGATATCCTGCATCATGACCGACGTGCGCAGCGCAGCCGGCCGCGGCGGTCTCGGTGCGGTGATGGGATCCAAGAATCTGAAGTGCGTCGCAGTCAAGGGCAAGACCGCGCCGCAGGCGGCGGAGCCGGAAAAATACCGCGATCTCGCGCGCTGGATGAACACCAACTGCATGAACTTCCCCATTGCCGCGCGCTTTCACGATCTGGGCACCGGCGCGGACATGGTGGGCGGGAACGCGATCGGCAACCTTCCCGTGCTCAACTGGAGCGGCGGCCAATTCGACGACGTCGCGAAAATCGATGCCGCTGCGTTGCGCGACAGCTACCGGGTTGCGATGGAGGCCTGCCCCGGCTGCCAGATCCGCTGCAAGAAGGTGGTGGAACTGGAAAACGAGTCATACAAGGTCGATCGCAGGAACGGCGCCCCGGAGTATGAAACCCTGGCGGCGTTCGGCTCGTTCATGGGCATCAACGATCTCGCCGCCATCTGCCGCGCGAACGAGATCTGCGGCCTCAATTCCCTGGACACGATTTCCGCCGGCGGCACCATCGCTTTCGCGATGGAGTGCTTCGAGAAGGGCATTCTGACGCGCGCCGATACGGGCGGCATCGAGCTGCGCTTCGGCAATGCCGACGCCATGCTCAAGGTGCTCGAACTCATCGCGCGCCGCGAAGGCATCGGCGACCTGCTGGCCGACGGCAGCCGCAAGGCGGCGCGGCGCATCGGCCGCGGCGCCGAGGAACTGTCGATGCAGGTCAAGGGCATCGAATTCGGCATGCACGATCCGCGTCTGAAGCAGGGCTTGGGGCTGATTTACTCGGTCGCCGCCAACGGCGCCGACCACATGACCGGCATGCACGATACCTTGTTCACCCAGGACGGCCGCGGCATGGAGGCCGCGCGCAGCCTGGGCAGCCTCGAACCGCTGCCGGCGAACGACCTCAGCACGGCCAAAGTCGACCGGGTGAAGAACCAGCACCTGTCGCGCAATTTCTCCGATTCCATGGTCACCTGCCACTTCGCGCCGTGGACGCTGCGACAGCAGGTGGACATGATCCGTGCGCTCACCGGCTGGGATTACACGGATTTCGAGGCCTTGCGCCAGGGCGAGCGCGTTGCCACCATGGCGCGGGTATTCAATCTGCGCGAGGGCCTGACGGCGGCGGACGATCAACTGCCCAAGCGTTTCTTCGCGCCCGCGCCCGACGGGCCGCTGAAAGGAACGGCCATCGATCCGGATGCCATGAATCGCGCGACGCAGACGTTTTACACGCTCATGGGCTGGGACCCGGTCACCGGCATTCCGACTCAGGAGAAGCTGGAACAGCTGGGCATCGCCTGGGCCGCTGCGGAAACGGTGCCCGCCTAATCTGCGCTCCTCGCACTGGCGCAGCGCCGGGCCGCGCGGTCAGGCGCGATATTTGGCGCTCATGCGCTCGACGATGTCGGGCGGTATGAAATTCACCAGCTCCGTCTTGTCGGCCTCGACCAGCTCGACATAGCGCTTGACGACATCGGCCGGCTCGAGCTGGCCGATGGTGATGCGCTTGACGATCGAGTCCATGACCGCGACGTCTTCGGGCGCGGCGGTGTTGCGGTCGAACCAGGGACCGGGGTCGTTCGCCATGCGGTCGTTGAAGCCCGTGGCGAAGGGTCCCGGGTTGATCAGCGCGACATCGACGCCGAACGGGACCATTTCCGCACGCAGCGCAGTGCCCAGCGCCTGCAGCGCGTGCTTGGTCATCGCGTAGGGCCCGGAGCCGACGCCCGCGCGCACGCCCGCGATCGAGGACACGATCAGGATGCGCCCCGCGCGCTTGCGCCGCATCTTCTGTACCACGCGCTGCACGATGGCGAAGGTGCCGAAGACGTTCACCTCGAACACCGCGCGCAAGCGCTCCAGCGGCAGCACGCTCAAGGGCCCGGTCTGCCCCATCCCGGCATTCGCGACGAAGACGTCGAGATCCCACTGGTCGACCTTGGCCACGTCGCTCGCGTTGGTGATGTCGAGCTTTGCGACCGTGAGCCCGGGCTGGGCGGCGGCGAGTTCGTCCGCCTGCTGCTGCGTTTCGGTGGTCGCGATGACCCTGTGCCCGCGCTGGGCGAGTTCGACGGCGGCGCCGCGGCCGAAGCCGCTCCCGGCGCCGGTGATGAGCACAGTCTTCTGCATCGTTGTCTCCTTGGCTGTGGGCGAATGAAAGGGGGGATTATGCCAGCATCCGAATCGGCAAACGATTTATCATCACACCCGCAACAATTCAACACGCCATTACGGATGGGACCATGAAACAAATCACCATAGACCGCAGCAAGCGCCTGCACCAGGAGCCGCATACCGGACATAATCGCTGGCACCCGGACATCGAGCCCGTGCTCGAGGTCGCGCCGGGCGAAGAGGTGATGCTGGAGACGCGCGACGCTGCCGACGGGCAGATCAAGCCCGGCATGACGGTCGCGGACCTCGTGGGCATGGACACCAAGGTGGCGCATCCGCTGACCGGGCCGGTCTATGTCAGCGGCGCCAAGCCCGGCGATCTGCTCGAAATCGAGTGCGTCGACTTAGTGCCCCAGCCCTACGGCTGGACGCGCGTGCGCCCGGGCGCGGGCTTCCTGCGCGACCTGTACCCGGACCCGTATCTGGTGCACTGGCACATGCGAGACGGCCATGCCACTTCGGCGGAGCTGCCCGGCGTACGCATCCCCGAAGCTGCGTTCATGGGCACGGCCGGGCTCGCGCCTTCGCACGCGCAGCTTGCCGCATGGACGGCGCGCGAAGCCGACTTCGTCCGCCGCGGCGGCATGGCGCTGATGCCCGATGCGCAGGACGCGGTGCCCAAGCGCGAACCGATCGCGAGCAGCGGCTTGCGCACCATGCCGCCGCGCGAGAACTGCGGCAACATCGACGCGAAGCAGCTCACGCGCGGCTCGCTGCTGTACGTGCCGGTGGCGGTGGAGGGGGCCTTGTATTCGGTCGGCGACGCGCACTACGCGCAGGGCGATTCGGAGTGCTGCGTCACCGCGATCGAGATGGGCGCCACGGTGACCGTGCGCTTCAAGCTGCACGCGGGCGTAGCGGCGCAGAAGAACATACGCTTTCCGCGTTTCGCGCACCCGGGCTACTTTGCGCGGCCGGAATGGGCCGCGCCGCGCAACTTCATCGCGACCACCGGCATGCCGATACGCGACGATGGCACGCAGGAGGGCGAGCAGCACCTGAGCCTTGCGGCGCGCAATGCGCTGGTGCAGATGATTGAATTGCTGCAGGAGCGTGGCTGGAGCAGGGAGCAGGCCTACGTCATCTGCAGCGTCGCGGTGGACTTGCGCGTGAGCAATCTCGTCGACGTGCCCAACGTCACCGTATCGGCGCTGCTGCCCGAGGATATTTTTGTCGCTTAGCCTGGCGGCGTCGGCAATTCGGCCTTATGTGAAGCTTCACATAAGGCCGATTATGCACAGTCGTTGATTATGTGAAGTTGTGGGTCGAAACGCACGCCGACGGTTGATTGGCGGCGGTCAGCGCGAATTCGACCTTCACATAATC
>JAJZPQ010000113.1 GCA_021811085.1 Pseudomonadota bacterium | reverse complement strand
CCCAGACGCCGTATTGCTGCAGCAGGCTGGCGAGGTGTTGGTCGAGGTGGACCACGAGGTCCCAGAGATAAAGCAGCAGTTCCATGTTTGCCTTTCTTGAACAGGCGCCATCTTACCGCAGCAGCGCCCCGTTCCCGGTATACTTGGCCGCTCGAAAAAAGGCCCCTATGCCCGCGATCCGACTACTTCCCGATACCCTGATCAGCCAGATCGCTGCCGGCGAGGTGGTGGAGCGGCCGGCTTCGGTGCTGAAGGAATTGCTGGAGAACAGCCTCGACGCAGGCGCAACCGAAATCAGCGTCAGCCTGACGCAGGGCGGGATCAAGCAGCTCAAGGTGACGGACAACGGCGGCGGCATGGATGCACAGGATCTGCCGCTCGCATTCGCGCGCCACGCCACGAGCAAGATCGCGAGCCTGGATGACCTCGAGCAAGTGAAGTCGCTGGGTTTCCGCGGCGAGGCGCTCGCTTCTATCGCTTCGGTCGCGCGCGCCGCGCTCACCAGTCGCAACGCGCGCTCGCCCCATGCGTGGAGCCTCAGCGCCGAGGGCGGGGAACTGGGCGTGGCGCAGCCCGCCGCGCATCCAGGCGGCACCAGCGTCGAAGTCAACGACCTGTATTTCAATACGCCGGCGCGGCGCAAATTCCTGCGCACCGAGGCCACCGAATTCGGCCATTGCGAAGACGTGTACAAACGCATCGCGCTCTCGAGGCCCGATGTCGCATTCAGCCTGAAGCATAACGGTCGCGTGATCTCGCATCTGCCCGCAGGCGATGCCGCGCGGCGCATCGCCGCCGTGGCGGGCGAGGAATTCGCCAGTGCGGCGCGCGCGCTCGACGAGCATTCCTCCGGCCTGCGGCTTTCGGGTTTTGCCGGTGCGCCCGCGTTCTCGCGCAGTTCGCGCGATGCGCAGTTCGCTTTCGTCAACGGCCGCTTCGTGCGCGACAAGCTGCTCGCGCATGCGCTGCGCCAGGCGTATCAGGACATGCTGCACGGCGATCGCCATCCGGCGTATGTGCTGTTCCTCGAACTCGATCCTCTGGGCGTGGACGTGAACGTGCACCCGGCCAAGACCGAGGTGCGCTTTCGCGATGCGCGCGCGATTCACCAGTTCGTATTCCACGCCGTGAGCAAAGCCCTGTCGGGCAGCGCGGCGCAAACGGCTCCTGCCGCCGTTCGCCCGCTGCCCGCGGCGTCCGGCATGAATTTTCAGCGCGCGCCCTATCAGGCGAGCCTCGGCGTGGCGCAGCCGGCCGCTGCCTATCAGGCCATGTTTTCCGCACCGCCCGCGCCTGGCGCGGCGCGCGGCGCCTACGAGAGCATCGCTGCGGCGGCACCGGCCCAGGCGGAAACCGACGCACCCCTGGGCTATGCGATCGCGCAATTGCACGGCATCTACATCCTGGCGCAGAACCGGCAGGGACTGGTGCTGGTGGACATGCACGCCGCGCACGAACGCATCCTGTACGAGAAGCTCAAGGGGGCGCTGGAGACGCAGGGCATGGGCATGCAGAAACTGCTGATCCCGGCGACCTTCAATGCGGAGCGCCTGGACGTGGCGACGGCGGAAGAGCATGCCGGCCTGCTGCAGCAGCTGGGCTTCGACCTGGCACCGCTGTCGCCGACTGCGCTCGCCGTGCGCGCGCTGCCCTCGATGCTCGCCTCTGCCGACGCGGCCGAACTCGCGCGCGCGCTGCTGCGCGACCTGCGCGAGTTCGGCGGCAGCCGCGTGCTCACCGAGCACCAGCACGAGCTGCTCTCGACCATGGCCTGCCACGGGGCGGTGCGCGCGCATCGCCCGCTATCGGTCACCGAAATGAATGCGCTGCTGCGCGAGATGGAAATCACCGAACGCTCCGGGCAGTGCAATCACGGCCGGCCGACCTGGTATCAGATGAGCCTGGCCGATCTGGACAAACTGTTCCTGCGCGGACGTTAGATTTCGTAGATCAAGAGCGAACAACAAAAACACGAATCAGAGGAGAGCGGCGATGAAGGTACTGATATTGGGTGCTGGTGCGGTCGGCGGCTATTTCGGCGGGCGCCTCGCGCAGGCGGGAAGCGATGTGACTTTTCTGGTGCGGCCGCAGCGCGCAGAAAGACTGGAGCGCGCCGGGCTGGTGATCAAAAGCCCGCTGGGCGATGCCCAGATCGCGGTGCATACGGTACTGCAAGAATCGGTGCGGCCGGAGTACGATCTGGTGATTCTGTCGTGCAAGGCCTATGACCTCGAGGCGGCGATTGCCTCGATCGGCGGCGCCATGGGGCCGAACACGCTGGTGCTGCCGCTGCTCAACGGCATGGCGCAGCTGGCGCGGCTGGAACAGACTTTTGGCAGTGCGCGCGTGCTCGGCGGAACCTGCTATATCGCCTCGACCCTGGACGCAGACGGTGCGATCCGGCATCTGGGCAAGTTCCAGGGCATTACCTGCGGCCCGCGCGCCGGCAACCACGCGCATGCCGTGACGCTGCTGGAGGAACTGGCGCAGGCCTACGCGCGCGTGTCGGTAGAGTGCAAGCTCAGCGCGGACATCGAACAGGACATGTGGGAGAAATTCGTGCTGCTCGCGAGCCTCGCGGCGATGACCTGCCTGATGCGCGCGAGCGTGGGCGAGATCCTCGCCGCCGCGGACGGGGAAGCGCTGATGCGCGAGATGCTGTCGACCTGCATCGCGGCGGCAAGCGCAGCCGGCCACGCGCCGCGTGCGGAATCGCTGAAGCGCACCGAAGGCATGCTGTTCGCGCGCGGCTCGGCATTCACCGCGTCCATGCTGCGCGACCTCGAATCCGGCGGGCCGGTGGAAGCCGACCATATCGTCGGCGACATGCTGCGGCATGCGCGCGCCGCAGGCCAGGATGCGCGCCTGCTCGCTGCGGCCTATTGCCATCTGCAGGCCTACGAAGGGCGGCGCCTGCACCATGCGGCCGGCTGACCTTGGCCGCCACGCGTTTGATCGCGGTGTGATCGCATGACGCGTGCGCCGGCCGCAGCCTTGCCCCCAGCCATCCTGCTGATGGGGCCCACCGCCAGCGGCAAGACTGCACTCGCGCTGGAAGTCGCGCAGCGTTTTCCGGTCGAGATCATCAGCGTCGATTCGGCCCAGGTGTACCGCGGCATGGACGTGGGCACTGCCAAACCCAGTGCCGCCGAGCGCGCCGCCGTGCCGCATCATCTGATCGACGTGATCGATCCCGACCATAGCTATTCCGCGGCGCAGTTTCGCGCCGACGCGATCCGGCTGATCGGCGAGATCGCCGCGCGCGGCCGCGTGGCGCTGCTCGCTGGCGGCACCATGCTTTATTTCAAGGCGCTGCGCGAAGGTCTGTCGACGCTGCCTCAGGCCGACGCCGCGGTGCGCGCGGCAATCGAGGCCGAGGCCGGCGAAAAAGGCTGGCCTGCGCTGCATGCCGAACTCGCACGCATCGACCCGGCCGCAGCCGCCCGCATCAAATCCACCGACGCGCAGCGCATCCAGCGCGCGCTCGAGGTGTTCCGCGTCACCGGCAAACCGCTGTCGGCGCTGCAGGGCGCGCGCGCGGCCGACGCCCCCCTATGCCGTTTCCTGCCGCTGGCGCTGGTGCCGGGCGAGCGCGCCGCTTTGCACCGCAGGATAGAGCTGCGTTTCGAGGCCATGCTGGCCGCGGGCCTGGTGGAGGAGCTGGCGGCGCTGCGCGGCAGATACGCGCTGCATCCCGGCTTGCCCTCGATGCGCTGTGTCGGATACCGCCAGGCGTGGGAGCATCTGGAGGGCGCCTACGACCGCGCCACGCTGCGCGACCGCGGTGTCTACGCTACGCGCCAGCTCGCGAAGCGCCAGCTGACCTGGCTGCGTGCGATGCAGGAGCCGAAGGTGTTCGATTGCTTTGCGCCCGACCTGGCTGCGCAGGTGCTGCATTACCTCGAAGAGCAAGGCTTGCAAACTTAAATCGTACTGTCTATAATACGATTAATTGTACGATAAATGGTGCGGCGGATATGAACACAATTTCGGCGAATGATCTGAAAACCAAGGGCGTCAGCGCAATTGAGCAGGCGCTCGAGGATCAGCAAGAGGCCTCCGTGACGGTCCGTGGTCAAATGAAATACGTGGTGATGAGCCGCGAGCAGTATGCGCACTTGCGCGAGTGTGAATTGGAAGCGGCTTTGGCTGAATCGAAGGCGGATTTGGACGCAGGTCGCTTCGTCAAGGAATCGGTCGAACAGCACATAAAGCGCCTCGCCAAACTGGCGGTATAAATGGCGTGGCAGCTCGTTTTTACTGAGCAGTACAACCGGCGTGCCGCACGCTTCCTGCGACTCCACCCGGATGCGGTGGGTCAGTACGCCAAGACATTAAGACTGCTTCAGGCAAATCCGCATCACCCCTCATTGCGGCTGCACGCCTTGAAGGGGAAACTGTCGGGATTGCATAGCGTGTCCATCAATCTCAGTTACAGAATCACCCTCGAGATGCTGGTCACCGAGTCCGAGATCGTACCGATCAATGTCGGCGACCACGACGAAGTTTACTGATCCGTTTCGTGCGCTGGGTGTCCCCCTGGGAGTGCATGATTGGTGTCGGCAACGATGTAGACGGTTTCGTTCTTGGCGCGATAGATCGTCGCAAACGGGAAGCGACGCACGAATGCACGGCGGAAGTCGCCCCACACCGGAGTACCGGCATTGGGGGGTGAGGATAAATTCGATCGTGTGCGCGACCTCGGTGACGAATTCCGCGCCCAGTCCGGGAAGCTCGCGTTCATAGCACAATGCCGACTCGCGGAATTCCGCGCGTGCTCCGGAGTGGAACCGCAGTTTCACCGCAACGCGCGGCGGATTTCGGCAAAGACTTCAAGCGCGGCGATGGTCTCCGCCGTACCGCGTTCGATCGAGGCCCAGCGGGTTTCGACTTCGACGCGCCAAGCCTCTTCAACGTCGCCCTCGTCGCTTGGCTCCAGAGACTGGATCAGCGCGAGCGCCAGGCGAGCGCGCTCCCGGGCGGGCAGATCGCGTGCTTGTTGTTCAATTTCCGCGAGTGTATGGGGCATGGGAGTAAGACGATGGTTCGGACGGAAAAACCTTAGACCGTTCGGTCACGACCGCCAAGATCGGCGATCCACCAACCGCTTGTCGTTTTTCTACATGCGCGCGCGTGAGCGCGCCGATTTCGAAGGGGGGCGGGCGGTTTTTCCTGTTCAAGCCGCTTTCCCCGAGAGGAATGTTGGCATGCCTCGCCGTATCCGAATCAGGGCGGAATCGAGCAATCTATCCTGGCCCGATCGTGTATCGGCTCCGCCCTCGGCAAGCGGGCCAAATCGCGCCAATCGCCCGGAGAGCCAAGCGGGGTGCGCTTTTTCGGCTTATTCGCGAAGAGATCGCGCCCTGACCCAGGCCGATTCCGGTGGCTTATCTGCGGGAGCGGCAGTAACTTGGACGTCTACATTGGTGCGCGACGGCGACGATGTAGACGGTTTCGTTCTTGGCGCGATAGATCGCCGCAAACGGGAAGCGACGCACGAATGTACGGCGGAAGTCGCCGCAGCAGCAGATCCGACCGCGATGACTAATTCGGCGGACATTTGTTCTGGATTATTGAACAGCGTAATATCGTGCGCAAAGTACCAATAGCCCTTCGTGTTACTGCAACGGGGGCCTTCAACCCATCGAGCACATGTTGCGAGAGACTAATCATGAACGGATTCAAGCACGGCGACTATGATGTCTTCCCTGCTGGCCAGCAGCTGTGCAGCCAAGATGGCTCGCCAGGAACATGGATGGCGCTGGCCTCGGTCATTCGCTGGCGCGGTAACGAACCTCCATTGGTGCTTCCAGTAAGCTGGTATCCCCCCGCATTTGATACTGAGCTAGCGGCCGCTGCATACGCCACGAGTGCAGCCAAGGAGATGATCGACGCGGGCCGATGCAAAATCTAACCTCTGTGGACATACCCTATGAAGCGCAACGACAACCGCGCCACTCCCACAACCGCTACCTTCGGCGGTACACGGAAAGAATTCCTCTCAGAACAAGAGGCATACGTCTGGATGCTCACTCGATTTATAAGTCAGCAACCTCAACTATTCTCGGGTACTGCGTCGCATCTGAAGTACATTTGCAGCGGCGTTCGCGGCGCTATTTATTTTTCGCGGTTGCCACAAGAACTCCGTAAACCTCACGCGCTGAGGAACGGTTGGCATGCCGAGCTTAATCTCGGGAATTCGCAAAAAATCCGCAACCTGGGAAAGCTCGCTAGTGCCATCCATCTAAAATATGGGGTGGATTGGAAGTGGGATGCACTGAACCGACATACCAACGCACCCATCGATGTTGAAGCGTTACTTGCAGAACTCGACCAATTCACCGGAATAGCGTGAATGGCGGGCCAATTCACACTGGCCACCAAACCGCGTTTGGCGCTAACCGATCACCGAGCCCTTACCCTCGCGTAATATGGTCGACGGGCGTCAGGGAGGGCAACAATGAAGCTCAAAGAAAACGCATTTTTGTGGTTCCTCACAGGGTTCGGGGCTGTCGCATTGGCATTGGCCATCAATGCTGACCGAGCGTCCGCCGGCTTCTTCGTGGCCGTTCGTGCCGTCGTGTGCTTCGCCTCGGCCTACGCCGGGGTGAGGGCCTACCAGACCAAGAGAGAAGTGTGGACCTGGTTGCTCGGCGCTAATGCCGCCCTCTACAACCCATTCATTCTTGTCCGCCTGACGCGGGAAATCTGGAACGTCGTTGGCCTGGCTGACATTGCATTGCTCGTAGCAGCCGGCATCGTGTTGAGTGCCCGAGAAGAGCGGCCCGCTCACCTCAGCGAGCCAAGCAGCGGTACGCTTACCGTCCCCGCAGTACCTGCGAAGGAAAAGGAATACAGAACGCCCTCTCGGACGGAGCTGGCGATATGGCTATCTCTCCTCTTTCTTTGCCTTGCGGGTGTCTTCCTGTCGCAGTACTACGCCTACATCGAAGGGACCACACAAACCGAGGCACAGAACAGGACTTTGGGATCAGCTACGCTCGGGTTTGCGTTCTGGGCTTACATCATAGCCCGAGTGAGGCGCTGGCGGCGACCGGGCCGCATCGCCCTGGGTGGCTTCGTGGCTGGCTTGGTGACGTTGTTTTTGGCCTCCGCGGTCGGTGGGTACACCAAGGGGACCGAGATGACGGGCATCCTTGCCTCGATTGAGCAGTTTGACCCCGCGCTCGCTGCGAGGCTGAAGGCCGGTGCGGACGCCCGTGGCGTTCCGCTCCCCACGATGATGAGCCGTTCACTCTCGCGCGCCATAGCGCAAGCTCCTGACACGGCAGTTATCAGGTTCATGGAAGAGCGATTCGCAATCATCCAGAGCAACAGCCCCGCCCCCTTGGCGCGCTGCGTTGCGGCCTTCAACGGGAGCGGTGATTTCCAATTGAATACCCACGAGCAGCTGCGAATGATGAGAGCCCTGGGAAATCTCTACAGCGCGGCGGCAGCTGCACACGGGACAAGCACTACCGACGCCCAACACAGCGCGGCGATGGCTTCGCTGACGGCGGTCTACAAGAAAATTGACCCCGACGGGATTCTGGGCGATGACGAAAAGAGAGGAACTTTATCCGAGCAGCAGAAGTGTGCCATGTACACCCGGCTGATGCACGAGTTGCAGTCCCTGCCGCCCAAGGAAGGCGCTGCGGCCATCAGAGCAATGATGGCCAGCTAGGGTTCGCGCCCCTCAACTCAAACGTTGATCGAGGGGTATCCTCACCTGCCATTGGTTCCCAGATTTGCCCTCGTCGGGGAGCCAGCCAGGGCTCGAACCTGCCGTTGAATGACGGTCACCGCTGCGAAGTGGACGGTGGCGCATCTGGCTTTGCGGTCTGCTCAGCGTCGCTATGTGAAGTGTCATATGGTGCTGAGGATTTTCAGCACACCGGTCGCGATGGGGTCCCACGACGCTCGTCGAACTCGGTGCGCTGCGCTCGCTGAGCTATGCCTGTTTGCAACAGGCTCCGAGGAGTACCTACCTAATCGCCCTTCGCCACACCCTCGCGCCGCGGATCGGCGCAGCCGCGCCAGCCTTCGGGCGTGCGCTCGATCGCGTGCACGCCGCTGTTCATGTCGATCACGCGCACCTCGTGGCCCAGAGCGCGCAGCGGTGCCGCCCAATGCTCTGCGGCCGTGCCGCGTTCCAGCTCAGTCGGCCCGTTGCGATTGCCGAAATTGGGCAGATCGATGGCCTGCTGTATGTCGAGCTTCCAGTCGAGCGCACCGACCAGGGTCTTGACCACGTGGTTGATGATCGCGCTGCCCCCGGCCGAGCCCAGCAGCAGCACCAGAGCGCCATTGCGATCGAACAC
>JAJZPQ010000112.1 GCA_021811085.1 Pseudomonadota bacterium | reverse complement strand
CGGCAACGCCAAACGCCTCACCCTGATGGACGTGATCGAATTGTTCGAGGACATCAGCACGCGCACCGGCGAAAGCGACGAATTCGACACCTCGAGCGACGTCGGCCGCGCACTGGGCGCGGTGATGGCCGAGGTCGACGAGATCGCCAAGGCCACATTCCGTTCCATCACCGTGGACACGATGCTCAAGCTGATCGAGCGCCAGCGCCGCGCCGCCAACGCCTCGCAAGCCGCGACCAGAGAGTAGTTCCCGCCTGACGGGACGATTTCTCGCCCGTTTCCTGCGCACCACCGCCGATGTTTAATCTAGATCAAAACGTCATGCTCCATGTTTGAGGATCATCGGCAATCAAATAGAACAAGAACACGTTCATTTGTCCCTTAGGGAGGAACGCATCATGCGGTCAGCGCCGGAAGCAGCGGTATCGTCAACCCAGGCGAACAAGGACGTGAGACCGCTGACCGGAAACGAGGCGATTGCGCGCGGCGCGTGGGAGGCCGGGGTGCGCGTTGCCGCCGCTTATCCGGGCACGCCCAGCACCGAAATCATGGAGTCTCTCGCCGCCTACCCGGACACCGACCTGCATGCGCAGTGGTCCACCAACGAAAAAGTCGCGCTCGACGTGGCCATGGGCGCGGCGTTCGCGGGCAGCCGCGCTCTGGCATCGATGAAGCACGTCGGCCTCAACGTCGCCGCCGACGCCTTCATGTCCCAGTCCTACATCGGCGTCAACGGCGGGCTGGTGCTCGCCGTATGCGACGATCCCGGCATTCACAGTTCGCAGAACGAACAGGACACACGCATCTACGGCCAGCTTGCCACGGTGCCGGTGCTGGAGCCCAGCGACGCGCAGGAAGCACTGGATTTCACGCGGCTTGCGTTCGACCTGTCCGAACAGTTCGACACCATGGTCATCGTGCGCGGCACGACGCGCTTGTCGCACACGCGCAGCCCGGTCGCACTCGGCCCGCGCCAGGAAGTGCCGCAGCGTCCATTCATCGAAAACCCGGCGAAGAACGTGATGATTCCGGCGCATGCGCGCCGCCGCCATGCGCTCGTGCTCGAGCGCGAGGCGAAACTCAAGGCCTACCTGGAAACCGCGACGATCAACCGCTGGGAAACGGGCGATGCGAGCTTCGGCGTGGTCACGGCCGGCACCTGCTATCCCTATGTGCGCGAGGTGCTGCCCAACGCGAGCGTACTCAAGCTGGGTGCGTCCTGGCCTTTGCCCGAGGACCTGCTGCGGCGCTATTGCGAGTCGGTCGAGCGCGTGTTCGTGGTCGAGGAACTGGAGCCCGTGATCGAAAAAGAATTGCGCGCGCTATGCGCAACTGCGGGCATCAAGATCGAAGGCAAGCAGTTTTTCCCGCGTGAAGGCGAATTCTCCCCAGAGATCGTGCGCGCGGGTTTCGAAAAGGCGGGCGTGCTCGCCGTGCGCACGCATAAAAGCGCATGGACGCCGGAGCCGCTCGCACGCCCGCCGGTGCTGTGCGCCGGCTGTCCGCACACTTCGAGTTTCATGGCGGTGCGCGCCTCGGGCGCGCGCGTGGCCGGCGACATCGGCTGCTACACTCTCGCGTGTCTTGATCCGCTGCGCGGCCTGGACACTACGGTGTCGATGGGCTCCTCGATCGGCAATGCGATCGGCATGTCCAAGGCCGGCGAACCCAAGCCGGTGCTGGCCACCATCGGCGATTCCACCTTTCTGCACGCGGGCATCCCCGGGCTCATCGACGCGGTCTACAACCAGGCGAACATCACCGTACTGCTGCTCGACAATCACATTACGGCCATGACCGGCGGCCAGCAGCATCCCGGCACGGGCAAGACGCTGCGCGGCGCAGACGCGCCCAAACTGGACTATGAGGCGCTGGTGCGCGCGATCGGCGTGAAATGGGTGCGCACAGTCGATTCCTACGATCTCGCGTCGATGTACCAGACGCTGCGCGAGGCGATCGCCTACCGCGGCGTCTCGGTGATCATTTCCAACCGTCCCTGCGTGCTCGACCCGGTCAAGATCAAGGGCCCCGCGCTCGCGATCGTAAACGCGCAATGCAACGCCTGCCAGTCGTGCATGAACCTCGGCTGCCCCGCCCTTACCTGGGGCGAGGATACGTTCGAAGGCCGGCACAAGGTGAAGATCGATCAGTCGCTGTGCATAGGCTGCACTCTGTGCGCGCAGGTGTGCACCGTGGATTGCATCAAGCCGGCCACGGCGGTGACGCAATGAGCGGCCCCAGCGCTTCGAGCAGCAGCCTGGAAGCCAAGCCACTGCGTCCCGCTGCAAGTGCGGCCAAAGCGCGCGAGCCGCTGAACGTTTTGATCGTGGGCGTGGGTGGCCAGGGCGTGATCATGGTGTCGAAGGCGCTCGCCTGGCTGGCGCAATCCAAAGGCTATGAAGTCAAGCAAAGCGAAGTGCACGGCATGGCCAAGCGCGGCGGCACCGTATTCAGCCACGTGCGCTTCGGTCCGCAGGTATGGTCGCCCACTATTCCGAAAGGTGAGGCGGACATCCTGGTCGCGCTCGAATGGGCCGAAGGCCTGCGCTGGCTGCCCTACCTCAAGCCCGGCAGCGGCATATTCATCTGCGATACCAAGCGCATCGTGCCGCCGTTCGCCTGTCTCAACCGCCAGCCGGGCGCGCGCCTGCGCTACTCGCGCGAGACCCCGGCCGAAGTCAAGGCGCATGTCGCCGAAGGCTATGCGATAGACGCCACGCAGATGGCGGCCGAACTCGGCAACGAGCGCGCGGCCAACGTAGTGCTGATCGGCGCCCTGTCCACGGCGCTCGACTTCCCGGCCGAAGATTGGGAAAAGGCGCTCAGCAGCTTCGTGCCGAAGAAGACCATCCAGGTCAACCTCGACGCGTTTCGCTTGGGGCGCAGCTGGATAGCGGATGCGCGCCGCGGTGCGACCGCGGCCGAGCAGGCGCCGCTGGCGCCGATGCCGGAGCGCAGCGATGCGCCCTACAGCGTGCGCCTGGAAATCACGCCGCAGTGGTGCAAGAGCTGCGATATCTGCGTCAAACTCTGCCCCGAGCGCTGCCTGCGCCTGAACGCCGAGCGCGTGGCCGAACTGGCGCAGCCGGAAAAATGCACCGGCTGCAGGCTGTGCGAGCTGCTGTGTCCCGACTTCGCGATTCGCGTGCATCTCGACCGCCCTGTCGTTGATGCTACGGCTGCGCAGGGAGCTAGGTTATGAACGCCGTCGACAAAGCGCTATTGCCCCGCTTGGCCTTGCGCCTGATTTCGGGCAACCACGCCTGCGCGCTCGCTGCGGTGGCAGCAGGCTGCCGCTTCTTCGCCGGTTACCCGATCACACCCTCCTCCGAAATTGCCGAGCGCCTGTCGCGCCTGCTGCCCGAGGTGGACGGCGTATTCGTGCAAATGGAAGACGAAATCGCCTCGATCGCCGCGGTCATCGGCGCCTCCATGGGCGGGGTCAAGGCGCTGACCGCGACCAGCGGTCCGGGCTTTTCGCTGAAGCAGGAGAACATAGGCTACGCCGCCGGTGCCGAGATCCCCTGCGTGATCGTCAACGTGATGCGCGGCGGGCCCTCGACCGGCATGCCTACGCGCCCGGCGCAGGGCGACATCATGCAGTCGCGCTGGGGCAGCCACGGCGACTACCCCATCATTGTGCTCGCCCCCGCCTCGGTGCGCGAGATCTACAGCGAGACGCTGCGCGCGTTCGATCTCGCCGAGACCTGCCGCACGCCGGTAGTGCTGCTCTACGACCAGGTGATCGCGCAACTGACCGAGACGGTCGAACTCGTCGCTGCCGAAGGTATACGCGCCGAACGCAAATGGGCCAGCGGCGCGCGCGAGGCCTATCAGCCTTATGCGAGCGACGGCGGCGCAATCCCGGCCATGTCGCGCCCCGGCGCGGGCTACCGCGTGCACACCACGGGACTGAATCACGCGGAGAACGGCTTTCCCACGCAGGATCCGGAAACCGTGGCGCGCAACCTCGGGCGACTGCTCGGCAAATTCGAACATCACCGCGACGCGATCGACTCCTGGCAGGCGATCGGCTGCGAGGATGCCGAAGTGGTTATTGTCGCGATCGGCATCAGCGCGCGCGCAGCGACGCGCGCAATCGAGCTTGCACGCGCCGGCGGCCTGCGCCTGGGTCTGTTCCGGCCGATCACGCTGTGGCCGTTCCCCGAAGACGCGTTGCGCGCAGCGGCGAAGCATGCGCGTGCGGTGCTGGTGCCGGAGATGAACGCCGGACAACTGAGCCTCGAAGTGGAGCGCATACTCGGCAGCAAACGCGTGCATGCCATCCATCGCTACAACGGCGAGCCCATTACGCCGGCGGAAATCGCCGCGCGCGCCGCGGCGGTGTTAAAGGAGAAGGCGACATGAGCAGCACCTTCGTGGACTCCGCCGCGGATTTTGACGTGCGCGATTATCTGCGCATGGACATGATGCCGCACTTCCTCTGTCCAGGCTGCGGCCACGGCATCGCGCTGCGCGCGCTGCTGTGGGCCATGCATGAGCTCGGCATCGCCAAGGACCAGCTCGCGGTGGTGTCGGGCATAGGCTGCGCCGGACGGCTCTCGGCGTACATCGACGCCAACACCTTCCACGTCACCCACGGCCGTCCGCTCGCCTACGCCACCGGGCTCGCGCTGGCGCGCCCCGACCTGCACGTGGTGGTAATCACCGGCGACGGCGACTGCCTTGCGATCGGCGGCAACCACCTGATCCATGCCTGCCGGCGCAACCTCAAGCTCACCTGCCTGATGCTCAACAACGAGATCTACGGCATGACCGGCGGCCAGGTCTCGCCCACGACTTCGGAGACCATGCTCACCTCGACCACGCCTCTGGGCAATTCCGAACCGTCTTTCGATGCCTGCGCGCTCGCCGCAGCGGCCGGCGCGGGCTTCGTCGGGCGCGAAGTGACGCGCCATGTACCCAGGCTGAAGGAACTGATCAAGGCCGGACTCGCGCATCCGGGTTTCGCCTTCGTCGAGGTGCTGTCCGATTGCACCGAGATTTTCGGGCGCAAGAACGATCTGGGTTCCTCGCCCGAGATGATGCTGCGGCAAAAGAGCGACATCCGCCCCAGCGCCTACCGCGACAGCGTGGATACGCCCTTCCGCGCCAACGAACTGCCCACAGGCATTCTCGCGCAGACCAACCGGCCCGAATATGGCGCAGCCTATCGCCGGGCCGCGGCTGCGCAGCGCGCCAGCGCGGCGGCGCAAGCCGGCAGCGCAAACGCCAAGGAGGACAGCTGATGCGCGACGCGCGACTTGAAATCCGCATCGGCGGCACCGGTGGCCAAGGCTTGATCCTGTCGGCCAAGATGCTTGCAGACGCACTTTGTGCGGCGGGCCAACGCGTCGCGCAGTCGCAGACCTACGAGCCGACCTCGCGCGGCGGCTACTGCAATTCCGATCTGGTCGTCTCGGACCGCGAAGTCGATTTCCCGCTCACTACCGCCCTCGATTGCCTAGTGCTGCTCGATCGCATGGCAGTGAAACCTTCCTGGCTGCTGCTCAAGCGCGGCGCGCTGGTGATCGCCGATACCCGCCTTTGCCCGGAATTGCCCGGGGGCGATTATCGCGTCCATCATCTGCCCCTGACCCGCAGCGCCATCGAATTGGGCAGCGAGCGCGTGGCGAACATTGTCGCGCTGGGCGCGCTGGCTGCGCTCAGCGCAGTGTGCGAGCGCAAGGCGCTGGAGCAGGCGGTGCGCGCGGATACGCCGAAGAGCTTTCTCGACCTGAACATGGATGCGCTCGCTGCGGGCTACGGACTCGCGGCACGCGCTACAGGCGACGCACCTCGCGCAGCGCTGCCATCTTGCGATCGAGGGTGAGCGTGACCAGGCCGGCGCGGCGGTAGTCGTCCGCGATCAGGTGATCCAGCGGGCGGTGACTGCGTTCAAAGACGACCTATGTGCTACCGCGCGCGATCTGGAGCATTCGGTAGCGGAACACCGATTCATTACTTTCGGTTTGTCGGCTCATGAACGGCTTCTCACAGTCTCCCACACTGAACGCGGCAGTACTGTTCGAATAATTAGTGCGCGATTGATGACTCGCGCTGAAAGGAAAATTTATGAAGAAGGCTAAAACCGAAGCCAATGACTGGCTGCGCCCGGAATACACGCGCGCGGATTTGGGCCCTATCGTGCGCGGCAAGTACGCGCGTCGCATGGCCACCGAATCCAACGTCGTTGTCATTGATCCCGCCGTGTCGAAAGCATTTCCCAATGAAGAATCCGTCAACGCCGCATTGCGTGGCTTGCTGGATTTGGCCCACTCAAGCACCCGTCCAACGCGTTCAAAACGGATGCGCGCCGGTTGAAGGGATAGGAGAATCAAGTCGGGCATGAAGTCGGAACCGCCTGCCGGGGGCCGCAATCCCGTGCTTGAATCCGCCCAGAATCGCGCGCATTGCACATTATGGGGCATGGCCGTCGTCAACTAGATTAGCGCCGCGCACTCGACGCCGCGGTGCGCGCCTTTCCTGCTTCGTTCCGAGTGTCGGCCTGCGTCGGTCCTTCAACCACCCAGATGCGCTGATGCCGGCCCGATCTCGCCGCGCTCTAAGCGCCGCACCAGATCGACGAGCTTCTCGTGCGCCGGCGTCGGAATGCCGAGCGCCCTGCCCTTGTCCACGATGCAGCCGTTCATGAACTCGATCTCGGTGCGCCGGCCCTTGCCTATGTCCTGCGCCATCGAAGGACGCTGGATGTCGGCGCGCGGATTGCCCTGTCCACGCGCAGTCATAATTTCCTCGACCTGCGCCAGCGCGCTTGCATCACCGGCGGCGGCAAGCGCGAGCGCGTCAGGCTCGAGCTTGCCGAGGTTCACGAGCTCATAGCCGAGGGCCTGGCCCACGCGCACGCCCTCGCCGCCGAGCTGGATGGCGTAGCGCCGGATCGCCGCATTCTGGTCGCACTGCGGGCTGGACAACCCGGTCAGCGCGGAGACGCCGTTGCGCATGCCGTTCTGGCACAGCTTGGACCAGCGCTCGCCCCACAGATTGGCGGTCGCCTTGGCGCTGTCGATCAGCGCGAACAGTTTCACCAGCTCCTGCACGCGCCGGGTCACGGTGCCGTGCACTTCGCCGATGCGGAACACGGTGTGCGCCGCGCCGCCCTTCGCCGCAGTGCGGCGAATGCGCGCGGCTTCGTGCATATCGACCGAGATCACCGAGGCGATCACGCCGACGGTCCTGCCCCAGCCGACGATCGCCGCGATCTTCTCCTCGTTCACGCAGTTCTGCAGCGACACAACATAGCCGTCCGGCGCGAGATAGGGCTTGATCAGCAGCGTCGCCCATTCGGTGTCGTAGGACTTGACCGAGACGAAGGCGATGTCGATCGGCTTCTGCTTCGACAGCGCTTGCACCTCGGTAAGGTGCATGGTCTTCGCCCTGGTCACCGTGAACTATTCCGCCGGCGTGAGGCCGTCGAGCTCGAGCCCGCGCGCGCGTATCGCCTCGATATTCTCCGGCCACATGTCGATCAGCGTCACATCTTCGCCGTGATGCGCGAAATAGCCGCCGACGTAGCCGCCGAGCGCCCCCGCCCCCACCACCGCAATGCGCTTACCCATCATTTCTCCTTGCTGATTGCCGTTGCGAGGCGTAAGTCTATTGCAAAACCAGGGAATATCGCGACGCGGTTTGCCGCGGCGGCAGTAGCAGCCTGCGGCTCCAATTCGCGCTATTCTATGGACACGGCGCGAGCTGTCCGCATGCCCGCGGCAGCGCGTGCCGAGGCTTCCTACATTGACAACGAAAAAGGAGACTGATGATGGGCAATCGCGACAGGCAGAAAAAAGAACAGAAGAAACCCAAGCAGCCGAAGAAGCCGAAGCTCACCCAGGTTTGACGGCAGTCGCGGGGCGCGCGTTCGAGTCGCTCATCGAGAGCGCGCCCCCGGCACGAGCCTCCCTGGATTCGCCGGGCGCGCACGTCCGGCAACGGCATCCGCGAGAGGGCAATCGCCTGGAGATCCAGTACTGGCGCGGCTTTCCAAGAGATTGCCCGTCGACGGACGGGTCTATACACCCAGGTATTTGAGGTGCAACTCCGGTTGCGCGCGCAGCGCGGCGCTCGCGCCCTCGTACGCAGTGGCGCCTTTGACCAGGATCACGATGCGGTCGGCGACGGCCGATACCGCGGCGAAGTTCTTGTCGACGATCACCGCGGCGATGCCCGCCTGCTTGATCTGGGCGACGATCCCCCAGATCTCGCGCGAAATTTTCGGCGCCAGGCCTTCGGTCGCTTCGTCCAGGATCAGCAAGTCCGGATTGGTCATGAGAGCGCGCCCTATGGTCAGCATCTGCTGCTCGCCGCCGGAAAGTTGCGCGCCGCCGTGCGTGAGCCGCTGCGCCAGGCGCG
>JAJZPQ010000034.1 GCA_021811085.1 Pseudomonadota bacterium | reverse complement strand
CCTTCGGTCGCTTCGTCCAGGATCAGCAAGTCCGGATTGGTCATGAGAGCGCGCCCTATGGTCAGCATCTGCTGCTCGCCGCCGGAAAGTTGCGCGCCGCCGTGCGTGAGCCGCTGCGCCAGGCGCGGAAACGTCTGCAGCACGCGTTCGTAGGTCCAGTCGCGGCGGCCGCCGGCACCGGCGCGCGCAGCCATCACCAGGTTCTCGCGCACCGACAGGTTGGGAAAGATGCCGCGCCCTTCCGGCACGTAGGCGATCCCGCGGCGAACGATCGCATGGGTCGCCGCGCGCGTCATGTCGACGCCGCCGATGCGCACCACGCCCGCGCGCGGGCGCGTGAGGCCGAGCACGCTCCTGAGCAGCGTGGTCTTGCCCATGCCGTTCCTGCCCATCAGGCCCACGGTTTCGCCGCGGCGCACGGCGAAATCGACGCCGTGCAGGATGTGGCTCCTGCCGTAGTAGGTGTGAATGCCGCGGGCGTCGAGCAGCGCGGAATCGTTCATGCGTGAAGCCCCTCGCTGCCCAGATAGGCCTCCTGCACCGCGGCGCTCGCGCGTATCGCATCCGGCGTGCCCGATTCGAGCACGCGGCCCTCCACCATCACCGTCAGGCGGTCGGCCAGGGCGAACACCGCGTCCATGTCGTGCTCGACCAGCAGCATCGCATGCGCCGGTTTCAACGTCTGCAGCAGTTCCACCATGCGCGCCGATTCCTCGCCGCCCATGCCGGCGAGGGGCTCGTCCAGCAGCAGCACGCGCGGCCGCGTCGCGAGCGTCATCGCGATCTCGAGCTGGCGCTGCTCGCCGTGCGACAGCGTCGCCGCCGTTTCCTGCGCCTTGTGCTCCAGGCCCACCTCGGCCAGCGCGCGTTCGGCTTCGCGCACCACATCGCGATAGGCGAGCGCCGCGCGGACGAAGCGCATCGAGCTCGGCAGGCGCGACTGCGCCGCGATGCGGCAGTTTTCCAAGACGGTGAACGGCAGGAAGATGTTGGTCTTCTGGTAACTGCGGCCGACGCCGCGCTGCGAAATTCGATCGGCCGACAGCCCGGCCACGTCCTCTCCGTCGAGAAAGATGCAGCCGGAGGTGCAGGACAGGTCACCCGAGAGCAGGCTGGTGAGCGTGGTCTTGCCGGCGCCGTTGGGACCGATCACCGCGTGAATCTGATCGGCGAAGAATTCGAGCGAGACGTCGTTGACGGCGACCAGCCCGCCGAAGTGCTTCGACAGGCGCTCGGTGCGCAGAACGGCTTCACTCATCGTGCGCCCCAGCCGGCTTGCGCCGCAAACGCGACCCGAGTCGGAACAGGCTCAGCAGGCCATGCGGCAGCAGCAGCACGGCGCCGACGATGAACGCGCCCATGAACAATTGCCAGTGCTTGGCGATGTCCATCCCGCCGATCTCGGGCAGCCCCTGCAGGCCGAGCTCGAGCAGAATCATGGCGAAGGCGCCGACCACCGCCCCGGTGAGCGTGCCCATGCCGCCGAGGATGACCATCATCAACACGCCGCCCGACTGATGCCAGCTGAGCGTCTCCGGACTGACGAAACCGAACTGCGCCGCGGCGAAATAGCCCGCCATGCCCGCGAGCATGCCTGCCAGCACGAAGCAGACGAGCTTGTAGCGGAAGGTGCGATAGCCGAGCGAGCGCATGCGCTGCTCGTTGACGCGTATGCCGACGATCACCCGGCCGAATGGCGAATCGAGCAAGCGGCGCAATGCGACGTATACCAGCACGAGCAGCACCAGCATCACGAAATAGAAGTGGGTGTAATTCTCCAGCGTGAACGGCTCCCAGCCCGCGATCGCGGCCGCCGGCTTGGCGTAGACGTAGATCCCGTCGGCGCCGCCGCCGATCTTGGTGTCATGGAACAGGAAGAACAGCATTTGCGCGAATGCCAGCGTGACCATGATGAAATAAATGCCCGAGGTGCGCAGCACGAGCGCGCCGATGACGAGCGCGAGCAGTCCCGAGCACGCCATCGCCAGCGGCAGCGACAGCCACAGGTTGGCCGCTTCGTATTGCGGCGCGGCGAACGCGAGCGCGTAGCCGGCGAGGCCGAAGAACGCGGCATGCCCCAGACTCACCAGCCCGGCAAAGCCGACGAGCAGGTCCAGGCTCATGGCGAATACCGCCATGATCATCATCTTCGTGAACAGCTGGATGTAATACTTCTCCGCGAACAGGGGCAGCAAGGCGAGCGCGAGCAGGCACAGCAGCAACACCGCGGTCGCTCGGGTCGTGCGCGGCATCAGGCGCGTTTCCCGAACAGGCCCTGCGGCCGCGCCAGCAGCACCGCCGCCATGAGCACGTAGATCATCATGCCCGAAAGCTCCGGCAGCAGCTGCACGCCGCCGATTTGCAGCGTGAGCACTTTGCCGAACGTGTCCACCAGGCCGATCAGGACCGCCGCCAGCATCGCGCCTTTCACCGAGCCGATGCCGCCGATCACTACCACGACAAAACAGACGATCAGCACCTGATTGCCCATGCCGGGGAACACCGAGGCCACCGGCGCCGCGATCATGCCGGCGAACGCGGCGAGCGCCACGCCCAGCGCGAACACCAGGCGATAGAGCAGATTGATATTGATGCCCAGCGATTGCACCATCTCGCGATTGGCCGCGCCGGCGCGGATGGTCATTCCGAGGCGCGTCTTCTGGATCAGCAGGTACATGCCGGCGGCGAGCACGATGCAGACGGCCGACATCCACAGGCGGTACACCGGGTAACTCAGCGTCTCGGTCAGCGGGATCGAGGCGCGCAGCAATTCCGGTATGGCGACGCCGTGCACGTCGTCGCCGAACACCACGCTGCGCAGCTCCTCGAAGATCAGGATCAGCCCGTAGGTGAGCAGCACCTGGTACAGGTGGTCGCGATGATAGAGCCGGCTGATCAGCAACCATTCGAGCGCGAGGCCGATCGCCACCGCGATCACCACGCCGCCCGCCATCGCCAGCCACAGGCTGCCGAAATGCTGCGCGAGCGAAAACGCCAGATAGGCGCCGACCATGTAGAAGCTGCCGTGCGCCAGGTTGATGATGCCCATGATGCCCAGGATCAGCGTCAGCCCGCTCGCCACCAGGAACAGCAGCAGGCCGTACTGGATGCCGTTCAGCACCTGGATCAGGAAAGTGTTTGCGTCCATATGATGGTTGAAGTTTGAGGCGTGATGCGCGGGCAGTCAAACGTTACAGGGGGTCTTGGATTTCGTCGCATGCAAGGAGAAGACCTGCGCGCTGCGCGCGCCAACCATGTTTTCCGGACGGATGAAAAACACATCCGTCCGGAAAACACGGCTATTGATAGAAGCAACATCGGATTGGGCTTGCTTTTATCCAAGATCGCCGATTGCGTGCTGACGGCTTCTCGTCCGTACGCAAGCGGCGATCCGCGCGGACGGGCCGCCGTCCGCGCAAGTTCTGTCTCTACAGCTCGACGTATCCTCAATCAAAGGCCGGCTTGCGCCGGCCTTTAACTACGCATGGGGACAGTGCGGAGATTGCTTCAGGCCATCTTGCAGCCGCGCGCCGGATCGGCCAGCGCCTTGTGCGCCACGCCCATCACCCGGTTTTCCTTGCCCACCACCTTGCGCAGGTAAATGTCCTGAATCGGGTTGTGCGCCTTGGACATGGTCCATGCGCCGCGCGGGCTGTCGATCTTGACCTTCTCCATCGCCGCGATCATCTCCTTCTTCTTGCTCACGTCACCCTTGACCGCATTCAGCCCTGCAGCCAGCAGCAAGCCGGCGTCGTAGCCTTGCACCGCATAGACATCGGGCTGCAGCTTGAACGTCTTGGCGTAATTGAGGCGGAAGGTCTTGTTCTTCGGCGTCTCGATGCCGTCGCCGTAATGCAGCGTGGTCTCTATGCCCTCGGCCGCGTCGCCCACCGATTCGAGGATGCCGTCGGTGAGGAAGCCGGTGGCATACAGCCCGATCTTGCCTTTCAGGCCGGCCGCCTGCCAATCCTTGAGGAACTTGGCCGCACCGCCGCCGGCGAAGAACACAAACACGGCGTCGGGCTTGATCGAGGCGATTTCGGTCAGCAGCGGCTGGAATTCCACGCTCGGGAACGGCAGCAGCAACTCCTTGACCACGGTGCCGCCGGCCTTGGTGAAACCTTCCTTGAAGCCGCCGATGGATTCCGTGCCGGCGCCGTAATTCCAGGTGAGCGTGACGACCTTCTTGATGCCGCGGTCCGCGAGCACCTTGCCCATCGGATAGGCGGGCTGCCAGTTGGTGAACGAAGTGCGGAAAATATTCGGCGCGCACAACGCGCCCGTGGCCGCATCCGCGCCCGCGTTCGGATTGATGTGCAGCACGCCGGATTCGCGCGCGATCTTGACGATGCCCATTTCCACGCCGGAGTGCACCGTGCCGATCAGCACATCGACCTTGTCGCGGGTCACGAGCTTGTTCGCATTGTCGGTCGCCTTGGACGGATCGGATTCGTCGTCGACGGTGAAATATTCCAGTTCGCGCCCGCCGAGCTTGCCGCCGGATTCCGCCACCGCCAGCTTGAAGCCGTTGGTGATCGCCACGCCGAGCTGGGCGTAGGTGCCGGTATAGGGCAGCATCAGGCCGATCCTGATTTTCGCGCCCTGCGCAAACGCGAAACGCGGCAGGCCGGCGACGCCCGCCGCAACGGCAGCGGTCTTGAGAAACTCGCGCCGGCCAAAAGTTTGGTTCTTACTCATATCGATCCTCCTCGGTTGGACGTTAACTACCTGACTACTTTACATCGCTCTGCGACTTGGCGCGCAGTTTAAAGCGCTGAATCTTCCCGGTCGCCGTTTTCGGCAGCTCGCTTGCGAACTCGACCCAGCGCGGGTATTTGTAAGGCGCGAGCTTGGACTTCACATGCTGCTGCAGCTGTTCGGCCAGCGCGGCGTTGCCGGTGACGCCCTGCTTGGTCACGACATAGGCTTTCGGCTTGATCAGCTGGTCCTCGTCCGGCTGTCCGATCACCGCCACTTCGAGCACGTCCGGATGCGTCAGCAGCGCGCCCTCGACTTCGAACGGCGAGACGTAGATGCCGCCCACCTTGAGCATGTCGTCGGTGCGCCCCGAATAGGTATAGTAGCCGGCCTCGTCCACGGTGTACTTGTCGCCGCTGCGGGTCCAGTCGCCCATGAACGTCGCGCGGCTCTTGGCGCGGTTGTTCCAGTAGCAGGCGGCACTGGTCGGGCCGTTGATCTGCAGTTCGCCGATTTCACCGGGCTGCACCGGATTGCCCGCATCGTCGACCACGCGCAGGGCGTAGCCGGGCACGGCCTTGCCGGTGGAACCGTAGCGCACCTCGCCCGGCCGGTTCGACACGAAGATGTGCAGCATCTCGGTCGAGCCCAGCCCGTCGAGGATTTCCACGCCGAAGTGCTTGGTCCAGCGCTCGCCGATATCGGCGGGCAAGGCTTCGCCCGCCGAAGTGCACACGCGCAGATTCAGCGCTTCGCGCTTGGGCAGCTCGGGGCTCGCGAGCAGCGCCGCATACAGCGTCGGCACGCCGTAGAAAATAGTCGGCCGCTTCTGCTGCAGGCGCTGAAAAACGGCAGCCGGCGTGGGGCGCTCCGCCATGAGTATCGCGGTGGCGCCGACGGACATCGGAAACGTCAGCGAATTGCCCAGGCCGTAGGCGAAGAACAGCTTCGCGGCCGAGAACACCACGTCGTCCTCGCGTATTCCCAGCACCGGCCGCGCATAGAGCTCGGCCGTCTGGATCAGGTGCGAGTGCATATGCACGGTGCCCTTGGGCATGCCGGTCGAACCCGAGGAGTAGAGCCAGAAGCAGGCGTCGTCGCAGGTAGTCTGAGCCGGTTCGCAGGCTGTGCCGGCACCCTGCATCAGCCGCGCCAGCGACAGATGGCCGTGCGCATCCTTGCCCGATACGATCACATGCTGGAGGAAGGGCAGCTTGCCGAACAAGGGCGCGAATGTAGGCAGCAACGGCTCCGACACCACCAGCGCTTTGGCGCGGCTGTCGTTGAGCATGAATTCGTAATCGGCCGTGGTCAGCAGGGTATTGCCGGCGATCGGAATGATGCCGGCCTTGATCGCGCCGAGAAACACGCTGGGGAAATCCACGGTGTCCAGGTGCGCGACCATGATGCGATCTTCCAGCCCCAGACCCAGGCCCTTGAGCGCGTTGGCGGCGCGGTTCACGCGTTCGGCCAGCTCGCCGTAGCTGATGCTGACGGCATCGTCGATGAACGCGGTCTTGCCCGCGCGCCCTGCCTTGAGGTTGCGTTCGATCAGGTCGTGCGCGGCATTGTAGTCGCGCGGTATAGTCACTCTGGGCGGGCTGACCCTGTGGTCGGCGGACGATAGTCCAGGCATGCCTCTCTCCTCTTGCGTATTGCGTTAGGGATGTTTCAGGTTTGGGTCCATTCGATCCGGCCCTCGGGCAGCAGATACAGGATCAGCGCGCGTCCGCCGCTCACGGTGGGGCGATGTCCCGAGCCCGGTGCGTACACCAGCCAGCCTGCGCCCCGGTCGTCGAATCTGGCCTGCGGCGTGACCGGCATGATCATGTCGATTTCACCTGTGGGGTGGCGGTGATGATTGCCGACGAGGTCGGTGATATCGACCACATCCACGCTGAATCCATGCGTCGCCGCGCCCGGCTCGAAGATGCGGCCGTAGCGCCGCTTGGCATCACCCTGCCCGCACAGCCAGCCCGCGGCGATGCCGGCGTGACAGGTCGCGCGAATCTGCTGAAAGGTTTCGCCCGCGGGAGGGAAGTTCGAATTGAGATCGGCCTGCAGCACCGCGTCCAGCGCACACCCCTGCGCAAAGCGCGCGACCGGCGCGACCAGCTGCTGCAACTTCATTGGCGTGGTCATGGCGCTGATCCTTGTCGCTGTCTGCGCCGTCGCGGCTCAGGCCGCGAGCGCGCGGCCTGCCCTGACGCTTTCCATCCAGCTTAGCGCCCATTCCGCCGCCAGCTCCTCCGGCATGGTGCCGGCGCTGGCGTCGTGGCGGAACACCTGGCCCAGACGGCGCGCGCCCAATTCGGCGAGCAGCTCGTCGAAACGCTTGCCACCGAAACAGAAGGTTTCCGCATAGGTGCGATCGCCCAGCGCGATCACGCCGTATGCCACACTGCTGAGATCGGGTCGCGCGCTTTGCAGCGACGCATACAGCGGCTTGGCGTTGTCGGGCACATCGCCCTGACCATAGGTGGAGGTGCAGATCAGATACAACCCGCCGCCGGCGAACACGCTCGCATCGAGCCCGTCCATGGGCTTGATGCTTATGCGCACGTCGTCGTCTTCCGCCGCGAGTTGCACTGCCTGCGCCACCAGCTCGGCCGTGCTGGTCATGGTGCCGACCAGTATGGTCAGGTCCAGCGCCATGGCTTAGTGCATCAGCTTCCAGGTGCCTTTCTCGACGCGCACCAGCACCACCGCGCGGCTGTCCAGACCCTTGTGATCCTGGGCGGAAAAGCTGAAGACGCCATGGTCGGCGGGCATTTCCTTGACGTTTTCCATGGCCTCGCGCAGTGCGGCGCGGAACTCCGCCGTGCCGGGCTTGGCTTTTTTCAGGGCCACCGGAATCGCATGCTGCAGCAACAGGCCGGCATCCCAGGCGTGCGCGCCGAAGGAATTGCGGCTGTCGGCGCCGTATTTCGCCTCGTAGGTCTTGATGTAATTGAGCGCGACTTTTTTGCTGGCGTTGTCGTTGGGCAACTGCTCCGCCACCAGGATCGGCCCCACCGGCAGCACCGCACCCTCGACGTCCTTTCCGCCCACGCGCAGGAAATCCTTGTTCGCCACGCCGTGAGTCTGGTAGATCTGACCCTTGTAGCCGCGCTCGGCCAGCGCCGCCTGCGGCAGCACCGCCGGCGTGCCCGACCCGACGACCAGCACCGCATCCGGATTCGTGCTCATGATCTTGAGTATCTGCCCGGTCACGCTGGTATCGGTGCGGTTATAGCGCTCGACCGCGACCATCTTGATGCCCTTGGCAGCGGCAAAGCTGTTCATGACGCGCAGCCAGAGTTCGCCGTAGCCGTCGGTGTAGCCGATGAAACCGACGGTCTTCACGCCGTGAGCCGCCATGTGGCTGACGATGGCGTTGGCCATAATGCCGAAATCCTGCGGCATCTGGAACACCCACGCGGCCTTGTCGGCTGCGGGCGCGAACGGCGCCAGCGAGATCTGCGGCGTCTTGGTTTCGGCCGCGACTTCAAGCACGGCGGTCGAGGTCGGCGTGGTGCTGGCGCCGATGATGACATCGACCTTGTCTTCGGACACCAGCTTGCGCGCGTTCTTGGACGCCGCGGTCGGATCGGTGGCGTCATCGAGCACTATATATTTCACTTTCTGCCCGGCGATGGCCGTCGGCAGGATCGCCACCGTATTCTTTTCCGGAATGCCCAGGGATGCGGCCGGGCCGGTGGTGGACAGGTCCACGCCCACGGTAATGTCGGCCAAGGCCGACGTGGCCGCACCGGCCAGGACCAGCGCCAGCAGATTGCGCAAAGATTTATTCATGAAAAACCCTCCTCTCTCAATTGGTTTTTGATTTTACCCCGGGCGGCTTGCCAATTCGCGAATCTGCATTATAATGCGCCCGTCTTGTTTTGCAAGCACTATAGTGCAGATTCGGCAGGATCGACAATGGGCGCACGCGAAACCCCGCAAAAAAGCAAATCGACCGCAGCCGCAGACGAAGCGTTTCTGCGCGCGCTGGGCGAACGCGTGCGCGACGCGCGCGCACGCCGCGGCATGACGCGCAAGATCCTCGCGCACGACTCGGGCGTATCCGAGCGCTACCTCGCCCAACTCGAGTCCGGGCAGGGCAACGCTTCGGCGCTGCTGCTGCTGCGCGTCGCCGCGGCGCTGAATATGTCCGTGACCGAATTCCTGCAGCAAGGCGCAGAGCAGCCGGTGGAACTCGCGCTGATCTGGCAATTCCTGCAACGCCTGCCGGCGCAGAAGCTGCCGCTGGTGCGCTCGCAGCTGCTGCGCGATTACGGCACCGCCCATATCGAGCGCATGAAGCGCATTGCGCTCATCGGGCTGCGCGGCGCCGGCAAATCCACGCTGGGCAGCCGCCTGGCGAAGGAACTGGAAATCCCGTTCATCGAACTCGACCGCGAAGTCGAGCGCGAGGCCGGCACCAGCCTGTCGGAAATCTTCCTGCTCTACGGCCAGGCCGGCTATCGCCGCTACGAGCGGCGCTGCCTCGAGAACGTGGTGAAGAACAACGAGCGCGCGATCATCGCCACCGGCGGCTCGATCGTGTCCGAACCCGGCACCTACGACCTGCTGCTCTCGACCTGCCGCACCGTGTGGCTCAAGGCGCAGCCGGAAGAGCACATGGCGCGCGTGGTGGCGCAGGGCGACACCCGGCCGATGACCGGCAACCGCGAAGCCATGGAGGACCTGCATCGCATCCTGCGCGGCCGCAACGCGCTCTACGGCCGCGCCGACGTCACCATCGATACCGCACACAAGAGCATCGAGCAAAGCCTGCAGCAGCTACGCAAGGCTGTTGCCGCGTAATCCCAAGGAGAAACCATGCAAGCACCCATGAGCAAAGCCGCCAACCCGGCCATCGTCAGCTTCGACACCCACCCCGAGCGCTACGTGCACTGGCGCATGAGCGTGGACGGCGCAACCGCCACGCTGGCCATGAACGTGAACGAGGACAAAGGGCTCAAGCCCGGCTACAAACTCAAGCTCAACTCCTACGACCTCGGCGTCGACATCGAGCTCTACGACGCACTGAACCGCATCCGCTTCGAGCATCCCGCGGTGCGCTGCGTGGTGCTGACCTCGGCGCGCGCGCGCATGTTCTGCTCCGGCGCCAACATCTACATGCTGGGCCAGTCCAGCCATGGCTGGAAAGTGAATTTCTGCAAATTCACCAACGAGACGCGCAACGGCATGGAGGACTCCAGCCGCAACGACGGGCTCAAGTTCCTCGCCGCGGTCAACGGCACCTGCGCCGGCGGCGGCTACGAGATCGCGCTCGCCTGCGACGAAATCCTCATGATCGACGACCGCTCCTCCACCGTGAGCCTGCCCGAAGTGCCGCTGCTCGGCGTGCTGCCCGGCACCGGCGGCCTCACGCGCATCACCGACAAGCGCAAAGTGCGGCGCGACCTGGCCGACTTCTTCTGCACCACCACCGAGGGCGTGCGCGCCGACCGCGCCAAGGACTGGGGCCTGGTCGATCACAGCGCCAAGCCGCAGGCCTTCGCTCAGGCCGTGCAGGAGCATGCCGCACGGCTCGCCGCGGCGAGCGACCGGCCGCAGGATGCCAAGGGCATCAGCCTCACACCGCTCAAGTCCAGCCACGACGCGGCGGGCTACCACTACGAGTACGTCGATGCGGTCATCGACCGCAGCGCGCGCAGCGCCACGCTCACCGTTTCCGCGCCGAATGAGGCGCAACCCGAGGCGATCGAAGCGATCCTCGCAGCGGGCGTCACCTGGTGGCCGCTGCAAATGGCGCGCGAGCTCGACGACGCGATACTCATGCTGCGCACCAATGAAGTCGAAATCGGCACCTGGCAGCTGAAAACCCGCGGCGACCTCGAGCGCGTGCTCGCCGTGGACGCAGTGCTGGCCAAGCAGCGCGCACACTGGTTCGTGCGCGAAACCCTGGGCCTGTTGCGCCGTACGCTGGCGCGCCTGGACGTGACCTCGCGCACCCTGTTCGCGATCGTCGATCAGGGCTCCTGTTTTGCCGGCACGCTGGCCGAGCTCGCGCTCGCCGCCGACCGCGGCTATATGCTGCAACTGCCCGATGAGCCGGAAAAAGCGCCGCGCATGGTCCTGTCCGAACTCAACTTCGGCAGCTATCCGATGGTGAACGGGCTCACGCGCCTGGCCACGCGCTATTGCGGGCGGCAGGAGCCGGTGGCCGAAGCGCGCCAGGTCATAGGCGAGAAACTGGACGCGCACGACGCGTCCAAGCTCGGACTGGTCACGTTCACCCCGGACGACCTAGACTGGGATGAGGAAGTGCGCATCGCGCTGGAAGAACGCGCGAGTCTCTCCCCGGACGCGCTCACCGGCATGGAGGCCAGCCTCAGATTCACCGGCGCCGAAACCATGGAGACGCGCATATTCGCGCGACTGTCGGCCTGGCAGAACTGGATTTTCAACCGCCCCAACGCGGTCGGCGAGCACGGCGCGCTGAAAGTGTTCGGCACCGGCTCGAAGGCGAAATTCAACTGGGAACGGATTTAGGAGCGCAGACATGGCAATCAACTACAGCGAAAAGATACCCAACAACGTCAATCTGGCAGGCGACCGCACGCTGCAGCGCGCGCTCGAGCACTGGCAGCCGAGGTTTCTGGACTGGTGGCGCGACATGGGGCCGAACGATTTTGCCGCCTCCGACGTGTATCTGCGCACCGCGGTCGGCGTGGACGCGCAGGGCTGGGCCAGCTACGGCGCGGTCAAAATGCCCGACTACCGCTGGGGCATATTCCTCGCCGACGCAATCCCCGACCGCCGCATCGGCTTCGGCGACAGCTACGGCGAACCGGCGTGGCAGCAGGTGCCGGGCGAATTCCGCTCCCAGTTCCGCCGCCTGATCGTGACCCAGGGCGACACCGAACCCGCTTCGGTCGAGCAGCAGCATCTGCTCGGCCACACCTGCCCTTCGCTGTACGATCTGCGCAACCTGTTCCAGGTGAACGTGGAGGAAGGACGCCACCTGTGGGCCATGGTATATCTGCTGCACGCGCATTTCGGCCGCGACGGACGCGAGGAAGCCGAAGAACTGCTCGCGCGCCACTCCGGCGATGCGGACAAGCCGCGCATTCTCGGCACCTTCAACGAACCGATCTCGGATTGGCTGTCGTTCTTCTGCTTCACTTATTTCACCGACCGCGATGGCAAGTTCCAGCTCAAAAGCCTGGCCGAATCGAGCTTCGACCCGCTCGCGCGCACCTGCCGCTTCATGCTCACCGAGGAAGCGCACCACATGTTCGTCGGCGAGACCGGCATCGCCCGCGTGATCCGGCGCACGCTCGAAGTGATGAAGCAGCTCGGCACCGACGACGTGCAGGCGCTGCGGCGCGAAGGCGTGGTCGATTTACCGCTGTTGCAGCGCTATCTCAATTTCTGGTTCAGCTCCTCGCTCGACCTGTTCGGTTCCGAAGTGTCCTCCAATGCCGCGAGTTCCTTCGCCAACGGCATCAAGGGTCGGCCGGACGAAACCACCCAGTACCAGGACCATGTCTGCACCGATGCCACGTATGAATTGGAAACGCCGGACGGCAGCGGCGGCGTGAAGAAAGAGACGGTAGGCATGCGCAATGCGATGAACGAGGTGCTGCGCGAAGCCTATGTGCGCGACTGCGAAATTGGCCTGAAGCGCTGGAACATGCAGATCCAGAAAGCCGGTCACGCGTTCCGCCTCAAACTGCCTTCGACGCATTTTCGCCGCAGCATCGGCGCCTGGGCCAACGTGCCTACCGATCCCGAGGGCCGCATACTTGCGCGCGAGGCGTACGAGCGCAGCCTGTCCGACTGGCTGCCCTCAAACGCCGACAGAGCTTATGTGACCAGCCTGATGCAGCGCGTGACCGCGCCCGGCAAGATGGCGGGCTGGGTGGCGCCGCCCGATCGCGGCATCAACAACCTCGGCCTGGATTACGAGTACGTGCGGCTGTCCTGAAGCCCTGCGCGGCCGGCGCTCACGCTTTCGCGGCGAAGCTCGGCAGCGTGAGATGCCAGTGGATGGCGGCGACACGCGTGAGGAAAATCGCCGCCATCGCGAGCCCGCTTGCAAGCGATGCGGCGATGCCGGCATGCAGCAGCGCGATGAACACCATGGCGCCGGCCCAGGACGCGGTGGCGTACAGTTCGCCGGTGAATACCAGCGGCACTTCGTTGCACAGGATGTCGCGCAGCACGCCGCCGAACACACCCGTGACCACGCCGAGAAAACTGGCGACGAACCAAGGCACCTCGTGGCCCATGGCGACCTGGGTGCCGATAATCGTAAACAGCGCCAGGCCGAGCGCATCGGGCACCAGGAACAGGTTCACCGGCAAGCGCGCCAGGCGCACCAGCACGAACGTCGCCACGCCGGCGGCGATCGCGGCCACCAGGTAAGTCTGATCGGCCACCCAGAACACCGGCCGCGCCAGCAGCAAGTCGCGGATGGTGCCGCCGCCCAGCGCCGAAGTCAACGCCACCAGCACCACGCCGAACAGGTCGATCGGCTTGCGCCCCGCCTCCAGCACGCCGGTAATCGCGCTGATCGCCACTGCGCTCATGCCGATGACATAGACCAGTTCGCCCATGGTTATACTCCGTCGGTTCAATAATTGAGGGATGGTATTCTAAGAGCATGAACCAGGAACTACTGATCGAAAAAAAAGCCGCGGTCACCACGCTTACGCTCGACCGCCCGGATAAGGCCAATGCGCTCGACGCCGGGCTGGTGGACGCGCTGGCCGCGGCCGTAGCGGCTGCGCAACACGACGGCACGCGCCTGTTGGTGCTCAAAGGCAATGGCCGCAATTTCTGCGCCGGCTTCGATTTCGGCGGCTGCGAGCAGGCGTCCGAGGGGGATCTGCTGCAGCGCTTTGCGCGCATCGAGCTGTTGCTGCAGGCCGTATACCATGCGCCTTTCGCCACGCTGGCCCTGGCGCAGGGCAAGAATTTCGGCGCGGGCGTAGACCTCATCCTCGCCTGCGGCAGCCGCATCGCCGCGCCCGATGCGCAGTTTCGCATGCCTGGGCTGAAATTCGGACTGCAACTGGGCACGCGCCGGCTGGCTGCGCGCATCGGCGGCGACGCGGCACGCGGCCTGCTCGCGGCGAGCAAGACTTTCGGCACCGAAGAGGCCTTGCGCCTGGGCTTCTTGCACGAGATTGCCGCCCCGCAATCCTGGCCTGCGCTGATCGAGCGCGCAGCGGCTGCGGCCGAGCAGCTGTCGCCGGCGGCAGCAGCCAGACTTTACGCCGCCACTGTGACGGATTCCCGGACCGCCGACCTGGCCGATCTGATACGCTCCGCGCTCGAACCAGGCTTGAAGGAACGCATTAGTGAATATCGGAAGGGCTGAACTCGGCGCGGTCAGGCTGGAGGAACTGCGCTTTGACAACCGCTATGGCCGCCTGCCGCCGGCGTTCTACACCAGGCTTGCGCCTACGCCCCTGCCCGACCCCTATCTGGTCGCGTTCAACCCGGCCGCGGCCGAGCTGATCGGGCTCGCTGCGGAAGAGGCGCAGCGCGGGGAGTTCGCCGAAATCTTCTGCGGCAACCGCCTGCTGCCCGGCTTCGACCCGCTCGCTGCCATATACGCGGGGCACCAGTTCGGCGTGTTCGTGCCGGAGCTCGGCGACGGGCGCGCGATCCTGCTGGGCGAGGCCACCGCGGCGCAAGGCGCCTGGGATTTGCAGTTGAAGGGCGCCGGCCAGACGCCCTACTCGCGCATGGGCGACGGCCGCGCGGTGCTGCGCTCGACCATCCGCGAATATCTCTGCTCCGAGGCCATGCATGCTCTGGGCATCCCGACCACGCGTGCGCTTGCGATCGTCGGCAGCGACCAGCCGGTGATCCGCGAGAACGTCGAGTCTGCGGCCGTGCTCACACGCATGGCGCGCAGCCATGTGCGCTTCGGCACGTTCGAGCTGTTTTCCTCGCGCCGCCAGCACGAACATGTGCAGACGCTGGCCGATTACGTCATCGAGCGGCATTATCCGCAGCTGCGCGAAGCGGATGAGCCTTATCTGGAACTGCTGCGCGCGGTCATCGCCCGCACGGCACAGCTCATCGCGCAATGGCAGGCGGTGGGTTTCTGCCATGGCGTGATGAACACCGACAACATGTCCATCCTCGGCCTCACCATAGACTACGGCCCCTACGGCTTCATCGAAGGCTTCGACTGGGGCCACGTCTGCAACCACTCCGACCATTCCGGCCGCTACGCCTACAACATGCAGCCGCGCGTCGCCCACTGGAATCTGTATTGCCTGGCCCAGGCATTGCTGCCTTTGTTCGAAGTCGAGCAAGCGCAGTCCGCGCTCGAAGCCTACGAGGCGCAGTACGAGCGGCATTACCTGGCGCTGATGCGCGCCAAACTCGGGCTGGCCACCGAACAGGGCGAGGACGCGGCGCTGATCAAGGATCTGTTGCAGCTGCTGCACCAGGACCGCATCGACTACAGCAATTGCTTCCGCCGCCTGGCCAATTTCGATTCGGCGCATGGCGCCGGCAACGCGGCGCTGCGCGAACTGTTCGCGGACGGCGCGGCTTACGCCGACTGGCTGGCACGCTACCGCACGCGCCTGGCGCTGGAACAAAGCGCGGACGGCGCGCGCAAGGCGCGCATGGACCGCGTCAATCCGAAGTATGTGCTGCGCAATTACCTCGCCGAAACTGCAATACGCAAAGCGGCGGACGAGCGCGATTACAGCGAAATCGAGCGATTGACGCTGGTCCTGTCACGGCCCTACGACGAGCAGCCGGGCATGCAGGCCTACGCCGAACCCGCGCCACAATGGGCGTCCGCGCTTGCCGTAAGCTGCTCCTCTTAAGCCGGCGGTTTAAACTGCGCGTCGACCGGAACCTGGTAGCCGTTGGCGAGCCGGTTGGTCTGGTTGGCCATGCCGGCGACCGCCAACAGCTCGCCCAGCATTTCGTCGGTCATGCCCTTGGCCCGCGCCGAGGCGATGTGGGAGTGGATGCAGTATTCGCAGTTGTTGGTGGCGCTCACCGCGACGTAGATCATCTCCTTGGTCAGCGGGTCCAGCCTGCCCGGGCTCATCACCTCCTTCACCCCGGCCCAGATGCGCCTGAGCGTAGGCGGGTGGCTCGCCAGGGTTTTCCAGAAATTATTGACCCAATTGCTCTTGCGCGTTGCCATGATGTCGTCGTAGACCGCCTTGACTTCGGGCCCTGCATTGTCGTATTCGACCATCCTGACCATGGGCATGCCGGTTCTCCTTGTGAATGTATCGGGCAATTGTAGTGTAAGCCCGGGGAGACGAAATTCTGACGCAGCTGCAACCATGTATGATTGTTGCTGTCCAATTTTATTAGCGGCAAGGCCGCTAACGGAGGAGCGAAAAGCGAATGTCTGCGAAAATAGTGAAACCCGACGCCGAGTGGCGCAAACAGCTCAGCGACGAGCAGTTCGAAGTCACGCGCCGCAAGGCCACCGAGCGCCCGTTCACGGGCGAATACAACGACTGCAAGGACAGCGGCACGTATAAATGCATCTGCTGCGGCGCGCCGCTGTTCAGTTCCTCGCACAAATTCGATTCCGGCTCGGGCTGGCCCAGCTATTGGCAACCGGTCTCAACCGAAGCGGTGAAGACAGTCGAGGATCACAGCCATTTCATGCAGCGCACCGAAGCGGTGTGTGCGAGCTGCGATGCCCACCTGGGCCATGTGTTCGATGACGGACCCGCGCCGACCGGGCTGCGCTATTGCATCAATTCCGCCTCGCTCAAGCTTGAGCAATAACTATTTCCATCAATCACTTACACATCCATCCCAGCGCGCCAGAAGCTTCCGCACCGCGCCCGCACTCCGCACCCCCGCGCCGAGGCGGTGCGGCCATCCAAGCCTGTTATAATCCACGCCCATGAAATTTTTGTTCGACATGTTTCCGGTCATCCTGTTCTTCATTGCATTCAAGCTGCAGGGGATCTATGTTGCCACCGGAGTCGCTATTGCCGCGAGTTTCGCCCAGATCGGCTGGCTGTGGCTGCGCGGACGCAAGATCGATGCCATGCTGTGGGTGAGCCTGGCCATCATCGTCGTGTTCGGCAGCGCCACCTTGCTGTTGCACGACGAAACCTTCATCAAGTGGAAGCCGACGGTGCTGTATTGGATGTTCGCCTGCGTGCTCACGGGCAGCGCACTGTTCTTCCGCAAGAACCTGATACGCACCATGCTCGGAGAGCAGATTCAGATGCCGGATCCGGCCTGGAACAAGCTCAATTTCAGCTGGGCCGGGTTTTTTGCCGGTATGGGTTGCCTCAATCTCTACGTAGCCTTCAACTACCCGACCGACACCTGGGTCAATTTCAAGCTGTTCGGCGGCATGGGACTGATGCTGGCGTTCGTGATCGGGCAGGGATTTTTCCTGGCCAAATACGTGGAACAGAAGGAAGCCAAGTGAGGCGCGCATGAACGTGACCCAGGCCATCGAGCAAAAACTGGCGACGCTGCAACCCAGCCGGCTGGTGCTCAGGGACGACAGCGCCAAGCATGCCGGCCACGAAGGCGCGAAAGGCGGCGGCGGCCATTATTCGCTCACCATAGAATCGCCGCAGTTTGCAGGCCAAAACACGGTGACGCGCCACCGCCTGATCTATAGCGCGCTCGGTCCCATGATGCAGCAGCAAATCCACGCACTCGCCATCCGCGCCTACGCGCCGGGGGAAGCGAATGATTTTTCACAACCGCAGTAAAAACAGAGGAACAACCATGCAGCCCACACTCCCCCGCCTGACCTTGGCCTTGGCCATCGCGCTATCGGCACCGGGCCTCGCCCTGGCGCAAGCCGGCGCCGCAAGCGCCAAGGTCGCGACCGTCAACGGCGTCGCGATCCCCAAGAGCCGCGTGGATGCCATCGTGCACGCCCAGGAGGCGCAGGGGCAGAAGGACTCGCCTGAGCTGCGCGCTGCGATTCGCGATCGCCTGATCACGCTCGAAGCCATTGCGCAGGAAGCCCGCAACAAGCACCTGGACAAGGCCGGCGATACCGTGGCCCAGATCGAGCTCGCGCGCACCAACATCCTGGTGCAGGCCTACCGCGCCGATTTCCTCAAGCATCATCCGGTCACGGACGACGCGCTGAAGGCGGAGTTCGAAAAAATCAAGGCGCAGGCGGGCGACAAGGAATACAAGGCGCGCCACATCCTGGTGGATAACGAAAGCGAGGCAAAAGACATCATCGCGAAGCTGAAAAAAGGCGAGAAATTCGAGGATCTCGCGAAACTGTCCAAGGATCCCGGCTCCAAAGACCACGGCGGCGATCTCGACTGGAATCTCCCCGGCGGTTTCGTCAAGCCGTTCTCGGATGCGATGGTCAAATTGCAAAAAGGACAGTACACCGAGACACCGGTGCAGTCGCAGTTCGGCTGGCATGTGATCCAGCTCGAGGACGTGCGTCCGGCGAAATTCCCCGAGTTCGAGCAGGTGAAACCCAAGCTGGAACAGCGCCTGCAGGAAACGGCATTCGAAAAAGCGGTGAACGACCTGCGCGCGAAGGCCAAAGTCGAATAACCCGGCTGTAGATCGAGACGGAATAACGGGGGCGCAAGCCCCCGTTGTCGTTTTGTATACGGCGGCTTGAATGTTGTTGCATGCCGCCAGCGGACTTGCGCGCTACGCGCGCCAACCGCGTTTTCTGTACGGATGCTTTTCATCCGTACAGAAAACGCGGTTACGGTTAATAACAACGGCGACTTGTTTTTCTTACAAGATCGTCGATTGTGCACGGATGTCTTTTTCATCCGTGCACAATCGACGATCCGCGCGGACGGGTTTTCGTCCGCGCAAAATTGCGACCGAAAAGACTCTATGGCCCTGAAGGCAACCATTTTCAAAGCCGAACTGCAAATCGCGGACATGGACCGCAATTATTACCAAGATCACGCACTCACGATCGCGCGCCATCCGTCGGAGACCGATGAGCGCATGATGCTGCGCGTGCTCGCCTTCGCGCTGAATGCCGACGAAGCCTTGGCGTTCGGCAAGGGCTTGAGCGCAGACGACGAGCCCGATCTGTGGCGCAAGGACCTGACCGGCGCGATCGAACTCTGGATCGAAGTCGGCCAGCCCGATGAAAGACGCATACGCCGGGCCTGCGGACGCGCGCGCCAAGTCATCGTCTACAGCTACGGCGGTTACGCCGCCAACGTCTGGTGGAATCAGGTCGGCGGCGAGCTGGCGCGGATGAAAAATCTGACGGTGATTTCGGTGCCGGCGGCCGCCAGCCAGGCACTGGCGAAGCTCGCGCAACGCAATATGCGCCTGAATTGCACGATCCAGGACGAACAGGTCTGGCTGGGCGACAGCGAAGACCGAGTGCAGGTGGACTTGAGCGTGAACAAGGCTACTTCTTCGCGCTGACTTCGCTCATCAAAGCCTTCTCCAGCAGCTCCGCCACCACCTCGCTCAATCCGCTCTGGCGCGCTTGCGCCAGCGCCTGCACCCGCTGCACCAGCTCGCCGTTGAGCTTGACCGCAAACGGGACCAAACCGAGCGCCTGATCGAGCTTGCGCTGTTCGCGCCGATCCACGACGAGGCCCGCATCCTTGCCGAAGCGGCCCGGCGTGCCGAAGCGGCTGACGGCGCTGTTGATCTTCAGTCCCTTGTTCTTTTCCAGATCGGTTTTCTTCATGTATGCGATTCCCCATTGAAGCAAAGCGCCGCATTCTACGCAGTCCTGGGGCATTGCGCTGTGATGAATGCCGCGCGCTATGCCTAATCCAGCCAGAGGCGGCGCCAGCCCGCGTGGCCGAGGCGGCGCAGAGTCTCGATGTTGCGCTCGAATATCCGTCCGGCATCGGGAAATGCCGCCACGGCGCGGTCTATGCTCGCCTCGCGCAGCAGGTGCAGCATAGGATAGGGCGAGCGGTTGCTGTAGTTGTCGATGTCTTCCGGCTGGGTGCCGGCAAACTGGTACTGCGGATGAAAGCTCGCGACCTGGATCACGCCCTCCAGCTCCTCGCCCGCGACGGCAGCGTCGGCCAGCTCGAGAAAATCGTTATAGTCGAGGAAATCGCCGAGCACGCGCGGATGCAGCAGCAGCGTGGTTTCGATTGTGGACGGATCGGCCGCCTGCAGCAGCTGCAGTTCGGCGATGAGATCGGCCAGCAAGTCCTCGGGCGTTTGCGCGGCGCTGACCGCATAGCGAATCTGGTTCTTCAGGTGAACCGCCTTGGCGAACGGGCACAGGTTGAGGCCGATCACGGCACGCTCCAGCCAGGTCCGCGTCGCGGCGACCAGCTCCTCGTCGGGGGCGGAAACGAGCGGTTCTTGGACCAAGCGCAGGGATTTCCTCACAGCGCATTGTCTCACCCATCCGGGTACAGGTTTACCCAGTCTGAATGCGGCAAATCCGCCCCGGATAATTTGACCCAGATCAAAGCCCGCCCCGCGCATGCCCTCTACAGTACTCACCCTATGCAAGCCAAAAACCCTGCGCGCCCGCGCCAGATTTAAGCCGCTCATGCCCATCCCTGAACTGGTCTGCCCCGCCGGCAACCTGCCCTCGCTCAAGACCGCCGTGGACAACGGCGCGGACTGGGTTTACATGGGCCTCAAGGACGAAACCAACGCACGCAATTTCGCGGGCCTCAATTTCGACGCCAAGAGCGCGAGCGAAGGCCTGCGCTATGCCCACGCCGCCGGCGCGAAAATGCTGCTCGCGATCAATACTTTCCCGCAAGGAAACGCCGCGCCGCGCTGGCAGCGCGCCATCGACGAGGCCGCCAGCCTCGGCATCGATGCGGTGATCCTCGCCGATGCCGGCCTCATGCGCTACGCCGCCCAGCGCCATCCGCAACTGCGTCTGCACCTGTCGGTGCAGACCTCGGCCACCAATTACGAGGCGATCAACTTCTACCATGAGCACTTCGGCATCTCGCGCGCGGTGCTGCCGCGCGTGCTCTCGCTCGCCCAGGTCGCGGACGTGATCAAGAACACGCCGGTGCCGATCGAGGTGTTCGGCTTCGGCAGCCTGTGCGTGATGGTCGAGGGGCGCTGCGCGCTTTCATCGTATGTCACCGGCGAATCGCCGAATACGCGCGGCGTATGCTCTCCGGCCAAGGCGGTGCGTTGGGAAAAGCACGGCGACACCCTGGACGCGCGGCTGAACGGCATCCTGATCGACCGCTTCGCAGCGGGCGAGAACGCCGGCTACCCTACCTTGTGCAAAGGCCGCTTCGACGTCGAGGACGAAACCTATTACGCGATCGAAGAGCCTTCCAGCCTCAACGCGATGGCGCTGCTGCCGGAATTGGCGAAGATCGGCGTCGCGGCGATCAAGATCGAAGGCCGCCAGCGCAGCCCGGCCTATGTCGCCGCAGTAACGCGCATCTGGCGCGAGGCAATCGACAGCTACGCGAAGAACCCGGAGCGCTTTTCGATCCAGCCCGACTGGGCCAGCGGCCTCGCGCGCGTCGCCGAAGGCCAGCAGCACACGCTCGGCGCCTATCACCGGAAATGGAAATGATCAGACCATGAGCACTATCTTGGTTCTGTCATCCCGAGCCCAGCGAGGGATCTGCTTTTGCAGCCTTATGAACAGCAGATTCCTCGGGCCAAGCCCTCGGAATGACATTTTGGGTAAGAAATGAAACTCAGCCTGGGCCCGGTGCTGTATTACTGGACGCGCGAGGCGCTGCTGGAATTCTACGCCGGCATCGCGGACTCCGGCGTCGACATCGTCTACCTCGGCGAAGTCGTGTGTTCGCGCCGCCACAACTTGCGCCAGGACGACTGGCTCGGGCTTGCGCGCGACTTGAGCGCCAGCGGCAAGCAGGTGGTGCTGTCCTCGCAGGCCTTGATCGAGTCGGAATCCGACCTGAAGGCGCTGCGCCGCATCGCCGCGAACGGCGATTTCACCGTCGAGGCCAACGAAATGGGCGCCGTGCGCCTGCTCAGCGGCCGCGTGCCCTTCGTCGCCGGGCCGCATCTGAACGTCTACAACAACGAAACACTGGCCTGGTTCGCCGAACTCGGCGCGACGCGCTTCGTGCTGCCGCTGGAACTCTCGTGCGACACCTTGCGCGAACTGCAGGCGGCGCGCCCTGCCGGCATGCAGACCGAAGTATTCGCCTATGGCCGCATGCCGCTTGCGTTCTCGGCGCGCTGCTTCACCGCGCGCCACCACAACCTGCCCAAGGACGATTGCCAGTTCCGCTGTCTCGATGACGCCGACGGACTCGCGCTGCGCACGCGCGACAAAGATGAATTCCTGACCTTGAACGGCATCCAGACCCAGTCGGCGCTGGTGTACGACCTGTCGGAGTCGCTCGAAGAACTGCGCGGTCTCGAGGTCGACGTAGTGCGCCTGTCGCCGCAGTCGAAAAACATGCTGCCTATCATCGAGAGTTTCCGCGAGCGCTGCGCCGGGCGCCCCGGCGCCCCGCTCGACGGCCTGCGCGTCGCACCGCCCTGCAACGGCTATTGGTACGGCGCGCCCGGCATGGAATACCGGACGTGAGCGCGAACGCCACACAACCGGCGCCGCAGCTGCCGTCCCTGTTCGCGAGCGTGATCGGCCGTCTGCCGCAATGGCCGCCGTCGACCGTGCTGTGCGCAGGCCTGAATCTCTTGTTTCTGCCTACGCTCGATGCCGACACGAAACAGCGCCTGATGGGCCGCATCGTTTCCATTCAGGTGAGCGACGCCGGCCTCGATGGCCGCATCAGCCTAACGTCGATTGGGTTCCTGCCGGTGCTGCGCGCGGAGCCCGAGGTCACGATCAGCGCCTGCGCCTGGGATTTCTATCGCCTCGCGCGCCGCATGGAAGATCCGGATACGCTGTTCTTCTCCCGCCGGCTCACGATCGACGGCGATACAGAGCTCGGGCTGCTGGTCAAGAACACGCTGGATGCAATCGACTGGAGCCACATGCCCGGTCCCCTCGGCGCCGCGATCGACAGACTGCGCAGCTTCGCCGAGAAGCGCGGCACGCGCCACAAGCCCAATCCCTGACATCCTTTCGCCGGCGAATTCCCGCAACGCGCGGCCCGCGCGCCCCGTGGTCAGGCGGCCGCGGCTTCATGAGACAATTGCGCGCCATGATGAACCCAGCCGACGATATGGAGATCGATCCGAGCGCGCGCACGGCGACGCTGGCTTTGCGCATCGAATTCACCGGGGCGCCGGCGCGCGGGCTGTTGCGCGCCGAGGCGAAATCGGATGGCTTCTCGCCGCATACGGCGCTGGCGCAGGCGGCAACCGCCGGGACCATCCGCGCCGCGGGCGCCGAGGTCGCGCGCATATCGGGCATCTGGGTTTCACCGCCGGCACCCGAAGGACGCGCGCTCGATCCTTTGCCGTGGGAGCGCAAGCAGGCCGCGATCGTTCCGGCGCTTGCGCCCGCACAACTTGATGCACTGGAGAAAAGCGTCATGCGCCGCGTCAGGCAGGCGCTGCGCGCCGCGCCCCACGGCGGTTTCCTGCGCAATCTGTGGCAGCCTGCCGTGCGGCACACGCCGCGCGGCGCGGCCTCACGCCTTGCCGTCGGCACGCACGTGGGAAACCGCGTCGGTCACGTGCAAGGCGGCCTGCTGCTGTACGCGGCGCTCGCGACCGCGATCGGCGCGGTTCCGCATCATCCCCTGCTCACCGCCGCCAGCGCCTGGTTCATCAGTCCCGGCCTGGGCAAGGCGCTGCGGTCGCGCTCGACCGTGCTGCAAAAAGGCCGCAACGTCGCCGTGGTCAGGACCGAGGTGTTCGCCACCGGCGGCAAGCGCGTGCTGGAAGTCGTGTCCAACCACGCGATTGCGGCGCGGGCGTGACCGCAGTCGCCCTGCTCGCCGCCTTCAACGAGTGATCGAGCGCGTGCACCGTCTCGTCTAATTGGCTACACGCCACAAGCCGGCTTCGTACCTCATCGGGTGATGATCTCTTACCGAGCGCAAGAACGCGGCGGCTGCAATCGGCCATAACCGGCCATTCGCGCTCTCGCCCCATAGCGGACGCCGGCCGGAGGCCCGGGGCGTCGACAGCAGCAATCGGAAAGTAGCCCCCGGTTCACATAACCAAAATTATTCGGCTCCTTAATGCAAATTTTTATCGAGTTTGGGGGGGGGCTAAGGCGTTGGGATTGAGGGCGCTTTGAAAGTATCCGTAACCATTCGTCGGTGCTGTGCTCGACTACGCGGTAATTGTTATCGCGCAGGAATTCCGCGCAGAATTCTTCCCGAAAACACCAAAAACCGTCCGGCCAAACGAGGATGTTATCTGGATACACGATGTGGACTCGTTTCGTATGTCAATGCGTTAACCTACGCCTAAAAAGTGGAGCAGTGTATTAAGTTGTGCAAAATCTTGTAAAAGAAGAAGCAGCTGGAAGCTGCCAAGGTCGTTCCCTCGGCCCGCTAGCGTGACCACATCCACAAACTAACTGGGCTACCCAGCGCCCCCAGCCGTCCTCGCCTCCATCGGCCGCTAATGTCAATCGTTGTTGGGCGTCTGCTTTTCAAAACGCCGACTGACCGCAACGGGTCGTAAGGAGACAGGTAGGGACCAGCACACCGTCCGGTAACAGCCGCATCGTAAAGCGTGGCGGCCTGCGCCTGGCCGAGTGAGCGCGAGGCGCACCTGCCTGGAAACGCGCGTCACTATTGGGTTCCAGGCCGATGGCTTCGTTTAGATGCCGTCCATTTTCGTAGCGCCGCGCCGCTCTCGTGGCTTCGGCCAGCGCGGTGGAAAGAGCGCGAGCTAGGGCGGCACGCCGCCAGCTACCGGAAAGGCATTCTGTCTAGCCGGCAGAACATGCTCGGTGCTAAACTCACATTTCGGAGGTTAGGACCATGAGCAAAGTTGAGTCGATCGAACAACAGATCAAGGCGCTGTCGGCGGAAGAGGTGGCGCAGCTTCGGGCGTGGTTTCTTGAATTCGACTGGACGCTTTGGGATCGGCAGCTCGAGCGCGATGTTGCAGCCGGGAAACTCGATGTATTGGCGGAAAAGGCGCTTAGGGATCACGCGGCCGGAAAGACCACACCTCTTTGATGCATCATGCGTCTCCGGACTTCTGGGTTTGTTACCGGTCGTTGCCGGAGGACGTTCGCAAGCTCGCGGATCAAGCCTACGAACATCTCAAGCACGATCCGCAGTATCCATCGCTTCATTTCAAGAAAGTCGGGCGTCTCTGGTCCGTGCGCGTCGGAGGCAGCCATCGCGCAGTGGCGGTGAAGAGCGCTGAGGGGTTTGTCTGGTTCTGGATCGGCACCCACGCTGACTACGATAAGCTGCTCGCCTAGGCTGTCGTCGGAACGGAGGCGTCAGGATCGCCCATCGCGCGCCGGCGAGTGCCTGCGCGTGATGGCCGCGTACGGTGGAACGACGGGTCTTACTTGACCAAGCCTTCCGCTTTCAGCGTTTCCTGCACCGCCGGCCGGGAACCGACCCGGGCCATGAAGGCCTTGATGTTCGGCCACTTGCCGAGATCGATCTTGTGCATGCCGGTCCAGTTGAGCACGGTGTACAGATAGGCGTCGGCCACGCTGAATTTGTCGCCCATCGCATATTGCTTGCCTTCGAGCAGCTTCTCCAGCGCGTTGAAGCGGCGCTCGATCACGCCGAGCTGGACTTCCTTCATTTCCGCGGTCATCTTCGGGTTGAACAGCGCGCCGATCTGCTTGTGGATTTCGCTGGCGCAGAAGTTGAGCATTTCCATGAGACGGTAGCGCTGCATCGTGCCGCACTTCGGCGCGAGGCCCGACTCCGGCTTCCGGTCGGCGAGGTATTGGCAGATCACGCCGACTTCGGTCAGCACCTGGCCGTCATCGAGCTTAAGCACGGGCACGTAGCCCTTGGGATTGAGCTTCCAGAAGTCGTCGCCGCCCGCGGTCTTCTTGTTCGGGATGTCGACTTTCTCGGACTCGAACTTGTACCCCGCCTCGCGCAGGACGATGTGCGGCGCCATCGAGCAGGCGCCCGGTGAATAGTAGAGTTTCATGCGTGTTCCCTTCCGTAGGATTCGATTGAAAAGAGGCCAGTTCAGATTTACCGAAACGGCCCCTGATAAGCGATCGAATGTCGCCGCTGCAGCTTACACGCGTTCGAATATCCCGGCAGCCCCCATTCCGGTACCGACGCACATAGTAGCCATGCTGCACTCAAGGTTTTACGCCGCATCGCAGACTGCAGCGCCGCGCCAGTTCTGGCTTTTCAGGCAATTGCAGATGTGTTCGGAGGGCTTACTCTGACCCGAAATTCCGTCCGGAATTCCATACTCTACCCGCTCACGCCACCGCATTTCTCTGCAACTTTACCGCCCGCGCTGAAAGTATTCCGCCCGTTGATGAACGACCCGGGCGAGCTCGACGCGGCGCGCGCTTATGCGATAGACAAGAATGTAGGGATAGCGGGTCATCACGCATTCGCGCGTCCCCTGGCGGATACCGGGCCGGAACGTCAGCCCAAGCGTGGCGATCTTCTCGGCCTGGGACTGAATGGCGTCGATGACGCGATCGGCGACGACATCCCCGGCAACTTCGAGGTGGTACTTCTCTATGGCTTCGAGATCGCGCCTGGAGCGAACAGCGTACTCAAGCCGCTTTCCGGGCACGGCGCGCTATCCGGCGTTTTTCGAAGTGCGCCCGCATCTCATCGGCCGTAATGCTGCTGCCGGCATCGAGATCGGCCAGTCCTTCGTTGGTGGCCTTGACGGCATATTCGCAGTATTCGAGTCCGTCTCGGATCACGAATTTCAGCATTTCATCCGGCGTCCGCCCGGCTTCGCGGGCGAGCTTCTCGATGCGCCGGGAAAGCCGGGTTGGCAGCGCAATAGTTCCAACGGACATGTCAGGCTCCAGAAATGAGCGGCATATTTATCTTAGCAGATCGTCATCACGCCGTACTTGAGATTTTTACGCCGCATCGCGTGAGTGACCGTGGCCGCGCGAATGCGCAGACGCCATCGACCCACCTTAGGTTTGCTTCTCCAGCATTTTCAGCACCGCTTTGCCGAAGGCCGATAGATCGCGCGTATCGGCGCGAATCACCCGCATGACGATTTTCCAGTCGACCTCGGTGTATTCGTGCACCAGCACATTGCGAAAACCCGCGGCGCGCTGCAGCCTTTGCGCGAGGCCGCGCTCGATCAGCTCGAGCTGCGCCAGCTGCGCGAACGCCTCGGCGGCGGTCGTCGGCACCTTCCCGTGGGCGCCGCAGAGGTGGAAGGCGATATCAATGCAGGCCTGGATGGCAAGCTCCAGATTGCGCGTGAGGATGTCCTGCAGGTCCTCGTCGGCCGCCAGCGCCTTGATCGATGCGGGTTGCTTCGCGGCGACGCGGCGCAGCCGCCGCGACAGCTCGCGCAGCCTGGCATCGAGAACGTCGGTATCCACGGGAGCGCTCACGCGAATAGCCCGGACCGTGCCGCACTCGCCGCGATCGCAGCGCTCAAACGCTCGTCCTCGGAGCGCTGCACTTTGGCAATCATGCGCTGCCGCGTCGCCACGTCGTCGCAGAAAATCTCGCGCCCGCCGAGCGCGCGCGCGAGGATCAACCCGCCGGATGCCTCCAGATCGATCAAGTCCACGCTGCGCCCGGACACGGCGGCGACGATGCCGATTACCGCCATGCGCAGATCCGAACTCATCGGCTTGCCGAAGCTGACTGCGACGTCGATGTCGCTGTCCGCACGCGCCTGCCCGCGCGCCACGGATCCGAACACCGCTGCATAGACGGCGCCGGCTTCGCGCAGCCGGCCGGCGAGCCTGGCTTCCATCGGCTCGGGCGCCGCGGGGAAATCTTTGGGTGCGACTAGGTAGGCCACCACGCGGCCATGCCGCTCGATAGACACCGGAGCGTGCACGCAGGCTTCGAGCAGCTGGCCGAAGCGGTTCTTTGCCGCTGTGGCGTCGAAGGTCTTCATTGTCACAGTTTAGCTAATTTAGCTAATACTGTCCAGTTGCGCCGGCCGCGCGCAACGCCGCCCGCCCGGAGAAGCTCATGCTGCAGCAGATTCGGGACCTTACACGCGTTCGAAAATCCCGGCCGCCCCCATGCCGGCGCCGACGCACATGGTCACCATGCCGTACTTGAGGTTCTTGCGCCGCAGCGCATGAATGGTCGTCGCCGAGCGGATTGCTCCGGTTGCGCCCAACGGGTGGCCCAGCGCAATCGCGCCGCCCATCGGATTCACCTTGGCCGGATCCAGGCCCAAGTCCTGCATCACCGCGAGCGACTGCGCGGCGAAGGCTTCGTTGAGCTCGAACCAGTCGATCTGATCCTGGGTGATACCGGCCGCCTTGCACGCCACGGGAATCGCTTCTTTCGGGCCTATGCCCATGATTTCCGGCGGCACGCCGCGGACTGCGAAGGAGACGAAGCGCGCGAGCGGCGTCAGATTGAATTGCTTCAGGATTCTTTCGCTGACCAGGATGAGCGCGCCCGCGCCGTCGGATGTCTGCGAACTGTTGCCGGCTGTGACGGAGCCCTTGGGCGCGAACACCGGCCGCAGCTTCGCCAGCGAAGCGAGGTTGGTATCGGCGCGCGCGCCTTCGTCCGTATCCACCCTGCGCGTCTTGATATCTATTTTCCCGCTCGCGAGATTGGGGAAGCGCTCGACGATCTCGACCGGCGTGGTCTCGTCCTTGAATTCGCCCGCGGCTTGCGCCGCGATCGCCTTCTGGTGCGATTTGAGCGAGAACTCGTCCTGTGCTTCGCGCGTAATCTTCCATTGCTGCGCGACTTTTTCCGCGGTCAGGCCCATGCCGTAGGCCATGCCGATATTCTCGTCCTTGAAAATGCCCATGTTCATCGACGGGTGGTAGCCCATCATGGGCACCATGGACATCGACTCGACGCCCGCGGCGATCATCACTTCGGCCTGGCCGACGCGGATGCGGTCCGCGGCCATCGCGATCGCGGTGAGGCCGGAGGCGCAGTAACGGTTCACCGTCACACCGCCAACGGTCTTGGGCAGGCCCGCGAGCAGCACCGCCATGCGCGCCACGTTGAGGCCCTGCTCCGCTTCCGGGAAGGAACAGCCGACGATGGCGTCCTCGATCAGCTGCGTATCTAGCCCCGGCACCTGTGACACCGCGGACTGGATCGCGCGCACCAGCAGATCGTCCGGACGCACGTTCTTGAACATGCCGCGTGGCGCCTTGCCTATGGGCGTGCGGGTCGCGGCGACGATATACGCGTCTTGCAGTTGTTTGCTCATTTGATATCTCCTGGGGGCCGCGTTAGTTGCGCACCGGTTTGCCGGTCTGCATCATGCCCATGATGCGTTCCTGGGTCTTGGGATGGTTGAGCAGCTCCATGAAGGCCTTGCGCTCCAGATCGAGCAACCACTGCTCGTTCACCAGGCTATTGGCTTCCACTTCGCCGCCGCACACAATCTCGGCGATCATCGAACCGAGCTTGTAGTCGTGCGCGGAAATGAAGCCGCCGTCGCGCATGTTCACCAGCTGCGCCATGATGGTCGCCATGCCGTAGCGCCCGGTTACCGGCACCAGCGCTTTCAGCGGCGGCCGGTAGCCCGCATCGAACAGCGCCCGCGCCTCGACTTTGGCCACATGCAGCAACTCGTAAGGATTGAACACGATGAGGTCGTCGGCGGCCAGGTAACCAATTTTCTTCGCCTCCAGCGCCGACTTGGAGACGTTCGCCGTCGCCGCGTTCATGAAGTAATTCTTCAGGAACTGCAGCAGGTCGTTGCCCTTGGCATCGGTTGCCGCGCGCACTGCCGCTTCCTTCAAGCCGCCGCCCGCAGGAATCAGGCCGACGCCGACTTCGACCAGGCCGATATAAGATTCGATCGACGCGACGCGCTTGGACGCGTGCAGCATCAGTTCGCAGCCGCCGCCCAACGCCAGGCCCGCAACCGCGGCCACCACGGGCACGTTGGCGTATTTCAGTGCCAGATGCGCCTGCTGCAGCTGGGCCACGGCCGGCTCGATCGCCTTGACCCCGCCCGACATGAACAGCGGCAGCATCGCCTGCAAGTCGGCACCGGCGGAAAACGCACCGCCCGCCGCGGCATCGGCGTTCCACAGCACCAGGCCCTTGTAGTTCGCCTCCGCTTCGGCCAGTGCCCTGGTGAGACCGGTGATCATGCCCGGCCCGATCACGTGCATCTTCGTCTTCGACGACAGGATCAGCACATCATCGCCTTGGTGCCAGATGCGCACCGCGTCGTCCTCGAATACCGTCGTACCCGCCTTGGCGCCATCGACGGCGGCATCCCCCAGCACCGGAGCGCGGAACACCTGCCGCTGATACACCGGCAGCGTCGAGCGCGGCACATTCGTCTTGCGCGCGGCGGACCAGGAGCCCTCGGGCGCATGCACGCCAGTGCGGCCGTCGAACACCCAGGCCGGCAGCGGCGCGCTGCACAAAGCCTTGCCTGCGTCTATGTCTTCCTTGATCCAGCCCGCAACCTGCTGCCAGCCGGCGCTCTGCCAGGTTTCGAACGGGCCGATGCTCTGGCCGAAGCCCCAGCGCATGGCGAAATCGACGTCGCGCGCGTTGTCCGCAATCGACTCGAGGTGCACCGCGATGTAATGAAACACATCGCGGAATATCGCCCACAGGAATTGCGCCTGCGGGTTTTTCGATTCGCTCAGGGTTTTCATGCGCTTGGCCGGGTCTTTTTCTTTCAGGATGCGCGCGATGAGATCGTCCGCCTTGCCGCCGCCGGCCACGTACTCGCCCTTGGCGAAGTCCAGGCGCTGGATCTCCTTGCCGACTTTCTTGTAAAAGCCGGCGCCGGTCTTCTGTCCCAGCGCGCCCGCCTGCACCAGCTTGGTCAGGACTTCCGGTGTCTTGTACACCGCGAAAAACGGATCGCCGACTAGCGTGTCCTGCATGGTCTTGATCACATGGCCCATGGTGTCCAGGCCGACCACGTCCGCGGTGCGGAACGTGCCGGACTTCGCGCGCCCGAGCTTGGCGCCGGTGAGGTCATCCACCACATCGCAGGAGAGGCCGAATTTTTCCGCCTCGTGCATGGTCGCGAGCATGCCGAAAATGCCGACGCGGTTGGCGATGAAGTTGGGCGTGTCTTTCGCACGCACCACGCCTTTGCCCAGCGTGGTGGTGAGAAAGCCTTCGAGCTGGTCCAGGATCGCAGGCGAAGTCGCGGCAGTCGGAATCAGCTCCACCAGATGCATGTAGCGCGGCGGGTTGAAGAAATGCACGCCGCAAAAGCGCGCTTTGAGCCCCGTGTCGAAGCCTTCGGACAAGGCGGTGATCGACAGGCCGGAGGTGTTGGAGGCGAATATCGCATTCGGCGCGATGAACGGCGCGACTTTCTTGTACAGGTCGTGCTTCCAGTCCATGCGCTCGGCGATGGCCTCGATGATGAGGTCGCAGCCTTTGAGCATTTCGAGATGCTCGTCGTAGTTGCCCACCTCGATGTAGGCCGCCTCGTCCTTGTTGCCCAGCGGCGCGGGACTCAGCTTTTTCAGGTTTTCAATGGCACGCAGCACGATGCCGTCCTTGGAACCTTCCTTGGCCGGCAGGTCGAACAGCACCACGGGCACGCGCGCGTTGACGCAATGGGCCGCGATCTGCGCGCCCATCACGCCCGCGCCGAGCACGGCGACTTTCCTGACGATGAAATTGCTCATACCTTTCCTTCTGTGTTAGTGCTTACGCTATGAGAGGACACATTGCTATCCATGGCAACTTAATCCGCGCAGCGCGTGGTGTTAACCATAACCGTGTTTTCTGTGCGGATGCGCCTTTCATCCGCGCGGAAAACACGGTTGGCGCGCGCAGCGCGCAATGGCGGCTTGTCGACGCAGACAGCCAAAAGAAGATGCGTCGAACTGTGACGCCCGAACTTGCGCGGACGGCGGCCCGTCCGCGCGGATCGTCGCTTGCGCACGGACCAAAATCGGTCCGTGCGCAAGCGACGATTTTGGATAAAACCCCACGCGACATCTGGAAATGGGCTCTTAAAACAGTTCGGCTTCGAGATCGAGCAGATTCGCCGCACCCGAACGGGCCTGGCGGATCAGCATGGCGGTTTCCGGCAGCAGCCGGGCATAATAAAAGCGGGCGGTCGCGAGTTTGGCCTTGTAGAAGCCGTCGCCGGAATCGAGCTTCGCCAGCGCGATCTTGGCCATGCGCGCGAAGAAATAGGCATAGACCAGGTGGCCGACCACGCGCAGGTAGGGCACGGCGGCGGCGCCGACTTCGTCCTGATTCGCGAACGCCTTCATGCCGATTTCCATGCTGAGCTTGGTCAGCTTGCCGCCGAGATCGCCCAGGGGGGTGATGAATTCGCTCATCGCCTCGTCGGTGCCGTTCTCTTCGACGAAAGCCTGCACCATGGCGCCGAATTTCTTCAATTTGGCGCCGTTGTCCATGAGCACCTTGCGCCCGAGCAGGTCGAGCGACTGTATGGTGTTGGTGCCTTCGTAGATCATGTTGATGCGCGCATCGCGCACGTATTGCTCCATGCCCCACTCGGCGATGTAGCCGTGGCCGCCGTAGACCTGCATCGCCTCCGAAGTGGCGATCCAGCCGTTGTCGGTGATGAAGGCCTTGACCACGGGCGTGAGCAGCGTCACCAAGTCGGCTGCATCCTTGCGCACCGCTTCGTCCGGGTGATGCAGCTCGCGGTCGATCTGCAGCGCGATGAAAGACGTGAACGCACGCCCGCCTTCGGCATAAGCCTTCGCGGTCAGCAGCATGCGGCGCACATCCGGATGCACGATGATCGGATCGGCCGGCAGATTCGGCGCCTTGACCCCGGAGAGGCTGCGCATCTGCACGCGCTCTTTCGCATACACCAGCGCGTTCTGGTAGGCGACCTCGGTCTGGCCCAGCGACTGCATGCCTACGCCCAGGCGCGCGGCGTTCATCATCACGAACATCGCGTTCAGGCCCTTGTTCGGCTGCCCCACGAGCCAGCCGGTGGCCGCATCCAGGTTCAACTGGCAGGTGGAGTTGCCGTGGATGCCCATTTTCTCCTCGATCGCGCCGCAAGTGATCCCATTGCGCGCGCCGATGCCGCCGTCGGCCGCGGGTATGAACTTCGGTACGATGAACAGCGAAATGCCGCGGGTGCCCGCCGGCGCATCCGGCAGGCGCGCAAGCACCAGATGCACGATGTTGGCGGCCATGTCGTGCTCGCCCGCGGAAATGAATATCTTGCTGCCCGTGATCTTGTAGGAGCCGTCGGCCTGCGGTTCCGCCTTGGAGCGCAGCAGGCCCAGGTCGGTGCCGCAATGCGCCTCGGTCAGGCACATGGTGCCGGTCCATTCCCCCGAAACCAGCTTCGGCAGGTACAAGCTTTTCTGCTCCGGCGTGCCGTGCTCATGCAGGCATTCGTAGGCGCCGTGCGACAGGCCGGGGTACATGTACCAGGCCTGATTGCAGGAATTCAGCATTTCCGAGAACGGGTTGTACAGGATCACCGGCAAGCCCTGGCCGCCATACTCCGGGTCGCAGGTCAGCGAAGGCCAGCCCGCCTCGACGAACTGCTGGTATGCCTCCTTGAAGCCCTTGGGCGTGGTCACCTCATGGGTGGCCTTATCCAGGTGGCAGCCCTCGCGGTCGCCCGTATGATTCAGCGGGAACAGCACTTTCGAAGTGAACTTTGCGCCCTCCTCCAGCACCTGATTGATGGTGTCGGCATCCACTTCGGCATATTTCGGGATCTGTTTCAGTTCGTCTTCGACCTGCAGCAACTCGTGCAGCACGAATTGCATGTCGCGCAGGGGGGCGATGTATTGACCCATGGTTTTCTCCTTTGGTCCTTTGGGATTGACCTGGTGGCTGCTGCGGGGGTGGATGTCTGTTGCGTGCTGCGTCAGGCGGCTTTTTTGATGCGCGGCCGCTTGGCCGATCCGGCCGGCAGCATAGGCAAAGGCGCGCGCAGGCCGCCGAGCATGAAACTCATCAGACGCGCATACAGCGCTTCGGCGTCGCCGTCGTCGAGCGCGTGTTTGGCAACGATGTGCAGGGCATCGGTGCCGGACATGGCATAGGACATGGCGCCCATCATGAAATGAAAGCGCCACAGGATCTCTTCCTGCGGCACGCCCGGCAGCGCCTTGATCAGCGCCGCCTTGAAGCGGGCGAGCACCGCGGCGTATTCCTCCGCGAGGAAGCCGCGCACGAATTCAGACGGCTTGGTATAGGTGCGCCCGAGCAGGCGCATGAACGTGCGTCCGCCGCCTTTGCTGTCGGCCGCCATTTTCAGCGCGACGCCGAAAAACACTTCGAGGATGCGGCTGGGCTTGAGCGGCGCGCCACCGGCCTCGGCTTCGAGGCGATCGAGTTCCTGCAGCCGCTGTTGATTGAGCCAGGTCAGGCGCCGGCGAAACACCTCGCGGATCAACTCTTCCTTGGAGCCGAAGTGATAATTGACCGCAGCGAGATTGACTTCGGCCGCGCCGGTGATCTGGCGCAGCGTCGTCGCATCGAAGCCGTGTTCGGTAAACAAGGATTCCGCGGCATCGAGAATGCGTTGGCGGGTATCGATTTCAGCCATACGGGACCATACACCTGTTTCAAACAGTTGTTTGAATCATACAACACAAACGCGCCTTGGTGCAAGCGCATCCAAATGCACGTCGGACGCCGCATTGCGCCCCTCTCCCGCGCCAGCCTGCTCCCCTGGCCGCGAGCGGATTTGCGCGCTGCGCGCGCCAACCGCGTTTTCCGTACGGATGAAAACCGTATCCGTACGGAAAACGCGGTTATGGATAAAAGCAAGGGCAGTTTGGGGTGGCTTAAATATGAGATCGCCGATTGCGTGCGGATGTGCTTTTCATCCGTACGCAATCGGCGATCCGCGCGGACGGTTTCTCGTCCGCGCAAATCGAACCGTTGCAACAACCGAGACGCGCTTTAGCCCGGCGGGAACAGGCTGCGCGCGATCATATTGAGCTGGGCCTGGGAGGTGCCGCCGCCGATCTGGAACATGCGCACGTCGCGCAGCATGCGCTCGAGCGGCAGATCGCGCGAATACCCGGCGGCGCCGAACATCTGCAGCGACTCGCTCACGACCTCGAATGCCGCATGCCCGCTATAGGCCTTGGCGATCGAGGCTTCCTTCATCTGCGGCAGCATCACGTTGTTGCGAATAAGGCGCGCATTGCAGGCCGCGCGGTAAATGAGCAGGCGCGCGGCTTCCAGCTTGATTTCGCCTTCGGCCATGATCCAGTCCAGCCCCTGGAAATCCTTGAGCTTCTGCCCGAAAGCCTCGCGCTGCCCCATGTAATCGAGCGCCAGGTCGTGCGCCCCTTGCGCCAGGCCGAGCGCGACCGAGGAGGCGCCTATGCGCTGCGCGTTGTAGCCGTTCATGAGCATCTTGAATCCGTCCTTGGGGTCGCGCACCACCAGGTTAGCCGCAGGCACCGCACAGTCCTCGAATATGAGTTCGGCCTCGGGAATTCCGCGCAGGCCCATCGCATCCTCCACCCGGCCGATGGAGAAACCCGGCGTGCCCAGATCCACCAGGATGCCGCCTATGCCCTGGTCCACTCCGTTGCTGTCGATGATGCGGGCGAATATCAGGTTGGTTCGCGAAACGCCCCCGCCGGTGATCCAGTGCTTGCGCCCGTTCAGGACATAGCCGCCGTCGGATTCCACCGCCGTGGTCTTGAGCGCGGTCAGATCGGTGCCGGCGCCTGGCTCGGTCATGCCTATGGCCGGCTTGTCGCCGTCCTCGAGCACGCGCCGCGCGATTTCGCGCTGCTGCGCCTCGCTGCCGTAGGCCATGACGCAGCCGAGCGCGCCCATGTTGGTTTCGACCACGATGCGCGCGGTCACGCCGCAATATTTCGCGATTCGCTCTATCGCCAGCACCACGTCGATCAGCGGCCGCTCGGGGCCGCCGAACTTCTTCGGGATGGTCATGCCCAGCAGCCCGGCGCGGCGCAGCGCCTCTACGTTCTCATGCGGGTATTCGTGCTCGCGGTCCCAGCGCGCGGCCTTGGGCGCGAACTGCTCGCGCCCCATGCGCTCGGCCAGGTCGGCCAGCATTCTCTGTGCTTCGTCGAGTCGAAAATCCATGTCTATGCCTTTGTCAAAAATTACCGGGGTTCATGCCGCGGCCGGATACCAGCTCGGCTTGCGCTTTTCCTTGAACGAGGCCAGCCCTTCGACGGCCTCGGGCAGCTGGCGCGTGGACGCGTGCTCGCGCACCAGGTCCGCGAACAGCGCGTCGCCGACGACGGCACCTGCCACGGCGAGCGACCGCAATTTGGTCGCCGCGGTCGCATCAGGCGCGTTCATCAGCACAGCGTCGACGATGCGCGCACCGGTCTCTTCCAGCTTGCCGACGGCACAAACCTCATGCGCGAGCCCAATGCGCCGCGCTTCCTGCGCATCGAAACGCTCGCCGCTCAGAGCATAGCGGCGCACGGCGCGCAAACCTATCGCCTGGCACAGCTGCGGCAGGATGATGCCGGCCATCAGGCCCCAGCGCGTTTCCGCGATGGCGAACATCGCATCCTCGCTCGCGACGACGATATCGCAGGCGGCGACAATGCCGGTGCCGCCGCCGAAACAGCCGCCCCGCACCAGCGCGACGGTCGGCAGCGGCAGCGTATCCAGCCGCCGCACCAAATCGCCGGTCGCGCGCGAGGCGCGTTCGTTTTCCTCGGGCGACATCTTCCCCACGGCGCTGATCCAGGCGAGGTCCGCCCCGGCCTGGAAATGCCTGCCTTTGCCCCTGAGCACGAGCGCGCGCACGCCGCGCGCCGCACCCAGGGCATCCATCGCTTCATGCACGCCCGCGATGAGATCGCCGTTGTACGCGTTATTCACCTGCGGACGATTCAGCGTCACGCTGGCGACGCCGCGCGCATCCAGTTCCCACAGCACGGTGCCGTTGCCGCTAGAATTCTGCATTGACCGATCTCCTCCGATGTGTGTTATCCCTGCGCCATATGGCGGTTGGCGAAAACCAGGACGGAGTGTGCCAGATTGGTGCATTCCTTGGATGTGCTCAGTCAGCCCGGCGGTGAGGGCGCGGCGCCGTTCACCGCAACGCGCTCGCCGCCGCTGGCGGCGGAGCGTATTGCGGCTTGCATCACGGCAACGCCGTGTATCGCCTCCTCCACCGGCACCGGATAGGCCGCACGGCCGGCGACCGCATCCGCAAACGCTTCGAGTTCGGCGCGTTCGATGTCTAGCCGCGGGTATTCGATGCGCCGCACCTTGCCTTCGATGTCGCAGATTTCGAGGATGCGGTGGTCGAGCAGATGCAGCCAGCCGCGCGTGCCGAACACCTGCAGGCGCAGGCTGCGCCCGGTCGCGGTAAGCGTGCTCAGGCAGCCGGTGGCGCCCCCGGCGAAGCGCGCGAACGCCGAGGTCGTATCGTCCAGATCCACCGCCAGCACCCTGCGCTGGCTTTCGCAGCGCATCGTAGCGATCGGGCCGGCGAGCGCGATGAAGGCGTCGATAATATGGATGCCCATGGCCGTCATGCCGCCGGCCGGGCTTTCCGCCTGCGTCGCCCGCCACGCATCCGGGCGATAGCCCAGACCGAAGTTTCCAGAGAAATTGCCTTCGAGGTGCAGGATTTCGCCCAGCTCGCCCGCGGCGACGATGCGCTGCATTTCCCGGAACGCAGGCAAAAAACGCCGGTTATGACCGAGCGCGAGCACGACCCCCGCATCGCGGCAGGCCTGCGCGGCCGCGCGCGCGTCCGCCACCTCCAGCGTGAACGGCTTCTCCACGAAGACGTGCTTGCCCGCCCGGGCGGCCGCGGCGACCTGCCCTGCATGCTGGGAGTGCGGGGTCGCCAGTACCACGGCGTCCACTGCCGCGTCGGCCAGCACCGACGCCAGATCGGCGCCTAGGCACAGCCCGCGCACAGCGCAGTACGCGCGCAGCTTGTCCGGCGTGCGCGCCACGGCCTGGGTAAAGCGCAATTTCGCGCTCGGCGGCAGGCCGGCCGAGTCGACCAGGCGCTGCCCCCAGCGGCCCAGACCGACGATAGCGACGTTAAGCATAGGGATTCGTGTGCACCTGAATGTAATTGCTGCCGCCGCCGGCGCGCGCCGGCAAGTGCGGGTTTCCCCGCATTATGCCGCCGGAGTTGCCGCAGGTCATGCGCCGCGACAGCGCTGGATCAAACATCCTCTGAAACAGGCTTGATCCTTGTCAAAAGTCCAAACGCAAAAGCCGGCACTATCTGCATCTCTCACTCATGTTCGCAGTCAGCTTGCAGGGGAAACACCGTGGAACAGCTCGAATGGAAAATCAGCTGGAGCGACAGCTTGAGCGTCGGCGTTCCCGAAATCGATGCGGAGCACCGGAAATTCATCGCCCGCGTCAACGAACTGAACGAGGCGATAGTCGGCTGCAAGTCCAAGCCGGTGGTGGAACGGCTGCTGGACCTGATGCTGATGGAAGCATCGCATCATTTCTGGCATGAGCAGCAGCTCCTGCAGCGATGGAATTATCCGGAACGGGCCGCCCATGCCGCGAAGCACGCCCAGCTCACCGCTCAGCTCGAGCGCGTGATGAAGGAATTCGCGCGCGCCGACGTCAGCTTCACCTGGGCGCTCAAAGGGCTATATATCAAACAGCAGCTGGTCGACCACCTGTTGCACGAAGACATGAAATACCGCGATTTCCTGCAGCAGAACGCGCAGCGGAATCCCGGCGAGCGCCAAAACGCCCGCGCACAGACGCCGGAAACGGTATAAGGCAGCGGACGCCCTGACGCCGGCCCTGAACCAATCGGCCCAGGTAAAACGCTCCGGCGGCGGCCGAACCGCTGCCGCTCAAGCGGCACTGGCGTTTTAGACTGCCCAAACAATTGGCACACCCGAAATTGAGGCGAATTCGCCAAGCGAAAGCGGCCGCACTTGGGGATTTGTCCACAGGATTATCCACAATTTCTGTGGATAAGCATGGCCGCAATCTGCGCTGCGGACTCAGGCTGGCGTCAACGTCCCGACTGTTTGTATATCGCGTAACGCGTGGGACAGGTGCACAGATAGGCGGAGCCGAAATCGAAGTAATAGGGACAGGACGACTTCCGATTGCGCAGATACAGCGCGTTGATCGCGTTCTCGCCAACGATTTCGCAGTTGGCGCAGTTCTCGCAGCCGCCTTCCTCCAGACAGGCAAATTTCCTTTCGCACCAGATGGTCCTGGCGATGGTCTCCGGGGCTATGGCATAAGCCATTCGACGACGCTCCTACGCAAAAGCGAATACAGGTCAGGGCTCTCCCTATTCACCATAGCAGGATCGAATCCGCAATTCAAACCTGAGGCTGCTCAGCCTGCCAACTTCATTTGCGCGAAGCCCTGCTCCAGGTCGGCCATCAGATCCGCGGGATCCTCCAGCCCGATGTGCAGGCGCAGCAGCGGTCCACCCGGATTCCAGCTGGTTGCGCTGCGATATCTTCCCGGATCGGCGCGGATCGCCAGACTCTCGAAGCCGCCCCAGCTCGAACCGATGCCGAACAGGGAGAGCGCATCGATTAGCGCCGCGACTGCGCGTTCGCTCGCGGGTTTGAGTATCACGCCGAACAGCGAGGCCGCGCCGCTGAAATCGCGCTTCCAGATCGCGTGTCCGGGATCGCCTTCGAGCGCGGGATAGAGCACGCGCAGCACTTCCGGCCGCGCCTGCAGCCAGCGCGCGATCGTCAGCGCACTCTGCTGCTGCTGGCGCATGCGCACGCCTATCGTGCGCAGGCCGCGCAGCGCAAGGTAGCAATCGTCCGGGCTCACGCAGTAGCCGTAATCGGCGACGGCGCGGCGCAATTCGAGCCAGTATCGCTCATTGGTGACGACCACGCCCAACATCACGTCCGAATGCCCTGAAATATATTTGGTGCCTGCGTGTATGGAAATGTCCACCCCGTGCTCGAATGCGCGAAAAAAATACGGCGTGCCCCAGGTGGTGTCGGCAAGAACCGCGACGCCTCTCGCGTGCGCCGCCGCCGCGATCGCGGGAATATCCTGCATTTCGAAGCTGAGCGAACCCGGCGCTTCGCAGAACACCGCGGTGGTATTCGGGCGGATCAGGCCGGCGATGGCCGCACCGAGCGCAGGGTCGTAGTACTCGACTTCCACGCCCTGGGTGCGCAGGCGCTTGTCGCAGAAATTGCGCGTCGGCTGATAGACCGAGTCCGCGATCAGGATATGCGCCCCGGAATGCGCAAACGCAGCCAGCGCCGCGACGATCGCGGCCAGGCCCGAAGGCAAGGCGACCGCGGCATGACCGCCTTCGAGCTGCGCCACCGCCTCCTCCAGCGCGAACGTCGTGGGGGTGCCGTAGATGCCGTAGCGCATGACCTTGTAGTCGTCGGGATTGCGGCTTTCGTAGGATGCGACGTCAGGAAACAGCACGGTGGAGGCGCGATAGACCGGCGTATTCACCGCGCCGTCGAAACGCCGCGGGTCGCGCCCGGCATGCGCGGTAATGGTGTCGGGCCGTAACTTCTTCTTGTCGGTCATCGCTGGGCATCCTCGGGATAGGCAGTCGAACATGCTAAGTGCGGTCTATCAACCGCGCAATAAGGGGAAATCAAAAGCGCCTGCCGCTGTCCTTGCCGCAGGCAATCTTCCACAGGCGCTCGCCGATGGTGCCCAGCAGCGCCGGCTGCCAGCTGCCCGCGTTAGCGTCGCTACCGATGATCGTGCCTTCTCCCATATTGCCGGAATGCCAGGAGATGTACAGCAGGCGCAGCTGCTGCTTGGCGCAGTCGTATTCCCGTTCCGACTTGAACGAGCGGGATGTTTTGACCACGGCAAACGCCTTTCCGGTCTTGGCGTCGGACAGGTCCCACATGCGTGCGATGTCGCCCGATTTGCGTATGGTTGCCGTATCGGCATAGACGATGAAGGACTCGGTGCGGTCCACCATCTCCCACTTCGACCAGTCCGCCAAGGCTGCGCTACTCGCGGCCGCCAGCAGCAAAAACACCGCCTTACGCATATCGTCTCCACACACACGCACACTACGATTATATAGGGTCGCTTCGCCTATAGAGCCGCAAAACCGCTGCGGAAGCTTGCGCGGCAAGGCACGGCGTAGAATACGCCCTGCAATCCGCCCCGACTTCCATTTGCAGGAGTTCCCATGACCATTTCCATGTATCAGGCGAGCGTGCCGCGCTTCGTCAATATTCTCGGCAACCTGTCGGGCATCCTCGACAAGGCGCAGGCCCACATCGACGCAAAGAAGCTCGACCCGACCGCGCTGACCGCCTACCGCCTGTTCCCGGACATGCTGCCCATGACGAAGCAGGTGCAGATCGCCTGCGATACGGCCAAGGGCGTGGTCGCCCGCCTAGCCGGGGTCGAAATCCCCGCCTACGAAGACAACGAGAAGACGCTGGCCGAACTGAAAGCGCGCATCGCCAAAACCGTCGCATTCATCCAGACCATGACACCGGCCCAAATCGACGGGACCGAAGACAAGGCCATCGTGATCAAGCGCGGCGACAAGGAAACCCACTATAAGGGCATGCAATTCCTGCTCGGCCACGCGCTGCCGAATTTCTATTTTCACGTCACCACCACCTACAACATCCTGCGCCACAACGGCATCGAGCTCGGAAAGCGCGACTATCTGGGCAATCCTTAGCCGGCATCGGCCAGCGCGGAATATGCAGACGCATCCCCCACACTGCGCAGCAGCACCGGCATGAGCGCAGCGGGCAAGGACGCCGACGGCCTGCAGCCGCCGCAGCGCAACTGGGCCATCGTCACCGTCGCGCTCGGCATCACCATGGCGGTGCTCGACAGCGCCATCGCCAACGTGGCGCTGCCTACCATCGCCAAGGATTTGAATGCCTCCGCGGCCGACTCCATCTGGGTGGTGAACGCCTATCAGCTCGTCATCACCATCCTCATGCTGCCGCTCGCCTCGCTCGGGGAGATCGTCGGCTACCGCCGCGTCTACCGCGTCGGTCTGGTCGTGTTCACCCTGGCCTCGCTCGCCTGCACGCTGTCGCATTCGCTCGCCGCGCTGAGCGCGGCGCGGGTGCTGCAGGGCGTGGGCGCGGCGGGCATGCTGAGCGTCAACGGCGCGCTGGTGCGCTACATCTATCCATCGCGGCTGCTCGGCCGCGGTATCGGCATCAATGCCCTGGTCGTGGCGTTCTCGGCGGCCGTCGGTCCGACCGTTGCGGCCGGCATCCTGTCGCTCGCCTCCTGGCCCTGGCTGTTCGCGGTCAACGTGCCGATTGGGATCGGCACCCTGCTTGCGGCGCGCAGTTTGCCGCGCACGTCGCGCTCGGGCCGGCGCTTTGACTTCCTCAGCGCGCTGCTGAACGCGCTGTTCTTCGGCCTGCTGATCATCGCCATCGACAGCGTAAGCCACGGCGGGCGTCTGCTCTACGTCGCGCTCGCGTTCGCGGGCGCCGCCCTGTCCGGCGCCGCGCTGGTGATGCGCCAGCTGCCGCAGCCTTCGCCGCTGCTGCCGGTGGACTTGCTGCGCATTCCGATTTTCGCGTTGTCGATCGCGACCTCGGTCTGCTCGTTCATGGCGCAAATGCTGGCCTATGTCTCGATCCCGTTTTATTTGCAGGACATACTCGGACGCAGCGACGTCGCCACCGGCCTGTTGATGACGCCCTGGCCGCTGGCGACCGCGGTGGCGGCGCCGATCGCCGGCAGACTCGCCGACCGCCATTCCGCCGGCGTCCTCGGCGCGCTGGGCTTGGTGATTTTCGCCGCGGGCCTCGCTCTGCTCGCCTTGCTGCCGACGGCTCCGGGCGATGCCGATATCGTCTGGCGCATGATGGTTTGCGGCGCCGGTTTCGGCCTGTTCCAATCCCCCAACAACCGCGCCATCATGACCTCGGCGCCGCGCGAGCGCAGCGGTGGCGCGAGCGGCATGCTGGGCACGGCAAGGCTCGTCGGCCAGACCGTGGGCGCTGCGCTGGTGGCGCTGATGTTCAGCCTGTTCGGCACACACGCGACGGTCTGGGCGCTCGGACTCGCAGCCTGCATCGCAGTCCTCGCCGCGGCGGTCAGCTACAGCCGCCACCT
>JAJZPQ010000033.1 GCA_021811085.1 Pseudomonadota bacterium | reverse complement strand
CCGCTGCAACCCGAATCGGCGAAGGCCGCCTGATGGCGCAGATACTGGTCGTCGACGACGAAATCGGCATCCGCGAGCTGCTGTCGGAGATTCTCGCCGACGAAGGCCACACGGTGCAGCTCGCGGAGAACGCGCAAAGCGCGCGTGCGCTGCGCGGCGCAGGGCGCCCCGACCTGGTGCTGCTCGACATCTGGATGCCCGACGCCGACGGCATCACCCTGCTCAAGGAATGGGCGGCGAACGGCCAGCTCACCATGCCGGTGGTCATGATGTCCGGACACGGCACCATCGAAACGGCGGTCGAGGCCACGCGCATCGGCGCGATCGATTTCCTGGAAAAGCCGATCGCGCTGCAAAAGCTGCTCGCCACGGTGAAACGCGCGCTGCGCGACGGCGGCAGCCAGCCGCAGGCCGGGCTCACGCTGCTCAGCCTGGGCCGCTCGGCCGTGCTTTCCGACCTGCGCAAGCGCCTGGCGCAGATCGCGACGCTGTCGGTGCCGGTGCTGCTGCGCGGCGAGCCGGGCGTGATGCCGGAGCTGTTCGCGCGCTACCTGCACCAGCCCAATACGCCCTGGGTGGCTGCGGGCGCGGCGCTCGCCGATGCGCCGCAGGAACTGCTGGCGCAGGCGGCGAGCGGCCTCATTTTCGTCGAGGAGCTGGCGCTGCTCAGCCGGGCGCAGCAAAGGAACCTGGCTGTAGTCCTGAGCAAGCAGGAAAAGGCGCGCACGCGCGTGATCTCGTTCACGGTCGAGGAACCGGCGCGCCTCACCGGCGAGCTCGGTTTCGACGCGACGCTGTTCGAGCGCCTGTCCGAGCTGTCGCTGCTGTTGCCGGCGCTGCGCGAACACGCCGAAGACATCCCCGACATCGCCAGCATTCTGCTGGCGCAGCTGGTGGAGGCGAAGAATTGCCCGCCGCGGCATTTTTCCACCGCCGCGCTCAACGCGCTGCGCCAGTGCCATTGGCCGCGAAATCTGCAGGACCTGCAGGCCGCGGTGAAGAACCTCGCGCTCACCGCGCTGGAGGAGGAAATCAGCGCGGCCGACGTCGAGCGCGTGGCGGCGCAGTACCATCCCGCCGCCGATACCCAGGTTGCGCTGCCGCTGGAGCTGCCGCTGCGCGAAGCGCGCGAAGCGTTCGAGCGCGCCTATTTCGAACAGCTGCTCGCGCGCGAAGGCGGTTCGATCGCGCGCGTGGCCGAGAAAAGCGGCTTGGAACGCACGCACCTTTACCGCAAGCTCAAGGCGCTGGGGTTCACGGTCGGCAAGAAAGAAGAATAAGCTGCGGCTTTGCGCCGCAAAAAAAGGCATAAAATGCGCCCCATCCGTCATCAAACTTCCGTCTCGTCGCGGCGCCGCAGAGTTCGCCGCCGACAGGGAGCAGGGGAGCTACGTTGAAAATCATCATCCTCGGCGCGGGCCAGGTCGGCACCAGCGTGGCCGAAAGCCTGGTCTCCGAAGCGAACGACATCACCGTGGTCGACGTCGACGGGCCGCGCCTGCGCCTGCTGCAGGACCGGCTGGACCTGCGCACCGTGCTCGGCAGCGCGGCGCATCCGCCGGTGCTCAATAGCGCCGGCATCGAAGACGCCGACATGCTGATCGCGGTGACGCAAAGCGACGAAATCAATCTGGTCGCATGCAAGGTCGCGGCGCACCAGTACAACGTGCCCACGCGCATCGCGCGCATCCGCGCCCCGCAGTACCTCGCCAACCCGCAGTTGTTCGCACCCGACTGCTTCGCCGTGGACTATGCCATCTGCCCGGAACAGCTGATCACCGAATACCTGGTGAAGCTGGTGAAGTTCCCGGGCGCGCTGCAGGTGCTGGAATTCGCCGACGGCCGCGTGAGCCTGGTGGCGGTGCGCGCGTTCGAAGGCGGGCCGCTGGTGGGGCACCAGCTGCAGGACATACGCAAGCACATCCCCAACGTGGACGTGCGCGTCGCCGCCATTTTCCGCGGCGACCGCCCGATCGTGCCCGAAGGCACGACTGTGGTCGAAGTCGGCGACGAGGTGTTCTGCCTTGCCGCCAGCCAGAACATCCGCAAGGTGATGCAGGAACTGCGGCGCATGGACAAGCCGGCGCACCGCATCATGATCGCCGGCGGCGGCAACATCGGCCTGCGCTTCGCGCGTGCGCTGGAGCGCGACTACACGGTCAAGATCCTCGAGCACAACAAGCGCCGCTGCGAGGAGCTGTCGACGCAGCTCAGTACGGCGCTGGTGCTGCAGGGCGACGTCACCGACGAGTCGCTGCTCGAAGCCGAGAACGTCGACGAAATGGATTTGTTCGTCGCCGTCACCAACGACGACGAGAACAACATCATGAGCTGCCTGCTCGCCAAGCGCATGGGCGCGCGCCGCGTGGTCGCGCTGATCAACCGCCGCTCCTACGTGGACCTGCTGCAATCGGGGCAGATCGACATCGCGATCTCGCCGGCGCAGGCGACCATAGGTTCGCTGCTGGCGCACGTGCGCCGCGGCGACATCACCGAGGTGCATTCGCTGCGCCGTGGCGCGGCCGAGGCGCTGGAGGCGGTGGTGCACGGCGATGCCGCATCCTGCCGCGTGGTGGGACGCCAGCTCGATCAGATCGAATTGCCCAAGGGCACGACCATCGCGGCGCTGGTGCGCGGGGAGGAGGTGTTGATGGCCCACCATGATCTGGTCATCCAGTCCGGCGACCACGCGATCGTCTTCGTCACCAACAAGAAAATGGTGCCCAAGGTGGAAAAGCTGTTCCAGGTCAGCGCAGGCTTTCTCTGAGTTAAGCCTCCCATGGTTCGAATCTTCGCCGTTCTCCACGTGCTCAGCGTGGTCATCATGATTTTCGCGCTGTGCCTGCTGTTTCCGCTCGCCTGGTCGTTCGCGCTCGGCGACGCTGCGCAAACCGCCTACGACGAGGCCATAGTCCTGACCGCGTTTGCGGGCGCGCTGCTGTGGCTGATGACGCGCAAGCAACGGCGCGAATTGCAGCCGCGCGACGGCTTTTTGCTGGTGGCGCTGGTGTGGACCGTTCTGCCGGCGTTTGCCACGCTGCCGCTCATGTTCTACCTGCCGCAGCTTTCGTTCACCAACGCCTACTTCGAAACCGTGTCCGGACTCACCACCTCCGGGGCGACGGTGCTCACCGGCCTGGACGCGCTGCCGCCCTCGATCAACATCTGGCGCACGTTTCTGGTCTGGGTCGGCGGCATGGGCGTGATCGTGCTGGCGGTGGCGGTGCTGCCGCTGCTGGGCGTGGGCGGCAGCCAGATCTACAAGGCGGAAACGCCCGGGCCGATGAAGGACACCAAGCTCACGCCGCGCATCGCCGAGACCGCCAAGGGCCTGTGGCTGGTGTATTTCATGATCACCATCGCCTGCATCCTGTCTTACCGCCTCGCCGGCATGACCTGGCTCGATGCGATGATGCACGCGTTCTCCACCATGGGCCTGGGCGGATTTTCCTCGCACGACGCGAGCTACGCCTATTGGAACTCCCCCGCGATCGAAGCGGTGAGCATTTATTTCATGCTGCTCGCAGGCATGAATTTCGGCACCCACTTTCTCGCCTGGCGGCGCTGGAGCTTCGGCCCCTACGCGCGCGACCCGGAAGCCCGGCTCTATCTGCTGGTAGTCGGCGTCAGCGTTCTCGGCGTTGCCTATTACCTGCTCGCCAACCAGACCTACACCAATTTCTGGACCGCGCTGCGCTATGCCGCATTCAACGTGGTTTCGATCGCCACCACCACCGGTTTTTCCAACACTGACTTCAATTTGTGGCCGATATTCGCGCCGGTATGGATGCTGTTCCTGTGCAGCTTCGCCAGCTGCTCCGGCTCGACCGGAGGCGGCATCAAGATGATCCGCGCCAGATTGATGGCGAGCCAGGCGGTGCGCGAGATGACGCGCATCATCCACCCGCGCGCGGTGGTGCCGGTGAAGCTCGGGGACGTGCCGGTGGAGAACAACATCATTTTCGCCGTGCTCGCCTTCATCCTGATGTACAACGGCGCGGTCATCGCCATGACCATGCTGCTCGCGGCCTCCGGCCTGGACATCATCACCGCGTTCTCCGCCGTGATCGCCTGCATCAACAACACCGGCCCGGGCTTGGGCCAAGTGGGTCCGGCAACGACCTATGCCGGGTTGAACGCGTTTCAAATCTGGATCTGCACCGCCGCCATGCTGCTCGGGCGCCTGGAATTGTTCACGCTGCTGGTGGTATTCACGCCCGGATTCTGGCGCAAGTAGCCGGCGCGTCAGCGCTGCAGTTCAAACGAGGTGAGAAACAGGTCGATGTCGCCCTACTTCGCCGCGATCACCGCGATCTCGACCAGCATGTCGGCGGCCGCGAGCTTGGACTCGACGCAGGCGCGCGCCGGCAGATTGGCGGGATCGATCCAGGCGAGCCAGGCTTGGTTCATCTCCTCGCGCGTGCGCATGTCGGCGAGCCAGATCTGCGCCGAGACGATCTTCGATTTATGGCTGCCCGCCTGCGCCAGCAGCGCATCGATGCGGCCGAGAATCTCCTCGGTCTGGGCCTTGACCGAAGCCGGACGCTTGTCGGCGACTGTGCCGGCGACATAAACCATGCCGTTCGCTTCGACGGCGCCGGAAAGGATTTTCGCGGGTTGATGGCGGACGATGCTCATAGAATTTCCTCAGGTTATGCACTAGTGGATCGGGCAGCGGGTTTAACCGTGTCGTAGGCCAGCGCCGGCGCCAACCATTTTTCCGCGTCGGCCCGCGTCCAGTTCTTGCGCCGCGCGTAATCCTCGAGCTGATCGCGTTCGATCTTGCCGACTGCGAAATATTGCGCTTCCGGATGCGAGAAATAGAATCCGCTCACCGCCGCCGCCGGCCACATGGCGTAGCTTTCGGTCAGCGTGATGCCGAGCTTCGGCGCGTCCAGCAGCCGGAACAGATCGCCTTTCTCGGTATGATCGGGGCAGGCGGGGTAGCCGGGCGCCGGGCGGATGCCGCGGTACTCTTCGCGGATCAGGGCCTCGTTGTCGAGCGCTTCGTCCGCGGCGTAGCCCCAGAACTCGCGCCGCGCGCGCTGGTGCAGATGCTCGGCGAAGGCCTCGGCCAGGCGGTCGGCCAAGGCTTTGAGCATGATCGCGTTGTAGTCGTCGTGCCGGGCTTCGTATTGCTTTACCCGCGCCTCGATGCCGATGCCGGCGGTGACGGCGAAGGCGCCGAGATAGTCCTTCACCCCGGAGCTCCTGGGTGCGACGAAATCGGCCAGGCAGTAATTCGGCTTGCCCGTGGGCCGCTGCGCCTGCTGCCGCAGGTTGTGAAAGCGCATCGCGACCCGGCTGCGCGACTCGTCCGTGTAGATCTCGATGTCGTCGCCGACGCTGTTCGCGGGAAAAAATCCGATGACGCCGTTCGCGCTCAGCCACTTTTCCGCGATGATTTTCGCGAGCATCGCCTGGCCCTCGGCCAACACGTTGCGCGCGGCCTCGCCCACCAGCGGGTCCTGCAGGATCTTCGGATACGCGCCCGACAGCTCCCAGGTCTGGAAAAATGGCGACCAGTCGATGTGGCTCGCGATCGCGGCCAGATCGTATTCGCGCAGCGCCTTCACGCCGATGAACGCGGGCACGGGCGGCGTGTAGGCCGACCAGTCGGTGACGAGCGCGTTGGCGCGCGCCTGCGCCAGCGGCAGCAGCGGCGTGCGCGGCTGCCGCGACTGGTGCTGGCTGCGGATCTTGTCGTAGTCGGCGCGCACCGTGCGCGCATACTCGCCGCGCGACTCGTCCGACAGCAGGCTGGAGCACACGCCCACCGCGCGCGAGGCGTCCGGCACATAGACGGTGGTGCCGCTGTAATGGGGCGCAATTTTTACCGCAGTGTGCACGCGCGAGGTGGTCGCGCCGCCGATCAGCAGCGGCAGCGTGAAGCCCTCGCGCTCCATCTCATGCGCCACATGCGCCATTTCCTCGAGCGAGGGCGTGATCAATCCCGACAGGCCGACGATGTCGCATTTCTCCTCGCGCGCGACCTGCAGGATCTTGCTCGCGGGCACCATCACGCCGAGATTGATGACTTCGTAGTTGTTGCACTGGAGCACCACGCTGACGATGTTCTTGCCGATGTCGTGCACATCGCCCTTGACCGTGGCCACCACGATCTTGCCCTTGGGCTTGGCCGCCTCGCCCGATTCCAGCGCGAGCTTTTCCTTCTCCGCCTCGATGTAGGGCACCAGATGCGCCACCGCGAGCTTCATCACGCGCGCCGATTTCACCACCTGCGGCAGGAACATCTTGCCTGCGCCGAACAGGTCGCCGACCACGTTCATGCCGTCCATGAGCGGGCCCTCGATCACGTGGATCGGGCGCCCGCCGTCGCGCTCGGCCTGCAGCCGCGCTTCCTCGGTGTCCTCGACGATCCAGTCGGTAATGCCTTTCACCAGCGCATGCGACAGGCGCGCCGCCACGCTCTGCTTGCGCCAGGCGAGGTCCTCTGCCTGCACCTTGCCGCCGCCCTTGACCGTTTCGGCGAACGCGACCATGCGCTCTGCCGCGTCCGGCCTGCGGTTGAGAATGATGTCTTCCACGTGCTCGAGCAGATCCTTGGGGATTTCCTCGTATACGCCGAGCTGGCCGGCGTTGACGATGCCCATCGACATGCCTGCCTGGATCGCGTGGTAGAGGAAGGCCGTGTGGATCGCCTCGCGCACCGCATCGTTGCCGCGGAACGAGAAGGAGACATTGGACACGCCGCCCGATACGCGCGCGTAAGGCAGGTTCGCGCGGATCCAGCGCGTCGCCTCGATGTAATCGAGCGCATAGTTGCTGTGTTCCTCGATCCCGGTGGCGATGGCGAAGATGTTGGGATCGAAAATGATGTCCTCGGCAGGGAATCCGACCTCCTGCGTGAGGATGTCGTAGCAGCGCCGGCAGATGCTCTGGCGCCGCGCGAGGCTGTCGGCCTGGCCCTGCTCGTCGAACGCCATGACGATCACCGCCGCGCCGTAGCGGCGCGCGAGCTTCGCCTGGTGCACGAACGGGTCCTTGCCTTCCTTCAACGAAATCGAATTCACCACCGCCTTGCCCTGCACGCATTTCAGCCCGGCCTCGATCACCGACCACTTGGACGAATCGAGCATCAGCGGCACGCGCGAGATGTCGGGCTCGGAGGCGATCAGGTTGAGGAAGGTGACCATGGCTTTTTGCGAGTCGAGCATCGCCTCGTCCATGTTCACGTCGACCATTTGCGCGCCGCTCTCGACCTGCTGACGCGCGACCGCCAGGGCCTCGGTATAGTTGCCCGCGAGAATCAGGCGCGCGAAGGCCTTGGAGCCGGTGACGTTGGTGCGCTCGCCGACGTTGACGAACAGCGAGTCGTCGCCGATGTTGAGCGGCTCCAGGCCCGACAGGCGCAGCTTTTTCTCGATCTGCGGGACCTGCCGCGGCGGCAGATCCTTCACTGCACGCGCGATCGCGCGGATATGCGCCGGCGTGGTGCCGCAGCAGCCGCCGACGAGGTTGAGGAAACCGCTTTGCGCGAATTCCTGCAGCTGGCCGGAGGTATAGTCGGGGGTCTCGTCGTAACCGGTCTCGGACAGGGGATTGGGCAGCCCCGCGTTGGGATAGCAGCTGAGATAGGTGTCGGCGACGCCGGACAGCTCCTCGATATAGGGCCGCATCAGCTTCGCGCCCAGGGCGCAGTTCAGGCCCACCGCAAGCGGGCGCGCGTGGCGCACCGAGTTCCAGAACGCTTCCGGCGTCTGCCCGGTGAGCGTGCGCCCGGAGGCGTCGGTGATGGTGCCGGAGATGACGAGGGGCCAGTGCCGGCCGCGCGCCTCGAACGCGCAGTCGATCGCGAACAGCGCGGCCTTGGCGTTGAGCGTATCGAAAATGGTCTCGACCAGGACGAGGTCCGCGCCGCCGTCGAGCAGACCGCGCAGCGACTCGCCGTAGGCCGCAACCAGGGTGTCGAAGTCGATGTTGCGAAAGCCCGGGTCGTTGACGTCGGGTGAAATCGAGGCGGTCTTGGTCGTCGGGCCGAGCACGCCGGCGACGAAGCATTGCCGCCCCGGCGCCTTGTGCATGCAGGCGTCCGCGGCCGCGCGCGCGATGCGCGCCGCCTCGCTGTTGATCTCGTACACCAGATCCTGCATGCCGTAATCCGCCATCGACGGCGCATTGGCATTGAAGGTGTTGGTGGAGATGATGTCGGCGCCCGCTTCCAGATAGGCGTCGTGGATCTCGCGGATCACGCCCGGGCGCGTCAGCGACAACAGGTCGTTGTTGCCCTTGAGGTCGCGTCCGAAAGCGGCGAAACGCTGGCCGCGATAGTCCGCCTCCGCGAGCCTGTAGCTCTGGATCATGGTGCCCATGGCGCCGTCCAGGATCAGGATGCGCTCGCCGAGCAGGCGTTCCAGTTGTGCGGCCTTGTTCATGTTCGGTATAACCTGCAAATAAAAAAACCCGACCTGCAAGCCAGGAACGGGTTTCCTCGCTTTAGCAGCATTTGTTTTTCGCTCGGCCGGGACCGGCGGCGCCCGCAATCTGAATCAAATCGGCGCAGTGCGGGATTCTAGCCTGCCTGCGCGGCCCTTGTCCATCCGCGCGCGCCCGGGTACGCCGCCGGGACACAGAGGCTTTATACTACGCACTTTTCCGCCCCCTGGCCCGATGCCATGCAGCACCTGACACCCAAGGAAGCCTACGAATTCCTGCGCGAGAATCCGAGCGCGGTGTTCATCGACTGCCGCAGCGAAATGGAATTCCTGTTCGTCGGCCACCCTACGGGCGCGATCATGATCCCGTGGAACGACGGCCCCGACTGGGAGGTGAACCCGCATTTCGTCGGCCATGTAAAAAAGGCGGCGAGCGTGGACCGCCCGCTGGTGCTGATCTGCCGCAGCGGCAACCGGTCGCTCGACGCCGGCGCGGCGCTGGAGAAAGCCGGCTTCACCAAAGTGTACAACGTGCTGCACGGCTTCGAGGGCGAACTGAACGAGCAGCACCAGCGCAATTCCACCACCGGCTGGCGCCACGACGGCCTGCCCTGGGAACAATGCTGAGCAGTCCGGGCCGGGAATGATCCGGCTGCGCTGTGCGTCCGGCCGCCGCTGAGTGCCCGCTTTGAATTCCCCTGAGCGCGCCTATCCGCCGCTGCGTCTTGCGTTTGCGATGTGGGGACTGGGTGCAGCGCTCTATCTGATCGGCTTCTATCAGCGCGTCGCCCCCGCCGTGATCACGCGCGAACTCATGGGCGAGTTCGCGCTGGGCGCGGCGGCGCTGGGCAATCTCGCCGCGTTTTATTACTACAGCTATGTGGCGATGCAGATTCCGGCGGGCCTGCTCGCCGATCGCTGGGGTCCGCGGCGCGTGCTTACCGCCGGCGCGGCGGTCGCTGCGGCCGGCACGCTCTTGTTCGCGCTCGCGCCTACTTATGCCGCAGCGGGTCTGGGCCGCCTGCTGATCGGCGGCTCGGTGGGCGTGGCCTTCGTCTCCATGCTCAAGCTCGCCGGCCACTGGTTCGCGCCTACCCGTTTTGCCATGCTCTCCGGCCTCGCGCTGGCCTGCGGCGTGCTCGGCGCGGTCTCGGCCGGCGTGCCGCTGCGCTTCATGGTCGATGCGTTCGGCTGGCACAAGGTGTTCGGCGTCGCCGCCGCGCTCACCGGGCTGCTCGCGGTGGCGATCTGGCTCGCGGTGCGCGACGACCCTGCCGAGCGCGGCTACGCCAGCCACGCGCCGGCGCCGCCCGCCCGGCACGCCCCGGTCCTCGCGAGCGTCAGGCGCGCCCTCGCCACGCGCAACGTCTGGCTGGTGTTCCTGATCTCGGGCGCGGTCTCGGGGCCGGCCCTCACGTTCGGCGGCCTCTGGGGTGTGCCCTTCCTCAGCACGCATTACGGCATCACTACCTCGCAGGCCTCCATGATCACCTCGCTGCTGCTGGTCTGCTGGGCGGTGGCGGGGCCGTTCGTAGGCGCGCTTTCCGACCGCCTGCGCCGGCGCAAGCCGCTGTATGTGCTGGGCGCCGTGCTCGCCACGGTGGGATGGTGCCTGGCGCTGCTGGTGCCGAATCTACCCCTGCCGCTGCTGGTGGCCCTGCTCGCATTTACCGGAGCAGCTTCATCTGCGGTCATGGTGGGCTTTGCCATCGCCAAGGAATCGGCACCGGCGGCGCTTGCCGGCACCGCCGGCGGCATCGCGAACATGGGCAATATGCTGGGCGGCATGATCATGCAGCCCGCGGTCGGTTGGATACTGGACCGGCGCTGGACCGGGACGTTCGCGAACGGCGTGCGCGTCTACGATTTCGATGCCTATCGCGCCGGCTTCTCGTTCATGCTGGTGTGGCTCGCTGCCGCGCTGCTATTGCTGGCGTTCGTGCGCGAAACCCATTGCCGCCAGACGCAGTGAGGTGGCGCGACGCGCGCGCTCACGCCCGGTCCGTCGGAATGGCGATCAGGCTCTCGAGCAGCGTTCGGTCTTGACGCAGAGCCGCGCTGGGACCCGCGTGCGTCACCCGGCCGCGCTCGAGCACCACGGCGTTTTCGGACAGCCGCAGCGCCGCCTCTACATGCTGTTCCACCAGCAGCAGCGCGATGCCCTCGCCCTGCATCAGTCCGATCGCATGCTCCAGCTCTTCGACGATATTGGGAGCGAGACCCTCGAACGGCTCGTCCAGCAGCAGCAGCGTCGGATTCAGCATCAGCGCGCGTCCCAGCGCAAGCATCTGCTGTTCGCCGCCGGAGAGCTGGTTGCCCAGGTTGCCGCTGCGCTCCTCCAGCCGCGGGAACAGTCCGTACACGCGTTGCAGTGTCCACGGCCCCGGGCGGGCGATCACGCTGAGGTTTTCCTGCACCGTGAGCGACGGGAAGATGTCGCGCTCCTGCGGCACCCAGCCCATGCCGGCGTGCGCGCGCGCGTACGGACGAGCGCCGGTGACGTCGGCGCCGGCGAACGCTATCGTGCCGCGATGGATGCGCGTCAGGCCGAGCAGCGAGGCGATCAGCGTGGTCTTGCCGACGCCGTTGCGTCCGAGCAGCGCCAGGCTGCCGCGCGCCGCGAGCTCAAGCGACACATCCTCCAGGATGATGGAGTCGCCGTAGCCCGCGACCAACCCGTCCACCGCGAGCAGCGTGCCGCTCATGCCGCCGCCTCCGCACCGTTGTCGCAGATCACGCGCGGTCCCTGTCGGCGGCCGGCGGCAATCGCGGTCGGTCGCATCCCCGCAAAGCGGGGCCCCTGCTCCCTGCTCATGCCGCGTTCCCCAGATAGACCTGCTTCACCTGCGCGTCGCGCGCGATCTCCTGCGGCGTACCTTCGGTCAGGATCGCCCCCGCGACGAGCACCGTGATGCGCTCGGCAAAGCGGAACACGATATCCATGTCGTGCTCGATCAGCAGCACCGTGACTTCGCCGGGCAGGCGCGCAATCGCGGCGAACAGCGCTGCGCTCTCGCCCTTGGGCACGCCGGCGGCCGGTTCGTCCAGCAACAGGATGCGCGGCTTGCACGCGAGCGCCAGCGCGATCTCGACCAGCCGCTGCTGGCCGTAGGCCAGTTCCTTTACCGCCTCGCCTTCGATATGGTGCAGGTTGAGCGTGCGCAGGATTTCGCGTGCGGCGGCGATTTCCGCAGCGCAGGCGGCGAGCGGCCGCCACAGCTGGGTGGCGACGCCGTGCTGCTCGCATACGGCAAGCAGCACCGACTGCAGCACAGTGAGTTCGGGGAACAGGTTATTGATCTGGTAGGTGCGCGTGAGCCCGCGTTTGACGCGCTGGTGCACCGACAGCCGGGTGACGCGCTCCTCGCCCAGATAGACCTCGCCCGCACTCGGGCGCAGCACGCCGGTGAGCAAATTGATGAGCGAGGTCTTGCCGGCGCCGTTAGGGCCGATCACGGCATGCCGCTGCCCCTGCGGCAAGCTGAGCGACACGGAATTCACCGCGCGCAGTCCGCCGAATTGCTTCACCAGACCGTCGGTGCGCAGCGCGATGCTCATGACTCCAGCGCCGCTTTTTGCGCGCGTACACGCCAGGCGCGCATGAGGCGCAGGCAGGCTCCGAGCACGCCGTCGCGACCGAACATGACGATCGCAATCAGGAAGGCGCCGAGCCAGAACTGCCAGTAAGACGGGTTGAGGTCGGACAGATAGTGGTGCGCCACCATGAATACCGCGGCGCCGACCAGCCCGCCGTAGAGCATGCCGGTGCCGCCGACGATCAGCATCACCATGAGTTCGGCCGAGCGGTTGAACGAGAGCACATCGGTGCCGACGAACTGCGTCGTCTGCGCCAGCAGCGCGCCGGCAATCCCGGCGTAGACGGAGGCCAGCGTATACATCGCGATCAGGCGGCGGTGCACTGGGTAACCCAGCGCCAGCATGCGTCCCGGATTGTCGCGGATGCCGCGCAGGCTCAGACCGAAAGGAGAATTCACGACGCGGCGCATCAGCAGAAACAACACGAACGTGACCGCCAGGCTGTAGCCGTAGGCGACTTTGCCGTACATGTCGAAGCGGAACGTGCCGAGCAGCGGCCGCATTTCCATGCCGAGCAGTCCGTCGTTGCCGCCGGTGACATCGGTGAGCCGGTTTGCCAGCTCGAACAACAGCAGGCCGATGCCGGTGGTCACCATGAGCCGGGTCAGGTCCTTGCCGCGCACGACCAGAAAACTCGTGATGAACCCGGTCGCGCCTGCGCACACAGCCGCGAGCAGCAAGCCGGAGAAAGGCTCGCCCCAGCCGTGGCTGGCCAGCACGCCGGCCGCATAGGCGCCGACGCCGAAATAAGCCGCGTGGCCGAGCGACACGATGCCGGCGTAGCCGAGCACGAGGTCGAGCGAAAGAGCGAACAGGCCCGCGATCAGCACCTGGCTCGCCAGCGGCAGATAGGACGGCCACAGCCAGAAGCCGGCGGCGAGCACCAGCCAGAACACGATTTCCGCCACCGGTATCTGGCGCGCAGCCTGGGTCGGTATGCTCATTTTCTGCTTATCAGCCCTTGCGGCCGCAGCACCAGCAGGATGACCATCATGGCGTAGATGATGAACGCGCCGATCTCGGGTATGTAATATTTCCCGGCGACGTCGATCACGCCCAGCAGCAGCGCGGCATAAAGCGGGCCTTTGAGGCCGCTGGTCCCCCCCACCGCGACCACCAGCAGGAAGTAGACGATGAATTTGAGCGGAAATGCGGGATCGAGTCCGAGCACCTGCACACCGAGCGCGCCCCCCAATCCGGCCAGGCCGCAGCCGACGGCGAACGTGACCTGGAACACCAGGCCGACGCGAATGCCCAACGCTTCGGCCACGCGCGGCCGGTCGACCGCGGCGCGCACCGAAGCACCGAAGCGCGTGCGCTCGAGTGCGAGCGTGAGCGCGAGCGTGAGCGCGGCGCCCGCCGCCAGCAGGAAGCCGCGGTAGAGGTTGAGATCGACGCCCGCCACGCTGATTTGCCCGGAAAGGAATTGCGGTACCTGCACCGGCTGTTGCATCGGTCCGAAAAAATAATTCGCGCTGGCGATGGCCATGAACGTCAGACCTATGGTCGCGAGCACCTGGTCGAGATGACTGCGGCGGTAGAGGTGGCGGTACAGCACGCGCTCGAGCAGCAATCCGGCCAGCGCCGAAAGCAGGAACGCCAGCGGCAGCATCAGGTAGAAAGGCAGGCCCCAGCGCTGCAATGCGAGCACGCACACATAGCCGCCGAGCATGGCAAAAGCGCCGTGCGCGAGATTGATGAAGTTCATCAAACCGAGCGTCACCGACAGGCCCACGCTGATGAGGAACAGCAGCATGCCGTAGGCGAGCCCGTCGAACAGCACGCCCAGAAAACTGGTGATCATCGATATTCTTGGCTATTGAGAAAGAGCGGCGGCCCGGTGCCCGCACCGGTGCCGCCCGCCCTATGCGCTCCGGCGCGGCGCGCCGGCGGCTTATTTGGTCGGATCCTTAACGTTCTGGAACTGGTCGAACTCGACGTTGTAGAGCTTGCCGTCTTTCGCCTTTTCGACCTTACGCACGTAGATCGTCTCGATCGGATCGCGCGTTGCCGGGTCGATGGTGAGCGGCCCGCGCGGGCTGTCAATCTTCATGCCCTTGAGCACCTCCATCGCCTTGTCGCCGTCGATGTTGCCGTTCAGGCGGCGCGCCACTTCGTACATCGCGGCCATGCCGTCCCAGGCGCCCACCGCCATGAAATTGGCGCGCTGCTTGGTGCCGGCGACTTCGGCATAGGCCTTGAGGAAGGCCTTGTTCTCGGCGCTGTCGTGCGCGACCGAGTAATGCTGCGTCGTGATCACGCCCAAGGGGGCATCGCCCATGGCATCGATCACGCCGTCTTCGGTGACGTCGCCCGTCGCGATCAGCTTGATGCCGGCCTTGTCGAGTTCGCGCTCAGCGAATCCCTTCATGAAACCGACCGCCTGTTCGCCCGCCGGCAGGAACACGAACACCGCCTGGGGGCGTGCGTCTTTGATCCGCTGCAGGAACGGCGCGAACTCGGGATTGCGCATCGGCGTGCGCACATCGCCGACGATTTGTCCGCCGCCGGCGGTGAAGGTTTTCTTGAACTGGGTCTCGGCGTCGATACCCGGGCCATAGTCCGCAACCAGCGTGTAGACTTTCTTGATGCCGTTCCTGAGCGCCCAGGTGGCCATAGGCGCGGTCACCTGCGGCAGCGTAAACGACACGCGCGCAATATAGGGCGAACGCGTGGTGATGACCGAAGCCGCGGCGTTCATGACGATCATCGGCTTCTTCGCCTCGGTGGCGAGCGGCGCGACCGCAAGCGCACTGGGCGTGAGGCCGAAGCCGGCGAGGAAATCGACCTTGTCGTTGGTGACCAGTTCCTGCGCCACGCGCTTGGCGACATCAGGCACGCCGGTCGTGTCTTTGACGATCAACTCGACTTTGCGTCCGGCGACCGTGTCCCCGTGCGCCTTCATATAGGCACGCGCGCCGTTCATCATCTGCATGCCGAAGTCCGCGAACGCACCGCTCGTCTCGACCACCATGCCGATCTTGAGCGGCGCCTGGGCCGATGCGTTGGCGGCGAGCAACAGCGCCGCGGTCGATGCCAACAGTTTCAAATGGTGCTTGAACATGGTTTCCTCCTCCTATGTACTTGATGTCATGCTGCGAATGTCAGCGTGATCCCGGTCAGAATGCTGCGCCAATCGGGAACGACGCCGGTGTGTATCGGGTTAACGGGCTGGGCGCGTCGTGGGTCCGCAGCGCAGGATTGCTGTTTTGGCTTGCCGCAATTCCCTGGCGCTGGCCCGGTTCATTGGGGCCACACGACGATGTTAGCATTTCCACTTCCCGAGGATTGGGCGTAACCGCCGAACTGCTCGCCGACGAGCTTCGCCCCGTCTGCGGCAAGCGCCTGCAGTGCGCCGAGCATGGCGGCCAGCGGCTTGCCGTTCATTTCCGCCACCGCCGCCCGGCTGTATTGCGCGAGCCCGGCAATCGCGTCGGCGACGGCGCCTTGTTTGAGCTGATCGATGAAGCGCTGGTCCAGCGCTTCGCGCTCGGGCGTAGGCTTGAAATGACGGCCGCGCACCAGATCGTGGCTGAACGCGGAGCTCGCGAGGAAGACCACGCGCTTGCCCAGCCGCTTCGCGGTCGCGTGCACAGCCTGTCCCGCTTGCATGCATTCGGCGTGATCCGACAGGATCACCGTGGGTATCTGCACCACCGGCACTTCGGCGTCCGGATCCAGATACAGCAGCGGCACCAGACTGCCGTAGTCCCAGGCGTAGTGCGGCGTGTCGTTGCGGCCGCCGGGAACGCCTTGCGCCTGCCATGCCTCGACCAGGGCCGAGGCAAACTCGCTGTCGCCCTTGCGCCGGTAGGGTATGCCGGGGATCAGATCGGGCGCCTCGTCGGCTACGCACATGCCTTCGTGCACGCTTTGGCAGGTCGCGTACCAGCCGAAAGTGCAGATCCAGTGCGACGAATTGACCACGAACAGATCGGGTTTGAGTTCGCGCAGTGCGCGGCCCAGCGCGCGTTCCCCTTCGACCAGGGTCTGCTGGAAATCCGGCGTATTCTGCGCCAGGCCCAGCGTAGGTACATGCGGAACGACGGCAGCTGCAATGAGTCCTGCATTCATGCGTTATCGCCTCTCAAGATTCTCGCGGCGCGCGCGGCCCGAAGAGCGGGCGAGCATAGCATAAGCTTGGCTTGAAGCCGGCTGCGCCGCACCGCAATTCATGTCGCGTTCCCAAGATACAGGTCTTTGAGCTTGCGCCGCTGTAACTTGCCGGTGGCGGTTAGCGGCAGCTCGTCCAACCATTTGACCAGCCGCGGGCGCTTGAGTTTGGGCAATGCGGCTATGCCCGCATCGAGGCGTGCGCGCGCTTGCGCCTCCTGCTGCGGCGCGGCCACGGCAAACAAGGCGATCGAAACCAGGCCTTCCGCATTTTCAAAGCCGACCGCGGCAAGGCTCTGGACGCAGCCGCCGCTCGCCCCCAACAGCGCCTGTTCGACGTCGAGCACGCTTACCCATTGCCCGGAGATCTTGAGCATGTCGTCGTCGCGCCCGCACAGCTCCACCGTGTCGTCACCGTGCAGGCGGAACAGATCGCCCGGCGAAAACCAGCCTCCGGAGAAGCTGTCGCGCACGGCCTCCGGGCGCCGCCAATAGCCGAGCGCGACGGAGGGGTGACGCAGCCAAAGCCGTTGCGGCGCGGCGCTGTCGGCGCTGTCGCGCGGCCGGAATTCCAGACGCGGCGACGCTTTCAGCAGCCCGCTGTCGTCCTTGCAGTAGTACACGAGCACGATGGTCTCGGACGCACCGTAGCCCGAGACCGGCGCCACGCCGGTCGCATCGCGCCAGCCGCGCCGCACCGCCGCGGGCAGGGCCTCGCCCGCCGAGCCGTAGCGCCGCACGCCGGCCGCGGCCAGCCGCGCCGCGACGCCGGACTGCAGCATTTTCAGATACAGCGTGGGCACGGAAAACAACGCGGTCGGCCGGTGCCGCTCGACCACCTCGGCCACGCGCTCGGCCGTGGGCCACTCGCTGTCGAGTATGACCGTAGCGCCCAGGCGCAGGCCGGCGCACAGGCTGTTGCCCAGCGCATAGGCAAAAAACATTTTGGACGAGGCGTAAATGCGATCCTGTGCGCCCAGTCCGAGGATGTCGCGCGCAAAATCGGCGCTGGCGATGACGGTGCGCTGCGCGTGCATGACTGCCTTGGGCAGGCCGGTGGTGCCCGAGGTGTACACCCAAAGCGCCATGTCGTCCTCGGCCATTTCGGCGGCGGGTACGCCCTCGGCCGCCGGCAGCGCGGCGATCCATTGCGCGTCGATGACCAATTGCGGCGGATCGGCGATGTGCGCGAGCAGCCGCTCCAGCAGTGCGCGCGAGCTCTCGCTGCACCAGATAAACCGCGCGCCGGACTCGGACAGCACCACGCTCAGTTCGCGCTCGAACAGGCGCGAATTCAGACCCACGGCGACACCGCCGGCCCAGATCGCGCCCAGATAGGCGATGACCCAGGCGATCCCGTCCGGCGCAAACACCAGCACGCGCTCCCCGCGCACCAGGCCGCGCGCGCGCCAGGCACCGGCCGCGCGCGCCACCGCGTCGCGCAACGCGCCGTAACTCAGGCATTCGTCGCCGCATTCCAGCGCGCTCGCGCTGGCCTGCCCGGTGGCCAGCAGATATGCGGCGGCGTTCATGCCCCGGCGGTCCGGTCTAGAGCGGCGCGAGGATGCTCACGCGCAGCTCGCCCAGGCCGTCGATACCGGCCACCAGTTCGTCACCCGCCTTGGCGGCGCCCACGCCTGCGGGGGTGCCGGTGAAAATGACGTCGCCAGCCTCCAGCGTGTAATACTGCGTGAGGAAAGCGATCTGCTCGGGCACGCTCCAGATCATCTGGTCGATGTCGGATTGCTGGCGGAATTCGCCGTTCACCTTGAGCCAGAGTTTGGCCTTGGCCGGATGCCCCAGCTTGCTTGCCGGCGTGACCGGTCCGCAGGGCGCGGACTGATCGAAGTCCTTGCCGAAGCTCCACGGCCGGCCCTTGTCTTTGCCCTGCTGCTGCAGGTCGCGCCGAGTCATGTCCAACCCGATCGCGTAGCCCCAGACGTGGTCGTTGGCACGCTCGGCGGCGATCTTGTAGCCGCCCTTGCCGATCAGCGCGACCATCTCGGTTTCCCAATGGTAGTCGCTGCTCATCGGCGGGTAGTGGATTTTCCCGGTCGCGCCGGCGTCGACCGCGACCAAGTCGTGCGGCGCCTTGCAGAAAAAGAACGGCTGCTCGCGGCCGTCGCCGCCCATTTCCTTTTGGTGTTCGACATAATTGCGGCCGACGCAGAATATGCGCCGCACCGGATAACGGTCCCTGGATCCCACCACCGGCAGCGAGGGCTGCTGCCACATTTCTACGACGTAACTCAATTCAGACTCCCTTTCAAGAAAACCGGAACGTTCCGGCGCGCTGCCCCGGGAGGCCAGCTCAAATCAAAGTCCGCGACGCAGGCGGCGCATGAGCGCCAAGCGCGAGGTCGCCCGCCTCGGCCGGCAGATCTTCTGCCGGGGCTCGTCCGTTGCCATGTGCGAAATCTCCTCCGGACACCGTGCGCCGCGGCGGCGTTCGACGCGCGCGCGGGCCGGCGGTTGATTCGGCACACTATGCTGATTTGTGTCTGGCGTGTCAATTCAGCGCGCGCGCACTTGCCGGCGTCGCTCCCCGCGCCCCGGCGCCGCTGCGTTTCTTGCCATTCCACCATGACCTGTGTTACTTTTGCCAAATTGAATGAATATTCATTCAGTCCGATTGTAGCCGATAGCGGGACGCCTGAAAAGCGCCTTGGGCGCGGCGCGGCAGCGGCTCGATCCGGGAGAGCGCGGGGGATTCCCCCTCATTGTGAATCAGATTTCTCATTGCGGAGTTGAACATGCGACTAGACGGCAAGACGGCGGTGGTCACCGGAGCGGCTTCCGGAATCGGGCGGGCGACCGCCGAAACCCTGGCACAGGCGGGGGCGCACGTGCTGCTCGGCGACATCGCGCTGGAGGCGGGCGAGCAGAGCGCGGCGGCGATCCGCGCCAAAGGCCTGGGCGCCGACTTCATGCGGCTCGACGTGACCGATCTCGAGTCGATCGAGGCATTCAAGCGCGCGGCCTACGAGCGGCGCCAGCACGTGGACATCGTCGCCAATGTCGCCGGCTGGGGCAAGATCGAGCCGTTCGTGAAGAACACACCGGACTTCTGGCGCAAGGTGATCGACCTGAACCTGTTCGGGCCGATCGCAGTCACGCGCGCGTTCCTCGACGACATGATCGAGCGCAAGACGGGCAAGATCATCACCGTTTCGAGCGACGCCGGCCGGGTAGGCAGCCTGGGCGAGTCGGTCTATTCCGGCGCCAAAGGCGGCGCGATCGCATTCACCAAATCGCTCGCGCGGGAAATGGCGCGCTTCAACATCAACGTGAATTGCGTCTGCCCCGGCCCGACCGACACGCCGCTGCTCGCCGTGGTGCCGGAGAAGCACCGCGAAGCGTTCGTGCGCGTCACGCCGATGGGTCGCCTCGCGCAACCGTCGGAGGTTGCCGACGCGGTGCTGTTCTTCGCCAGCAGCCGCGCAGCCTTCATCACCGGTCAGACCCTGAGTGTCAGCGGCGGCCTTACCTTGGCCGGCTGACGCAGCCCACTTCCATAAACAGCAATACGGAGAATCAAATGTACAGACTCAAAGCCGCCGAGTGGCGCCCGCAGCACTTCAAATGGGAAGTCAAGGACCGCGTCGGCACGATCACGCTGAATCGCCCCGAACGCAAGAATCCGCTGACGCTGGAGAGCTACGCCGAGCTGCGCGACACGTTCCACAAGCTGCAGTACGCCGAAGACGTGCGCGCCGTGGTGTTCACCGGCGAGGGCGGCAATTTCTGCTCGGGCGGCGACGTGCATGAAATCATCGGCCCCCTGACCAAAATGGACATGACCGGGCTGATCGCGTTCACGCGCATGACCGGAAACCTGGTGAAGGAGATGCGCACCTGCCCGCAGCCGATCATTTCCGCGGTCGACGGCATTTGCGCCGGAGCAGGGGCGATCATCTCCATGGCGAGCGACCTGCGTTACGGCACGCCGGAGTGCAAGACCGCGTTCCTGTTCGTGCGCGTCGGCCTGGCCGGCTGCGACATGGGCGCCTGTGCCATCCTGCCGCGCATCGTCGGCCAGGGGCGCGCGTCGGAACTGTTCTACACCGGACGCGCGATGTCGGCGCAGGAAGGGCATGACTGGGGCTATTACAACGAGCTCGTGCCCAAGGACAAGCTGCAGGAGCGCGCGCACGCGATGGCGAAAGAGATCGCCGACGGCCCGATGTTTGCGCACGCGATGACCAAGAAATGCCTGCACCAGGAATGGAATCAGACCATCGAGCAGGCGCTGGAGACCGAGGCCGAGGCGCAGGCGATCTGCATGCAGACCAAGGATTTCACGCGCGCCTATAACGCGTTCGTGGCCAAGCAAAAACCCGTGTTCGAGGGCAATTGATGCGCCATCGCAGGCGCGGCGCGGCGGCGGCGCGTTCTGCTGCGGGTACGCGATGAAATTACCGGGACATGTCGCCAGTGTGGTCACAGACGCCAAGCTGGTGGAGGAACGGCGCGGGCAGATCCTGCGCGCGGCGGTGAAGCTGTTTTCGGACAAAGGCTATTACACCACCACCATCTCGCAGATCGCGCGCGAGGCCGGCGTCAGCACCGGCCTGATCTACCAGTATTTCGGCGACAAGGACGACGTCCTGCTGCTTTCGCTCAAGCTGGTGCTCGAGACCTACGAAAAGGAAATCCCGCCGCGCCTCGAAGGCATCAAGCATCCGGTCGAACGCCTGTGCATGGCCTTGTGGGCCTATTGCAGCATCGTCGACGGCCTGCGCGATGCGACCGTACTTGCCTACCGCTCGACCAAGTCGCTGCGCGCCGACCGCAGGGCCCTGGTGAAGCAGGAAGAACTCAGGACCAACCGCTTGCTGCAGCAGTGCCTGCGCGACTGCATTGCCGCAGGACATATGCGAGCGGTGAACGAGTATCTGCTGGTGTATCAGTACGTACATTTCTGCCACGCCTGGGCACTCAAACACTGGGCGTTTCGCGCGAAATTCAGCCTGGGCCGGTATGTGGACGAAGGCATCGGACTCCTGGTCGAGCCGTTTCTCACGGCGAAAGGGCGTACCGCGCTCGCTGCCATGCGGCGCCGCACCGCCCATTTCACGCGTACAGCCAAACCCGCATCACGCGCATAAGCGCGCGGTGCGCGCCGCTGTTCGCGCCGCATAAAAAACGGGCACCCGCGGGTGCCCGTTTTGGTCTCAGCCCTCGCGGGCTGCGCATCGGGTGCAAACGCCGCGCTTGCACCCGGTGTCGCCTTGCTCTTACTCGACTTTTTCGCCGTGCAGGGCCAGGTCCAGACCTTCGCGTTCCTCATCCGCGCTGACGCGCAGCCCGATCGTCATGTCGATCACCTTGAGGATGATGTAGCTCATGATGCCGCTGTAGAGCAGGGTGGTCGCGACGCCGTAGAACTGGGTCAGCAGGCTGCCGTCGACGCCGCTGATTTCCTTGACGTTGAGCACGCCGGTAAGCAGTGCGCCGACAATCCCGCCGATACAATGCACGCCGAACGCGTCGAGCGAGTCGTCGTAGCCGAACGCCTTTTTCACCGAGGTCGAAGCGACGAAGCAGATCACGCCCGCAGCGATGCCGATGATCAGGGCGCCGGTCGGGCCGACAAAGCCCGAGGCGGGTGTGATCGCCACCAGTCCCGCGACGGCGCCCGAGGCGATGCCCAGTACCGAAGGCTTGCCCTTGGTCAGCCACTCGGTGAACATCCACGCCATCGCCGCAGCCGCGGTTGCGAACTGCGTGACCAGCATGGCCATGCCGGCACGGCCGTCGGAGGCCACGGCGGAACCGGCGTTGAAGCCGAACCAGCCTACCCACAGCAGCGAGGCGCCGATCACCGTCAGCACCACGTTATGCGGTGCCATCGCCTCTTTGCCGTAGCCGATGCGCTTGCCCAGCACCAGGGCGCACACCAGCGCCGCGATACCGGCATTGATATGCACCACCGTGCCGCCGGCAAAGTCGAGGATGCCCATGGCCGCGAACTTGCCGGTCGGTTCCCACATCATGTGCGCGATCGGCGAATAGACGACCAGCGACCATATGCCCATGAACCAGAGCATGGCCGAGAATTTCATGCGATCGGCGAAGGCGCCGGTGATCAGGGCCGGGGTAATGATGGCAAAGGTCATCTGGAACATCACGTATACCGACTCGGGGATGGTGACGCCGAGGTGGCTTACCGTGACCTTGTTGGCTTCCTTCATGTAGGTCATGCCGGAGAGGAAAAAGCGCCCCATGCCGCCGATGTATTCCGATCCGGGCATGAACGCGAGGCTGTAGCCGGCGATCACCCATATCACAGTCATCAGGCAGGTGATGGCGAAGCTTTGCATGATCGTGGCAAGCACGTTCTTTTTGCGCACCATGCCGCCGTAAAACAGAGCCAGGCCGGGGATGGTCATCAGCAGCACCAGCGCGGTCGAGGTGAGCATCCACGCCGTGTCGCCCGAGTTTATTTTCCCGTTATCGACGAGCTCGGGGGTGGTGGGCGCTGCAGGCGCAGGTGCCGCGGCCGGAGCAGCCGGCGCTACGGCAGCCGGCGCCGCGGTTGCAGCAGCCGCCGGGGCCGCCGGTTTGTCCTGCGCGATGACCGGAGCCGCAAAGCTGCAGGCGCCGAACAACGCGAGTAGAGCGATTAGTTTTTTCATCATGCATCTCCCTATAGTGCTTCCGCGCCGGTCTCGCCGGTGCGTATGCGAATGACCTGCGCCAGATCGAACACGAAAATCTTGCCGTCGCCGATCTTGCCGGTGCTGGCGGATTTTTCGATCGCTTCGATCGCCTGGTCGAGCATTTCGGTTTTGATGGCCGCCTCGATTTTTACCTTGGGCAGGAAATCGACCACGTACTCGGCGCCGCGATACAACTCGGTGTGGCCTTTCTGCCGGCCGAACCCCTTCACCTCGGTCACGGTGATGCCTTGCACACCAATGGCGGACAGCGCCTCCCGTACCTCGTCAAGCTTGAACGGCTTGATAATTGCAGTAACGAGTTTCATGGATACTCCCCTTCATGGATCAGAATGTTTTAATGACGGACAGGGCGACGCGGTCGCGTCCGATATTCTTGCCGAACGCGTTCATGTACGCAGTCGTCTGGCCGTCCGGAGCGGCATCCTTGGTATTGGCATGCGTCCAGGCGAGGCCGAAGGTGGCACCCAGGTAGTCTTTTGTCAGTCCCAGCTTGTAGTCGGTATAGTCGAAGCAATTGTTGTTGCAGCCAGAGGCTCCCCAGTATCCAACGTTGGCGTTGCCGGGAAAATCGTATTTGCCGACATGGGCCAGCAGGTTGAAACCGCTCTCGCCCAAAGGAACCGTCGCGGAAAGGTCCAGATAACTAGCTCCCTTGGATTCGTTGACGCCGAAGGTGTTAGTGCTGATCGCCTTGGAGTACTTCAAGGACACCCATTTATAGCCGATCAGGCCGTAGATCTCGGTCGTGTCGGGTTTGCGGTAGGCGCCGACGTTATCGTATTTGCCGGGGTAGTAATACTGAAGGACACCGACGTCATAGTTCCAATCGCCGCCGGCGAAACTGTTCTTAAAGCCACCGTAGAAGTCCCACTCGAGGCTGGCTGCGTTGCTATTATTTGGCGTGTAGGGGGCGCCTGTGGCGCCGGGCGAGGCTAGTGAAATCGGCGCGGATTTCGTGTTGGCGTTCTGATCCGTGAACCAGGAAATGTTGGATAGCCAGGTGCCGGCGTAGAAGCCGCTCGCATGAGAATAATCCAAGCCCCCCTGGATCGCGGGACCGCCATTGGTCTGGGAAAGACCGCGGAAAATGTACTGACTGACGAAGCCGACGTTTCCTGTAAACGTGTGTGGCGAGGCCGGCGCGGCTACCGGCGTTGTTTGAGCTAACACGGTCACCGGCAGGGAAAATACGGCTGACACCGCTGAGGCAAGTAATAGTTTGCGCATGGAAAAAACCCTTATCAAAGTTAAAAAAAGCCCGACGCCTAACCGGTTAGCACACCCTGTGCCAGCTTTTTTAATTCCTTTAATTCAATTAGTTAAATTGCATACCTGGTCAGAGAATTTGACGGGCGCATCATCCTGGTGCGTCGTTCTTTCAGCTTGCACCGCTAGCGGGCGATCAGCTGATTCGCTTTCCGGCGCGTTGTAGTCATCGTGATAGACTCGAAACAATGACCGTGAAAAGGAGATGTTCATGCAGCAAAACCGCTTGTTTGAAGAATTGAGCGGCAAGGTCAGCGCGCTGCTCGCGCAAAGTCCGGCGAAAGACATCGAGAAAAACCTGCGCGCGCTGCTGACCAGTTTTTTCGGAAGGCTGGACTTGGTTACACGCGAGGAATTCGATGTCCAGGCGAGGCTGCTTGCGCGCTCGCGCGAACAACTGAGCGCGCTCGAGTCGCGCGTCGCCGAGCTTGAAGCCAGGGTCGCCAAACCGAACAGCTGATCGGCATGTCGCTCGCCGTGCTCCACAGCCGTGCGCTTGCGGGCATGGATGCGCCCGAGGTCACGGTTGAAGTCCATCTGTCCGGCGGCTTGCCCAGTTTCACTATCGTAGGATTGCCCGAGGCCGAAGTGAAAGAGGCGCGCGACCGGGTGCGCGCGGCACTGATCAACGCGCGTTTCGAATTTCCTGCGCGCCGCCTCACGGTGAACCTCGCCCCGGCCGACCTGCCCAAGGAAAGCGGGCGCTTCGACCTACCGATCGCGCTGGGAATTCTTGCCGCCTCGGGACAACTCCCCGCAGACCGTCTGGAGGAATACGAATTCGCCGGCGAGCTTTCCCTCACCGGCGATCTGCGCCCGATCCGCGGTGCGCTGGCCATGACTTATACCGCCCTGCGCTGCGGACGCGCGTTCGTCCTGCCGCGCGCGAGCGCCGCGGAGGCGAGCCTGGTGCGCGAAGCGCGCATTCTGCCGGCGCAGACCCTGCTTGAGGTCTGCGCGCACCTCGCGCGCAGGGAGAGCCTGAGGCCTTACGCGGCGCAGCCTGCTGCCGCAGCGCAGCCCGATTACCCCGACCTCGCCGATGTCAAAGGCCAGGCGCAGGCCAAACGCGCACTGGAAATCGCGGCCGCCGGCGGGCATAGCCTGCTCATGACGGGTCCGCCCGGCAGCGGCAAGTCCATGCTCGCGGCACGCTTTCCCGGCCTGCTGCCGCCGATGAGCGATGCCGAGGCCTTGGAGTCGGCGGCACTGCAATCGCTGGGTTCGGGCGGGTTTCGCCTGGAGCAGTTCCGGCGCCGGCCGTTTCGCGCGCCGCACCACTCGGCCTCCAGCGTCGCTCTGGTCGGCGGCGGCAGCGACCCACGCCCGGGCGAGATTTCACTTGCCCATCGCGGCGTGCTGTTTCTGGACGAGCTGCCCGAATTCGAGCGCAGGGTGCTGGAAACGCTGCGCGGCCCGCTGGAGTCCGGACGCGTTGCGATTTCGCGCGCCGCGCGCCAGGCGGAATTCCCCGCCTGCTTTCAGCTGGTCGCGGCGATGAACCCCTGCCCCTGCGGCTACCTGGGACATTTCAGCGGCCGCTGCCGCTGCACGCCGGATCAGGTTGCACGCTATCGCGGCCGCGTCTCCGGGCCGCTGCTGGACCGCATCGATATCCACATCGAGGTGCCGGCTGTGCCGCAGGAAGACCTGCTGCGCCAAAGCACGGGCGAAGCCAGCGGCGCGGTGCGCGCGCGCGTCGCCGCGGCGCACCGGGTGCAGATCGAGCGCCAGGGCAAGAGCAACAGCAGTCTCGGCACGCGAGAAGTCGAGCGCTGGTGCCGGCCGGAGACCGCCGCCGAGGGTTTGCTCAGACAGGCGATTGCGCGGCTGAGCCTTTCGGCGCGCGCCTATCATCGCGTTCTCAAGGTCGCGCGCACGATTGCGGATCTTGCGGGTGCGGGGCACGTCTCCGCTGCCCATGTCGCGGAAGCGATTCAGTACCGGAGATTTGATCGCGCCTAAACCAGAACAACCGGAATCGGCCTACTCTGTTTCCGGTACGGATGCGCCTGCTCGAGGTCAAGATCGACCAGCCGCCGGATGCGTTTCGCATCCTGTTCGTGCTACGCGCGTTGAAGGGCTTTCCCGTTCATCGAAGGTTCAAGAAAAATCCCTCGAAATAGGGTCAATAGGAGTCGAAGATTACCCGGCGATATTCGAAGATTTATCATATCGCCAAATACTCTTGCATGATATTAGAGGACGACAGTTCATTCGGGTCGCCTTCGGCGACGATTCGACCCTTCTCTAGAATCAAGCAGTGTTTCGACATCCTAAACACCATCGGAACGTTCTGCTCGACAATGATGATAGTCATTTTCTCGCGTTGATTAATTTGCACCAGAATTTCCGCGATTTGCGTGACAAGCGACGGCATGATGCCATCCGAAGGCTCATCAAGCAGCATGAGCCTAGGGTTCGCCATAAGCCCGCGCCCGATCGCGAGCATCTGCTGCTCTCCGCCGCTCATGGTACCCGCTTGCTGGTTCATGCGCTCTTGAAGGCGCGGGAAATAACTCAATACTTCACTCAGACGGTCCCTGCCGCCGCGACCGGAGGCAATTCGCCCCATCTCCAGATTCTCGGCGACGGTCATCTGCGGGAACATGCCGCGGCCCTGCACAATTGTCGTAAAGCCGCGCCGCGCTCGTTCATGCGGCTCCAATGCGGTTACATCCTGCCCCTCGAAGACGATAGAGCCCGCATCGGGTTTTATTAGGCCCGCCAGACAGCGAATCAAGGTTGTTTTGCCCATGCCGTTGCGCCCGAGAATACCCACGATCTCGCCGGGATCGACGCGAAGCGACATATCACGCAGCACAGTGATGTCTCCATAACCTGCGATCAGCTTCTCGACCCGCACGCTCACTATCTAATGTCCCAGATAACTATCGCGAACCAGTTCATCGCTCGCAATTTCGTCGTAATCTCCTTGGGCCAGTACCCGGCCCAAGTGCAGGACGGTTATCGGCGCTTCGAGGTTACGAATGAAATTGATGTCGTGCTCGATGATGATGGCCGATAACCGCAGATCCCGAGCGAGCGAGCGCACCAATTCTCCCGTGGAATGTGTTTCCTCGGCGGTCATGCCGGCGGTGGGCTCGTCAAGCAACATCAACTCAGCATCGTTGCCGATCAGTAATCCCACCTCCAGCCACTGTCGCTGTCCGTGCGAAAGCATCGCTGTCGGCTTGTCGCTTTGTTCAGAAAGGCGCACGAGTTCGAGCACCTCGCGCACCCGTGCATCGCGGCGATGCCTCGGACGCGAGGTGCCGAGGACGGCAAGCTCGACGTTTTCGTATACTGTAAGGTGATTGAAGACCGATGGTGTCTGGAACTTGCGAGCGATCCCGCGCCGTGCGCGCTCCACTACCGACATCCGGGTAATATCTTCACCACGGAACCAGATGTGGCCCGAGCTCGGCTGAAGATGCCCTGAAATCATGCTGATGAAAGTAGTCTTGCCGGCGCCATTAGGGCCGATCACGCAGCGAACTTCGCCGGCGAGAATGCTGAATCCCACATCGTCGTTCGCAGTAAGTCCCTTGAATCGCTTGGTAAGATGCTCGGCGCGGAGCAGTTCAGCCATGGCCTCAACCCCTCCGGCGCGCGGAAAAACGATGCACCGCGCCAGCTATGCCACCACGAAAGAAAGCGACTACCACCACGAACAACACTCCGAGCACCAACTGCCAATACTGCGGCGTAATCGCGCTCAGCGCATTGGAGATGGACGAGACAACGATCCCTCCCAGCAACGCGCCCAGCAATGAGTTGCGTCCAGCAATGGCCACCCACACTACCACTTCAGTGGAAAACAAAACGCCGGCAAGAGAAGGGGCTACGAACGCGGCGTGCGTACCATACAGTGCCCCAGCCGCGCAGGCAAGACCAGCCGAAATGGCAAAGGTCGCCGTTTTATACAAATGGACTTTAAAACCAAGCGACAGTATCCGATCTTCGTTTTCTCGGATTCCTGCCAGGACCTTGCCGAATTTGGCGCGAGTGATCCAACGCAAGAAAGAGTATGTGACCGCAACGAAAACAACGATCAAGTAGTAGATGCTTGCATCGGAGTCGAGTGGAAGTCTCCAATCCCAGAACGAAAGTTGCATGCGCGGAATGAACATGCCGTTCCAGCCACCGGTGACTTGCGACTGCCCCACTGCGAGCTGCTCAGCGATGATTGACAGGGCGAGAGTAACGATCACGAAATACGAGTCGCGCACCCCCGCGCTGAAGAGGAAGTAACCAACCGCGCCGGCGATCACCGCGCCGGCCATTGCGCTGGCGAGCAATGCGAGATAGGCGGCATTCACACCCAAGGTACCTGCGTGCTGCAGGCATAAACCCATGATATAGGCGCCTAGGGCGAAGAATCCGGCCTGCCCGAAGCTCAGCATGCCGCAGAAGCCCCATAGCAGCGCAAGAGACATCGCCAGCACACCGAACAACATGTACTGAGGAAGAATATAGATGACGTAGCCAGAGGACATGAGTGGCAACAGCGCTAGAATTGCGAATACCCAGAGCGCGACCACCGGCTCCCGCACCCGCCGTACCCGCGGCGGAAAACCCGCGAGGACCCCCGTATCCTTCGCTTCAATCATCGGCTGGTCACTACGCCTTGTGGACGGAAGCGCAAAATTACGATAGCGAACGCGAATACGATCGTCTGCGCCACAACTTGGCTAGATACCAACGCAAAAACGGTCTCCATTCCTCCGACCAGAAAACTGCCGGCGAGTGTGCCTCCGAGAATCTGCCCGACGCCGCCCACAGTGACGGCGAAAAATGAGCGCACCAGGAAAATATTGCCAATATACGGATCCACGCTCAACATTGGACTGATAAGCGCGCCTGCCAAGCCTGCCATGAACGAACCGGAGACGAATACAATCTTGTAGGTGAGCTGGATGTTGAGACCGAGCAGACTCGCCACTTCGGAGTTTTGCATCAAAGCGCGGATTCGGATGCCGATTCTTGTTTTATAGAAGACCAATGCCGCCGCAACCATCAGGACGATGGCAAACAGCGCAACCAAGCTGCGATACGCGGGGAATCTTATCGTTCCGAGGTCAAAACTACCGGGCAGCGGATTGACCACTTCCCTAAGGTCCGTGCCAAACACGATTTTAATTATTTCAGTCGTGATCAGAAAGAAGCCCCATGTGAGCAGTAGCGTCTCGAGGGGTTCGCCATAGAAGTGCCGAATTACGACGTGCTCAAGCAGCAGACCAACTAGGCCGACCCCCAGCGCCGAGATAAGGGCCGCGAGCACAAAGGGAACATCCATTCTTGTCGCCGCCCACATCAGGTAAGCCCCAAGCGTAAGCATGGCGCCGTGGCCCATATTGATGACCCCTACCAGGCCAAAAATGATGGCGAGCCCAAACGCGGCCAATGCGAGCACCAAGGTTATTAGCGTTGCATCAACAACGACGCTTAATGCAGCGCTCAAAGTGAAGATCTCCAGTAGATACGCGACCTACGGCGCGGCAGCGCCGCAGGTACGAATAATACGATTAGCCAAATACCACGACTATAGCGGCAGTTTGCAGCGTGCGGCCAGCGGTTGCACAGCCTTAAATGATTGCACTTCCTCGAACATGTCGGTCACGTTGGTCCAACCCTTGCGCACCTTCATTAAATACGACGGCACCACGATCTGGTTATCCTCGGTGCGCATCACCACAGGCCCCTGCGGCGCTCGATCATAACTGATACCTTTTAGCGCTGCTCGCAGCTTGTCGGTCTCCACGGAACCAGCCTTCTTGATGGCAAGAGCGGCCATATGCGCGGCGTTATACATTGCCACGCCCACCGTATTCATCAGTGCATCCTTGCCAAATTTGGCCCGGAAACGCTTGAGAAAATCGACGTTATTCGGGTGCTTGATGGTCATGAAGTAGTCAAAACTAACGTACGTCCCTGCCGACACATCCGGACCGAGACCCGAGGTGACCACTTCTTCGTCGTCCACCGTCCATAGGATGAAATCCTTGTTCATCCCGGCGGCAACAAACTGGCGGCGGAAATTGACCGTGTCGCTCCCGGTCAACGAGTGGAAAATAATATTGGCGCCTGAGGAACGGATGTCGCGCAGTACCGATTCATATTGTGGCGTGTTGAACGGGATGTATACCTCCCCCACCACACTGCCGCCAAGTTGGGTTAGCTTCTGCTTGGTAACCTTGTTCGTCACGCGCGGCCATGCGTAGTCCGAACCGATCATGAAGAACTTCTTGCCGTACTTCTTCATCATGTACTCCATGTGCGGCCATACCTGCTGGGTTGGCTCTGGACCAAACATGAAGATGTTTTTATTGCAAACGCCCGGGTAGTATTCACTTTCCTGGCCTTCGTAGAAGGTCGGGTAAAGCAGAATCTTATTGGCCTGAGTTACCACCGGCCCGGCGGCATTGCGCTCAGCACTGCTGAACGTGCCCGCGAGGAAGTCAACCTTTTCCTGACGAATGAGCCGGTTGGCCTGCTCCACGACGATACGCGGTTCCGTCTTAGAATCGCCGATCACGATTTCCAACTTGCGACCTAGCACACCACCCGCTGCATTTATTTCTTCGACCGCCAGTTCAAACCCCGAGATATGGGCCTTACCGTACACAGTCCAGGCGCCGGTAAGTGGAGAGATCACTCCGATTCTAATCGGATCCGCAGCGTACGCGCTACGAATCAGGGCCGGCGCAACCATACTGGCAACTGCCGCACCCGCCCCCGCGCCAAGCATTCCCAGCGCTTCGCGTCGACCCTTGTTCACTCCTTTACCCTTTTCGTTATCGCTCATCGAAGATCTCCTTAGCCAAAACAGTGTCAGTGAAAATTCACACCTCAACTCGGGTTCAGTACCACCCTGGTTCTATCTTCGAACCAAGCATCTCCGAGTACACATCCGTGCGGCGGTCCCGCAGCACCTGATTGTATTCATTCCAATTACGCTTCCGACGTGCGTCGGCGAGGTTCACGTTCGCGTAAATGATCTCCTCCTTCGTTGGGCTTGCTGGCCCCCCGATAGGCCAACCCGTGTAGCTGACGATAAGACTCTGGCCGTTAAACAACTGGCCGCGCTCGGTGCCCACGCGATCAGCCGCTGCGATGAACACGGAATTGGAGTGAGCCGCCGCCATACACAGGATATTGGCCATCGCTTCGCGCTTAGGATCCTGTCCCGGGATTGGCACCCAGTTGGTCGGAACGCAGATAATGTCCGCGCCCTGCAGTGCGCACAGGCGATAACTTTCCGGGAACCATCCGTCGTAGCAAATGAACGTGCCAATTCGACCTATTGGCGTATGAAACACTGGGAAGCCTAGATTTCCCGGCTCAAAGAACAGGTTTTCTTCGTTCCACAAGTGCACCTTTCGGAAGGTGCCAATGTAACCATTTGGGCCGATCACTACAGACGCGTTGTACAAGGCATCGCCGTCGCGCTCGGTGATGCCGGCCACGAGGTAGACCCCGTGCTGTGCCGCAATTTGAATCCATGCGTCACAGGTTGGTCCACCGGGTACAGGTTCGGCAAGGGAAAACGCCTCCTCCCGGGTCTCAAACACGTAACCTGTATTGGCCAATTCCGGAAGAACGATTAACTTTGCGCCCTTCTTGGCCGCCGCCGCAATCATGGCAATGCTGCTTTTCAGGTTTGCCGCCTTCTCGCCAATAATCGGCTCCATTTGAATACATGCTACCTTGAGCTCGCTCTCGTGACGTCCTTTCGCCTGCACCATATTTCTATCCCTCCTTATAGCTTGCTGATTGACTCTTAATCACCGCGTCGAGAATCGACTTCACCACAAAAATCGGCGTTTTGGTGCCCTATAGTTATCTCACGCGGCAAAATCGGCACGTTGTAGATTGTGTGACGGCCAGGTCCGCTCATGGCTCTATCTCCTAGACAGCGACCGTGAGGGCGCCATCGATCACCAGGTTAGTCCCGGAAATCCGGCTGGCGGCCGGGCTCGAGATGAATACGACGCCATTCGCGACCTCGGCAGGTGTGCCGAACTTTCCGGTCGGATTTACTTTGAGCGTTGAACTGAAGAGATCCGGCATGTTCTTCTCGATGGTTTGCCAAATCCCGCCGTCGAAATAGGTATTGCCCGGAGAGACGCAGTTCACCCGGATTCCCTTGCCGACGAGCTGCCGGCTCAATCCCTTGGCGTAATGGATCAGTGCGGCCTTCATCGCGCCGTAAGAGCCTGCTGCGAAATCCACCTCGAATCCTGAGACGCTTGAAATCAGAACGATGGATCCGGCTGTCGATTTTTCCAGAAACGGAACTGCCGCCGCCACGGCATTGACGGTGTGCATCATGTCGGTGCGAAAGGATTTTTCCCAGGTCTCGGGCGAATCGCCAACGGCAAGCGCGCTGACGTTGCATACCAGCGCGTCGATGCCGCCCAACTCGTCGGCGGTCGCCAATATCCACGCGGTCAACGCAGCCGCATCGGCCACGTCGAAGGCTCGGCCAAACGCGTTGACGCCTTTTGCCTTTAACGAGGCGACTACCGCGGCCACCTCGTCGGCCTTACGCGCACAGATCGATACGTTGGCTCCTTCCGCGGCGAATCCTTCTGCTATGGCGCGGCCGATTCCCTTACTGCCACCGGTGACGACGGCGCGCTTCCCTTTGAGTCCGATATCCATGTCCGCTCTCCAGTTGCGGGTTGGTGTGATCTTTCCAAGCACCGTTTCAGGCAACGACGCGCCCGGCGAAAAACGCGTTGATTTCCAGCGGCGCTATTTGTTGCGAAGATAGTGCTTACGAATTGAGGCTCCGACTGTGTACTTGGGATCAACAAAATTTCCCAGCCTAACTTTTCCGCACTGACTAAGCATCATATACGCGTCCCATTGGTCGAATCCATAGTCCTTCGCCATCCAGCGCACAAGTTCGCGGTAGGCAATCCGTGTTGCGTCTTCGAGCGGCCTAGCGCTACCAATCGCCATGATAAATTCGTCGGTTTCCAGGCGCGGCCACTCTATCGACCATCCCTTAATGAGGTCTACTGTAATTGTGGTGGTGGTCGGGTATTCCACCGCGACTCCGCACACTTCACCATCTCCCTGGCAGGCATGAGCATCGCCGATAAACAGTCGCCCGCCAGGAGACCGAACCGGAAGGTAAGTGATGCTAGCCGGCCCCATGTCCGGCAAGTCCATGTTGCCTCCGTGATTGTCGGGAGTAAGCGAATTAATGGAATCGATCTCAGGCGACAAACTCAGCGTGCCAATATGGGGCTTGTACGGCAGGGTGACGCGATCGCTCCAATAGACGTTTTCTTCGTCAAGCCTAATTTTCCGAACGATTTCGGGTAATGGTTGATTCAAGGTCGCTGTATAGTAGGTGCCTGTGAGCGCACCGAACTCCTGGATCATGCAGCACGTGCCTAGCGGCTGCGGTCCCCGCGGCGTCATCTTCTCAATATGAACGGCGACCACATCGCCTTTTTCCGCACCTTCAATCATGATCGGCCCGTTCTGTGGATTGAGGAAGGGCATTTCAAGTTTCTGGCTGGGCAGGTCCCGCTCAGTCTTTATTGCTCCTTCGAAGGCGTCACGGGTCTCGACAACAACTCGATCGCCCGGACGAATGTGCAACACGGGTGCAGAGTAAGGGCCCATGGTGTAGTGATATTTCCCTTGCTTGGCCTCGGTCAATTCATGGGTTGTTCCTTGCTTTCCGCGCGCCATACCGCGCGTATGCATTATCGAGCTATCTAACCAAGTCATGTTTATGCTCCTTATCGGTCATTTGTGCGGCTTGCCTATTGCGCCCAATCCGCGCGCGTAAACTCTCTTCTGGTCGTGTAATCGGGTGTCGGCAACACCCAATTTCACGACGCTACCTTCTTGCTTCTTGAGTAATTACCCGGACGACGAGAAGCGAGCAAAGTTACCTTGCTCGATCGACCCATCGAGGTACCGGCCTGACCCAGGGCGGAGCTGTGGTAGCTGGAAATCTCGTCTCGCAAATAAGTAAGGCACAGTTCCTCCATTGACACTTGGCAACGCATGCTTTCCAAACGTAACTTCTCGAATGCCTCGTCATCGGTCAGATTGGAGCTGATCATCAACTTTAGCAACGCCTTGAACAGCAACCGTCTTGCTCGCACGCGTTCTTGGAGTTCTCGCATATCAGCGAGAAGAGATCGACGTTGAGCAAAGCTCTGTATAGCCGTCACGAGGGCTAAATACGTCCCACTCGAACGAATCGGCTTAACCAGAAAGGCCGAGGTACCATGGGACAAGCTCCACTGAATGCGCTCAGGCGTCTCAGAGCCCATTATTGCGATCAGCGGCACCCGCGGCTCTCCCTTGGTCCACGGAAATGTGTGATTCCGGCAGCGGTCAGCATCGAAGAAACAGATGTCGACCTGCGGCCACTCGTGGCGGCCCATCGGACATCGTTGCTCAATAATCAAACCTAATCGGCTCAATTGGGCAACAAGAGCCCGCTGGTCACGATCGGCGTCGTGCAGGATAAGCGCCGTTTGCCCCCTGAAGCTGGAAAATGCATTGCTGTTCATCTGTGCATCTCCTGGGTCTCGATCCACTGGCAGTACGATCGATCGTGGCCGATTGCGCTCCAGTTTCTGGTGTCTCGGATCGGATCAAACCATACGAGGTAGGGATCTGGTCGCAGAGGGCCGTCAGCGGTATATAGAATCTCGAAATCCCCTTTCTCGGTGGATCGACCGAGACGGGGCGTCAGGTGGCAATGGTTATTTTCACTATCTACGTGTACGGCGCCTTGGGGTGCCTCCAGTGTGAATTCATGAGCCACGCTGCGCACCGCCTCGATCCCGGTTGATCCGGCCCTTCGAATTGCGTGGGCCAACAGCAGAACTGCAACGTATGAGGCCTCCGCATCGGCAGAGGCTACGGCAGAGCTGCCGAAACGCTTCCTGTAGCGGCGGATGAATCGATGATTTTCGGCGCTATCAATGGTCTGAAAGTACACTGACGAAGAAATGTGACCGCCTCTCGCTTCCGGTCTGAGGGCCAGGAGTTCCGGCTCCGACAGCGTGCAACTACCGATTATCGGCAGCCGCGCACCACCGCTCCCGCGGCGCGCTGAAGCTGCGCTAAATGCTTCGATAAATGCGTAACACGATTCGCCAATTAACGAGTTGTAGATGAAGTCAGGCTCAAGTTCGGCGATTTCATCGATTATGTGTTTTACGTCTTTCACACCTAGCGGCAAATACCGTTCGGCTACAACGGTACCGCCATTGGCTTCGAGTATCTGTCGCATGATTCGCGTGCTTTCCCAGGGCCAGATATAGTTCGAACCAACGCAATATCCCCGTCGGCCATATGCCGACATGAGATATCCCGCAAGAGGCGCAATGTGTTGATTGGGCGATGCTCCCACGTATATGACGTTATCGCTACATTCGAACCCCTCATAGTGAGAGGGATACCACAGCAGCGCATCGCATCGCTCGAAGAACGGGATGACTTCCTTCCGACTTGAAGATGTATAGCAGCCGATCACATGCGAGACGCCGCGCCTCCGAAGAAGCGTCTCGCAACATGCGTAGTAATACGGCACAGAACCGCCCGGGTTCTCAATGACGGGAGCCAGTTTGAAATCGAAACTGGCATCGGCTGCAATTTCCTCAATCGCCAACAAGGCACCGGACAGCATCGCCGTGCCGATGGTCCGATACGTGCCCGTGGTAGAAAATAGCAACCCGACCCCCACTTCAGGTCGACTTCGAATACCCGTAACCATTCCAGCCATAGTAAACGCCCGATCTCTTACCTTCGTACCAAACTCGTCGGCCTAATGTGCCGGCGATCCACACAGCAGCCACGCCAGATTCTGCAATTGCAATCTACCAACTCAGTTACTTCTAGCTTGATGGCTTCTGGCAACCGCGAACAATTCTATATGGCCAGGTATTTTCTTACCACCGCTTCGTCTGCGAGATCTTTCGGGTACACCTGGTCAACGATCTTGCCTTTATCCATGACGTAGCAGCGTTGCGCCATGGATCTGATCATATCGATATTCTGCTCGACAAAGAGTATCGTCAAACCGATCTCAGCGTTGAGTCGCTGCATATTGTGGGCGATCTCGTGGACTATGGACGGCTGAATGCCTTCCGATGGCTCATCCAATAAGATCATCTCCGGATTTCCGACCAGCGCCCTGCCGATCGCGAGCTGCTGTTGTTCGCCGCCACTCATCGTTCCGGCTTTTTGGTACCTTCGCCTCGTAAGAATCGGGAAATAGCGCTCGACAAGCGAATGGAGCTTCTGCTGACTCTTCGTGTTGATGAGTTCCCCCATCAAAAGATTCTCTTGGACCGTAAGTCTTGGGAAAATTCCTCTGCCTTGCGGAATGTAGCCGATCCCCATATGAGCGCGATGGTTGGCTTCCACCTTTGTGATATCGCTCTCCTGGAAGCGAATCGAACCACCCGTAACGGGGAGCAATCCGATGAGCGTTTTCAGCAATGTCGTCTTGCCGACTCCGTTACGTCCGATGATGGCGACGATTTCACCTCTTTGCACGGAGCAGTCGACGCCCTGCAGAATTGGCGTTCCGCCATATCCGGCGCGCAGACCAGACACCTCCAGTATTGGTTCGCTCATTATGCCTTCCCGAGATAAATACGAACCACGTCTTCGTTTTGGGTGATGTCGTCAATGCTGCCTTCGTCAAATATCTTGCCAAAGTGTAAAACCGTCACTCGTTGCGCGATCTGGCGGATAAACGTCATATCGTGCTCGATCACCACGATGGTCATGCCTTCCGCATTTAGCCCTTTTACCAATTCTCCCGTCTTGAAGGTTTCCTCCGGAGACATCCCGGCAGTTGGCTCATCCAACAGCAGGACGGTCGGCTTTGTCGCCAGCGCCATACCAATTTCAAGCCACTGCTGTTGACCATGCGACAAGTTGCCAGCTAGCTCTCTGCGCCGCGACTGTAAATCGATCAGTTGAAGCAAGCGTTCAAGCTCGGTTTCAAGCGGACCGTCGGCATACCCTCGCTGCAGGCCTATTCGAATATTTTGCTCAGCTGGAAGCTGCAGGAAAATGCCAGGAACTTGAAATTTTATGCTGAGACCTCTTCGGACTCTTTGGTAAGGCTTAAATGTGGAGATTTCTTGATCGCGAAATAGGATTTGGCCCGCAGAAGGTGCATAAGTACCAACGAGAAGCTTGAATAATGTGCTTTTTCCCGCGCCATTTGGCCCAATAACGCAACGCAATTCTCCCTCGCCAACTGCCAGATCAACTCCGTCGATAGCGTGCAGCCCACCAAAGTATTTGCTTAACCCACGTGTTTCTAGAATCGTTGCCATGTCTTAGTCAGCAGCAGAGGTGAACTTCCGAACCGGATCAGCTGCCTCGCGAACGAATGATCTTTTGGACAGACTACGCCAGACGCTCACTACAAAACCGTTCGGCGCAAACAACACCACAAGGAGAAGCACTATACCCATCAGTACGAGCGCGTACTGGCTGCCGTAGATGGCGAGCTGCTGGGACACCCAAGTCAGCGCGATAGTGGAAACCAGGACAGCCGTAATATCCGTACGGCCACCGGCGGCTACCCAAATTATTGGGAGGGCTGCCGCATTCAGGCCCATCGAGGAAGGGGTGATGTACGAACCCCAAAGCGTATAGAACGCCCCGCTCAATCCCGCGAAAAATCCACCGATGGTGAACACGATCAGCTGGTAGAAGCGAATATTGTAGCCTAGCATTTCGGCGCGCTCCGGATTTTCGCGAATCGCTACCAACACGTTGCCGAACCGCGAGTTCACTAACACGCGCAGACCAAGATATGCCAATACGACCAAGGCAAGCAGTAGCCAGTAGAACGGCGATCCGTCGAAGATTAAGTCGCCCGAGTGAAAATTGATCGTCAACGCCGGCATCCCCGACATACCATTGAAACCATTTAGTCTGGCCTCACCGATCGTCCATTCAGGCCCGGCCGTCTGGGCCATGAAAGTTTCAAACACCAGAGTAACCGATAGCGTCACGATACCCACGAAGACTTCTCGAATACCGCCGTAGAAAATGAGGTATCCGAGTACGCTGGCGAGAATGACGGGCAGTGTCAACGACGCAAGAAGCGCAGCCCATGTAAGTCCGTGGGCATCCCCCCAATTGATGCTGATAACGCCATATGCGTATCCGGCCAATCCAAAAAACGCGGTCTGACCGAAACTGAGAATCCCGGCATACCCCCACATGAGAGAGAGCCCCATCGCCATGAAGGTCCAGACCAGGAAGTAGGAAAAGTTCGACACAGCAAAAGAACTCGCGAACAGTGGCACACCGGCCGCCGCGATCACCGCCGCGAAAAACAAGACCCAGAACAACGGCCCTTTGCCAAGGGTTTGCGGACCACTGAGGTTGGGAAGCATCTTTCTCATCCGAGATCTCTTTACTTGCTTCCCGACCCGCGAAGAAAGAATCCGCTTATTCCGGTAGGCATGATCCGGACGACCAAGATCACCGTCACCAAGAGGCCGATCTGTCCAATCAATTGTCCGTGAAATCCGGTCAACAAGGCCTGTATCAAACCCAGGGCGGCTGCAGAAGGCGCGAGACCAAGCATCACGTCAGCACCGCTCACGACCACTGTAACAAAGGATTGAACGATGAATGCAGACCCCATGGTGGGAACGGCGGTCATCGTGGGCGCATAGAGAGCGCCGGTCAGTCCGGCCAGCGCAGCCCCGAGGCCAAACGTTTTACTATAGATTGCGTTGGTGCTTACGCCCAGCGCCTTTGCCATGTCCGCGTCTTGCATAGCCGCTCGCGAATGGATACCAAACCGGGTGCGGACAAATAGCCAGTACAAGGCCCCGAGCAGTAGAAGCGCGACCGCCGGTAACATTGCCCGGTACACAGAGAACGATATGCCGCCAAGCTCAAAACTCCCAAAAGGCGTCTTGATCCCTTCGAGCGATGGCCCGGCGACGATCAACATGCCTTGCGTTGCGATGATGCTTATTGCCCAGGTTGCGACTATGGAATCAAACAACCGCTGATAAAGGCGGCGGATGATTAAACGCTCCAAGACAAGACCCACTAACCCGGACGACAGCGTCCCGCATACCATTGCGAACGGCAATGGCAGCCCCGCGCGCGCACTGAGAACCGTCACATAGGCGCCGCACATGATGAATTCACCGTGCGCTAGGTTGATTACGCCCATCATCCCGAAGATGACGGCAAGTCCGATGCCGCTCAGAACGAGGAACGAGAACGCGTCGGCGAACTGATAAAAAGCAGCGTAAGCATAGTATAAGAAATCCATTCTTGACCTATCCGATCCAACAGGAATTCACGTCCCCGCAAATGGCAAATTACGCGGGTCAGCTGTTTCTGCCGACCCGCGGCACACAAGAAACTACTTTTTCGGAAGATGGCTTGGCGTGTACTGGCTATGATCAGATTTCTTGGATAGATCGCAACCAACCGATCCCAGCCAGTAGGGTTTGATATCATTCCATACCTTCGGGATATCCACGGAGTGGTCAGCCTTGACGTGCACCAAGTAGATTGTGTGGCTAAGGTGCTGGCTCTTCGGATCAATGCACACCTTCCCGGACGGTCCATTTGTGCAGATACTCCCGCTGCGCAGCGCCGCGGCTACTTTCTTCTGGTCTGTCGTACCGGCCTTCTCAACCGCCGCTTTGTAAAGGTAGACCGCATCGTATGAATTAGCCGCTTCCTGATTGATATAAGGCTCGTTCGGGAACTTGGCATGGAAGCGCTTCTTGAAGTCATTGCTTTCCGGAGAATTGACTTCCTCGACGTAGTTAGCGGTCACGTACATGTCCTTGAGCGCGGGCGCCTTGAATCGGCGATGCTCATAGGCCTGCCCGACGTTGACCGAGCTTGCCATCGGGATATTGAGGTTAGCGGAAGCTTGCTGCTCATAGTAGGATGCTTGATTTGCACCCACAAGCAGCGTGACTACGAAGTCCGGCTTGGCCTTTTGTATGTTTTGAATCGTTTGGCTAAACTGCGACACGCTTAGTGGGATAAATTCCTCCCCAACCATCGTGCCACCTTTCTCCTTCACGATGTTGCGCACCCATTCGGCGGAGATTTGGCCAAAATTGTAATCTGCCGCAATCGTGTAGACGCGCTTTCCATACTTCTCCATCATCCACGGAATAAGTGTAGAAAACTGCTGTTCTGGTACTGCACCAGTAACAAAAGTGTTTGAGTCGCACACGCCACCTTCATACTGGTTGTTGTAGAAATACAGCTGATGGTAGCGATCCATGATCGGGCGAATGGCCTCGCGCGACGCGCTGGAAAATGCGCCGAAAACTACATCCGCCTTGTCCTGTTGAATCACTCGCCGCGCGAACTCCTGAAAGCGAGTGTTATCCGATTGTGTGTCATAGGCAACGATCTTTATCTGACGTCCAAGAATTCCGCCCTTGGCATTAATCTCACCTACGGCCAACTCCACGGCATGTATCTTAGGAATCACGGCTATGGCAAAGTTGCCCGATGCGTCTTCAAGCAAACCAAGCTTGATTGGATCTGCCGCTTGAGCCGCCGGCATAGCCATCGCGATTCCAAACATAGCCAGCATCAGGCTCGCCGCCCTTGCTTTTCCCCAATTGCTTACTCGCATGTTTCCCCCCAATAGTTGAGTTGATCCTGAAAGTACCCATACAAAACCCGTTAGCCTACCTTCTCCGTCCACAATCACCGGCCAGATTTAGGACTGCCCAACGTCAAAAGCACAACGCAAAAAACGAGACCAAAAAAAAAGCCCTTCGCGCCTGAGAGGCGGGAAAGGCCTTTTTGCCGTACCCGGTCCGTGAAAAACCCGGGTGATGTGTGGAGCGCACGTCACGACGTAGTGACGCTAACCGCCGGAGAAATCTGACAGCGGCTCTAACGTAGAGAAATTATAGCGATACTTTTTGATTAATGTCAACGCTACGCTATGTATTTGAACCTCCAGGGCTGTGGCGGTAGATTTCCTTTAGTAGCCGCAAGGGGCGCGGCTCCACAACATAGTTGCGGTTCCAACCGGCGGCTTTGCGCTTCTTAGCGCAGACTCTTGACGCTGTTTCTACCCATGCTGAACAAGTTCAACGCGAAGCTTCGCATCAATGCGAAATTGGCTACGGCAGTGCACAACCAAATGGCAGGAGCGTCTTAGCGGAACGCAACATTCAGACAACTATGGAACCCGTTCTCGATACCCCCAATGCAGTCTGGTCGCGCGGGGAATCTCGCCCGCATTCGGCGCAAGTGAAGTGATGGCATATCGCGTCTCGGTTTGCGCCGTACTACCCAGTTCGCAGCGCGCTTCGATCTTTTGAAATATCTACGAGATGAGTGCGTTGAGCAGCATCAGGTGTTGCCCCTTTGGAGCCGTTGCGCCCCGCTCCCAAACTCCCCATGTCCCCTCATCTACCCCAAGCTGCCGGGCAGCTTCCTTGATTGACCAGCCGATTGCACGGCGCCTAGCCAGCATGCGCTCAGGCAATGTTTTAGATTCCGGGAATGGCTCGTAGCCCAAGAACTGTAGAATGGCGGGTATGGACTCGATCGGCGGCTCGGTGTGGTCTTTCTCCCAGTTCAGGACCGTCCAGGGTTTGACGCCTAGCCGCTCGGCTGCCTGCTTCTGGGTCAGCCTCAATTCCAGCCGCCGCTTCCTGACGTGCTCTCCCAAGGTCTGTGGCTCAAAATTAGTTCCCTTTGGTTTCAGTGCCTTAAGAGTGATGGGCCCGAATTGCAAAAGAGCAACGCGTCCCTGCATGTGCGGATATCTGGGCCACTATAGTGGGCGTTGTCGCTGCACGCCTGACCAGGTTCTCCGCTATCGCAGCAAAATCTCCGGGCCCCTCATGGATCGCATCGATATTCACATCGAAGTACCCGCGGTCCTAGCGGAAGATTTATCGCGCGTGAGCAGCGGTGAATCATCCAGCGTAGTTCGCGCGCGCGTGGAACAAGCCCGCGCCAGAATGATCACACGTCAAGGAAAAGAAAATGCGCGCCTCACCACGCGCGAGATCGACAGTTACTGCGCACCCGATGAAAAAGGCGCAACGCTGCTGCTGCAAGCGATCAGCAGGTTAGGATTATCAGCGCGCGCCTATCATCGCATTCTCAAGGTTGCGCGCACGATTGCGGATCTTGCGGGCGTGGAATGCGTCTCTGCTATCCATGTAGCGGAAGCGATTCAATACCGGAGATTCGACCGCACGTAAAACCAAATGACCGGAATCGACCCGCTGTAGGCTGTCAGCCACATCGTCATTAAGGTCCGCAATTCGGCCGCTGCGACCGTTCGCGGTCATTACGCTACCAAGATGGCCTCAATGTCTGCTTCCGTTTTGGACGAGGGCTCACTCACGACCCCGAGTGTGATCTGGCGTTATTGAAAAGCGGACCTTGCCCGGAATTTCAGTAGGCGGCGGGTGTCAGGGTGAACAACCGGCCAGGTACGGACATACGAGCGGATCGACCTCGTACGCCTTGTGTGCCAAGGCTGCTTGGGCGGGATTGATCCGCAAGGCGAACTCGCTCACGAACTTGGATCGCGTCGGCGGCTGCGCGGCTCGCGCTTGCGCCTTCTGTGCTCTATCCTGCTCCGCCGGCGCGCGGGAGTTTTCGGGTCGATTATGACGATGATCAAAGGCTGCCTGTTCGGTTTGTGCAACGCTACTCACCAGGTACTGCTTTACGATAATGATACTCATCGCCGCGGCGGTCATGATAGGAGGCAACCGCATTGCAGCTGCTGCCGACAAGAAGATGAAGATTGATCTAGGGAAACGTGTTAACGGTGTCGCATTTCCGCAGAAACCCGGCGGTGAAGAGTTTTGTAAGTGGCAAGCGAGCGCAAGCCGGATGTGATTTTGGTTTTTGAATTTCAGGCATATTTATGCCGGTTTTGGGGGTTG